>NZ_JANPAB010000099.1:0-22185 GCF_031429695.1 Sphaerotilus sp.
GACATCGCCGACTACATCGTCAGCTTCTACAACAGCGTGCGTCTGCACTCCACACTGGGCAACTTGCCTCCCAATGCCTTCGAGCAGCAATCGGCAATCACACAACCTGTCGGGCTGTGCGAAATAACTTGACCAGGACAGTCTGCCAGTCCACCAAACGCGAGTTGTTTGACGCAGCGTTGCTGCAGCCGGATGAGCCGGGCTACTGTTTCGAGGACTTCTTCTTGCTGGATCACCGCACAGGTCGCCTGCAGCCCCGACCGGATGCGAGCGAGGCGGATCGACACCGGGCGAACAGGACCATCCAGCTCTACGGACTCGACACCCCCGAACGCAACAAGGCCCGGCGGCGGGAGGTCGAGCACTTCAGCCGTGATCCTGACCCAGTGCTGGACGACTACCCCTATCGCTTCGCCCTGCGGGACGTTCTGCCTGCGCCCCTTCCATCACCGCCCCCCACAGCCGGTACACCCAGAAACTCTCCTCCCCCCGCATCCGCTGGCGCAGCTCCTCCGGGCTGAAGCCGGTAACGCGGCGCGTCTCGCGGCACAGGTGCGACTGGTCCGCGAACCCGCCGAGCACCGCGACATCGGCCCAATCGACCGCCCCGCGCTGCTGCGCGGCGAGCACCTCGAAGAACACCACCTCGGTGCGGCTGATGCCCTTGAGCTGGCGCAGCGGCTGACCGGTCCAGCGCTTGATGCGGCGCTCGAACTGCCGCAGGCTGCGTCCCGGCGCCGAGCTGGCCGCCCGCAGCGCCAGCCCCTGCGTCCAGTCGTGCAGCAGCGGGCTGCCCAGCACGGCGGTGGAGGCGGGGCGTGCGGCCTGCCAGCGGGCCTCCAGGAAGTTCGCGATCAGCGCCACGCGCCGCTCGTCATCCGCCGCCCGCCGCACCGCCTCGCCCCACGCCAGCCAGTCCGGCGGCAGCACCGCGTGCGCAGCCACGGTGCGGTCGATCCAGGCGCTCGGATCGAGGCCGGTCATCGCGTGCAGCGCGTCCGGCAGCAGCATCAGCATCATCCCGTGGCCCGGCCCGGTGTCGCGGCTGGTGGTCGGGCCGGTCTGGGGGCCGCTGAAGCGCACGGGGTCGGTCGGCATCGGCGCCAGCGTCGGGTCCAGCCATTCGCTGTGGCCTTCGAAGAACCAACTGATCGTGCAGACCGGCGTGGCCGGGAAGTGGTTGACGCCGCGGGCCTCGGCGGGCGGGCGACCGAGCGTGCTGCGGCTGAGCACGGCGCGCAGGCAGGCCGTGAGCGACAGGCGCGGCAGCCACAGGCGGGCTTCATCGGAAGGGCTGACCTCGTGCATGCGGGGCAGTGTAGGGCGGTCCATCCTGCCCCTGGCTGTCGAATTCGTTCAAGACAACCGGCCGTGGCCCGGTGCAGCATCGGCGCACCATGAACACCACCCTGACCACGCCCCCCGCCGCCGTGCCGCGTCCGCCCGGCCCGCCCAGCCCCTGGTGGGGGCTGCCGCTGCTGCGCGCCCTGTCACGCGACTACCTTGGTTTCGTGCAGCGCCTGCAGCACGCGCACGGCGACATCACCTACATGCACATCGGCCCCGAGCACGCCTACGACGTGTTCTCGCCGGAGCTGGTGCGGGCCGTGCTGGTGGAACAGGCGGACCACTTCATCCGCTGGGAGCGCGGCATCGAGGTCTTCTCGCAGGTCTTCGGCCAGGGGCTGCTCACTGTCGAGGGCGAGACGTGGAAGCGCCAGCACCGCTTGCTGCGCCCTGGCTTCGCGCCGCGCCGGGTGGCGGGCTATGCGGCGCTGATGGTGGACGCGGCACGGCGGGCGCTCGACGACGCCGTGCCCCCCGGCCAGGCAAGCGCCCGTGTCGAGGTGGACGCGCTGATGACGCGGCTGACGATGGACGTGATCCTGCGCACCCTGTTCGGCCGCCAGGCGCGTGACGAAGCCCGCGAGGCCAGCGAGGCGACGCAGGCGCTCGGCCGGCAGGCGATGCGCGAGATGTTCCTGCCGCTGACGCTGCCGGACTGGCTGCCGCTGCCCGGCAAGGCCCGCAAGCGGTGGGCGCTGCGCACGCTGCACGGGCTGGTGGACCACCACATCGACGCCCGCCTGCACGCCCAGTCGGCCGACCCCGCCGCCGTGCCGACGGACGACGTGCTGGCGATGATGCTCGCGGCCCGCGACGAGGACGCCGGGGATCCCGAGGCCACGGGCGGCGGTCTGAGCCGCGCCGAGCTGCACGACCAGTGCCTGGTGATCTTCCAGGCCGGCCACGAGACCTCGGCCACGGCGCTGCTGTGGTGGAGCCGCCTGATGGCCGAGCACCCGGAGATCGCTCGCCGCGCCCGCGACGAGGTCGATCAGGTGCTGGCCGGCCGCGACCCGACGCCCGCCGACCTGCCCCGGCTCGACTGGCTGGGCGCCACGCTCAAGGAGGCGATGCGGCTGTACCCGCCCGTGCCCGCGCTGATGAGCCGGCGGGCGGTGAAGGACGCACAGGTCGGCCCGTGGCGCATCCCGGCCGGCAGCCTCGTGCGCCTGACGCCGTGGGTGCTGCACCACGACCCGCGCTGGTTTCCCGAGCCGGAGGTGTTCCGCCCCGAGCGGTTCACCGCCGATGCGCCGCCGCTGCCACGCGGTGCCTGGCTGCCGTTCGGCACGGGGCCGCGGGTGTGCATCGGCCAGCACTTCGCGGTGCTGGAGATGACGCTGGTCGCCGCGATGCTGCTGCAGCGGTACACGCTGGCGGTGGAGTCGGGGGAAGAAATTCGTCCGACCGCCGAACTGAACGTCACGCTGCGGCCGAAGGACGGACTGCCGCTGACCTTCGGCCGGCGCTGACGCCAGTCGCCACCAGACGAAAAAAAGCCCGGCCGAAGCCGGGCTTGAATCGATCCCTGCAGAGCAGGCACCGAGGAGACAACTGGTTCAGAACACGGCGTCGGCGATCAGCCGCGGCGCTTGACAGCGGCCTTGGTCGCCTTCTCGGCGGTTTCGCCGAGGTTCTTCAGATTGGTTTCAGCCAGGTTGGTGGCTTGCTGGGCAGCCTTCTGCACGCTTTCGAACGCGGTCGAGGCGTTGGTCATGGCGGACTTGACCATGGCCATGGCGGCTTCGCTGCCTTGCGGGGCGTTCTTGGTGGCTTCTTCGACCAGCGTGCTGAACTGGGTCTTGGCAGCGGCGATCTGAGCTTCGGCCATCTTCGTCACTTCGGCTTGCGTCGAGGTGGCGATTTCATAGACCTGGCGACCGTAGGCCATGGCCTTTTCCTGCGCCGGCTTCAGGAAGTCCTGTTGCAGGGCAGCCAGTTCTTGCGGGCCCTTGACGGTCAGCACGGCCTTGGCCTGCTCGGCGGATTGCTCCATCGATTCGCGGGCGGCTTGCATGTTCAGCTCGACGAGCTTCTCGATGCTGGCGAACGCCTTCTGGGTCAGTTCGACCAGGGTGTTCAGATTGGCTTTGTTCGCGGCGGCCAGTTGTTCGGTGTTGATCGTCATGGTGTGGCTCCTGAAAAGTTTTGCTGCATTGCAGCATGGAATGAAGTATAGAACGATCACGCCAGGATGCAAGTGATTTGCTGCAATGCAGCAATCATTGGAGTGCAAGCTCTAGGCAGGGGTCGCCAGCGGTTTTTCCGCGCCCGAAAGCGCCTGCTGCACGCGTTCCACGATCGGCGAGGCGCCGCACGCCGAGAGCACCAGCGCGTGCGTGGCCCGCGTCATCGCCACATAGAGCAGCCGCGCCGCGTCGTCCAGCGACTCGCCGCGCCACGGCAGCGCCTGCAGTCCAGCGACCAGCACGAGGGCAAACTCCAGGCCCTTCGCGCTGTGCAGCGTCAGCAGCCGGATGCGGGACTGCTGCCAGTCGAAGCGGCGAAAGTCGGTCTCCCCCATCGATTCCACCGGCCAGCCACGCCGCTGCAGCGCCTGTGCGATCGGCGCGAGCTGCGCCCGGGTGCGGCACAGCACGGCGATGTCGCTCCAGGCCACGCCGCGCTTGCGGGCCGCGCCGATGCGCTCGGCGATCTGCTCGGCTTCGTCCGCGGGATCCTGGGCGAGCAGCAGCACGGGTTTCGGGCCGTGGCGGCCGGAGGTGGCCGGGGGGACGGTCTGCACCTCGTCGTCGGGCCGCAGGCGTGCCGGTTCGCCGGGCAGCAGCAGGCCCTGGGCGCAGGCCAGCGCCAGCGTCAGCACTTCGGCGGTGTTGCGGTAGTTCAGCCGCAGCACGCTGGTGCGGCCCTGCGCCTGGATGCCGACGCTGGCGAAGCTGAAGCGCCGCCGGCTCGTCTGGTAGATCGACTGCGCGTCGTCGTAGAGGACGAGCAGGCTGCGCGTGTGCGGCGAGACCATGCACGCGGCGGTGCGCAGCCAGTCGTCGTCGAAGTCATGGGCTTCGTCGATCAGGACCGCGCTGTAGCCGCCCGCCGGGATCCGGCCGTCCGTGATCGCCTGTGCCACGGTCCGCGGCAGTTCGGCATAGAAGGCCTCGCTGCCTGGCTCGGCGGGCAGGTCGATGCCGCGGCGGCGCAGCAGTTCTTGGCACCAGCGGTGGAAGGTGCGTACCTGCACCCGGTCGCCCACCGGCCGCTGGCGGACCAGCGCATCCAGCTGGTCGGCCCGCGCGCGGTTGTAGCAGAGCACCAGGACGGGATGTTCCGCCGTCGCGGCTGCGGCCAGCATCTGCGCGCGCAGCACCAGCACCATCGTCTTGCCCGAGCCGGCGACGCCGTGGACCACGCGGTGGCCGCTGCCCAGTCGGCGTGCGATCTGTTCCTGCGGCAGGTCCATCACCTGCAGCAGGTCCGGGACCGGCGGTGGCTCGGTGTCCGGCTCGACCGGCTCGGTGTTCAGCCGGAGTTCGGGGAACAGGTGCCAGCGGACGCGGTCGCGCTGCGCGGGCGTGAGCGTGTGCGGGTAGTGGACGGTGAACAGGCCGAGCAACCGCTGCTGGAAGGTGTCGGGATCGACGCTGTCGTCCAGGTCGTCGCGCAGCAGCGTGTGCGCCGGCGGGAACACGGCGTCGAAGCCGGGTCGCTGCGCCACCTCGCTGCGCTGCATGCCCGAGAACACGGCGCCCCAGCCATACGGGAACAGCAGCCGTCCGCGGTACGGCCCGTCGTCGTGGACCAGCGCCGGGTCGCGCTGCACCAGATCGACCAGCTCCATCGCGTAGTCGCGCGCCTGGCGCAGCGGATGGTGCTCGGTGACGGGGCCACGCTCGGTGTGCAGCGTGACGGCGTCGGGCGTGGCGTGCAGGACGGTGCTGCAGCGCCAGTCCTTGACCTCCAGCAGCAGCAGGCCCATGCGCGGCCCGAGCACGACAAAATCCGGTTGCCGGGCGCGTGGGCCGATCGGCACGTTGTGCCAGACGAGGTGTCCGTCGTCCAGACACTGTTTCAGTTGCTGCAACACCCGCCGCTCCCCGGCATTGCAGCGTTGCTCGATTTGGCGATACCCCTGGGGAAACTGCGCCATCACATTCCTGTCGTTCCGATACTGGGAAAATCGAGCAGTCTGACAGGGCTGTGCGCCGGGCGGTTCTGGGAGAAGATGGCGACGTCACCCTGCTTTGCCACGCTGAAGAGGATTCCACATGAGCACCGTCGCCCAGATCCTGTTGTCCAAGCCCAGCCACGCCGTCCACACCGTGCTCCCGAGCGCCACCGTGCGCGATGCCATCGAGCTGATGGCCAAACAGCGCATCGGCTCGCTGCTGATCGTCGAGGGCACCCGCATCCTGGGGATCTTCACGGAGCGCGACTACGCCCACAAGGTCGAGGTCCGTGGCCGCACGTCCACGGGCACCCCGATCAGCGAGGTGATGACGGCGGACGTGATGTTCGTGACCCCGGCCACCACGACACAGGAATGCATGGCGCTCATGACCGACAAGCGCCTGCGCCACTTGCCGGTGATGGACCACGGCAAGCTGGTCGGCCTGATCTCGATCGGCGACCTGGTCAAGGAAATCATCTCGGAGCAGCAGTTCGTGATCGCGCAACTGGAGAGTTACATCCACAGTTGAAGCTGCGCCAGCAGCAGCCGCGCGCTGGCCGACAGCAGCGGCTCGGCCCGGTGGCAGACCACGAAGCGCCGCTCGGCCCACGGCTCATCCAGCGCCACCAGCGCCAGCCGGCCGGCGTCGGCGTGCGGCGCGGCGGCTTCCCGGGGCAGGATCGCCAGCCCGAGGCCCGCCGCGACGATGCGGCAGGCGGCGTCCAGGCTCGACACCTGGATGCGCTGCATCGGCAGCCGCCCGAGCAGCGCCGCCTGCCTGCGCAGCAGCGCGTCCATCAGTCCGCCCGGCGCGACCCCGACCGTCACCTGGTCCAGCGTGTCCTCGAAGCGCAGGTGCGGCCGGCGCGCCCAGGGATGGCCCATCGGCATCGCCACGCAGAGGTGGTCCTGGCGGTAGGGCTGGGTCTGCAGGCCGGCGAGGTCGCCCGCGTCCCACAGCACGCCGAGGTCCGCCGCACCTTCGCGCACGCTGCGCACGATGTCGGGGCTGACGCGCTCGTCGAGCTGGACCTGGATGCCGGGGTGCTGCGCCAGGAAGCGGGCGAGGTCGTCGGGCAGGTGCTCGGCCAGCACCGAAGGACTCGCCAGCACGCGCACGCTGCCCTGCACGCCGCTGGCGAATTCGCTCAGCTCGGCGCGCAGCCGCTCCATGCCGCCGAGCACCTCGCGGGCGCGCCGCAGCAGGGCCTCGCCTGCGGCGGTGGGTTCCATGCCGCGGCGGTTGCGCACCAGCAGCGCGACGCCGAGTTCCTCTTCCAATGCCGCCAGCCTTTTGCTCACCGCGGAGGCGACGATGGCCTCGCGCTCGGCGGCGCGGGCGATGTGGCCTTCCTCGCAGACGGCGACGAACAGGCGCAGCGTGACAGGGTCGAGCGGGCGTTGCATGGGCGGGTTCTCCCGAATACGTTCCAGTGCCGTTCCGAACGGGAACGCCAAGCCTTCCAAAATAGCACTGACGGCGCCATCTGGAATGCCTAGAGTGCGGTCCACCATGCAAACTCACTCCGACATTTCCCCGGTCACCGTCCGCGAGGTCGGCCTGCGCGACGGCCTGCAGAGCCTCGCCCGCACGCTGCCCACCGAACACAAGCTCGACTGGCTGCGCGCCGCCCATGCTGCCGGGCTGCGCGAGATCGAGGTCGGCTCCTTCGTGCCGGCGCGGCTGCTGCCCCAGTTGGCCGACACCGCCGAGCTGGTCGCCGTGGCGCGCACGCTGCCGGGGCTGACCACTTCGGTGCTGGTGCCGAACCTGCGGGGCGCCCAGGCCGCGCTCGACAGCGGCGCCGACCTGATGCTGCTGCCGCTGTCGGCCAGCCACGCGCACAGCCTGGCCAACCTGCGCAAGACGCCCGACGAGGTGATCGCCGAGATCGGCCGCATCCGGGCGCTGCGGGATGCAAGCGGTTCGCGCTGTGTGCTCGAAGTGGGGCTGAGCACGGCGTTTGGCTGCACGATCCAGGGCCGGGTGGACGAGGACGAGGTGATCCGCTTGCTGCAGGCCGCGCTGGACGCGGGCGCCGAGCGGGTCGGGCTGGCCGACACGGTGGGCTATGCCGATCCGCTGCAGGTGGCGCGGGTGTTCGAGCGCGGCTTCGCGGCGGTCGGTGATCGACTGACCTGCGGTCATTTCCACGACACCCGCGGCCTCGGCATGGCGAATGTCTATGCCGCGTGGCAGATCGGCGTGCGCCGCTTCGACGCCTGTCTGGCCGGGATCGGCGGCTGCCCGCACGCGCCGGGGGCCAGCGGCAACGTCTCGACCGAGGATGTCGCCTACCTCTTCGCCAGCATGGGCGTGCCGACCGGACTCGACTTCGACGCGCTCATCGCCCTGCGCCAGCGCGTGGCACAGTGGCTCGACGGCGAACCTCTGCACGGCAGCCTCTGGCGCGCCGGCCTCCCGAAAACCCTGCTCACCGCATGATCCCGATGACCTCGATTCCCATGACGACGCCCACCCACACCCCGCCCCAACCGCTGAACGGCCTGCGTGTCGTCGAGTTCACGCACATGGTGATGGGCCCGACCTGCGGCATGGTGCTTGCCGACATGGGCGCCGAAGTCATCAAGATCGAGCCGATCGACGGCGACCGCACGCGGCGGCTGCTCGGCGCGGGCACGGGTTTCTTCCCGATGTTCAACCGCAACAAGAAGAGCATCGCGATCGACCTGCACCATCCGGAGGGGGCCGAGGTGGCGCGCCGGCTGGCGGCGAGCGCGGATGTCGTCGCCGAGAACTTCAAGCCCGGCACGATGGGCAAGTACGGGCTTGACTACGCCAGCCTGAACGCCGTGAATCCTCGGATCATCTACGCCAGCCACAAGGGTTTCCTGCCCGGCCCGTACGACCACCGCACCGCGCTCGACGAGGTGGTGCAGATGATGGGTGGCCTGGCCTACATGACCGGCCGGCCAGGCGACCCGCTGCGCGCCGGCACCAGCGTCAACGACATCATGGGCGGGCTGTTCGGCGCGATCGGCGTGCTGGGCGCCTTGATCCAGCGGGGCATCACGGGGCGCGGCATGGAGGTGCAGTCGGCGCTCTTCGAGAACAACGTCTTCCTCGTCGGCCAGCACATGCTCCAGTACGCGATGACCGGCAAGCCCGCCGCACCGATGCCCGCCCGCGAAAGCCCCTGGGCGGTCTACGACGTGTTCACGGTGAAGGATGGCGAGCAGATCTTCCTGGCGGCGGTGAGCGATGCGCAGTGGGGGACGTTCTGCGATGCGCTCGGGCTGGACGACCTGAAGGCGGACACCTCGATTGCGCTGAACAATGACCGCGTGAAGGCGCGGCCGTGGCTGATGCCCGCGCTGCGCGAGCGGCTGGCGCACCGCAGCGCGGCGGAGCTGTCGGCGACCATGGAGCGGGTCGGGCTGCCGTTCGCACCGATCCGCCGGCCGGAAGACCTGCTCGACGACCCGCACCTGCTCGCCACGGGCGGCTTGGCCGACATGAAACTGCCGGATGGCGAGCGCGCCGGGCAGACCGTCAAGGCCACGCTGTTCCCGATCACGATGGACGGCGAGCGCCTGGGCGTGCGGCTCGACCCGCCCCGCCTTGGCGAGCACACGGCGGCGCTGCTGGAGAGCATCGGCTACGACGCCGCGCAGATCGACGCGCTGCGCGCGCAGACGGTGATCGCCTGACCACGACCCAAGACCAAGACCAAGATCACAACCACAACCACACCGGAGACAAGCCATGACCCATCCCACCCGCCGCGACACCCTGCGCCAGCTCAGTGCGCTGACCCTGGCCGGCTTCGGCGCGGCCGGCGCTGCGCACGCGCAGTCGGACAGGCCGATCCGCATCGTGCTGCCAGTGGCCACCGCTTCGGGCGTGGACACCATCACCCGCGCTGCACAAGGCGCGCTGAGCAAGGCGCTCGGCCACCCGGTCATGGTCGAGAACCAGCCTGGCGCGGGCGGCATCCTCGGCACGACCACGCTCGTCAAGTCGGCGCCGGACGGCTTCACGCTGAGCTTCGTCTCCAACAACCACGTCATCTACCCGAGCGTCTACAAGTCGCTGCCCTTCGACCCGATCAACGACATCACGCCGATCGCCATCGTCGGCTCGACGCCGCTGATCGTCGTGGTCAACCCGAAGGTGCCGGCGAACAACGCCCGGGAGCTGGCCGCGCTGCTCAAGGCCAAGGCGGGCGACATGACCTACGCGTCGTCGGGCAACGGCACGATCCTGCACCTGGCGGCCGAGATGTTCGTCGATGAGGCTGGCGCCACCGCCCGCCACATCCCGTACAAGGGCGTCGGCCCGATGCTGACCGACCTGATCGGCGGGCAGGTGCAGATCGGCGTGGCGGCGCTGCCGTCGGTGCAGCAGCACATCAAGAGCGGCGCCTTGCGGGCGATCGGCACCGGCGCGGCGCAGCGCCTGGCCGCCGCACCGGACATCCCGACCATGGTCGAGCAGGGCATGCCGGGGTACCAGGTCGAGGGCTGGTTCGGCTTCATCGGGCCGAAGGGCTTGCCGGCGGTGGACGTGAAGCGCCTGCACGATGCGGTGGTCGTCGCATTCGCGGCGCCCGAGGTGATGGAGGCGATGGCCAAGCAGGGCAACACCATCAGCATCAGCACGCCCGAGTACGCGCAGCAGTTCTTCCGCAGCGAGATGGCCAAGTACGCCAAGCTGGTGAAGAAGGCGGGGATCGAGCTGCAGTGACCGGGTGGATGATGGCCGAGACGATCCGGTTCGCGCCGCGGGTGCTGTTCCTGAGCGCCGACCCGGACCGGGTGCGGAGGCAGCTCGGCGGCGTGGCGCTGGTGGAGGCCGCCGCCCGGCCGTTGCGCGACGAGGTCTCCACCGACGAGATCATCCCGCTGCCGGCGATGGTGCATTTCGACGCCGCGCTCGGCCGTTATCCGCTGACCGGCTTCACGGCGGCTGGCGAGCGCCCGATCGGCCCGGACGCGATCCGGGCGGCGGGCATCGAGGTGCTCGTCGCCGGGGCCCGCTACGGCAAGGGCAGTTCCCGCGAACACGCCGTCGTGGCGGAACGCTCGGCTGGCGTGCGGCTGGTGATCGCCGAGAGCTTCGAGCGCATCTACCGGCAGAACGCGGACAACGTCGGGCTGTTCACGTCCACGGACTTCGGCCTCGTCGAGCGCATCCGGCGCGGCGAGCCGATCGCGCTGGACGCGCTGCTGGCCGGGCGGGACGCGCTGTCGGCAGCGATCGTGCGGGCGGGTGGCTTGCTGGCGTATGGGCAGGCGAAGCTGGCCGAGGCGCAGCGCATCCCCGATGCCACCTCGGATGACCGGCCGCGCACGCTGTTCGAGAAGATCATCGCGCGCCACGCCCTGGCCACGCCTGACACGCCGACCGCGCCTGTCGCGCCAGGGCAAGGTGGCTTCGTGCGCGCCGATTTGCGCTTCATCCACGAGTACTACACCGGCATGTGCGCCCACCTGCTCGACGAACTGGGCGAGCGCATCGGCACGTCGCTGGCGCTGCACGATCCGGCGAGCATCGTCTGCTTCGAGGACCACCTGTCCTACGTCCACCGCAGCCCGGTGCATGTCGCGCAGGGATTGGTCGGCGACGTGCTCGGGCTGTCGCGGGCGCACCGGGCCTTCGTCGCCCGCCACGGCTTGAAAGACCACGGCTACCTCCAGGCCCTCGAAGCGGGTGATCCCGGCAACACCGGCTCGCAGGGCATCTCGCATGCGGTGATGGCCGAGCAGTACGCGCTGCCGGGGCAGTTGCTGGTCGGCACCGACTCGCACACGCCGCACAGCGGCGCGCTCGGCTGCGTCGCCTTCGGGGTGGGCACGACCGACATGGCCAACGCCTTCGTCACGGGTGCGGTGCGGCTGGCGATGCCCGAGGTGCTGCGCATCGAGGTGGACGGCGAGCTGCCCGAAGGCGTGACGGCCAAGGATCTCGTGCTGCATTTGCTGGCCGAACCGGCGATTCGCAGTGGTGCGGGTGTCGGCAAGGTGTTCGAGTTCGGCGGCAGCGCGGTGCGGGCGCTGTCCACCGACGAGCGGGCGACGCTGACCAACATGACCGCGGAACTTGGCGGCTTCACCGGGCTGGTCGAGCCGGACGCGGAGACGGTGCGCTTCGTGCGCGAGCGGCGCGGTGTGGACATCGCCATCACGCCGTGGATGTGCAGCGATCCGGGGGCGACGTATGCCGCGGTGGTCCGCATCGACGCGGCGGGGCTGTCGCCGTTCGTCGCACGTCCGGGCGATCCGGGGCGGGGGGTGGCGCTGGCCGATCTGCCGCCCGAGGAGCGGGTGCCTATCGACATCGCCTATGGCGGCAGTTGTACCGCGGGCAAGCGCGAGGACTTCGACCATTACCACGCGGTGCTGGTCTGGGCGGCGGAGCGCGGGCTGCGGGTGGCGCCCGGCGTGCGGCTGTACCTGCAGTTCGGCACGGCCGCCGTGCGCGACTACTGCGCGGCGAAAGGGTATCTGGCGGCGTTCGAGGCGGTGGGTGCCGAGCTGCTGGAGCCGGCTTGCGGCGCCTGCGCGAACTGCGGGCCAGGGTCCTCGACCGATGCGGAGCAGGTGACGGTGAGTGCCATCAACCGCAACTTCCCCGGTCGCTCCGGGCCGGGTCAGGTCTGGCTGGCGAGTCCGCCGACGGTGGCCGCCAGCGCGATCGCGGGGCGGCTGATGTCGTTCGAGGAATTGCGGGCGGGTGCGCCGGGGCACACCGGGTCGGCGGTCACGGGCTGACCAGACGCTCGGCGTTGCTGAACGCCTGATCGACCATCTGGCCCAGCGCCGCCGATCCTTCCGCACTGAAACTCACGCACTGCGCATAGTCCGAAATCGTGACGCACACGCGCGTGCTCGGTGCATCGACCCGCCGCAGGACCTGCATCTGCACGGTGCCGTCGTCCCGCAGAAAGACCGACTGCCTGTCGGTGAGTTGTGCCGGCAGGCTGAAGAACTGGAGCCGGTACAAGGCGTTGAGCAGGGCCACCAGGTCCCCGTGCGGCCAGACCCCCTGGCGGCGCTGCCCCTGCTGTTCCAGCACGGCGCTGCCGGGGCCGGCCCCGCTCAGCAGCAACTGCCGAGGGGGGCCGGTCGAGCGGCCCTCCGCGCGGACCATGTGGATGCGGACGTCCTCGATCCGGTAGGTGCGCGGCGGGCCACTGGCCGGCACGGTGGGGTTGTTCGATGCCGGTGTGGCGCTTCCGATCAGGGTCAGCACGCCCAGGCCGAGCGTGCGGAGGACCGAGCGGAAGGTGTGTCCAGGCATCGGGGCTCCGGTGGGTGGTTCAGGTGCTGCGGTTGCTGCGGCGGCGACGGCCCATCCAGCCGACCACGCCCAGGCCGGCGAACATCATCGCGTAGCTCTCCGGCTCCGGCACGGCCGCGATGGCCGAGTAGCCGATGTCCTGCATCATGCCGACCTCGATGGCGCTGTAGGTGCGGATGCCGCTTCCCGGGCTGGCCGAGTGCAGCATGATCTGACCGGCATAGGCCGGATTGTCGGTATCGATGTGCGAGACACTGCTGCCGTCTTCCCAGGTGGTGGGCGAGTACAGCCCGACGAGGTTGCCCCCATTGGCCGCCACGGCGTGCGTGCCGTTGAAGAACATGCCGGCGCCCGGGCTGGTGCCGCCAATGCTGGCCGTGGTCCAGGTGCTGTTCGTGGCGAACGTGCCGGCGCTGACCACGGCAATGCCGTTCTTGTCGGTCAGGAACTGGTCGAAGGCGCCCCAGTGGTTGCCGCTGAACAGACCCGAGCCGTCCTGGTTGACCAGCGACGAGAAGCCCAGGGCATGGGTGAACTCGTGGAACACCACCTTGTAGAAGTCGAACTGACTGCCACCCACCGCCGCATTGGGGTCCAGTTGCCAGCTCTGGCCGAAGTTGACGTCGACCGAACCGTCGGCGGCGGCGCCGTTCAGGTCGGTGCCGGTCTGCAGCTTAGTGCGGACGACTTCGCCGACGTTGAAGCCGTTGGGGGCGCTGCCCGCCAGCGTGAGTTGGCTGCCTGCCGAGGCGAGGGTGCCGCTCAACGGGGCGTCGGTGGCCGTGGCGTCCAGGACGACGGTGCCCGAGTTGCTGAAATAGGTGCCGAACATGCTGGAAAACATGGTCGCTGCGGTGTTCAGGGCCGTCTGGCGGCTGGCGCCGGTGCTGGCGTCGTTGAACCCCGTACCCGCGGTGTCCAGGAAGTTGAACTGGAACGAGATGGCTGCCTGGGCGGCCGAGCCAAACGACAGGCCGCTGGCCAGCAGGCCGCCGGTGAGCATTGCACGAACCAGCGCGTGACGCGCCTTGGGCTGGAATGACATGAAAACCCCGCAGAAATGAACAGGCAGCCCCGAGAATCGGGTGCTTGGACCAAAGAGTTGATCGTTTCATGCCGCTGTGGTGCGGGGTATGCCGCGGACGCGGGGGGGTGGTGCGGATGTACTGGATCAGGGCGTGTGGTTACCCCTGGTTCACGGGTGCCGTGGATCTGCAGCCACAGGCGCGCCGATCGGTGGCTGGCTTCAGCGCTGCTGGGCCAGGATCTCGTCCAGCTCCTTGCAACTGGGTGCGCACACCTTCTGCGGCCGGCCCAGCACCTGTTTGCTCTTGAGCATCGCCTGGGGTCGGTGCTTGCCGCAGAGCAGGCAGGACATGGTGCCGCCAACGAACGCGCCCTTGCCGCCGAAGGGCGAACCGGCGGACTTGCTCTTGTAGCGCAGTCCCTTGGAGTCGATCACGGTCTTTTCGTCGTCGTCGTCGAGCATGGTGATAGGAGCGCCTGTTGTGTCACCCATTGGACCACGCGGGTGTCGAGATGCAACCCAGAGAAATGACTCAGAGAAAGCGCTCCATCAGCTTGCGCGAATGGCGGTCCAGCGCGGCCATGTCGCGCACGGTGAAGACGATGCCGTGGCCGCTGGTGATCAGCAGCCGGCCGCGCTCGGGCAGGCGGCGGATGTCCTCTTCGACCTTCAGCACCAGCGTGGTCGGGCCGCGGTCGGTCTCCACGGTCCAGGTGCTGGGCGTCGAGAAGGTCGACACCGACACCACGCGCCGGATCTCGGGCATGAACTCGCGGTGGGCCAGTTCTTCCTCGATCAGCGTGCGCTGCCGGTCTGGCAGGGCGTCGAGCCGGTCGACCCAGACCAGCTCATGCCCTTCGGCGCTGACGAGGGACAGGCCGGCGTCCGGCGCGGTGACCGGAAAGGCGCGCACGGGCGTGACGCCGTGGTGGGTGGCGCCGTCTTCGCCGGTGTAGGCGAGGCGGCCGCTGGGATGGCGATCAAGCTGGAACATGGGACGGCTCGTCGAGGTCAGGAGGTGGCTTGGCCGTGGGCCGACGGCTGCGGGATCTGGTGGGCCAGCAGGTTCTGGTCGTGCTCGGAGTCGCCGTCCTCGTCGGCGGCGTCCGTGCGGCGCGCCTGGGCTTCGTAGAGACGGAAGTAGTGGCCTTCGGCGGCCATCAGCTCGTCGTGCGTGCCGACCTCGACCACCGCGCCGCGGTCCATCACCACCAGCCGGTCGGCCTTGCGCAGCGTGGACAGGCGGTGGGCGATGGCGATGGTGGTGCGGCCCTGGACGAGGTTGTCGAGCGCCTTCTGGATCTCGCGTTCGGTCTCGGTGTCCACACTGGCGGTGGCCTCGTCGAGGATGAGCAGGCGCGGGTTGATCAGCAGCGCGCGGGCGATGGAGATGCGCTGGCGTTCACCGCCCGACAGGCCCTGGCCGCGTTCGCCGACCAGCGAGTCGTAGCCCTGCGGCTGGCGCAGGTTGAAGTCGTGCGCGTGCGCGGCGCGGGCGGCGGCGATGATCTGCTCGCGCGTGGCGCCGGGCAGGCCATAGGCGATGTTCTCGGCGATGGTGCCGAAGAACAGGAACGGCTCCTGCAGCACCAGGCCGATGTGGCGGCGGTAGTCGGCCACGGCGAAGCGGCGGATGTCGGTGCCATCGACGCGGATCGAGCCGTCGGTGACGTCGTAGAAGCGGCAGATCAGGTTGACCAGCGTGCTCTTGCCCGAGCCGCTGTGGCCGACCAGCCCGATCATCTCGCCGGGGCGGATGTCCAGGCTCATGCCGCGGATCACCGAGCGGCTGCCGTAGCGGAAACCGATGTTGTCGAGCCGTACCGCGCCCTGCAACTGACCGGTCGGCACGGGCTGGTCGGGTTCGGGCACGTTGGAGACGTGGTCGAGGATGTCGAAGATGCGCTTGGCGCCGGCGGCGGCCTTCTGCGTCACCGAGACGATGCGGCTCATCGAATCGAGCCGACCGTAGAAGCGGCCGATGTAGGCGAGGAAGGCGGTCAGCACGCCGACCGTGATCTCGCCCTTGCTGACCTGCCAGATGCCGAAGCCCCAGACGACGAGCAGGCCGATGTCGGTCAGCAGCGTCACGGTCGGCGTGAACAGGCTCCAGGTCTTGTTGAGCTTGTCGTTGACGGCGAGGTTGGCGGCGTTGGCCTCGTGGAAACGCTTCGATTCGCGGGCTTCCTGGGCAAACGCCTTGACCACGCGCACGCCGGGGATGGTGTCGGCCAGCACGTTGGTCACGTCGCCCCAGACGCGGTCGATCTTCTCGAAGCCGGTGCGCAGCCGGTCGCGCACGAGGTGGATCATCCAGGCGATGAAGGGCAGCGGCAGCAGGGTGACCAGCGCGAGCCACGGGTTGACCGAGAAGAGGATGGTCGAGGTCATGGCCAGCATCAGCACGTCGGTGGCGAAGTCGAGCGCGTGCATCGACAGGAACACCGACAGGCGGTCGGTTTCCGAGCCGATGCGGGCGATCAGGTCGCCGGTGCGCTTGGCGCCGAAGTAGTCGAGCGACAGGCCGAGCAGGTGGTCGAACGCGGTGGTGCGCAGGTCGGCGGCGATGCGCTCGGAGACGATCGCGAGCAGCCAGGTGCGCGCCCAGCCCAGTCCCCAGGCAAGCAGTCCGGCGCCGAGCAGCCCGAGTAGCAGTTGCATGACATAGGCGGGGTCGATCTGGTGCCCGTTCTGGAACGGGATCAGCACCTTGTCCATCAGCGGGATGGTCAGGTAGGGCGGCACCAGCGTCGCAGCGGTGGACGCGAGCGTCAGCAGGAATCCCGTGAGCAGCTTCCACTGGTACGGCTTCGCGAAGCGCCACAGCCGCAGCAGCACCCAGGTCGACGGCGGCGTGGACAGCTCGCGGGTGCAGACGGCGCACTCGTCGCTGTCGGGTGGCAGCGGGGCGTGGCAGGTCGGGCAGGTGGTGGGGTCGTGGTCGTCCTCGCGGGCGGAGGCAGTGGAGCTGCGCAGCGCCTCGCGCTGGCGCTCGAACTGCCGCGCCAGCCGCTGGGCCTGCACGTTCAAGCCCAGCGTGAAGCGCCACACCGCGCGCTGGGCTTGTGCATCGTGCAGTTCGAGCGTGCCGACGCCGGCGTGGTCGTGGTGGCGCAGCGACAGGCTGTCGCCTAGCGACCACACGCCTGCCCAGTCGGCGGCACCCGCGCGAACCCACAACAGCCGGCGATCTGTCACGAGCAGCGTGCTGCGCGAGAAGTGCAGGGCCTCGTCGAGGTCAACCTCCAGGGTGCCCACGGCGTTCTCTCCCGGGAGAAGTTGGGGCAGAAGGGTGACCATCGGGGTGTCGGCTGGGTGTGAATGCATGGGATCTTGTTCTCGGGGATGCCGAATTCTGGCGCAAGCCATCCGTGTCAGATTTATTCAGATGAATGTCACCCGTGTTCAACGGACCGCGAATGAAGGACGATGACTTGACGCAAGGAACGTTGTGCACAATCGGCGCCTTGAGCCCAACACCAGCTCCGCAGGACATGACCAAGAAAGAAAACATCACGCTGCAGCGCATCACCTACCTGCGCGGCCCCAATGTCTGGACTTACCGTCCGGTGCTGGAGGTCTGGCTGGACTTGGGTGAGCTGGAGGACTGGCCGTCGCACCAGTTGCCCGGGTTCAATGCCCGGCTGACGGCGATGCTGCCGGCGCTGATCGAACACCACTGCGGTGTCGGCGAGCGCGGCGGTTTCCTGCAGCGCCTGCAGGAAGGCACCTGGGCGGGCCACGTGCTCGAACACGTCGTCATCGAGCTGCTGAATCTGGCGGGCATGCCCACCGGCTTCGGCCAGACGCGCAGCACCTCGCAGCACGGCGTCTACCGCATGGTGTTCCGCGCCCGTGACGAGCAGGTGGCGCGTACCGCACTGGCGGAAGGCCACGCACTGCTGATGGCCGCGGTCAACAGCGAGTCGTTCGATGTGGCGGCTGCGGTCGAGCGGGTGCGCGAGAAGATCGACGACTGCTACCTCGGCCCGAGCACGGCCAGCATCGTCGGTGCGGCCACCGACCGGCGCATCCCCCACATCCGCCTGAACGACGGCAACCTGGTGCAGATCGGCTACGGTTCCGCCCAGCGCCGCATCTGGACCGCCGAGACCGACCTCACCAGCGCCATCGCCGAAGGCATCGCGGGTGACAAGGACCTGACCAAGACGCTGCTGAAGGCCTGTGGCGTGCCGGTGCCCGAAGGCGAGATCGTCGACAGCCCGGAGGCGGCCTGGCGTGCGGCCGAGGACATCGGCGGCCCGGTGGTGATCAAGCCCACCGATGGCAACCATGGCCGTGGGGTCTCGCTGGACTTGCGCACCCGTGAGGAAATCGAAGCCGCTTACCGCCTGGCCGAGCAGCACGGCAGCGAAGTGCTGGTCGAACGCTTCATCCCCGGCGAGGAACACCGCCTGCTGGTGGTGGGGGGCCGGGTGGTGGCCGCCGCACGGGGTGAATCGGCCTGGGTGATCGGCGACGGCCGCTCGACGGTGGTCGAGCTGATCGACAGCCAGATCAACTCCGACCCGCGCCGCGGCACGACCGAGGACTTCCCGCTCAACCGCCTCGACATCACGCACGATGACGTCGTCGTGCTGGAGTTGCAGCGCCAGGGCCTGAGCGGCCACGCGGTGCCGGCCGCCGGCCGCAAGGTGCTGATCCAGCGCAACGGCAATGTCGCCATCGACTGCACGGACCAGGTCCACCCCGAGGTGGACCACATCGTGTCGCTGGCGGCGCGGGTTGTCGGGCTGGACATCGCCGGCATCGACGTGGTGGCCGAGGACATCTCGAAGCCGCTGCAGGCGCAGGGCGGTGCGATCGTCGAGGTCAATGCTGGCCCCGGCCTGCTGATGCACCTCAAGCCGGCCGAGGGGATGCCGCGTCCGGTGGGCCGCGACATCGTCAACCACCTGTTCGCCGACGACGCGAGCGGGCGCATCCCCGTGGTCGGCGTGGCCGGCTCGCAGGGCACCGCCGACATCGCGCAGCTCGTGGCGTGGCTCGTCCACCTGAGCGGGCGGCACGTCGGGCTGGCCTGCCGTGACGGGCTGTTTCTGGCGGGTCGCCGGGTCGGCCGCGGTGACTGCGCCAACTGGGCCAGTGGCCACCGCCTGCTGATGAACCGCGAAGTGCAGACCGTGGTGATCGAGAACGGGGCGGCCACCATCCTGGACGATGGCCTGCCCTATGACCGCTGCCACGTGGGCGTGGTCACCGATCTGGGTGGCGCCGAGACGCTGGAGCGCCACGACATCCGCGACACCGAGCAGATGCCACGCGTGATGCGCACCCAGGTGGACACCGTGCTGCCCGAGGGGGCTGCGGTGCTGAATGCCGACGACGAGCGCATTGCCGACATGGCCCGCCTGTCCGACGGCGAGGTGCTGTTCTACAGCCTGCTCGCCGAGGACAACGAGACGGTGGCGGCCCACCGGGCGCAGGGCGGCCGTGTGGTGCTGCTGCGCGCCTCGCGGGTCGTGCTGGCCACCGGTACGGCTGAAGTGGTGTGTGTCGATCTGCAGCGGCGGCGCATTCTGCTGGCGCCGTCGATCGTGCTGGCCGCGTTGGCTGCGGGCTGGGCGCTGGGCATCGCGCCCGAGCTGATGGCTGCCGGCCTCGAAACTTTCGCATCGAGCCCGACGCGCTCGTGAATCCCACTCTTGACCGGACCGTGACCCACTGATGGACGTTTCACGCATTCGGGCCCTGCGCGGCCCCAACCTCTGGAGCCGCCACACGGCGGTCGAGGCGATCGTTTCGTGTGCCGACAACGAGCGCGCGATTGCATTGCTGCCGGGTTTCGAAGCGCGGCTGCGGGCGCGCTTCCCCGGCATTGGTGCCGTGCCTGCGGGTGCGCAACGCGGTGACATCTCGCTGGCGCATGTGCTGGAAACCGCGACGCTGGCCCTGCAAGCGCAGGCCGGCTGCCCGGTGACCTTCAGCCGCACGTCGGCCACGGTCGAGCCGGGGGTCTATCAGGTCGTTGTCGAATACAGCGAGGAAGACGTCGGCCGGCTGGCACTGGAACTCGCCGAGCAGCTGGTTCAGGCGACGCTGTCCGGCGAGGCCTTCGACGTGACCGCCGCCATTGCCCGCCTGCGCGAGATCGACGAGGACGTCCGCCTCGGCCCGAGCACGGGCGCCATCGTGTCAGCGGCGGTGGCCCGCGGCATTCCGTACCGGCGTCTGACGCAGGGCAGTCTGGTGCAGTTCGGCTGGGGCTCGCGCCAGCGCCGCATCCAGGCCGCCGAGGTCGATTCGACCAGCGCCGTCTCCGAGTCGATCGCCCAGGACAAGGATCTGACCAAGAAGCTGCTGCACGCTGCCGGCGTGCCCGTGCCGATCGGGCGTCCTGCGTCGTCGGTCGACGATGCGTGGGAGATCGCGTGCGAGATCGGGCTGCCGGTGGTGCTCAAGCCGCTCGACGGCAACCAGGGCAAGGGCGTGACGGTGAACATCGTGGACCGCGCGCACCTGGAACTGGCCTACGCAGCCGCGGCCGAGATCGGCGAAGTGCTGGTCGAGAAATACCTGCCGGGCAGCGACTTCCGCATGCTGGTCGTCGGCCACCATCTCGTGGCCGCTGCGCGCCGCGATCCGCCGCACGTGATCGGCGACGGTGTGCATACCGTGCGCGAGCTGGTCGATGCGGTCAACGCCGACCCGCGCCGCGGCGACGGCCATGCGACGTCGCTCACCAAGATTCGCTTCGACGACATCGCGGTGGCGCGCCTGACGCTGCAACACCTCACGCCGACGTCGGTGCCCGAGAAGGGCCAGCGCGTCAGCCTGCGCAACAACGCCAACCTGAGCACCGGCGGCAGCGCGACCGACGTGACCGACGACGTGCATCCCGAGGTGGCGGCGCGTGCCGTGGCCGCGGCACAGATGGTCGGGCTGCACATCTGCGGCGTCGATGTCGTGTGCGAGAGCGTGCTGCGTCCGCTGGAGGAGCAGGACGGCGGCATCGTCGAGGTCAACGCGGCGCCGGGCCTGCGCATGCACCTGTCGCCGTCTTACGGTAAAGGCCGCCCGGTCGGCGAGGCCATGATCGGCCACCTCTATGCGCCAGGCGACGATGGCCGCATTCCAGTGGTCGCCGTCACCGGGACCAACGGCAAGACAACCACCGCCCGCCTGATCACGCACCTGTTCGCCACCAGTGGCCTGCGCGTTGGCATGACCAACACCGACGGCGTCTACGTCCACGGCCGCCAGATCGACAGCGGTGACTGCAGCGGCCCGCGCAGCGCGCGCAATGTGCTGATGCATCCGGAAGTCGATGCCGCGGTGTTCGAGACTGCGCGTGGCGGCGTGCTGCGCGAAGGACTGGGCTTCGACCGTTGCCAGGTGGCCGTGGTCACCAACATCGGCGCCGGCGACCACCTGGGGCTGAACTACATCACCACGGTCGAGGATCTGGCCGTGCTGAAGCGGGTGATCGTGCAGAACGTGGCGACCACCGGCTACGCCGTGCTCAATGCGGCGGACCCGATCGTCGTCACGATGGCAGCGACCTGCCCCGGGCAGGTGATCTTCTTTGCGGCCGACCGGCAGCATCCGGTGATGGCGACCCACCGTGCGCAGGGCAAGCGTTGTGTCTATATAGACCAGGAGCATCTGGTTGCTGCGCAGGGTGCGCGTCGCGAGCTGATCGCGCTGCGCGACATCCCCATCACCCGCAATGGCGCCATCGGATTCCAGGTCGAGAACGTCATGGCGTCCGTGGCGGCGGCGTGGGGTGCAGGACTGGACTGGGATTCGATCCGCAGGGGGCTCGCGAGTTTCGTCAACGACTCCGATAACGCGCCGGGACGCTTCAACGTCATGGACTACCGTGGCGCCACCGTGATCGCCGACTACGGCCACAACCCGGATGCGATGCGGGCGCTGGTCAGTGCGGTCGAGGCGTTGCCGGCGAAACGGCGCTCGGTGGTGATCAGTGGTGCGGGGGATCGTCGCGACCAGGACATCCGTGAACAGACGCAGATCCTGGGTGGCGCGTTCGACGACGTGATCCTCTATCAGGATGCCTGTCAGCGCGGCCGGGAAGACGGCGAGGTGATTGGCCTGTTGAGAGAAGGGCTGGGCAATGCCGCGCGCACGACCCGGATCGACGAGATTCGCGGCGAGTTCCTGGCGATCGATACGGCGCTGGATCGGCTGACGCCGGGCGATCTCTGCCTAGTGCTGGTGGACCAGGTGGAAGAGGCACTGGCCTACCTGTCACGGCGCATAAAAGGCGGGTCGGCCACCTCTGTAGAGACTCCCTGAAAAATTTCCAGTCAAACCACTTGTCAGCGGGAAAGAATTCGATCTACAATCGACCTCTTCGCTGCAAACGACTGGTTTGTCTGCAGCGGCGGCAGGTGATGCGACTGCCAGTTTGTTCGGCGAGTAAAGACCCTGCAATCA
>NZ_JANPAB010000100.1:0-2179 GCF_031429695.1 Sphaerotilus sp.
TCGGCGCGCCGCTGTCCGATGCGCTCACCCCCGTCTACCCAACGAGCGCGCAACTGCCGCAGGCCTACCTGCGCAAGGCGGTGGCGGCCGGGCTGAAGCGGGCGCCGCTGGACGAGGTGCTGCCCGCCGGTGTCGTGCCCAAGGGACTGCCGGGCCTGCGGGAGGCGCTGAATTTCCTGCACCACCCGGCGTCCGCCGCCAGCCTTGCCGCGCTGGAAGAGCGCACGCACCCCGCCTGGCAGCGCATCAAGTTCGAGGAACTGCTCGCCCAGCAGCTCTCGCAGCTCACCGCCCAGCGCGAACGCGCCCGCCTGCGCGCCCCGTCGCTCAAGGCCAAGCCGGGCGGCCTGCATGAACAGTTGCTGGCCGCACTGCCGTTCACGCTCACGGGCGCTCAGCACCGCGTCAGCCACGAGATCGCCGCCGACCTGCGCCGCCCGCAGCCGATGCACCGCCTGCTGCAGGGCGATGTCGGCTCTGGCAAGACGGTGGTGGCGGCACTCGCCGCGGCGGTGGCGATCGACGCCGGCTGGCAGTGCGCGCTGATGGCGCCGACCGAGATCCTGGCCGAGCAGCATTTCCGCAAGCTGCTGCAGTGGCTGGAGCCGCTGGGCATCGGCGTGGCGTGGCTCACCGGCAGCCGCAAGGGCAAGGCGCGCACGGCGATGGTCGAGCGCATCGCGTCCGGCGAGGCCAGGCTCATCGTCGGCACGCACGCGGTGATCCAGGGCGACGTGCATTTCGCGAAACTCGGGCTGGCGGTGATCGACGAGCAGCACCGCTTTGGTGTGGCGCAACGGCTGGAGCTGCGCCACAAGCTCGCCGAGCAGAAGCTGGAGCCGCACCTGCTGATGATGAGCGCGACGCCCATTCCTCGCACGCTGGCGATGACCTACTTCGCCGACCTCGACGTCAGCACCATCGACGAGCTGCCCCCCGGCCGCACGCCGATCGTCACCCGCGTCTTCGCCGACAACCGCCGCGACGACGTGATCGCCCGCGTGCGCGACGCGGTGGGCCAGGGGCGGCAGGTGTACTGGGTCGTGCCGCTGATCGAGGAGTCCGAGGCGCTCGACCTGCAGAACGCCACCGAGACGCACGCGCAGCTCTCGGCGATCTTCGACGGCGTGGCGGTCGGCCTGCTGCACGGGCGGATGTCGTCGGCGGACAAGGCGGCGGTGATGGCCGAGTTCACGGCGGGCCGTCTGAGCGTCTTGGTGGCGACGACCGTGATCGAGGTCGGCGTGGACGTGCCCAACGCGAGCGTGATGGTCATCGAGCACGCCGAACGCTTCGGGCTGGCGCAGTTGCACCAGTTGCGCGGGCGGGTGGGGCGCGGTGCGGTGGCGAGCGTCTGCGTGCTGATCTACACCTCGCCGCTGTCGCAGACCGGCCGCGAGCGATTGAAAGCGATGGCCGAGACAACGGACGGGTTCGAGATCGCCCGGCGCGACCTGGAGATTCGCGGGCCGGGCGAGTTCATGGGGGCCAAGCAGTCAGGCGATGCGCTGCTGAAGTTCGCGGACCTGGCGCAGGACGGCGTACTGCTGGAGCGGGCCAAGGCGGCGGCGCCGGGATTGCTCGACGCGCATCCGGAGGCGGCGCGGCTGCACATCAGCCGGTGGCTGGGGGGGAAGATGGAGTTTCTGAAGGCGTGAGTGAGCGCCCTTGGGGCACACTGCTGCCATCTGCTTCGGGAGAAATGCCATGTTTGCGATGCGCCAGATCATTGAAGACCCGCAGGACGAGATCGTGTTGACGGTGCCACCCGAGTTCCGGCATCGGCGCACTGAGGTGATTTTCATTGCCGTCGATGACGTGGTGGATCCCGCACCCGCTCGCCTCGCGGGGTTGCCGAAAGACCGTGGCATTGCCCGGTTCTGCGGCGCCATTCCGGACATGCCGGATCGCCAGGCGAGTCTCACGTCCTAGTGTTCCGTCAAGCATCAATGGACGGCTGGCGCGACCCGAACCCCCTCCCCAACCCTCCCCCGCTGGGGGAGGGAGCCAGACCAGATCGCCCTGCATACGCTTTGATCTGTCCTGGTCAAGTTATTTCGCACAGCCCGATAGGTTGTGTGATTGCCGATTGCTGCTCGAAGGCATTGGGAGGCAAGTTGCCCAGTGTGGAGTGCAGACGCACGCTGTTGTAGAAGCTGACGATGTAGTCGGCGATGTC
>NZ_JANPAB010000101.1:0-5564 GCF_031429695.1 Sphaerotilus sp.
GACATCGCCGACTACATCGTCAGCTTCTACAACAGCGTGCGTCTGCACTCCACACTGGGCAACTTGCCTCCCAATGCCTTCGAGCAGCAATCGGCAATCACACAACCTATCGGGCTGTGCGAAATAACTTGACCAGGACACACAGCACCACACCCCCGACGGTCTGGCCCGTGATGCCGAGCGCGACGACTGGCTCCAGCAGAGACACGGCATCACGGTGCGGCGGTTCGATAACGCCCAGCTACTGCGACAAACCGATGCCGTGCTGGAGCACATTCGACAGGCCCTCGATCCGCGCTGAACACCCACGATCCTGTGATCCCTGTCTTGCTCCTCCCCCCAGCGGGGGGAGGTTGGGAGGGGGGCTTCCGGGTCAGCAGACATGTCACCTGCGCACCGTCAACTAGGCTCTTGGACGAGGCTCAATGCCCCCCGCTGAACGACTTCGACGCCTCCACCGACTCCGCCGTCGAATCCCCCCGGCTGCCGTTGAAGTACAGGTTCAGCACCACCGCCGCGATCGAGGTCAGCAGGATCCCCGACTCCAGCAGCGGGTGCAGGCCGTGCGCCATCTGCTGCGTCCAGCGTGGCGCCACCAGCGGCACCAACCCGAAGCCGATCGCGATCGCCACGATGTAGAGGTTGTGCGCGTTGCCCTTGAAATCGACCCGCGACAGGATGCGGATGCCGGTGGCCGCGACCATGCCGAACATCACCAGCCCCGCGCCGCCGAGCACGAAGGTCGGCACCGATTCCACCAGCGCCGCCATCTTCGGCAGCAGCCCCAGCACGATCATGATCACCCCGCCGGCCACGCAGACCCAGCGGCTCTTCACGCCGGTCACGCCCACCAGCCCGACGTTCTGCGAGAAGCTGGTGTAGGGGAAGGTGTTGAAGATGCCGCCGATCAGCGTGCCCAGACCGTCGGTGCGCAGGCCGGCGGAGAGTTCGCCTTGGCTGATCCGCTTGCCGGTCAGGTCGCCCAGGGCCAAAAACATGCCGGTCGATTCGATCATCACGACCACCATCACCAGCGTCATCGTCAGGATCGACAGCAGGTCGAACGTTGGCATTCCGAACGAGAAGGGCAGGACCACATCGAACCAGTTGGCCTTGGCCACCTTGTCGAAGTTCATCTTGCCCAGCAGCACCGCGACCACGCAACCCGCCACGATGCCCAGCAGCACCGAGATGTTGGCGACGAAGCCGCGTGCGAACTTGACCAGTCCGAGGATCACCACCAGCACGAAGGCCGACACCGCCAGGTTGTCGAGCGCGCCGTACTTCGGGTTGTCGGCCATCGGGATCGGGCCGAGCTTGATCGGGGCGGACGCGGCTTCAGCGGTCATCTTGGCGGCATCGACCATCGCGACCAGTTTCGGCACATCGATGCTCTGCGCCAGGTTCGGCGGTCCGCCCAGCGCCCAGCCCACGCCGACGCGCATCAGGCTGATGCCGATGATCGCGATGATCGTGCCGGTGACCACGGGCGGGAAGTAGCGCAGCAGCCGGCTCATCAGCGGCGCGATCAGCATCGAGATCAGGCCCGCGCCGATGATGGCGCCGAAGATCGCCCGCGCACCGTCCACGCCGCCGTTGGCGTTCGCCATCGCCACCATCGGCCCGACGGCGGCGAAGGTCACGCCCATCATCACCGGCAGCTTGATGCCGAACAGCCGCCCGAAGCCGAGCGACTGGATCAGCGTCACCAGACCGCAGCAGAACAGGTCGGCCGAGATCAGCAGCGCGACCTGCTCCGGCGTCAGCTTCAGCGCCCGGCCGACGATCAGCGGCACGGCGACCGCCCCCGCGTACATCACCAGCACATGCTGTAGACCCAGCGCGGCCAGCCGGCCGGTGGGAAGTTTCTCGTCCACTGGGTGGACCGTGGAAGTTGTCATGCTTGTCTCCTCGTGTTGTTCGGGCAATGCAGCGGCTTCGGCTGGCTGCCCGAAGCACCAGCCGGTCAGAGAAAGGGCAGGGAAATCAGGGGGCCGCCGGCGCGCCCGCCTCGAACCAGCGCTTGATCAGCGCCCGTTCGGCGTCGGTGATCTGCGTGGCGTTGTTCATCGGCATGACCTTGAGCACGACGGCCTGCTGGTACACGGCCTGCGCGTGCTGCTTGACCAGCTCGGCGGTGTGCAGCGCGATGTTCTTGTTCTGCACCTGCGCGTTGTGGCACAGCGTGCAGCGTTGGTCGATCACCGCCTTCACCTCGGCAAAGGTCACGGCGGCTGGCTGTGCGGCGGTGGTGGCGGACGGGTTCGGCGCGAGCCACACCGCCAGCGCGACGAGGACCAGCGTGCCGGCGATGGCATGCGCCCACGACACCGGTTTGCCCTGCGCGAGCTGCTTGTGGCGGGCGACGAAGCTGTGGCGGATCAGCGCCCCGGCCAGCATGAACAGCACCAGCACCAGCCAGTTGTGCGGCGCCTGGTAGAGCCAGCCGTAGTGGTTCGACAGCATCGCGATCAGCACCGGCAGCGTGAAGTAGGTGTTGTGGACGCTGCGCTGCTTGGCGCGCTGGCCGTGGATGGCCTCGACCGGCTGGCCCGCCCGCAGTTGCGCGACAACGGTGCGCTGGCCGGGGATGATCCAGAAGAACACGTTGGCGCTCATCGACGTGGCCATCATCGCGCCGACCAGCAGGAACGCCGCACGACCCGCGAACAACTGGCAGGCCAGCCACGACGCGAACACCACGAACACGAACACGCCGATGCCGACGATCAGGTCGCCGTTCTTCTTCTGCCCGAAGGCGCGGCAGATCACGTCGTAGACCACCCAGAACGCGACCAGGAAGCCGAGCGCCGCGCCGATGGCGGCCATGGGCGACCAGTCGTGGACGCTCTTGTCGATCAGGAAGGTGCCCGCATTGAACAGGTACAGCGCCGTGAACAGCCCGAAGCCGGTCAGCCAGGTGGAGTAGCTTTCCCAGTAGAACCAGTGCAGGTGCTCGGGCAGCTTCTTGGGCGAGACGAGGTATTTCTGCGGGTGGTAGAAACCGCCGCCGTGGACCGCCCAGAGTTCACCGCCGACGCCTTTTTCGCGCAGGGCGGGGTCTTCGGGCGGGGTCAGGCTGTTGTCGAGAAAGACGAAGTAGAACGACGATCCGATCCAGGCGATCGCCGTGATGACGTGGACCCAGCGCAGCAGCAGGTTGGCCCAGTCGAGCAGGTAGGGTGCATAGGCTTCCATCGCGTCACGATCCCCGGTAAGTCGAATACGCCCACGGGCTGACGAGCAGCGGGACGTGGTAATGCCCGTTCACGTCGGCCAGCCCGAACTCGATCGGCACCTCGTCCAGGAACGCCGGCTCCGGCAGCACCACGCCCCGGGCGCGGAAATACGCCGCCACCGCGAACACCAGCCGGTAACGCCCGGCCACCATCGTGTCGGCGGCGAGCAGCGGGCCGTCGGGGTTGCGGCCGTCGTCGTTGAGCGTGAGCGTGTGCAGCGGCTCGACGCGGCCATCGGCCAGCAGCCGCTCCAGCCGCACGGCCATGCCCGCCGCCGGGCAGCCGTTCATCGTGTCGAGCACATGGGTGCTGAGTCGTCCCATTGCGGTCCTTCAGGTCGTTGTGTCAGATCTTCAAAAGTGTATACACTTTGGCATACCAGTCAATCACGCCGAACCATGAGCACTGCAGCACACCCCGGTGAACCCCGCTATCCCCGTGACCTGCTCGGGCACGGTCGCCACCCGCCGCACGCGCAATGGCCCGGACAGGCCCGGGTCGCCGTGCAGTTCGTGCTGAACTACGAGGAGGGCGGCGAGAACTCGGTGCTGCACGGCGACGCGGGCAGCGAGCAGTTCCTCTCCGAGATGTTCAACCCGCCCGCGTTCGCGGCGCGGCACTTGAGCATGGAAGGCATCTACGAATACGGCTCGCGGGTGGGCGTCTGGCGCCTCCTGCGCGAGTTCGAGCGGCGCGGCCTGCCGCTGACGGTTTTCGGCGTGTCCACGGCCTTGCAGCGGTCGCCGGAGGTGACGGCGGCGTTCCGCGAGCTGGGCCACGAGATCGCCTGCCACGGTCTGAAGTGGATCCACTACCAGAACATCGACCCGGCCACCGAGCGCGCCCACATGGACGAGGCGATGGCGATCATCGAGCGGCTGACCGGCGAGCGCCCCCTCGGCTGGTACACCGGCCGCGACAGCCCGAACACGCGCCGCCTCGTCGCCGACCACGGCGCGGAATTCGGTGCGCTGGCCTACGACAGCGACTACTACGGCGACGACCTGCCGTTCTGGTTGCAGGTGAAGAAGACGGATGGCGCACTCGCGCCGCACCTCGTCGTGCCGTACACGCTGGACTGCAACGACATGCGCTTTGCACTGCCGCAGGGCTACAGCCACGGCGACGAGTTCTTCCAGTACCTGCGCGACGCCTTCGATGTCCACTACGCGGAAGGCGACGAGCGGCCATCGATGATGAGCATCGGCATGCACTGCCGCCTGCTGGGGCGGCCGGGGCGGATGCGGGCGCTGCAGCGTTTCCTCGACCATGTGCAGGCGCACGAGCGCGTCTGGGTCTGCCGCCGCATCGACATCGCCCGCCACTGGCAGCAGACGCACCCGTTCAACGCCGACACCGCCTTCCTCTGGGAATGACGTGGGAATGACCTCCATGCCGCTGACCATCGAACAACTCAACGCCGCCACGCCCGCCGAACTCGTCGCGCTGCTGGACGGCACCTACGAGCACTCGCCCTGGATCGCCGAACGTGCCGCCGCACTCCGGCCGTTCACGAGCCTCGCCGGGCTGAAACACGCGCTGGTTACCGCCGTGCGCGACGCCGGCACCGGACCGCAGCTCGCGCTGATCCGCGCCCACCCGGAACTGGCCGGCAAGGCGATGGTGTCGAAGACGCTCACCGCCGAGTCCACCAACGAGCAGGGCAAGGCGGGCCTGACCGACTGCACGCCCGCCGAGTTCGCGCAGTTGCAGCAGCTCAACGCCGACTACAACGCCAGGTTTGGCTTCCCCTTCATCCTGGCCGTGCGCGGGCCGCGTGGCCTCGGGCTGGGCCGGCACGAGATCATCGCCACCTTCGCCCGCCGCCTGGGCAACCCGGTGGACTTCGAGCGCGACGAGTGCCTGCGCAACATCCACCGCATCGCCGAGATCCGGCTGAACGACAAGTTCGGCGTGTCGCCTGACCTCGGCAACCGCGTCTGGGACTGGGCCGAGAAACTCGCGCAGCACAGCGACCCCGGTTACGCCGAACGCGGCGAGCTGACCGTCACCTACCTGACCGACGCACACCGCGCCTGCGCGCAGCGGCTGTCGCACTGGATGAAGGCCGACTGCGGCTTCGACGAGGTGGAGATCGACGCGGTGGGCAATGTCGTCGGCGTTTATCACGGTGTCGATCACGGCATCCATCACGGCACCGACCGCGCCGCACCCCGCCTGCTCACCGGCAGCCACTACGACACCGTGCGCAACGGCGGCAAGTACGACGGCCGCCTGGGCATCTTCGTGCCGATGGCCGTGGTGGCGGAGCTGCACCGCGCCGGGCGCCGTCTGCCGTTCGGCATCGAGGTCGTCGGCTTCGCG
>NZ_JANPAB010000102.1:0-52948 GCF_031429695.1 Sphaerotilus sp.
CGGACTGCGGCTGGCCGACGGCAGCGCGCTGCCGGCAGGGTCAGAAGCCGCGGGCCTGATGACCCCGGCCGGCGCCACCGGACCGGCCTTCCTCGTGGCCCGCAACTTCGACGCGCTCTACAGCTACAACGCCGCCGAGAGCTACGGCCTGGCGATCGCGCATCTGGCGGACCGGCTGCGCGGCGGTGGGCCGTTCGTGACCCCGTGGCCGACGGACGACGCCGGCCTGTCGCGCGCCGAGCGCCGCGAGGTGCAGACGCTGCTGTCGGCCCTCGGCCACGACATCGGCGAGGTGGACGGCATGCTCGGCGACCGCAGCAAGGCCGCAGTGCGCGCCGAGCAGAGCCGTCTCGGGCAGGAGGTCAATGGGCGGGCCGGTCAACGCCTGCTGAAGGCGCTGCGGGCCACCGCCACCCTCCCGCCCGTGGTCAAGCCTTCTTCTTCGAGCGGTCCGGCACCACGGTCGTGACCGTCGGACGCACCGGGTCCAGGGACATCGGCTTGGACGGCGATGTGTCCTTTTTCGGTTTCTTGACTTCCTTGCTGCTGCGCTGGCCTTTGGGCATGGTGATCTCCGATGGATACAGGGTGGGGTTCATGAACCGACGACATGCCGGTCACAGGGATATCCTACGCTGCCATGTCCTCCGAAGCACTCACCACCGCGCTCCATGAAGCCCGCCTCCTCGGCGCCGACCGTCCGTGGACCCAGCCCACGCCCGCCACGCAGGCCGAAGCCGAGCGCCTGCTCGCGCTGCTGGCCGCCGAACCCACGTGGCCACCCGCCGAGATCGAGGTCCAGCCCGACGGCGCCATCCAGTTCGGCTGGGAGGCCGGCGCGCGCGGCTGGGTCACGCTGTCGGTGGACGGCCATGCCCTGCTGACCCACAGCGCCGTGATCGACGGCGACGAGTACACGCTGGCCGAACCGTGGGACACCACCACGGGCGCCCTCACCGACTGGGCGGCCGAGGTGTTGCGGCGCTTGTGGCGCAAAATCAACCCATGAAAACACCCAAAAGACTGCAAACGCTGGTCGAGGAAGGACTCATCGACACGGTCGTGCGCCAGTTGATGAGCGGCAAGGAAGCCACCGTCTACGTCGTGCGCAGCGGCGAGGACACGCGCTGCGCCAAGGTCTACAAGGAAGCGACCAACCGCAGCTTCCGCCAGGCCGTGGACTACACCGAGAACCGCAAGGTCAAGAACACCCGCCAGGCCCGCGCCATGGCCAAGGGCACCCGCTTCGGCCGCGAAGCGACGGAAGCCGCATGGCAGAGCGCCGAGGTCGATGCGCTCTACCGCCTCGCCGCCGCCGGCGTGCGCGTACCGCAGCCGCACCTGTTCCTGGACGGCGTGCTGCTGATGGAACTGGTCACCGACGAACACGGTGACGCCGCCCCGCGCCTCAACGATGTCGAGTTCACGCCCGCGGACGCCCGCCGCCACCACGCCACGCTGATCGCCGAGGTGGTGCGCATGCTCTGCGGCGCGGGCGTGGTCCACGGCGATCTGTCGGAGTTCAACATCCTGCTCGGCGCGGACGGGCCAGTGATCATCGACCTGCCGCAGGCGGTGGACGCCGCGGGCAACAACCACGCCAAGCGCATGCTGCTGCGCGATGTGGAGAACCTGCGCAACTTCTTCGGGCAATTCGCCCCGGAATTGCTCCGCAGCGACTACGGGCACGAGCTGTGGGCCTTGTACGAACGCGGCCTGCTGCACACCGAGACGCCGCTGACGGGGCGCTTTGTCCACAAGCATGGCCCGGTGGACCTGGGCAGCGTCGTGCGCGAGATCGACGATGCACGGGACGAGGACGCTGCCCGGCGCCTGCGGCAGCAGACCGGCTGATCAGTCTGCGGACCCGTCCTCGTCGGACGGATTGGCGCGGGCCGCAACGGCGCGCAGCTTGTCCTTCTTGCTCATGCGGTGGCCCTTGATGCCACCGGCCGCCTGGTCAGGCGTGGCCGTCTCGACCTGCTCGTAGCCGGGAATCTGCTCGCGCGGAATGCGCCGCCCCTGGCGTTTCTCGATCAGCCGGAAATGCGCTTCGGTCGCCGCCGTGATGAAGCTCACCGCCGTGCCCGGCTCGCCCGCGCGACCGGTGCGGCCGACGCGGTGGGTGTAGTCGTCGGCCGAGCGCGGCAGGTCGAAATTGACCACCGCCGGCAGGCGCGGGATGTCGATGCCGCGTGCGGCCAGATCGGTCACCACCAGCACCTGCACCTGGCCGGCGCGGAAGGCGTTCAGCACCTCGGCGCGGGTGCCCTGGCTGAGTTCGCCGTGCAGCGGCGCGGCGTGCAGCCCCTCGCGGCCGAGCTTGTGCGCGAGCAGCTCGGTCGCGTAGCGGGTCGCCACGAACACCAGCACGCGGTCCCAGCCGCCTTCCTTGATCAGGTAACGCAGCACGCCCGTGCGCCGGCCCGCGTCCAGCGCAATCGCGCGCTCGATGATGTCGGGGTGGACCTCGTCGCCACCGCCCTCGGCCACCGCCGCGCTGATGTCGATGCGCGTCGGCGCGTGCAACAGCCCGTCGGCCAGCGCCTGCACCGCCTCGGGGAAGGTCGCCGAGAAGAACAGGTTCTGCCGCTTCGCCGGCAGCAGCGCCAGCACGCGGTTCAGCTCGTCCGAGAAGCCCAGATCAAGCAGCCGGTCGGCCTCGTCCAGCACCAGCAGGCGGATCGCGTCCAGCCGCAGCGCGTTGTGGTCCACCAGGTCGAGCAGCCGGCCGGGGGTGGCGACGACGATCTCCGTGCCGCCGCGCAGGCCCATCATCTGCGGGTTGATCGACACGCCACCGAACAGCACCGACACCCGCGGCGGGTCCGGCAGCATCCGGGCCAGATCGCGCAGCACCTCGCCCACCTGGATCGCCAGCTCGCGCGTCGGCACCAGCACCAGCCCGCGCGGCGAACGCGGCCACTCGCGGCGCACGGCCATGTCCGCCTGCAGCAGCGGCAGCACGAACGCCAGCGTCTTGCCCGACCCGGTCTGCGCAGCGCCCTGCACATCGGCGCCCGACAAGGCCACAGGGATGGCCTGCGCCTGGATGGGCGTCGGCGCGGTGAGGCCGAGTTCGCGGACAGCGCGCTGCAGCGCCGGGTTCAGGCCAAGGGAAGCGAATGACATGGAGATCCAGACAGTAAGAGGCGCATTGTCTCAGTGCGCAGGCCCACGCCCTGCAGCCATCGCCCGCTCGACCTCGTTGACCTGGCGCTGCACGTCACGCGGCACCTCGTCCGAGTACGGCGCGAGGCGCACCACCCGTTCACGCACCCCGCCGAGGAAGGGCCTGGGCTTCCACGTCCCGGCGATCACCGCCCGCGCCACCGCCGTGTAGCGGTCGCCCCAGTGGAGCGTGCTGCTGGTGAGCTGGGCCGTGGGCGCGAAGGGGCGCAGGTCGCTCTGGTCGCCGAGCAGGCGCACGCCCTGGCCCGCGTGGGCCTCGGCCACTTCGGCGACGGCGGACGTGCCGCGGTACTGCGTGAGGAGGTCGGCGCCTTCGCGGACCAGCCGCTCGGCGGCCTCGCGCTCCTTGGCCGGGTTGAACGGGGTGTTGAGCCAGACCGCCTGGACCTGGGCCTTCGGGTTCGCGGCGTGCAGGCCGCGGGTGAAGGCGTCGAGGGCTTGCACCGCCTCCGGGCTCCGGACACCCGCGACATGGCCCACCCGCCCGGTGCGGCTCATCTTGCCGGCCACGAGTCCGGCGAGGTAGCGGCCCTGGTCAGCGCGGACACGGTAAGGACTGACATTGGGGCGCAGCGCATCGCGGCTGTCGCCCATCGACTCGAAGGCGACCTGCGGAAACTCCGGTGCCACCCGCAACACGGCGGCCCGGTGTGCCTCGCTGGTGGCGAAGATGAGCCGGTGGCCCTGCGCTGCCAGCTCGCGCAGCACCCGCTCTGCCTCGGCGTCGTCGGCGACGTTCTCGACGAAGCGGGTCAGCACCGCGCTGCCCAGGTTCTTTTCCAGTCCGAGCCGGCCCATGTGGTGCTGGTAGGTCGAGCCGGCGGTGCCGATGGGCGTGGCGTAGACGAAGGCAACGTTCAGCGGGGGTTTGGCGGGCGCAGCGGCAGCGGCCGTGCCCAGCCACAGCGCGGCCCAGAAGGCAGCCATGGCCTGCAGCAGAAGGTCACGCACCGTTGAACACCGCATCCAGCTGCCGCACCCACGCCCGCTTCTGCCCCTCGCCGACAAAGCTCGCCTCGAAGCTGTTGCGCGCCAGCTGGTAGGCATGGCGTGCGTTCAGCTGCGGCAATGCAGCGAACAGTTCGACGAAGTTCTGGTTCAGATAGCCGCCGAAGTAGGCCGGATCGTCGGAGTTGACCATCGCGCACAGCCCGGCGTCGAGCAGCGCCGGCAGGTTGTGGTCCGCCATCGTCGGGAACACGCAGAGCTTGACGTTCGACAGCGGGCACACCGTCAGCGGGATGCGTTCGTCGGCCAACCGCTCCACCAGCGCAGCGTCTTCCAGGCAGCGCACGCCGTGGTCGATGCGCTCGCTGCCCAGCAGGTCCAGCGCCTCGTGGATGTAGGCCGGCGGCCCTTCCTCGCCGGCATGGGCGACGATGTGCAGCCCGAGTGCGCGGCAGCGGGCGAACACCCGCGCGAACTTGCTGGGTGGATGGCCGACCTCGCTGCTGTCCAGCCCCACGCCGATGAAGTGGTGGCGCCAGGGCAGTGCCTCCTCCAGCATCGCGAATGCCTCCTCCTCGCTCAGGTGGCGCAGGAAACACAGGATCAGCTTCGCGCTCACGCCCAGCCCCGTGTGCGCCCGGTGGACCGCGTGGTTCAGGCCCTTGATGACCGTCTCGAACGGCACGCCACGCGCGGTGTGGGTCTGCGGGTCAAAGAAGATTTCGGTGTGGACAACATTGTCGGCGGCGGCTTTTTCGAGGTAAGCCCATGCCATGTCAAAGAAGTCTTCTTCCTTGAGCAGCACGCTGGCCCCGGCGTAGTAGATGTCGAGAAAGCTCTGCAGGTCGGTGAAGGCATAGGCCGCGCGCAGGGCCTCGATGCCCGGATACGGCAGCGTGACGCCGTTGCGCTGCGCGAGCTTGAAGATCAGCTCCGGCTCCAGCGAGCCTTCGATGTGGATGTGCAGCTCGGCCTTGGGCATGCGGCGCAGGAGTGCAGGCAGCCGGGCCGGGTCGATCGCGTCGAGGTGGGCAGTGGTCATGCCGGTCAGGAGGGCAGCAGTCATGGGCGTCGGGCTCCGGGGGATGTGCAGACGGGAATTGTCCTGCAGCGGGCCACCAACTTGATACCCCACCCCCTATTGATATACCATGCAGGGTATCAAGGAGTCTGACCATGCGTTCCCCTGTGACCTCCCGCGTTCCTGCGCTGATGCTGCTGTTGCCGACGATGCTGATCGCCGGGGCAGCGACTGCGGCCGGAGTCACCGTGCCCACCGCCGCAGTGCAGACGCACCAGATCGGCCGCAGCCTGGACATGGATGGCGCGATCCAGCCTGCACGACAGGCCACGGTGTCGGCGCAGACGGCGGGCACTGTGCTCGCGCTCACCGTGAAGGCGGGCGATCGCGTGAAGGCGGGGCAGTTGCTCGCCCGGCTGGACGCCCGGGTGGCCGCTGCAGGGGTTGCCGAGAGCGATGCGGGTCTGGCCCAGGCCAACGCCAACCTGCACAACGCCCGCACCCAGCTCGACCGCACCCGCGAGCTGCGCGGCCAGGGCTACATCAGCCAGTCGGCGCTGGACAACACCGAGAACCAGTTCAAGGCCGCCGAAGCCGCGGTCGCCCAGGCCCGTGCCGGTCGCAGCCAGGCGACGCTGGCGCAAGGCTTCGCCAGCGTGAACGCGCCCTTCGACGGCACTGTGCTCGCCACCCACCTCGACACCGGCGACCTCGCCGCGCCGGGCCGGCCCATCGTCACCGTGTACGCGCCCGGCGCGCTGCGGGCGGTCGTGCAGGTGCCGGCTTCGCAGGCGGCCGTCGCCCGCGCGGCGCAGCACATCGAAGTGCAGCTGCCCGACCAGCGCTGGGTCACCCCGGTGAAGAAGACCGACCTGCCCACCACCGACCCCGTGTCGCAGACCGTGGAATGGCGGCTCGACCTGAGCGGCGCCGACAGCGCGTTGTTGATGCCGGGCCAGATGGTGCGGGTGCGTTTCGCGGAGGCCGCCGCCGGAGCGAACTCCAAGGCCGCGACGCTGAGCGTGCCCGATGCGGCCGTGCTGCGCCGCGGCGAGCTGACCGCGGTCTACGTGGTGCAGGAGCGGCAGTTCGTGCTGCGCGCCGTCCGCGCCGGCTCGGCACAGGGCGGCTCGACCGAAGTGCTGGCGGGGCTGAAGGCCGGTGACCGCATCGCCACCGACGCGGTCAAGGCCGGTCTCGCGGGAGCCCAGCCGTGAACGCCGACCGCACCGACCGCACCGACACGCCGGCGCTCGGCTTCGCGGGCCGCATGGCCGCGCAATTCCAGAACAACGCGATCACGCCGCTGCTGGCGATCGTCGCGCTGCTGCTGGGGCTGTTCGCCGTGCTGGTCACGCCCCGCGAGGAGGAGCCGCAGATCAACGTGACCATGGCCAACGTGCTGATCCCCTTCCCCGGGGCGAGCAGCGCGGACGTGCAGAACATGGTCGCCCGCCCCGCCGAGCAGGCGCTGAGCCAGATCGCCGGCATCGAGCACACCTATTCGGTGGCGCGACCCGGTGTGGCCGTGCTGACCGTGCAGTTCCAGGTCGGCGTGCCGCGCACCGAAGCGCTGGTGCGGCTCTACGACGTGCTCAACGCCAACCAGGACTGGCTGCCGCGTGACCTGGGCACCCTCCCCCCCATCGTCAAGCCCAAGGGCATCGACGACGTGCCCGTGCTCGGCGTGACGCTGTGGAGCCGGGACGAAAGCTCGGCACTGGAGATCGAGCGCGTGGCCCGCTCGCTGGAGACCGAACTCAAGCGCGTGCCCGGCACCCGCGAGGTGCAGACCATCGGCGGCCCCGGTCAGGCGGTGCAGGTGGTGCTCGACCCGAGCCGGCTGCGCGAGCGCGGCGTCGACGTGCTGCGCCTGAAGCAGACGATCAGCGCGGCCAATCTGGCGATGCCGGCCGGCACCGTGGTCAGCCGCGACACCGCCATGCCCAACGGAGCGGCGCAGATGCTGACCATCGAGACCGGCGAATTCCTGCGCTCGGCCGAGGACGTGGGCGAGCTGGTGGTCGGCGTGAGCAATGGCCGGCCGGTCTACCTGCGCGAAGTCGCGAAGATCGAGACCGGCGCCGCACAGCCGCAGCACCACGTCTGGTTCACGCCCGGCGTGGCTGCGTCCGGTGCGGGTGGCGCATATCCGGCCGTGACGATGACCGTCACCAAGAAGCCCGGTCAGAACGCGGTCGATGTGGCCCAGGCCGCCCGCGCCCGCCTTGACGAGCTGCGCAACACCGTGGTGCCGGCCGGCATCGAGATGACCATCACCCGCGACTACGGCGAAACCGCCGCCGAGAAGGCCAACAAGCTGATCCAGAAGCTGGCGTTCGCGACCGGATCGGTGATCCTGCTGGTCGGCTTCGCGCTCGGGCGGCGCGAGGCGGTGATCGTGGGCGCTGCGGTGATCCTGACGCTGACGGCCACGCTGTTCGCCAGCTGGGCCTGGGGCTTCACGCTGAACCGGGTGTCGCTGTTCGCGCTGATCTTCTCGATCGGCATCCTGGTGGACGACGCGATCGTGGTGGTGGAGAACATCCACCGCCACCAGCAGCTCCACCCCGGCAAGCCGCTGCTGGCGATCATTCCCGCCGCGGTCGATGAAGTCGGCAGCCCGACCATCCTGGCGACCTTCACGGTGATCGCGGCGCTGCTGCCGATGGCCTTCGTGTCGGGGCTGATGGGGCCGTACATGAGCCCGATCCCGATCAATTCGAGCCTCGGGATGGCACTCTCGCTGGCGATCGCGTTCTCGGTGACGCCGTGGCTCGCGGCCAAGCTGATGAAGCCGATGGACGCCAAACACGTGGGAACACACGCCCACGCCGAGCCGACCGACCTCGCCGCGAAGCTGCCGACGCTGTTCCGCCGCATCCTGTCGCCGTTCCTGGAGAGTGCGGCCAAGCGCTGGCTGCTGCTGGCGGGCGTCCTGGGTGCGCTGTTCCTGAGCGTCGGGCTGGCGGTGGTGCAGCTCGTGGTGCTGAAGATGCTGCCGTTCGACAACAAGTCGGAGTACCAGGTAGTGGTCGAGATGCCGGCCGGCTCCGCGCTGGAGGACACCGCCGCGACGCTGCACGACCTCGGCGCCTGGCTGGCGAAGCAGCCCGAGGTGCTGAACCTGCAAGGCTACGCCGGCACGGCCAGCCCGATCACCTTCAACGGCCTGGTGCGCCAGTACTACCTGCGCGCCGACGCCGAACAGGGCGACCTGCAGGTCAACCTCGTGGACAAGCACCACCGCAGCGACAAGAGCCATGTCATCGCGCAGCGCCACCGCCCGGCGCTGGAGAAGATCGCCGCGGCGCACGGCGCGCGGGTGAAGGTGGTCGAGGTGCCGCCCGGCCCGCCGGTGATGAGCCCGCTGGTCGCCGAGGTCTACGGCCCGGACGAGGCCGGCCGCCAGCAACTCGCCGCGCGCATCGCCAAGGCCTTCGCCGCGACACCCGACATCGTCGGCACCGACACCTTGCTCCGGGAAGACGCGCCGCGCACCTTCCTGCGCGTGCAGCGCCAGCGCGCCGAGTCGCTCGGCATCCCGGTCGCCGCGGTCGCGCAGACCGTGCAGGGGGCGCTGTCGGGCCTGGACGCCGCTTACCTGCATGACGGCCAGAGCAAGTACCCGATCCCCGTGCGGCTGCAACTGCCACGCGAGTCGCAGGTCGGGCTGGACGCGCTGCTCGCGCTGCCGATGCGCGCCGCGAACGGGCAACTGGTGCCGCTGAGCGAGCTGGTACGGGTGGAGAAGGCCGTCATCGACCAGCCGCTGTTCACCAAGGATCTGCAGGGCGTGAGCTATGTCTTCGGGGACATGGCGGGCCAGCTGGACTCGCCGCTGTACGGCCTGTTCGCGATCCGCCCGAAGCTGCAGGACGCCGCACTGCCCGGCACCGGCGAACTCGGCGAATACTGGATCCACCAGCCGAGCGACCCCTACCGCCAGTACGCCGTCAAATGGGACGGCGAGTGGCAGATCACCTACGACACCTTCCGCGACATGGGTGCGGCCTACGGCGTCGGGCTGGTCCTGATCTACCTGCTGGTGGTGGCGCAGTTCCGCAGCTACGTGACGCCGCTGATCATCATGGCGCCGATCCCGCTGACGGTGATCGGCGTGATGCCCGGGCACGCGCTGCTGGGCGCGCAGTTCACGGCGACCTCGATGATCGGGATGATCGCGCTGGCCGGGATCATCGTGCGCAACTCGATCCTGCTGGTGGACTTCATCGAGCTGCAGGTCGCGCAAGGCATGGCGTTCAAGGACGCGGTGATGCACTCCGCCGCGGTGCGCGCGCAGCCCATCGTGCTGACGGGACTGGCGGCCACGATCGGCGCCTTCTTCATCCTCGACGACCCGATCTTCAACGGGCTGGCGATCGCCCTGATCTTCGGGATCCTGGTCTCGACGCTGCTGACGCTGGTCGTGATCCCGGTCCTCTACTACGCCGTCTACCAGCGGCGCCACCCCACCCCGTCCCTCACCCAAGGAGTCCGACCATGACCGTCGACCGTCTCATCCGCATCTTCGCGGGCACCTTCATCCTGGTCTCGCTCGCCCTGGGCGTCGAGGGCAGCCCGCTGTTCGCCAGCCGCTGGGCGCTGGCCTTCACGGCCTTCGTCGGCGCCAACCTGCTGCAGTTCGGTTTCACCGACGTCTGCCCGCTGGGCTGGATGCTGAAGAAACTCGGCGTGCCCGAAGGCTCGTCCACCTGCCCACGCTGAACACGGAGCGGGGACAATGGGTCATCCGATGACCGACACGACCTCCCGAGAGGTTCGCACCATGGCCCAGCTCCAAGACGAAACCAGCCGCACCGACCTGCTCAACCGACTCAAGCGCGCGGAGGGCCAACTGCGCGGCATCCAGCGCATGGTCGAGGCGGGCGAGCCTTGCCTCGACATCGCCAGCCAGATGTCAGCGGTGCGCAAGGCACTCGACAGCGCCTGCGTGCGGATGACGGTGTGCTTCATGCAACAGGAACTCAAGGAGCGCCTGCAACTGCAGCCCGAGGCGGTGGCACAGCTCGACGCGATGCTGGGCGACATGCAGACGCTGCTGGGCAAGGTCCGCTGAGCGCCCTCCTCCGCCGTCAGCGCACGCCGCCGGGCAGCAGCCGATCGGCCGGTTCGACCTCGGCGTCCGGGTCCAGCTCGATCGCCACCTGCGTGCAGACCGCGCGGCACAGGGTGGCCACGCGCTCGCTCTGCAGGCGGTAGTAGATCTGGGTGGAGTCGCGCCGCTTGCCCAGCACGCCGGCGCGGTAGAGCGTCGAGAGGTGCTGCGACATGTTCGGCTGGGTGGTGTCGATCTCGGCGAGCAGCTGCGACACGTTCTTCTCGCCATTGCACAGCGCGCCGATGATCTTCAGCCGAATCGGCGTGGAGAGCAGCGAGAACAGCTCGGCCACCGATTCGTAGACGTTGTCAGCGTTGCCGGCTTCCGCATCGCGGTCCATGTTGAAAGCTCACAGTCAGGTTCAAGTGAGTTCCATTCTATTCGTACACATGGATAAACGCATACATCCGGGCCGGATCAGAACACCGCCACCGCCGCCCCAGCCACCCGTACGCCGAGCACCCCGAACCACGTCTTCCCGCCCACGCTCACCCGGTCGAATGCCTGCTGCGTGGTCCCCTTGGCATCGCGGGCCGTCACGCGCAGGTAGTAGCTGCCATCCGCGAGTTTCGGCACCAGCAGTTCGGTCGCGGTCAACCCTGATTGCGACACCACCACCGAGCCGCTGGCGAAGTCCGGCGCTGTGGCCAGCTCGACGCGGTAGGTGACGGCATCGCCTTGCAGGTCAATCGAGGTGTCCCATTCGAGGCGGTGGCTGGTGCCAGCCAGGGTCACCGCCTGGAAAAAGGGCATCGGCGCCTCCATCCCGGCCAGAAAACGCTCGCGGTTGATCCTTGGCGAGGCCGCGATCCGGGCCATCTCGGCGCGCCACTCGGCGGCACGGTCGGCCGTGACCCCGGGCAGCCAGGTGAGGTCGGGCGCGGCGGTGACGTAGGGCGCGACCAGCGGCTGGTAGACCGCCAGCCGCGCCTGCAGGGCCGCTTCACCGAGGTGACGGGTGTACAGCTCCTCCACCGCCTGCTTCAGATCCGCCAGCCGCTTCGGGTCGGACAGGAAACGCCGGTGCAGCGGCACCTCCCACCAGTTGGCCAGCGTTGCCTGCCAAGGCGCGTAGAGGCTGGCGTCGAGCGCAACGTCGGACTGGTCCTCGTAGCCGAAAGCGCCGTCATAGTCCCACGGCAGGAAAAAGAACTTGTCACTCCCCTTCGGCTGGTAGAGCGCGAAGTTCTGCGACAGGGTGTCGCGGTTGCCCATCAGCACGGCGGTGGCGAGCCAGGTGAGGTAGTTGCTGCGGTCGAAGTACTGGTCGAAGAAGGCGGCGAAGTCGGTCGCCGGGTCGTTCAGTGCGGCGACCATCGCGCGCAGGCGGGTGTGGTCACCGCTGTCCACTTCCAGCGACAGCACACGCTCGAACGCCACCTTGTCCGCCGGCGCCCCGGCCGCCGTCAGCGCCAGCCGTGCATCGGGCTGGAAGCGGAAGTCCTCGGCCTTGTAGAGGTTGCCGTCGGTGGGCAGCCCGCGGTTGGCGAGGTATTCCTTGCCCATCTTCTCGACGTGCGTGAAGAGGCCGAAATCGGCGCTGGCGTAGGGCACACCGGCCTTGTCCTGGTTGGTCAGGCTGAGCCGCACGAACTGGGTGCGCAGCGACGGCACATGCGGAATGTCGCGGAACAGGTCCATCGCCAGCTTGTTGCGCACGCGGGTCAGATCCCACGGGTGCTTGTTGAACTGCAGCGTCTGCTCGCCGCGCCACAGCGCCGCGGTCTTGAGCAGCTTGACGCGGTAGGACTTCTGTTCGGCCAGCCGCGACGAACTGCCGCGCAGGCGGACCGTGGCGTTCAGCGGCTTGGCGTCGTCGGGGTAGCCGTCGAGGACGATGTGGGCGTCGATCTCGGGCTCCAGCGCGTCGTTCGGGTCGATGTCGGCGTTGACGTTGGCGAAGGTGGCGGTGGCCGTGTCCCGGGTGATGACACTGCCCTGCAGCACGGTGTCGCTCAGCACGGCGTAGGTGCGCGGGTCATCGGCCACGGCGCTCGCCTCCTGCGTGGCGAACACCGAGGCAGAGGTGGCCGGCGGCGTGACGACGGGCGTGCTCCCGCCGCTGGCAGGAGCCGCTTCACCGCCGCCGCCACAGGCCGCCAGTCCAGCCACAGCCACACCCAGCAGCACCGGCCAGCACCAAGCCTTCGCGTGACCTGCGACCCGATCCACCACGTGCATTGTCTTGGCGCTGACCATGTGCAATTCCTCCAGAATTGCGCATCATCGGCCGAGTCGGTACCGGTCTGGCCAGACCTTGTGGTGGTGTTAATCAGGGGTTCAGATCGCCGCCCATTTCGCCAGCCCGAGCACATCGTCCTCGGCCATCTCGCCGGGGATCACCTCACGCAGCACGCCCTGGCGGTCGATCACGCAGGTCATCGGGTAACTGCGCCGTGCAGTGAGCACCGGGCGCAGCACGGCCGAGTCCATCGTCGTGGGGAAGGTGTAGCCATGGCGCGCCAGATAGGCCTCGACCGGCGCCGCTTCGCGGTCCAGCGCCGCGGCGATCACCGTCAGCGGCAGGGCGCCACTGCGGCGCACGAGCTGGTCGAGCCGCTGGTTGTGGCGTTGGCAGAAGGCGCAGTCGGTGGCGAAGAAGACCACGATGACGGCCCGACCCTGTACCTGTGCGGCCGCCACGGTGCGGCCATCGAGCAGCCGCACGATTGGCCAGGACACGGGCTGACCGATGGGTGTCGGCATCGGTGCTGCCGCGGCCACCCGAGGCCTGAGCACCCAGGACGAGGCCAGCACCGCGGCACAGGCCTGGCGCCGGCTCCAGGTCCAAGGTGAATTCCGTCTGCTGTGAGCCATCACCCGCATCTCCACACCGGAACATCCGGGAAAACACTACATTCGTATGCAGTGATATTCAAGACACTATACCGCTGAGTTCAAAGCCCCGAGGAGAGTGTCCCATGTCCTGCCCGTCCACCGCCATCCGCTGGCTGACCGGTGTGCTGCTGTGCAGCACCGGCCTGCTGTCTGCCACTGCGAGCCAGGCCAAAGACCCAGAGCGCCTGCGGCTGCGCTCGCTGGCCGCCACCTGTGCCCAGTGCCACGGCACTGATGGCCGTGCCGTCGAAGGCGAGGCCCTGGTCCGTCTGGCCGGTCTGCCCCAGGACTACATCCTGTCGCAGCTCATGGCCTTCCGCTCGGGCGAGCGCAAGGCGACGATCATGCACCAGATCACCAAGGGCTACTCCCAGGAGCAGCTCGAAGCGCTGGCGAAGTATTTCGCCGCCCAGAAATAAGCCGAAGGAGACTCCACCATGCAACGCAGACATCTCCTCCAGGGCCTGATCGCTGGCGGCTCGCTCGGCCTGGCCGGCTGTGCTTCGCTGCTCGACCGACCCTCCGCCTCCAAGGCCAAGGTGCTCGTGGTCGGCGGCGGCTACGGCGGTGCCACCGTGTCGAAGTACATCCGGCTGCTGTCGGACTACAGCATCGACGTGATGATGGTCGAGCCGAACCGGCAGTTCGTGTCGTGCCCGGTGTCGAACCTGGTGATCGGTGGTCAGCGCAGGATGGCCGACATCACCAACCCGTACAACGGCCTGAGCGACAAGCACGGCGTGCGCATCGTCCACGACATGGTCACCTCGGTGGACGCGGTGAAGAAGACCGCGACGCTGGCCAGCGGCACCGTCGTGCAGTACGACAAGCTCGTGATGTCGCCCGGCATCGACTTCATGTGGGAGCAGACCGAGGGCCTGAAGGCCGCGCACGAGTCGGGTCAGATCCTGCACGCCTGGAAGGCCGGCGCCGAGACGATGGCGCTGCGCCAGCAGCTCGAAGCGATGCGCGACGGCGGCACCTACGCCATCACCATCCCCGAAGCGCCCTACCGCTGCCCGCCCGGACCCTACGAGCGCGCCAGCGTCATCGCCGCGTACTTCAAGAAGGCCAAGCCGAAGTCCAAGGTGCTGATCCTCGACGGCAACCCGGACGTGACCTCCAAGGGGCCGCTGTTCAAGAAGGCGTGGGCGGAGCTGTACGGCGGCATGGTCGAGTACCGCCCGCAGCACAAGGTGACGGGCGTCGACGCGAAGTCACGCACCGCCAAGTTCGAGGTGCAGGACGACGTGAAGGCGGACGTGCTGAACGTGCTGCCGGTGATGCGGGCCGGGGCGCTGGCGGTGAACACCGGGCTGGCCAACGCCAACGGCCGCTGGTGCCACGTCAACTTCCTGAACTTCGAATCGACGGCGGCCAAGGACATCCACGTCATCGGCGACGCGATCCAGATCGCCCAGGGCATGCCCAAGTCTGGCCACATGGCCAACTCGCACGCCAAGGTCGCCGCCGCGGCCATCGTGGCAGAGCTGCAGGGCCTGGAAGTCAACCCGCACCCGATGCTGACCAATGTCTGCATGAGCTTCGTCGACGACCAGCACGTGATCCACGTCGCCAGCGTCCACGAGTACCAGGCGCCGAAGAAGAGCTTCTTCACCATCGGCGGCTCGGGCGGGGTGTCGGACGTGCGCTCGGACCTGGAGGGGCGCTACGCCGACGCCTGGGCGAAGAACATCTGGGCCGACATGCTCACCTGAGACGGCGGTGCTGGAATCGCTCATGGCCCGGCTGGGCGAGATGTGGACCGTGATGCTGGCCGGCGCGGTGATCGGTCTGCTGTTCGGCTTCTTCGCCCACCGTGCGCGCTTCTGCCTGCGCTCGGCGGTGATCGAGTTTTCCCGCGGCACGCAGGAGGGCAAGCTCACCGTCTGGCTGTTCACCTTTTCCACCGCGGTGCTGCTGACGCAGGCGTTCATCCAGTTCGGCGTGCTGGACGTCAGCGGCGCACGGCAACTGGCGGCGCGTGGCAGCCTGTCGGGCGCGGTGGTCGGTGGCGCGCTGTTCGGCACGGGGATGATCCTGGCGCGGGGCTGCTCCAGCCGGCTGCTGGTGCTGGCGGCGCAAGGCAATCTGCGGGCGCTGCTGTCGGGCCTCGTCTTCGCGGTGACCGCGCAGGCGGCGCTGTCCGGGCTGCTGTCGCCGCTGCGCACGACCATCGCCGGCTGGTGGACGGTCGAGGGCGGCGCGGCACGCGACCTGCTGGCGCTGACCGGTGCCGGCCACCTGGGTGGACTGCTGTTCGGTGCGGTATGGCTGGTGGCAGCGCTGGTCTGGGCGCGGCGGCAGCGGGTGCGCTTCTGGGGCTGGTTCGGGGCGATTGGCGTGGGGGTGATGGTGGCGTGCGCCTGGCTGCTGACCTGGGCCATGTCGCGCCAGGCCTTCGACCTGATCGTGCCGGTGCAGAGCCTGTCGTTCACAGGGCCGGCGGCCGACACGCTGATGCTGGTGCTCTCCCCGCCGGGTCAGCCGCTGAAGTTCGACCTCGGACTGGTACCGGGTGTGGCAGTGGGGTCCTTCCTGTCGGCGTTGCTGGGGCGCGAGCTGAAGCTCGAAGGTTTCCAGGGCGGCCAGGCCATGCGCCGCTACATCGTCGGCGCGGTGCTGATGGGCTTTGGCGGCATGCTCGCGGGCGGCTGCGCGGTGGGCGCCGGCGTGTCGGGTGCGGCGGTGTTCACCTTGACCTCGTGGGTCACGCTGTCGGCCATGTGGGGCGCGGCGATGCTGACCGACCGCCTGCTCGACCAGCCCAAGGAAGCCGCGCAGCCCGTGCCGGCCATGTCCCCGCACGGTGACCCGGAGCTGAGCGCCAGCTACGCCCGTCCGTGACAAGGAAGGGCCCGAATCCCTGCCGTCATTGCCGGAACGGGCTGGCACGATCCGCGCGACCATGGGGGAACCCTGCAGGAGTTTCCCCATGAAAATGCGTACCCAGATCATCAGCCTCGGCTTGGCCGGCACCGCCTTGGCCGCCCTGGTGGGCGGTATGGGCTTCCTGACCAATGCCAAGCTGGGCAGCGCCATCGACGCCACGGTGGCGGCGGGTCTGGCGCTCCATGCCAGCCAGCAGGCCGACATGATGCACGACGCGGTGCGCGGGGACGCCCAGCTCGCGCTGGTCGGCGCCCTGCGCAGCGACCCTGCCACCATCGTGCAGGCCGACAAGGGTCTTGGGGACCACGCCCAGGTCTTCCATGACGCGATGGCCCAGCTGGGCACCCTCGTCATCGACCCGGCCAGCCAGGAGGCGCTGAAACAGACGCTGCCGCTGGTGGACAAGTACCTCGAAACCGCACGCCAGACCATCCTTTCGTCCAAGTCCGATCCGCAGGCTGCCCTTGCAGCGTCCGTCAGGCTGCAGGCGACCTTTCTTGAACTCGAAGTGAAGATGGCCGCCTTGTCGGACGGCATCGAGCAGACCGGCCACCACCTCAAGACCGAGGCCGCCACCAGTGTCGAACGCGCGCGCTGGGGCATCACGGCGGCCTTGATCACCGCAGCCCTGGGCATGATGCTGTCAGCCCTGTGGCTGGCAGCCCGCATGACGCGCCCGATCACGCTGGCGGTCGACGCGGCCCACGAACTCGCACTGGGCAACCTCACGGCGCCGATCCATCCGGAGGGCAGCGACGAATCCATCCAGCTGCTGCAGGCCATGCAGCAGATCCAGTCCAATCTGGGCCGCATCGTGCACGGCGTGCAGTGCAGCGCCGAACAGGTCGCCAGCGCCAGCGTGCAGATCGCGCAGAGCAACAACGACCTGAGCCGCCGCACCGAAGAACAGGCCAGCGCGCTGGAGCAGACCTCGGCCACGATGGAGCAGCTCGGCACGACCGTGCGCCACAACGCCGCCAATGCACAGGAAGCCAATCAGCTCGCGCAGGGTGCCTGCAGCATCGCCAGCCAGGGTGGCGCGGTCATGACGCAGGTTTCCGAGCGGATGCAGGGCATCAATGCCAGCTCGAACCGCATCACCGACATCATCTCGGTGATCGACGGCATCGCCTTCCAGACCAACATCCTGGCACTCAACGCCGCGGTCGAGGCCGCACGGGCCGGCGAGCAGGGCCGGGGTTTCGCGGTGGTGGCCAGCGAGGTACGCAACCTCGCGCACCGCAGCGCAACGGCCGCCAAGGAGATCAAGGTGCTGGTCACCGGCAGTGTCGAGCAGGTCCAGCAAGGCACAACCCTGGTCGAGGAAGCCAGCCGCACGATGGAGCAGATCGTCACCGCCATCCAGCAGGTGAACCAGATCATGGCCAAGATCAGCACCGCCAGCACCGAGCAGAGCCTGGGCGTCAGCCAGGTCGGCCAGGCCGTGACCCAGATGGATTCGGTCACCCAGCAGAACGCCGCGATGATCGAGGAAAGTGCCGCCGCTGCCGACCTGCTGAAGGAGCAGGCGCAGCAGCTGGTGAGCGCGATGGCGGTCTTCCGACTGGGCAGCGGCACCGGTCTCGTCCGGGCCTGACGCGGACACCGCCGACCGACCAGGGCCTCAACCCGCGATTCCCGGATTGCCGGCCACACCGACCAGCCTGGGTGCATTGACCGTGCGTGCCTTCACCCGTCCGCCCTGCCCCTTCAGCCAGGTCTCGACGACATCCCACACCGGCTGGTGCCCCGCCTTGGACGCCTCCTCCGCCACAGGCGCCCAGCCAGCGACGTTGTAGGTCTTGCCTGCCTCGATCGGCTTGCCCTGCAGGCGCAGGTCGCTGATGCGGCTGCCAGCCTTCTCCCCCGGTGTCATCGTGTACTGCAGCCCGCCCACGCGCACCATGTCCCCGCCCTGCTGGTAGTAGGGATCGGGGTTGAAGAGGTTGTCCGCCACGTCTTCGAGCACGGTCTTGAGCGTCTCGCCGCTCATCGGGTTGACGGTCGCGTAGGGATAGGTGATGGCGAGCTGGTCCATCATCAGCTCCCGCGTGATGACGTCGCCTGGCAGCAGCGTCGTGCCCCAGCGGAAGCCCGGCGAGAACGCGATCTCCGCACCCTGCACCTCCATCAGCGCGTCGCAGATCAACTGGTCCCACGAGCCGTTGAAGTTGCCGCGCCGGTAGAGCAGCCCGTCGGTGACCGCGAGCTTCTCCGCCAGCTTCGCCTCGTAGGGGGCGCGGACCTTGGTGATCAGCGCGTCCATCGCCGGGTCGGCCTTCAACTGGTTGGCGAAGATCGGCAGCAGCCGGTAGCGGAAGTCCACCACCTGGCCGCCCTGCACGTCGAAGTCCATCACGCCGAGGAACTTGGTGTTCGAGCCAGCATTCGTCACCAGCGTCTTGCCGCCCGCGTTGCTCACAGGGATCGCCACCGGCACGCCGTCGTGCGTGTGGCCGCCGAAGACCGCGTCGATGCCGCGCACGCGGCTGGCCATCTTCAGGTCCACGTCCATGCCGTTGTGGCTCAGCACGACGACGACCTGCGCGCCCTTGCCGCGGGCCTCATCGACCATCTTCTGCAGGTTGTCGTCCTGGATCCCGAAGGCCCAGTCAGCGACCAGGTAGCGCGGGTTGGCGATCGGCGTGTACGGGAACGCCTGGCCGATGATGGCGCAGGGCACGCCGTTGATTTCCCGGAGTACGTAGGGCTTGAACACCGGGTCACCGAAGTCGTTGGTCTTGACGTTCTGCGCCACGAAATCGACCTTGCCGGCGAAGTCACCCTCGACGATTTCCTTCACGCGCTCCATGCCGTAGGTGAACTCCCAGTGGCCGGTCATCACGTCCACGCCGAGCAGCTTGGCGGCGTCCACCATGTCCTGCGCGTTGGTCCACAGCGAGGTGGCCGAGCCCTGCCAGGTGTCGCCACCGTCGAGCAGCAGCGCGCCGGGGCGGCTGGCCTTCAACTGCTTCACCAGCGTGGCCAGGTGCGCGAAACCGCCGACCTTGCCGTAGCGGCGCGCGGCTTTCTCGAAGTCGAGGAAGGTGAACCCGTGCGCCAGCGCGGTGCCGGGTCGCACGCCGATGTGCTTGAGCAGGTGCTCGCCGACGAGGTGCGGCAGGTTGCCCTGCATCGAGCCGAGCCCCAGGTTCACGCTCGGCTCGCGGAAATGGATCGGCTTCAACTGCGCGTGGCAGTCGGTCATGTGCAGGAAGCTGACGTTGCCGAAGGCGGGCACGTCGTACAGCCCCTTCTGCGCCGTCGCCGCGTCGGCCTCGGCGTAGCGGCCCAGGCCCATGCCGGCCACCGAAGCCGCGCCGAGCACCTGCATGAAATCGCGTTTGGAGAGGCTCATAAATCAGCAATCAGTGATATTTACAGTGGATGCCCGCCAGCGCGGGCATGACGGGGTGGGGCGAAGCGGGCTAGGTTTACTGGTTGACCGGGGACTTCGGGTCGAGCAGCAGCGCCATCACATGGCGGATCTGCGCTTCGTCGAGGATGCCCATGTGGCCGAAGCGCGGCATCTGCGAACAGGCGTTGTAGGCCCGTGCATTCCAGAGCTTGTTCCAGGTGTAGTCGATGATCGGCTTGGACGCTTGGCTGGCCGGGTCGGCGACGCCGCGCAGCTTGCCGTACTGGTACAGGCTCGGGCCGATGGTGCCGAAGGAGATTTCCTGCTTGCTGATCTGGTGGCAGTTGTAGCAGTTGCCACCATTGGCCGTCTTCGCGTCGTCAGTCCAGGTCAGGCCACGACCGCTCTGGGCGATCTTCTCGCCTTCCTTCCAGTCGCCCAGGTACTTGCCGTCGCTGGGCGCCTTGACGGACTGGAGATTGGCCGCCTCGACCGCCTTGACCACCTCGGCCGGCGGCTCCTTGCCCAGCGCCTTGGAGCACGCCTCGTTGGCGGCATCCTGGTCCAGCCGGGCCACCTTGACGATGCCTTCGTCGCGGAACGCGCTGCGGATGACCTGCAGCGCCTCGCGGTCGAGTTCCGCCGGTGACGGGCCGCTGGCACACCCCACCCCGACCGCTGCCACGGCCAGCGCCACTGCCGTGAATGCCACTGTCTTGAACGTCTTCATGTGCTGTGTTCTCCGCTCAACGCTTGATGGCGGGCGCCACCGACTCTGCCCCCTTGGCGTTGACCCCCATGTAGGTGGACAACGCGACGGTCAGGTCCGAGCCGAAGCCCGGGTACGGGAAACGCTGCTGGCGGAAGCAGTCGTTCAGGCGCAACTGCATGCTCCACATCTGCCCGTTGCTGACCCGGTAGGCGGGCCATGCGGCAAAACCGACGCCGTCGCCCGGGTTCTTCGTGAGCTGCGGCAGGTCCTGCAGGCGGATGCGCTTGCCCTCCTCGCCGTGGCAGGTCGCGCAACTGAAATCGTGCGCCCCACCCCGGTAGAAAAACGCCCGCTCGCCGATGGCGTACATGCGCTTTTCCTGCGCGTGGTCCTGCGGCAGGGCAAAGCGCATGCCCTTGGACTCGGCGGCGATCCACGTCGCCAGCGCGGTGACGTTGTTCTGCTCGCCCTTGCCGAACGGCGTGCGGGCGATCTCGGCACCGTCGAAACCCTGCAGCGTTTCCATGCAGCTCACCAGCCGCGACTCCAGATCCTGCACCCGTCCGGTGTCCTTGAAGTAGCGCGGCAGCGTGACGAACGCGCCCTTGACCACGCCCGGCCCCTGGCCCAGGTCGCATTGCTCCAGGCTCGCGATCTTGGGGCCGCGTTTCTGCTTCCAGAGCGCTTCCCCCTTGGCCTCGAACAACTCGGCCGGGTTGCCATCGGCCAGCATCGCGCGGTATTCGGCGATGCCGTCAGCCGCAGATTTCTGCTGTGCCAGCAGTGGCAGGGCACAGGCCAGCAGGGCGCTGGCGGTGATGATCTTTTTCATGGTCTCCTCGGTCTCCTGGACAGGGTCCGCCAAACGACAACGGCCCCCGGATGATGCCGGAGGCCGGTGCAGGCACTCAGAGGGCGAACACGCGGACGTGCTCAGCTCACCGTCGCTTCGTCGGTGCGCTTGTCGCCCTTGTTGTCCACCCAGGACACCGCGACCTTGTCACCAGCCTTGGCGCCCTTGAGGTTGAACTGCAGGAAGGGATTCTTCGACACCGAAGCCCCCCATTGCGCGGTCAGCACCGTCTTGCCGTTGAGCGCGGCGCTGACTTCCTGGATGTACCAGGCGGGGATCACCTTGCCGGCGGCGTCCTTGCGCTGGCCGGTTTCCATTTCGTGGCTCATCAGCACCCGCACGGTGGCCTTGTCGCCAGCGGCTTGTGCGCGGATGCGCATCGGATCTGCCATGTTCTGCTCCTTCTTTGCGTGTTGGGGGAGGTCCGGTCAGCCGCCGCAGCCGCCGAGGGTGACCTTGACTTCCTTCTGCGCGAACAGCACCTTGCCGTCTTGCATGACGGCCACGGCCATCACGTTGGACGACTGGCCCATCTTCACGCGGGTGTTGAAGCTCGCCTCGACCGCGTCGCTCACGTCGAAGGCCGCGCACAGCATCGACGGGTTCTTCTCCACCAGGATCAGCATCTTCTTGACGCCGGCCAGCGCGGTGGCACAGCCCAGCGGCACGACGGCGCCGTTTTCGGCGATGTCCGGGCCCTGGATGGTCACGTCCTTGCTCTCGGTCGGGGTGGAGATGCCCAGCGCTTTGGTCAGGTCGGCCATGGTCTTGGCATCGAAGGCGGCGGCAGCGTACTCGGCCTGTGCGGCGGTCGGCAGCAGGCCCAGTCCGGCCAGCATGGCGGCCACGCCAGCACTGCGGCTGAGTAGTTCGCGACGGGTTTGCATCGTGGTTCTCCTAAGTGAAGTCATTGCTTGGCGCCATCGACCAGCCACCGGCCAATCATACGGGCCTCGGTATCGGTCAGCGTCTGGGGCGGCATCGGGATTTGTCCCCACACCCCACTGCCGCCGGACTGGATCTTGCCGGCCAGGTGGGCCACGCCATCGGCCTTGTCGGCGTACTTCCGGGCGATCTCACGGAACGCGGGGCCGACCAGCTTGGTGTCCATGCCGTGACAGGCCGTGCAACTGTACTTGGACAGCAGCGCCGCGGTGGCGGCAGTGGCATCCGGTGCTTTGGCCATGGCGGGTGCAGCCACTGCCGCGGCGCCTCCACCCGCCGGCCTGGTCGTGTCCGCACCGCGCTGGGCGCCGACCAGGCGGTTCTGCTCGGCCAGGTTGCCGTGGGCGTTGCGGGCGAACTCGGGCAGGAAGGACGCGACCTTCGGCTCGGGCACGCAGTTCGCCATGCAGGCGGTGGCCTGCACATCTGGCTTGCCCGCCGTCTTCATGGCCTTGCCGGGCCACATCCCGTGGTCGAGCGTCATGCCATTGCGGTTCGGCAAGCGGGCCTGAACCTCGGCGATGTTCTTGTCGGACATCACGTAGTTGTCCGGCACCACACCACCCATGTTCAGCAAATAGGCCGTGACCGCGTACACCTCGTCGGTCTTGAGCGACTTCGGCTGCGTCCACGGCATCGCGCGGTTGATGTAGTCCCACAGCGTCGAGACACTGGACACCTTCATCAGCGTCGTGCGGCCGGGGTAGGACGTGTCGGTCAGCTTGGCGACGCGGCCGGTCTTGATGTCCTCGGCCGTGGTGCCGCCGACCAGCGGGCTGAACACCTCGTTGGATTCGCCGAACACGCCGTGGCATTGGGCGCACTTGCCTTCCCACACGTCCTGGCCCTGCGCGACCGAGCCGGCGCCCTTGGGCTGGCCATTGATGTCGGGGCGCACGTCGATGTCCCAGGCGGCTATTTCCTTCGCGGTGGCCGGGCGGCCGATGCCGGGCATGGACGACTGGGCCAGCGCGGCGCCGGGCAGCAGCACCAGCGCAGCAGCGGCGATCAGATGTGACCGGATCGACCGACGTGAACGCTCAAGAGAGCTGGACATTCTTCACCTCCCCGCTTTCCTGCACCAGCCAGGTCTGGACGGCGTTGTTGTGGTAGATCGACCGCGTGCCGCGCACGGCGCGCAGTTGCTTGTAGGTCGGCTGCACGTAGCCGGTGTCGTCGGTGGCGCGGCTCTGGATCAGCGCGGGCTTGCCGTCCCAGACCCAGTCGAGGTTGAAGCGCGTCAGCGACTTGTTCTGCACCGGGCCTTCGAGCCGGGCGGTGCGCCAGTTGCGGCCCCCGTCCACCGAGACATCGACCTTCTTGATGCGGCCCTTGCCCGACCACGCCAGACCGGTGATGTTGTAGAAACCCTTGTCGAGCAGCACCTGACCGCCCGAGGGCGTCGTCACCACGCTCTTGCACTCCTGCACGTTGGTGTACTGCCGGTGCAGGCCGCTGGGCATCAGGTCCATGTAGTGAACCGCTTCGTCCTTGGCGCCGTAGGGCTGGTCACCGACCTCGATGCGCCGCAGGTACTTGACCCAGCTCACGCCCTGGATGCCCGGCACGACCAGCCGCAGCGGGTAGCCGTTCTCCGGGCGCAGCATCTCGCCGTTCTGCCCGTAGGCGACGAAGACCTCGCCCGACTCGACCAGTTCCATCGGGATCGTGCGCGTCATCGACGAACCGTCGGCGCCCTCGCCCAGCACGTAGCGCGCCTTCCTGTAGTCCACGCCGCACAGGTCGAACAGGATCTTCAGCGGCACGCCGGTGAACTCGCTGCACGAGACCATGCCGTGCGTGTACTGCACCGTCGGCACGGCGACGTTGCCCCACTCGACCGCCGTGTTCGCGCCGCACTCGATGAAGTGGAAGCGCGACACCGAGGGCAGCCGCATGACCTCGTCCACCGTGAAAACCTTGGGCGTCTGCATCAGCGACGGGTCGGAGCCGTTGAGCATCAGGCGGTGCTGGCTCGGGTCGATGTCCCACCAACCCTGGTGGTGGCGCTCGAAGTGCAGGCCGCTGGGCGTGACGGTGCCGAAGAGCGACTGCAGCGGTGCGAACGACACCGACGCCTGCGTGGTCTGCGTCAGGCCGGGGCTCTGGCGGCGCTGGACGTTGCGCTCGAACTGCGACGGCACGCCGTAGCCGTTGTTCGCCGCCACGCCCTGCCCCAGGCCCGTGCTGTGCGCCGGCAGGTTCAGGATGTTCGGATCGCCCCCCTCGGCGGGCACCGGTTTGGCCTGCGCCAGCACCAGTGGCGCAGCACCAGCGGCGGCGGCACCGGCGAACGCACGGCGGATGAAGTCGCGCCGGCCGGCCTTGGCCTCCTGGAACACGGTCCTCACCCCGGCGGGGTCGAGGAAGTTCTCCGGTGCCTTGATCAGGCGGCCTGATCGCTGGGATGGTTGGGATGGATCGCTCGACACGCAAAAGCTCCTCTTCAAATCTTCGACCCGTCGCGCACGGCCTCGCAGAGCACCTGCACGCGGTCATTGGCTATCCGGTACCAGACCTGCGCCCCCACCCGCCGCCGCGCCAGGATCCCGCAGCGGTACAGCGTGGCCAGGTGCTGCGACAGGTTGGGCTGGCTCGCGCCGACCCGCTCGGTCAACTGGCCGACGTTCTGTTCGCCGTCCAGCAGCTCGCAGACGATGCGCAGCCGGATGGGCGCCGAGAGCAGCCCGAACAGCTCGGCCGCCAGCTCGAAGACGCGGTCGCTGTCAGAAGTACCGGAATCGCCGGAAGTACCCACAAGAATCCGTTCTGCAGTCTGTTTGACTATTTAGATATAAGCACAAACGGATGTTATGGATTTTGCAGGTCCGTGACCTTGGTAAAAACACGGGGGTGGGTGTCCAGATGCGGCCTGCGGCCCGCATTCCGCATGATCTGGATCAATGCACGAACGCCAGCACCGGCCCCGGCGTCAGAACGCCTCTTTTTCCGCTTCCAGGTAAGCCAGGCTGACGTATTTGCCGATGTTGCTGTCGAAGCCGGCCATCGTCTTCGCCCGGGCCGCCACCCGCGGGTCGCGCAGCACCATCGCCTTGGCCGTCGCCTCGTCGCGCCCGTCCTTGACCGCCTGCACGCACGGCTCCCAGATGCCGGCCAGGAAGCGGCCATAGGTGTCGAGCAGGTCACGCCCCGGCTCGCCGTGGCACGGCACCCAGAGCTGATCGCCCAGCGTCGCCTTCAGTGCGGCGTAGTACCGGAAGGTGCCGGGGTAGGAGCCGTCGTCGATGTTGGCGATGCGGTTGGCCATGGCGATGTCGCCGACGTGGGTCAGGCCGTCCTCGACCACCTGCACGCACAGGTCGGAGGTCGTGTGCGCCGCGCCGTGGTGGTGCATCACCAGCGTCACGTCGCCGAAGCTGAAACGCTGGCCCGCATGGACCGGGCGGTTGGGCGCCACCACCTCGGTGCCCAGCGTGGCCTGGTTGGTCCAGCGCTCCATCAGCGTGCGCCAGGTGCTGCCCTCGGTGCCGCGGATCTGCGCGATGGTGGGCGGCAGCGCATGGATCGGCAGGTCCGGGCCGAACGTGCGGGCGAAAGCGTGGTTGCCGAGCCAGTGGTCGCCGTGGAAATGGCTGTTGAAGACGGCGACCACGGGCTTCGGGGTCACCGCGCGGATCATGCGGATCACCATCTCGCCGATCTGCAGCGAGGCGCCCGAGTCGAGCACGACCACACCGGCCGCGGTGACGACAAAGACGATGCTGGCCATCAGGCCGCGGTTCTCGGGGGTCGGAAAGCCGTCCCGCGCGTAGACCAGCCAGACGTGCGGACTGAGCTGGCGCGGGCCCACGTCCGCGACCGGCGGGCCGAGCACGAAGTCGCCAAGCTGCGCCGCCAGCAGGCGCATCTCGGGCACCGCCGCCAGTCCGATGCCCAGCGTGCCGCCGAGGCCCAGACCCAGCTGGCGCAGCGCGGTACGGCGGGTCGGCGCAGCGGGGATCGTCATGTCGTGTCTCCTGCGGATCCGAAGTCGGATCCAAATATCATCATTTGATGATATTAACTCAGGCGCGTACCGGAGTCCCGTTCACTTCGCGGACCTTGGCGATGAACGCCTCGGCGGGCAGCGCGGGGCTGCACAGGAAGCCCTGGTAGCAGTCGCAGTGCAGCGTCTGCATGGCGGCGCGCTGGTCTTCGGTTTCCACGCCCTCCGCCACCACCCGCATGCCCAGGCTGTGGCCGAGCACGACCAGCGCCCGCACGATGGCGGTGTCGGTGCGGTCGCCGGGTGTGCCCTTGACGAAGGAGCGGTCGATCTTCAGCTCCTGCACCGGGAACTGCTTGAGGTAGCTCATCGACGAGTAGCCGGTGCCGAAGTCGTCGATCGACAGCTCGACCCCGAGGTCGCGCAACGCATGCAGCTTGGCGGCGGTGGCCTCGACGCGGTCCATCAGCATGCTCTCGGTGAGTTCGAGAATGAGCTGCTTGGCCGGCACACGGTGGCGCTGCAGCGCGTCGCGCGTGGTCTGCAGCAGCGAGCCGGACACGACACTGTGCCGCGCCACGTTCACCGCCACCCGCACCGCCAGCCGGTGCTCGGCCCGCCACTGCGCGAGCTGCGCGCAGGCGCGCTGGATCACCCATTCGCCGATCTCGACGATCAGCCCGCACTCCTCCGCGATCGGGATGAAGCGCCCTGGCGGCACCAGCCCCAGCTCCGGATGCTGCCAGCGCAGCAGCGCCTCGGCGCCGACGATGTGGCCGGTGCGCAGATCGACCTTGGGCTGGTAGTGCAGCACCAGCTCGTCGCGCTCGATGGCGCCCCGCAGCTGGGTCTCCAGCAGCAGCCGCTCGACCGAGACGGTGTTGATCTTCTCGCTGTAGAACTCGACCCCGTTGCGCCCGCTGGCCTTGACGTGCTGCATCGCCACCCCGGCGTTGCGCAGCAGCGAGGCGTCGTCGGCGCCGTCGTCGGGGAAGATGGAGATGCCGATGCTGGGCGTGAGGTACACATCCTGCCCATCGACATGGAAGGAGCGCGACAACGCATCCAGCACCTGGCGCGACACCCGGCTGGCCGACTCGGGCGAGGGGATATCCGGCATCAGCAGCGCGAACTCATCCCCGCCCAGACGCGCCAGGAACGGCGCATCACCCATCCGCTGGCCGAGCAGGCTGTGGGTGGCGCGGGTCGTCTGGCGCAGCCGCTCGGCCACCGCCACCAGCAGCAGATCCCCCGTGCCGTGGCCCAGGGTGTCGTTGATCTGGCGGAAACGGTCGAGGTTCAGATGCAGCAGCGCCAGCGTGCAGCGGCTGTAGCGGGCGCGCACCAGCCCCGCCTTGAGCTGTTCGACGAAGACACGCCGGTTCGGCAGGCCGGTGAGCGGATCGTCGTTGGCCAGGCGGTCCTGGTAGACCTTGAAGGCCAGGCTGTTGCGCACGCGGATCTTCAGCTCGCTGGCGTCCACGGGCTTGGACAGGAACTCGGTCGCGCCCAGCTCCAGCGCACGCAGCTTGCTGGCCGGGTCGCTGGCCGCCGTCAGCACGATGACCGGCGTGTAGCGCAGCCGCTCGTCCTGGCGGATCAGCTGCAGCAGGTCGAAGCCGTTCAGCTCCGGCATCATCAGGTCGAGCAGGATCAGGCCGGGTCGGTGGGTGCGGGCGGTCTCCAGCGCCAGCCGGGGGTCGTGGACCGCGACGAAGCGGGTGTAGCCGGCGTCCTCCAGGTAGGCCTGGGCGACGTCGGTCATCATGGGCTCGTCATCGACCATCATCACGGTCACATCCGACAGGGTCGGGCCGGACGAGGCGGAAGGAGCAAGGGCAGGCTGATGCGGTGCAGACATGCGTCGGCTCTCAGGCTAGGGTAGCGGCCACGGTGGCCTCGCCATCGGGCACCAGGATCCGGCCGGCGAGTGCCTGGATCTGGTGCAGACTGCGCTCCAGACCGGCACGCTCGCCGGCACGGGCCAGGCGTTCGAATTCACGGGCTGGCTCGAAGAAGACATCGAAGCCGACCGTGCCGCCTGCGCCCTTGAGCCAGTGCGCCAGATCGGCCAGATCGTCGATGCGTCCGTCGTCGAGCGCCAACCGCATCGCCGCCAGCTTGCCCGGCAGCGTGCGGCCGAAGGTGCGCACCACCCGCGCCAGGCGCGGGTGGTTGGCCAGGCGGGAGACGATCGGCTCGCCAGCGGGCGCCGGAGTCACCTCCACCCACTCGGACGCAGGCGCCGCGGCGCCCACTGGCAAGGTCACCGCCACGGGCTGGCCATCCAGCCGCACGGCCAGCTCGGCCAGCAGCACGTCGATGTCCACCGGCTTGGTCAGGTAGCCGGAGAAACCGGCGGATTCGATCTCGCGCTCGAAGCCCTTCATCGCGTTGGCGGTCAGCGCCAGCACCGGCAGCATGCAGCCGCGCTCGCGCAGGGTGCGGGTGGCCGTGTAGCCGTCCATCACGGGCATGTTCACGTCCATCAGCACGAGGTCCGGCGCCTCGCGCGCCACCACGTCCAGCGCCATGGCGCCGTCGTGGGCCTCCAGCACGGTCAGGCCGACCGACTCCAGCACCAGCCGCACCAGCTCGCGGTTCTCGGCACCGTCGTCCACCACCAGCACGCGGCCGGACTCGAAGTGCCAGTGGACCTCACCTTCGGCGGCGGGCACCCGCTGGGTCGCCGCCAGCGCGGCCGGTGCCAGCCAGGCAACGCCGTCGAGCGCACCGGTGTCCAGCGTGACGTGGAAGGTGCTGCCCTGCCCCGGTGTGCTGCTGACGGTCACATCGCCGCCCAATGCACGGGCAAAGCGCCGGCTGATGGCCAGGCCCAGCCCGGTGCCACCGAACTGGCGCGTGGTGGATGCCTCGGCCTGCACGAAGGGCTCGAAGATCGCGTCGAGCTTGTCGGCCGGGATACCGATGCCGGTGTCGGCGATGTCGATGCCCAGGTGCGGCGCCCCATCGGCGGCCCCCTGCACCAGGTGCAGCGTGACCGTGACGCTGCCTTGCAGCGTGAACTTCAGTGCGTTGCCGATCAGGTTGGTGACGATCTGGCGCAGGCGGGCCGGATCGGTCAGCACCTCGGCGGGCAAGTCTTCGGGGAAGGCCACGACGAGCTGCACGCCCTTCTCCTCGGCCCGCAGCCGCATGATGTCGGCCACCTCGTGGACCACCTGGTGCGCGGCGCAAGGCACCCGCTCCACCTCCATCCGCCCGGCCTCCACCTTGGACAGGTCCAGGATGTCGTTGATCAGCGCCAGCAGGTGCCGGCCGCTGCCGAGGATGGTGTCGAGGTGGCGGCGCGTGTCCTGCGGGTTGTTCTGCCAGCCGCGGCGCAGCAGCTCGGCGAAGCCCAGGATGGCGTTCATCGGCGTGCGGATCTCGTGGCTCATGTTGGCCAGGAAGTCGCTCTTGGCGCGGTTGGCCGCCTCGGCTTCGTCGCGGGCCAGGCGGAGCTGGACTTCCTTTTCCTCCAGCGTCGTCACGTCGTCCAGGCTGATCAGCGTGCCGGCCGCCGGGCCGCTGCCACTCGTGACGGGCGAGACGTTGACCATGAAGGTGCGGGCGCGGCCCCCGGCGTCGGTCAGGTGCATGAGCACGTTGCGCCGCGACTGGCCATCGGTGAGCACCTCGTGCCACGGCGTGTCCGCGTGGGCAGGCAGGCTTGGCTTCAGCCAGGCCAGATCCGCCACCGGAATCTGGAACAGGTCATCCGGCTCCTTGCCGACCACTTCGCTGAAGGTGCGGTTGGCCAGCATGATGCGGCCGGCCCGATCGACAATCACCAGCCCCTCGGCCAGCGTGTCGTAGGCCGCGCGCACACGGCCCGGGATGACCTTGGACGGGTCCAGGTGGCGCAGCATCCGGCGCAGATAGAAATAGAACAGCACGAAACAGCACAGCGCCGTCACGCCCACCAGGAACTCGGTCGAACCACGCCAGGCGCGCCAGTCCGCCAACCCCGGCAGCGGATCGAACTGCAGCTCGGCCATGCCCCACGCCGCAGCGCCTTGCACCAGCTGCAGGCGCAAATGGGTGTCGGTGGAGTGGGCGGCATCGGTGGCGGCGTCGGCGGTCGGGTCGGCCACGGGGGTGCCGGCCTGCAGATGCAGCACGCCGTCGGCACGGCGCAGGGTGACCGCACGCAGCCCCGGGTTGCGCTGCACAACGAAGTCGAGCACCTGCTGGAGCCGGCCGCGGTCCTCCTCGCCGAGCATCGCCATGCTGCTGACGGCGACGGTCTCGGCCAGCGTGACACGGGCGGACCGCACTGCACCATCGCGGTCCGGCACCAGCCCGGCGAACTGGGCCATCAGCAGCACACTGACCACCAGCGAACTCAGCCCCAGCGCGAGATGGAAGCGTGAGGACAGGTGTTTCAGGCGGAACTTCATGCGTGCGTCTCCGGCAATTCAGGGGCGTTGGGCAGTCCGCCTGTCGGTCGGACCAGCAGGCGGCGGGCCTTGCTGAAGAGCTTCTCGATCGGATCGTCGCCTCCGTAGTCGTCGTCCTCGGCGCCGTCCGAGCCGGCCAGACCGCCCTGGGCGCGGCGCATCTCGGCCAGCACCGGCAGCGGGTCCATGCCCGCCCAGGCCGGCACCACCGACATCAGGCTGGTCATCAGCACGCCACCCCGCACCAGCCAGATCACGTAACCAACCGACAAGCCGGTGGACACCAGCGCCGTCGAGGCCAGCGACACCATCCCGGCCTGCTGGGCCTCGGCCACCTGCTGGCGCAACTGGTCCAGCTGCTCCGCCAGCGAGGTGCCGGAACGTGCGCCCCACAGATCGAGTTCCGTCACCAGTCGCCGGGGCGCCTCGGCGCTTTCGGAGGGCAGGTCCAGCGCCCGCTCGACCTGCTCCGCTGGCTCTGCCGGTCCGACCCGCTCGGCCGCCGTGCGCGACACCGCCGCAGCGACGTCACCTGCACGCCCACCGCTGGCCGTGGTGCCCCCGGCGCTGTGCGCAGCGTCCTGGCTCTGGCCCAGTCCCAGCCCGGCGTCACCCGCGGACTCGGCCGCTGCCGGCGCCTGCGTCAGCGCCGGGTCGCTGCGGCGAGGACTGGCGGCCACGGTGGCTGGGTTGTTGGCGGTGCTGTCACCCGCGGAGGTCGCGGCCGACGCCTCTCCCGCAGCCAGTGCCGTCAGGGTCAGCGCCGTCGGGGTCGTGGTGGCGCCGTACCGCTCCAGCGCCGGCGAGCCGACCCGCACTTCCGACAGGCCATCACTCAAGCGCAGCGCATAGAGCGCCGCGGTGCTGCCCGCAGGCGCCACCCAGACCACCTGCGCCGCGTCCAGCTCCGCCTGCGTGAACATCCGCACCGCCGTCCCTGGCGCCGTCGCCCGCTCGAACTGGCCGCCTTCCACCGTGTCCACGCGGTAGGTCAGCGCCGTCGTCGGGGTGTCCGGGTCGCTGGCCTGCAGCACCAGCGTGACCGCGCCGTCGGTGACCAGCAGCACGTTGCGGGTCACCACCGGCGCCTCGTTGACATCCGTGACGGTGATCTGCAGCGCCTGCTGCGCCGTCAGCGCACCGTCGCTGACCTCGACGGTCACGTCGTAGCGGTTGTCGCGGTTGGCGTCGGTGGGCTGCTCGCGGTCTGGCGCCTGGCGGAAGGACAGCGCGCCGGTTGCGGCGTCGATCTGGAACAGCGCCGCATCGGCGCCGCCCACGACGGCGTAGCGCAGCGGCGCCAGGGTGTCGATGTCCGCCCCGGCCACCGTGGTCACCCCGCCCGTGTTCTCGGCCACGTCGAGGGCCAGCACCGCCTCGCCGCCGCCGCTGACGATGCGCGGCGCATCGTTGAGGGCCCGCACCGGCAGCGACACGGCCAGCGCCGCAGCCGCCTGTCCGTCGCTCACCTGGCCGGCCAGCGTCACCGCGCCACTCCAGTCGGCCGCCGGATCGAAGCGCCAGCGCCCACCGCCCAGGTCGGTCAGCGTGCCTTCGCCGCCGGTGAGGTGCAGCTCGGACACGGTCAGCGCGTCGCCCTCGGCGTCGCTGGCACCCGCCAGCAGCTCCGCCACCGTGATCAGGCGCGTGCTGTCTTCGTCCACCGTGTCCAGATGCACCGCGGCCACGACCGGCACATCGTTCACCGGCGTGAACACCACCGTCGCAGCCTGCGCGGCCAGCGCCGTGTGGTCGTCGGCCAGCACCAGCCGGACCACGGGCGCCGCCTCGCCACCATCGGCGACAAAGCGGACCGCACCTGCATCGGCGTCGGCCTGCGTGAAGCGCGTGACCGCCACACCCGGCGCGGCGACCAGCTCGAAGCGCCCGCCTGTCCAGTCCTGCACCGTGTAGACCAGCCCGGAGGCGGGCGTGTCCACATCGGCGGCGACCAGCACCGGCCGAGCGGTGCCGCCTTCGCTGATGGTCAGCGTGCTGGTGCCCGGCAGCGGCGCCTCGTCGACGTTGTCCACCACCACCGCGAGCGACTGCGACACGCTGTGCAGCCCGTCGCTGGCACTGACGGTCACGTCATAGCTGCCGTCGGCACCGGCATCGCGCGGCGTTTCGCGGTCCGGCGCTGCGCGCCAGCGCAACACGCCGGTCGTGGTGTCCACCGTGAACAGCGCGGCATCCGCGCCACCGGTCACCGCGTAGGCCAGCGTGTCGGCGGGCAGGTCCGCGTCGCGGGCCTGGACCTGGGTGACGTCCAGCGTGTTCTCCGCGACATGGCGCACGGCGGTGGTGCCGCCGCCGTCGCTGGTGATGACCGGCGCCGTGTCGTTGAGCGGCTGCACGGCAATGCGCAGCGCCTGCACATCGGTGCGCAGGCCGTCGCTGGCCTGCACGGTGGCCTCGTAGACGTTGTCGGCGCCCTGGTCGAGCGGCGCTTCGGCATCGGGTGCGGCGGCAAAACGCAGCAGGCCGCTGACCGGGTCCAGCGTGAACATGGCCGCATCGGCGCCACCCGCGATCGTGTAGCGCAGCGTCTCGGCCGGCAGGTCGGCGTCGCTGGCGAGCACCTGCGTCACCGCCGACTGGCCTTCCGCCACCGCGAGCGTGGCGGTCGCGCCACCGCCATCGGAGGTGATGACCGGGGCCGCGTCGTTGACCGCCGTGATGGCGATGGTGAACGAGGCCGTCACCGTGCTGCCGTCGGACGAGGTGGCGCGCAGCACGAGGCTGCGTGTGGCAAAGCCCTCTTCCTGCACCGAACGCGCCAGCGTCACGGCGCCCGTGGTGGCGTCCACGGCAAAGCGCCCGCCGGCCGTGTCGTCGAGCGTGTAGGTGACGGTGTTGGCGGTGGCATCGCCGTCCACGGCCCGCCCCTGCACGCCCACCGCGGTACCGGCCACGGCGGTTTCCAGCACGGCGTCGGCGCGTGCATCGGCATCCGCGACCACGGCCAGATCGAACTCGTCCACGTCCGCCACGGCCACGGTGTACGCCTGCGTCCACGCGCTGCCGTCGGCCGAGGTGGCGCGCACGACCAGGGTGTGGCTCAGCGCCGTCTCGGCGTCCAGCGCCGCGGCCACGGTGATGGCGCCCGTGCTGGCGTCGACGGCGAAGCGGCCGCCGGCGCTGTCCGTCAGCGCGTAGGTGACGGTGTTGTTCGTCGCGTCGGCGTCCACGGCCTGCACGCGCAAGCCCGCCGAGGTGCCGACCACGGCGTGTTCCGACACGGCATCAGGTGCGCTGTCGGCGTCGCTGACGGCAACGAGGTCGAACTCGTCCACGTCCGTCACCGCCACCGAGAAGGCCTGCGTCCACCGACTGCCGTCGCTGGACGTGGCCTGCACGACGAGGGTGTGGCCCGGCGCAGTTTCCGTGTCCAGCGCGGCGGCGACGGTGATGACGCCGGTGCTGGCGTCGATGGCGAAGCGGCCGCCGGCACTGTCCGTCAGCGCGTAGGTGACGGTGTTGTTCGTCGCGTCGGCATCGACCGCCCGCGCCCGTACGCCCACGGTGGTGCCGATCGCGGCGTTCTCCAGCACCGCATCCGGCGTGGTGTCGGTGTCATCGACGGCCACGAGATCGAACTCGTCCACGTCCGTCACCGCCACCGTGAAGGCCTGCGCCCACGCGCTGCCGTCGCTGGACGTGGCGCGCACGACCACGGTGTGGCTCTGCGCGGTCTCGGCGTCCAGCGGCCCGGCCACGGTGACCACGCCGGAGCGGGCGTCGATGGCGAAGCGGCCACCGGCGCTGTCCGTCAGCGCGTAGGTGACGGTGTTGTTGGTCACGTCGGCATCGACGGCCTGCGCACGCAGGCCGACCGCGGTGCCGATGGCCGCGTGTTCCGACACCGCGTCGGCGGTGGCATCGGCATCGTTCACGGCGACGAGATCGAACTCGTCCACATCCGTCACCGCGACGGTGAAGCTCTGCGTCCACAGGCTGCGGTCGCTCGACGTGGCGCGCACGACGAGGGTGTGGCTCTGTGCGGTTTCGGCGTCGAGCGCCGCCGCCACGGTGATGACCCCGGTGGTGGCATGGATGGCGAAGCGGCCGCCCGCGCTGTCCAGCAGCGCATAGGTGACGGTGTTGTTCGTCACGTCGGCATCGACCGCGCGCGCCGTGATGCCGACCCGCGTGCCGATCGCCACGTTTTCGGCGAGCACCTCGGGCGCGGCGTCCGTGTCGGTGATGGCGCTCAGATCGAACTCGTCCACGTCCGTCACCGCCACGGTGAACGTCAGGAACTGCGCGCTGCCGTCGCTGGACAGTGCCCGCACGGTGACGCTGTGGACCTGCGCGGTCTCGGCATCCAGCCCGCGGGCCAGGGTGACGACGCCGGTGGTGGCGCCGATGGCGAAGCGCCCGCCGGCGTCGTCGGTGAGCGAATAGCTGACGTCGCTGTTGGTCGCATCGGAGTCCTGCGCCCATGCGGTCACGCCGACGACGGTGCCGATCGGATCGTCCTCGCGGACACGGTCCGGCCCGGCGTCGGCGTCGGTGATGGCCGTGAGGCCGTATTCGTTGACATCCTGGACGGCGAGGGTCAGCGCCAGCGTGGTCGCGCTGCCGTCGTCTGACACCGCCCGCACCACGACGGTGTGAGCCAGCGCGACCTCCGCATCCAGCAGGCCCGCCACGGTGAGCACCCCCGTGCCCGCGTCGATGGCGAAGCGCCCGCCCGCCGAATCGTCGAGCGAGTAGGTCACCGTGTTGTTCGTCGCGTCGGCGTCGGTGGCGAACATCCGCACACCCACGGCCGTGCCAGTGACCGCGTTTTCCGGCACGGCGTCCGCCGCAGGATCGGTGTCGGCAAGGACGCTGATGGCCGCCTCATTCACGTCCGTGACGGTGATGGTCAGCGTCTGCGTGTCGGTGTACACGCCATCACTGACCTGGACGACCACCTCATGCACGTTGTCGGCGCCGGCATCACGCGGTGTTTCCGCATCCGGCGGTGCCACGAAGCGCAGCACACCGCTGGCGGCGTCGATCGTGAAGAGCGCCTGGTCAGCGCCGCCGACCAGCGTGTAGGTCAGCGGGCCAGGCAGCACATCGGCATCGGTGGCGACCACGGTGGTGAGTGCCGTGGTGTTTTCCGGCACGGTCAGCGCCGCAGCAGCGCCGCCGCCATTGGAGCCGATGACCGGGGCAAACAGGTTCGTCCCGAGGATGGCCACGGAAAAGGTGCGGGTCGCGACGCTGCCGTCGGCAGAGGTGGCCTGCACCACGAGGCTCTGGGTGGTGTCGATGTCCGCGGCGACACTGCGGGCGAGCGTGACGAGGCCGGAACTGGCGTCGATGGCAAAGCGCCCGGCCGCGTCGTCGGCCAGGGTGTAGGTGATCTGGTTCAGGCTGACGTCGAGATCACTCGCCGATGCCGTGATGCCCACGGCCGTGCCGAGACCATCGGTGGCCTGGACCAGATTGGCCACCGCATCGGCGTCGATCGGCGTGGAGACATCGAACTCGTCGACGTCCTGCACGGCGACGGTGAAGCTCTGGCTGGACACGCTGCCGTCGGTGGAGCGGGCCTGCACGACGACGGTGTGGCTTTGCGTGGTCTCGGCATCGAGCGCCGCCGCCACGGTGACCACACCCGTGGCCGTGTCGATCGCGAAGCGCCCGCCCGCATCGTCGGTCAGCGCGTAGGTCACGGTGCTGTTCGTCGCATCGGCGTCGATCGCCCGTGCCTGGAACCCCACCGCCGCGCCGATGGTGGCGTCTTCGCGGACGGTGTCGGCAGCGCCATCGAGATCCGCGATCGCGCCAATGGTCGACTCGTTCACATCCTGCACGGCGACGGTGAAGCTGTGGCTGGACACGCTGCCGTCGGTGGAGCGGGCCTGCACGACGACGGTGTGGCTTTGCGCGGTCTCGGCGTCGAGCGCCGCGGCCACGGTGACCACGCCCGTGGCCGCGTCGATCGCGAAGCGCCCGCCCGCATCGTCGGTCAGCGCATAGGTCACGGTGCTGTTCGTCGCATCGGCATCGATCGCCCGTGCCTGCAACCCCACCGCCGTGCCGATGGTGGCGTCTTCGCGCACGGTCTCGGCAGCGCCATCGAGGTCAGCGATCGCCCCGATGCTGGACTCGTTCACGTCCTGCACGGCGATGGTGAAGCTCTGGCTGGAGACGCTGCCATCGGTGGAGCGGGCCTGCACGACGACGGTGTGGCTCAGCGCCGTCTCGGCGTCGAGGGCACGGGCGACGGTCACCACGCCGGAGCTGGTGCCGATGGTGAAGCGCCCGCCGGCATCGTCGGCCAGGTTGTAGGTGACGGTGTGGTTGCCGAGGTCCGCGTCGGTCGCCGAGACCGTGAGCCCGACCGCGCTGCCGACGGTGGCGCTTTCCAGCACGGTGTCGGCCGTGGCATCCGTATCGACGGGAGTCGATACATCGAACTCGTCCACGTCGCGCACCGAGAGGACGTAGGTCTGCGTCTGGCTGCTGCCGTCGCTGGAGGTGGCACGCACGGTGAGGCTGTGGGTCGTGGCGGTTTCGGCGTCCAGCAGTGCAGCCACGGTGACCACGCCCGAGGTGCTGTCGATGGCGAAGCGCCCGCCGGCCGAGTCGTCCAGGCCATAGACGACGGTGTTGTTGCTGCCGTCAGCGTCCGTGGCGAGGGCGGTCAAGCCAACGCGGGTGCCGATGACCGCGTCTTCATCGACCGCTTCGGCTGCGCCATCGGTGTCGGTGACCGGACTGAGGGCGAACTCGTTCGCATCGGCGATGGTCACCGCCAGCGCCTGCGTGCTGCCCAGCAAGCCGTCGCTGGCCTGCACGGTCACGTCATAGACGTTGTCGGCATCGGCGTCGGTCGGGGTCTCGAAGTTCTGTGCGGCCACGAAACGCAACACGCCGCTCTGGCTGTCGATGGAGAACTTCGCCTGGTCGGCGCCGCCGACGATCGCGTAGGACACCGTCTGGATCGGCCAGTCGAGATCGCTGGCTCCAACCGTGGTGACGGCAGTGGTGTTCTCGGCCACCGAGACCACCGCGCTGCTCGTGCCGCCGTTGGTCGAGATCAGCGGGGCCGCATTGGCCGGCGCGAACGTGCGCGCCACCACGCCTTGGCTGTCGCCTGCGCTCTGCCCGCTCCAGACGACGACAAACCGGCTCGTGTCATGCACGGCCACCGATGCCGAGGCCTGGCTGCCCGTGGCGGTCTGGTTGACCAGGAGAGTCGTCCCCTGCACCGTGCCCGCCGCACTGAGCCTGCGGGCGTAGACACCGACACCATCGCCATCACCCGACCGCTGATAGACAACGACCGCGCTGCCATCCGCTGCCAGGCTGATCGAAGGGGTGGTGGAGTCTCCACTGGCGGTGCCATCACCCGTGTCGGCGTTGAACCAGAAACTCCGCGCAGTGCCATCCACAGTGAAGGCCCGGCCCCAGATGCCTGGCAGGGTGGTCTGCTCCCGATAGGCCAGCGCGAAGTTGCCCGAAGCATCCATCGCGACAGTCGCACCGATGCTGTTCGACAACCCGTTGTCCGCTTGACTCACGCTGCCCGCGGCCACGCCAGCGGCGTCGTAGCGCTGGAAGTAGATGTGGTTGCTGCGGCCCCACGCCACGACGAAGCGGCCTGTCGCGTCCATCGCCACGGTGGCATTGGCTTCGCCACCCGTGGCGCTCACTGCACGGTCGGTTGCGTCCAGCGCCGTCCCGTCCGCGGCGAACCGGCGGAAATACACCGACCCCGTGCTCGGGCCGGCCCCCTCCCACGCCACGACCACTGCGCCGCTGGTGGCGTTCATCCCGATCACGGCATTGGACTGCGAGCCCGTGGCCGTCGCATTGGCGCGGATCTCGCCGGTCAGCGCCGTGCCATCGGCGGCAAAGCGGCGGAAGTAGACGCTGGAGGGCGTGCCATCCTGGTTGCTGCTCGACCAGACCACGGCGAAGTTGCCGGCACTGTCACCCACGATGCGGGCGTTCTGCTGGTCATTGGCCGTCGTCGTGTTGACCTGGATCTCACCGGTCAGCGCCGTGCCATCGAAGGCAAAACGGCGCACATAGACGCCCTTGCCCTGGCCGTCCTGGCCGGCGCTGGTCCACACGGCAACGAAGTTGCCATCGGCATCCATCGCCACGGCTTGCTGGCTGCCGCGGGTTTCGGCGTCGGTGGTCTGCGTGCTGGTGGTGGTGGTGTTGACCTGGATCTCGTTGCCCAACAGACCGGACCAGGCAGCCTGCGCGGTCAGGTCCAGCGCCACCTCCGCCTCGATGCGGCCGGTGTGCTGCTCCAGCAGCCAGTTGCCGCCGAGGGCCGCGCTGCCGGTGGGGTCGTCGCTGGCCGCCACGTCCGCGCCGGTGAGTGCGGCCAGTCCTTCGAGGAGAAACAGCCCGCTGGCACCATCGGCCACGTCACAGCCGTAGAGCATCAGGTCGGCCTGCTCCCCGAGTGCGCTGCCCCAGCCGGCGATCTCGCCTGCGCGCATCAGCAGGCTGTCGGCATCGAGTGACGCCGTGCCAAGCTGCACGGCGCCCGCGCGGCCGTGGCTGAACAGGTGGACGGCGTCGAAACGCGCGCCGTCGGCCTGCCGTTCGGCCAGCGTCTGGCTGATGAGGGCCAGGCCGTCGTCCTCGGCGGTGAAGGTGACGATCTCGATCAGGCGCCCCTGCGCCCGCTGGGCCAGCAGGCCGCTGACCAGCGTGCTGGCGTCCGGCACCCCCAGGTCCACGAAGGCGATCTCGGCGCCGGTGGCCGATGGCACCGCAGCGGTGGACAGGGTCTGCAGCCGCAGCTCCTGCGCCAGTCCGGCATCGGCGCCCACGTTGCCCACGACCGCGGCCAGATCGGCCGAATAGAGGATGCGCGGCTCCAGCGTCTCCATCAGGACACGGGAACGGGGACGGGCGGCAGACAGGTGCATGAACGAAACGGCCTGCGTGTTCAGAGACTGCCGCGCGCCGACAGCGACGTGGCCGACAGGCCAGGTTCATCGACCTTGCAGCGCGCGCCGGCCGGCAAGCGGTTGCCCGGATTGGGCAGCGACAGGCGCACGCGGAAGGTGTTGCTCGCCGCGTCGATGATCTTGTCCACATGGGTGACGCGGGCCGCCATCGATCCGGCGCCCGGCAGTTCCGGCACCACGGAAAGCGTGTGGTTGACGGCCACGCTGCCCCAGCGGCTGGCCGGCATGACGATCTCCACCCGCAGCGGATCGAGCATGGCCAGCCGCAGCAGCGGCTTGTCCTCGACGCGCTCGCCGGCGTTGACGAAGCGCTCGACCACCACGCCGCGGAAGGGGCTGCGCACGGTGCGCTGGCCGAGCTGGGCCTGCACGACCCGCAGCTCCTGCTGGCTGACCTCCTGCTGGCCGCGGGCCTGCTGCAGCTTCTGGTCGGCGACGTCGCGCTCGGCGCGGGCCTGCTCGACCGCCTGCGACGACACAAAGCCCTCGGTGACCAGCTCGACCGCACGGGCATGGCGCTGGTGCGCGAGCACGAGGTTGGCCTTGGCGGCGTGGACATCGGCCTCGATGGCGCTGCGGGCCTGGGCCGCGTGCAGCCCCGCCTGCTCGACGTCCGAGCGCAGCACGACCAGCGCCTGCCCCGCCTGGACGATCGTGCCGTTGTCCACCGGGATCTCCGCCACCACGCCAACCACCGGCGAGCCGACATCGGCCACCCGCTCCGGGCTGATGAGGCAGCCGAGCGTCGGCTTGGCCGCGCGCGGGGCGGCCGGCGCGGGCGCCGAAGCCGCGGGGGACACCGGCAGCGTGACCGATGCCGGGGGTGCCGCGACGGCCAGACCCAGCGGCCCCGTCAGTGCCACCACGGCGAGCGTGCGGGCCATCGCCCGCACGCTCAGGCGTGCAGGTGCGTGAAATCGAGTTGTGTCTGCCATGTCCTGTCCTGCTCCAGCAAGCGGCGTCGCTGCCGCATCCCCTGGTCTTCGTGCGCGCCTTGCAGCCGCTGGCTCCACGCCCGCACGACCACGCCGGGCACCGCCAGCGACCCTTGCCCATCCTGTTGTCGGCGCCGCAGCAGACCGACTGAAGCCCCGCCGCTTTGCCAGATCGAGACATCCAGCGCATGCCAGACCTCGGCGCTACCGGGATCGCCCTGGCGCGCGGCACGGCCGATGAGCTGGCGGTCCAGCCGCGCCGAGGCGTTGTCCTGGCAGCAGATCACATGCAAGCCCCCACGCGCCGCCACACCGGCCCCCAGTTCGATGTCGGTGCCACGCCCGGCCATGCGGGTCGCCACGGTGACGGTGCCCGCCTGCCCGGCCATCGCGACGAAGGCGGCCTCGTCGGCGTCGTGCCGTGCGTCGAGCACCTGGTGGTCCACGCCGGCCAAGGTCAGCAGGTCGGACAGCACCTGCGCCTCGGCGACGGTGTCCACGCCGATCAGCACCGGACGCTCCTGCGCCAGCAGCGCCTGCACCCGCGCGGGCACCGCCTCGGCGCGCGCGCGGCCCGTCGCGAACACCCGCGGCGGGTGCAGCACCCGCTGCGACCGGCACCGCAGCGGCACCGCGACGATGCGCCGGCCATAGACCGTGCGCAGTTCGGCCCGGCACTCGGCCAGCGTGCCGCTGATGCCCGACAAGCGCAGGTAGCCGAGGAAAAACCGCTGGTAGCTGGTCTGCGCGCTGGTGCGGGTGGGGGGCGTCACGGGACAGCCCTCCTTCAGCTCGACCAGCGTCTGCAGTCCGCGCGCCCAGACACGCCCCGGCGCGGCGCGGCCGGTCACGGCGTCGAGCAGCTCGACACGGGCCTCGCGCACCAGGTAATGCCGGTCGCGCACCAGTGCGTGCAGCGCCACCAGCGCGGCGCCGACCAGATCCTGCCGGTGGCGGCGGTTCAGCCAGGCGCCCCCCAGGCCGTCGGCCACCGACTCCAGCCGCTCGGCACCCGCGTCGGTCCAGTGGACCGCCAGGCGCTCGGCATCGAGGTGGACATCCTCGCCGGGTGTCAGGCGGCGGGCGAGCATCAGCGCCTGGAAACAGGCGGCGCGGTGGGACGGGTCGTCCTGCGTTTCAGCGAGCACCAGCGGCATCGTGGCCTCGTCGACCATCAGGCTGTCGGCCTCGTCGACGATGGCCATGCACAGCCCGCGCAGCAGCAGCGGTGGCACGGCGTCGCCGGCCAGCCGCGCGGCGCAGCGTTGCAGCGCGCTGCCCTGCGCCACCAGATGGGCGCGGTCGCGCAGGTGGTCGAAGGCGATTTCGCGCGCGGTCGCGTAGGTCAGGTCACAGGCGTAGGCGGCGCGGCGGTCGTCCGGCGCAGTGCCGCCGAGCACGACGCCGGTGCGCAGGCCGAGCGCGCCGTAGAGGTGGCCGAGCTGCGCGGCATCGCGGGCGGCCAGGTAGTCGTTGGCGGTCATCACATGGACCGGCACGCCCGCCAGCGCCGCCACCGCCGCCGCCAGTGCCGCGGCCAGCGTCTTGCCCTCGCCGGTGGCCATCTCGGCCAGGTGGTCGTCGAGCAAGGCCTCGGCGCAGACGAGCTGCGTGTCGTAGGGATTGCGGCCGAGCACCCGCTGCGCCACCGCCGCCACGCAGCCCAGCGCGCGGACACGGTGGGCGCCGCCAAACCCGTCGCGCGCCAGCCGGCCGCGCAGGCGGCGCAGGTGGGCGCGGAATTCCAGCTCGCTCAGCGCCGCCCAGCGCGCCTGCTGCGCCCGGATGGCGGCGAGGCGGGGTGTCGGATCCGGCACGGACGCCGCGGCCCGAGGCCACCAGCCGGACCAGGGCAAGCGCGGCACCTCGCTGCGGATCGGGTAGTCGCCCAGCAGCGGCCCCGGTCGGGGCAGGAGGGTGCGGGTCATGAGGCGGGGTCCAGGTGGTGCAGCAACTGCTGCTGCAGGGCCCGCGCGGCCTGCCAGGCCAGCGGCGCGCGGCCCTGCTCGAAACGCACCCAGGCGCGGGCGCCGATGCGCTCGCCGGTGGCGCGCTCCAGCCGCACATCGGCCTGCAGCACGGGCTGCGCCGGCTTCAGGCCCTGCGGGTCGGCCGGGTCGGTCGGGATGCCGCCGCCGTGGCGCTCGCCCAGCGCGGCGCTTGGCAGCGGCGCGCCTCCGCCGGACGGTGTGCCGACCAGCGCGCCACGCAAGGGCGGCGCGTCCGACCCCAGCAACCAGACATCGACCGGCCCGCGGTGCGCGGTGACGAGGGCCGCATCGGCCTGTGCCACCACCACCCGGACGAGGCCCGGCTCGCCGGTCTCGACATGCCCCAGCAGCGCCCCCCGCGCCAGCCAGCGGCCCGGCAGGTCGCTGGTTCCGGCGAGATGCACCCGGCCGCCGACACGGGCGCGCACGGTGAGTCCGGCGAGCTGCGCCTCGGTCTGTGCCAGCTCGGCTTCGGCCGCCTGCAGCGCGTGGTCCACCGCGACGAGTTGCGCCTTGTCCAGCCGCAGCGCCTGGAAACGCTCGGCCTGCAGTGCCTCGATGTGGCCGGAAAGCCGCTCGCGCTCCGCCCGCAGCGTGGGCGACTGCAGGCGCAGCAGCGGCTGGCCGGGCGGCACGGCCTGGCCATCGGCGACGAGCACGTCCTCGACGAAGCCGGCCGTCTGCGTGCGCACCAGCGCATCTTCCGGCGGCCACAGCACACCCTGCGCCAACGCCGCATCCGGCATCGGCACGGCCACCAGCGGCCCGCCCACCAGCAGCGCCACCGCCGCCATCGACCACGCCGCACGGCGCCGCTCGGCCGGCGCCAGCGACCAGCCCGCCAGCCAGCGCCCGAGCGCCCGCAGCGGCTGCCCCACCAGCGTCCAGCCAAACCCCAGCGCCGCCAGCACCCCCAGCACCGGCGACACCGACTCCAGCCACAGCACCACACCCAGCGCGACGCTCCAGCGCATCCCCAGCGCAGCCGGCGCGTACGCCCACAGCCACGGTGCCTCCCCAGGCAACGGCACCACCGCCGACTCACCCGGCATCCGCAGCACACGGGTGCGCAGTGCGTGCAGCCAGTGCGCGGCGCTGCGCGGCGCGAGGTTCGGCAGATCGGCGAGGTCACACAGCAGGTGGTAGCCGTCGAAGCGCATCAGCGGATTGGCGTTCACCAGCAGCGACGACAGCCCGCCGATCGCCACCACCACCAGCGCCAGATCGCGCAAGGCCCCGGGCTGCACCAGCAGCGCCACCCCCAGCCCCAGCGCCACCAGCGTCAGCTCGACCACGATGCCCGCCGCGGCCACCACCGCGCGCTGCCAGCGGCTGGGCAGCGCCACGGCGGCGCCCGCATCCACATACGGCACTGGCGTCCCCATCAACAGCGTCACGCCCCATTGCGGCACCTGCGCACCCCAGTGCCGGATCGCCAGCCCGTGCGCCACCTCGTGCAGCACCTTCATCACGGGATAGGCGAACCAGGCCCAGGCAAGCCAGCGCGGCGTACCCAGGCCAACCTGCAGCTGCGCGGTCAGCTCGGCCGCGTGTGGCCACGCAGTCAGCAGCGCCGCCGCCATGCCCAGCAGCCACAGCAGCAAGGCCGCGGGCGTGAACAGCCAGCGGGCCTGTCTGGCCAGCCGGTCGAGCCAGGCATCCGGACACCCCAGCGGAAACCGCCAGGCGAGCAGCGACTGGCGCGGCGGGTCCGCCTGGACGCGGTCGTCCATCGGCCCGTGCGCCGCAGCGCCGAAGTCGGGCTGGCGGTCGAAGCTCATCAGACCGGTCTGGTGCAGCCGCGCCAGCAAACCCAGCAGCTCGTCCTGCGTCGGCGCGTCGTCGCGCAGCTCGGTCAGCGTCATCTCCCACAGGCGGTGCAGCGTGTGGCGGCCATCGCAGCGGCCGATGGTGACCCAGGCGGCGGCGTTCAGGCGCACGCTGCGGCTGCCGTCCGGGCGGGTCAGCACCTGCCAGACGGCGCCGCGCGCGGCCATGCGCTGCACGGTGGCCTGCCCGTCCAGCAGCGGCCGCAAGCCGGCCACGCGGAACCACCGGGCGCTGAGCAGCGGCGCCTCCATCGAATGCGTCCGGTCCATCAGCCCCACCAAGCCCACAGCGCCAGCCGGGCCGATTCGACCAGCCGGCGTGTCCAGCGCCAGCCGTTCGCGGCACGGCCGGCGTCGATGCGGGCGTGGCCCTGCAGGCCGGGGCGCAGGTCGGCCGGACGCTCCAGTAGCACCGCCTCGACCTCGAACACATTGCACCCCTCCACCGCCCGGGCCACCGGGCTGATGCGCGTCACCCGCAGCGGCAGCGCCTGCCAGGGCAGCGCAGTCAGCGCCACCGTGCCGGTCTGGCCGAGGGTGATCTGCGCGATGTCGCGTTCGTCCACCTCGACGATGACGCGGAAGCGGTCGCTCGGCGCCAGCGTCATCAGCGCATCGCCCTGGCGCACCGGAGCGCCGAGCTGCTGGCTGAGATCGCCCTGGACGACCAGGCCGTCGAACGGCGCGACCAGCCGGCCGCGCTGCAAGCGCGCCTCGACGAGGTCCAGTTGCGCCTGCGCCTCGTCGGCGCGGCTCTGGTTCTGCACGAGCTGGGCGCGGTCGGCGCGGGCATTGGCGGTGGCCCAGGCATCCTGGTGCTGAGCGAGCTGGCTCTGCCAGCGCTGGCGTTCGAGCTGCAGGTCCTGGTCCGCCAGCTCCACCAGCACCTGTCCGGCGCGCACGCTGTCGCCGGGCCGGGCGTGCACCTGCTGCACGAAACCGTCCGCCGGGACCGAGAGCACCCGCTGCACGGCGCCTTCGAGCCGCGCCTGTCCACCCAGATGCACATCGGTCGGCCACGCTAGCGCCGCGACCGCCAGTGCGGCAACCGCGGCCAGCAGCACACGCCGCCATGGCGCCGCGCGGGCAGTCGCGGCGCCGTGCAGGCGCTGGTGCCACGGCCGCTCACGGTCCCGGAGCAGCGCCAGCACCGGCGCGATGAAACAGGCGAGCTGTTCCAGCGTCGCCAATTCGTGCGCGTCCACCGGCACGCCACCCTGCCGCTCGCAGCACAGCGCGCCCAGCACGGTTTCGTGCCGCACCAGCGGGACACCCGCCACCGAGTCGCCACGCGATGGCGCCAGCGCCCGGTGCGCCCGCGTGATGCGCGGCACACCGGTGTGGCCACGCGGCTCGGGCCAGAAGACACCGCCCTGCTGGTCGATCGTCTCGCCCAGTGCCGCCAGCAGCAGGGCCTGCGTCGGGGTAGCGGCCTGCGGATCCGAGCCATCGGAGACGGCGACCAGCTGCAGCGTGCCCTCGCGCACCAGCGCCATCGACACGCGGTCGAAGCCGAGGCGCTGCGCCAGTTCGCGCACGGCGACGCGGCCCGCCTCGTCGAAGGTCGCACAGTGCAGCAGCGCCGCCTGCAGCGCCAGCGCCGTGCGTCCCGCAGCGGGCAGCGCCGGCACCGCCTCGGCGGCGGAGGGCGCAGGACAGGCAGTGACAACAGGACGGCTCAGGGCAGACATGGCGGGCGGACTCGCGGCAGGATGTCCGCAAGTCTGGCCTTGAAACCGCCCATGTCAGCGGTGGAGAAAACCGGGTTTCGCTGCGCTGTTGGCAGCGCGGGTCCGCGCCTCGCCGGCCCTCAGGCCGGGCAAGTCTCGGAGACCAGCACGCTGCGGTCGAGCGTGGTGACACGCACATGGCCGCACATCGCCATCGACAGCTCCAGGTCTTCCGACAGGATCTCCAGGCAGCGTGTCACGCCAGCGGGCCCCTGTGCGGCGAGGCCGAACAGGTAGGCGCGGCCGATCAGCGTGGCCTGCGCGCCGAGCGCCAGCGCCTTGAGCACATCCTGGCCCGTGCGGATGCCGCTGTCCATCCAGACCTCGGTGGACGCACCCGGCACGGCGCGCACCGCCTCGACCATGCGCGGCAGGGCCTCGATCGTGGTGGGTGTGCCGTCCAGCTGCCGGCCGCCGTGGTTGGAAACAACGATCGCCGCCACGCCCATCTGCGCCGCACGGCGGGCATCGGCAGGGTCCATCAGCCCCTTCAGAATCAGCGGCCCGCCCCACTGCCGGCGCACCCACTCGATGTCATCCCAGGTCAGGCTGGAGTCGACTTCGAGGTGTTTCCAGTCCGATACCCTGGCGATGTCGTCGGCCCCAGGCGCGTGGCCGACGATGTTGCCGAAGACGCGCCGCTTCGTCTTCAGCATGTCCATGCACCAGCGCGGATGGCGCACGAAGTCCATCAGCACCCGCGGCCGGTACCACTGCGGCGCCGTGCTCAGGCCGTTGCGCACGTCCTTGTAGCGGCGGCCGAGCACCGGCGCGTCCAGGGTGAGGATCAGCGCCGAGCAGCGCGCCTCCCTGGCCCGCTCGATCAGGCTGGCGGAAAAGCCGCGGTCGCGCAACAGGTAGAGCTGGAACCAGAAGGGTTTCGTGGTGGCCGCGGCCACGTCCTCGATCGAGCAGATGCTCATCGTGGACAGCGCGAAGGGCACACCAAAGGCTTCAGCGGCGCGCGCGGCGTGGATCTCGCCATCCGGGTGCAGCATCCCCGCCAGTCCCGCCGGCCCGAGCGCCACGGGCAGCGCCACCGGCTGACCCAGCATCGTCGAGCGCACATGGCGACCGTCGAGGTTGACGGCCACGCGCTGGCACAGCCGAATGTCCCGCAGGCGCTCGGTGTTCGCCCGGTAGGTGCCTTCGGTCCACGAACCCGCGTCCACGTAGTCATAGAACATGCGCGGGATGCGGCGCTGCGCCTGGCAGCGCAGGTCTTCGATGGAGGTGGCAAAGGACACGGACGGACTCACACGGGCAAACGGGGCGGGACAGGCTCGATTGCAGTCGATGCTACCGAGGCGTTCAGCCTGTGTTCAGACGTCCGTGGGGCGCAGCCACCAGAAACCAATAGTTACCGCGGAATCGTACCGGGGACGAGGATGCTGCGGTCCACCTGCGTGAGCTGGGTGTGGCCGGTGAACGCCATCGTCACGTCGAGTTCCTTGTGCAGGATCTGCAGCGCCTTGGTGACGCCGGCCTCGCCCATCGCGCCCAGCCCGTACACCATGGCGCGGCCGATCATCGTGCCGCGGGCGCCGAGTGCCCACGCCTTGAGCACGTCCTGACCGCTGCGGATGCCGCCATCCATCCAGACCTCGATCTCGCTACCCACGGCCTCGATGATGGCCGGCAGCGCGTCGATGCTGGCCTGCGCGCCGTCGAGCTGCCGGCCACCGTGGTTGCTGACGACGAGGGCATCGGCGCCGCTGGTCACCGCGAGCCGCGCATCCTCGACATCCTGGATCCCCTTGAGGATGAGCTTGCCGCCCCAGCGTTCCTTGACCCAGGCCACGTCGGCCCACGACAGCCGCGGGTCGAACTGCTCGTTGGTCCATGCCGACAGCGAGCGCATGTCGCTGACGCCCTTCACATGGCCGACGAGGTTGCGGAAGGTGTGGCGCTTCGTGCCGGCCATCCCCAGGCACCAGCGCGGCTTGGTCATCAGGTTGACGATGTTCTTCAGCGTCGGGCGCGGCGGCGCGGTCAGGCCGTTCTTGAGGTCCTTGTGGCGCTGGCCGATGACCTGCAGATCCAGCGTCAGCACCAGCGCGCTGCAGCGAGCGGCGCGGGCACGCTCGATCATGCGGGCCATCGACTCGCGGTCGCGCATCATGTAAAGCTGGAACCAGAATGGCGCGGTGGTGTGCTGCGCGATGTCCTCGATCGAGCAGATGCTCATCGTGGACAGCGTGAACGGGATGCCGAACTTCTCCGCGGCGCGGGCCGCGTGGATCTCGCCATCGGCGTGCTGCATCCCGGTCAGACCGACCGGCGCGATCGCCACCGGCATCTTCGCGTCGATGCCGATCATCTTCACCGCGGTGCTGCGGTTCTCCAGGTTGACCGCCACGCGCTGGCGCAGCTTGATGCGCTGGAAGGCCTGCTCGTTGTCGCGGTAGGTCCCTTCGGTCCACGAGCCGGAGTCGGCGTAGTCGTAGAACATGCGGGGCACACGCCGCTCGGCGAGCTGGCGCAGGTCTTCGATGCAGGTGATGACGGTCATGGTGGCGGGTCTCCTCGTTCCTCTGGGTGGCAGGATCGTAGGACAGCCCCGCGCCCACCGGGCGGAACAATCGTCAGGTCGAGCGGGAAAGAAGTTCCTGCGCGGCCTCGTCCGCCAGCTCGGCTGCCATGGTGGCGAGCCAGTCGATGAAACCGAAGGCCGGCTCGTGCGCGCTGTGGGCCACGGCGTAATAGAGATGCGCCGGCCGGGCCGTGATGCGGAACAGCGGCACCAGCGCGCCGCTGCGCAGCCAATACCGTGCCAGCGACGGCCGCGCCAAGGCAATGCCTTGCCCGCACACGGCGGCTTCCAGCGTCAAGCCCAGGTCCACCAGACGCGGGCCTTGTGTCGGTTCGTGCCAGTCCAGGCCGGCGGCGCGGAACCACGGCATCCACGGCTCCAGCGGCGTGCGCAACAGCGGCGCCTGCGCCAGATCCGCCGGCACGGCGAGCGCAGGCAGACGCGCCAGCAGCCCCGGCGAGGCCATCGGCACCAGCACATCGTCCATCAGCGGATCGACCCCGGCGGCGGCGGCGTCCCCGTTGCGGATCTCGACATCGGCGTCGGCCTGCCCGCCATCAATGTAGGGAATCGACAGCACGATCTCCAGTTCGACCTCGGGGTGCGCGTCGGTGTAGTCGGTCAGCGCCGGCACCAGGATCTGCCGGGCGAACGTCGGCGGCGAACTCACACGCAGGCGCTGAACACGTTGTACCTGGCGGCGGTGCAAGGGCACGGCGGCCAGCAGACCGAGGGCCACGCGCACCTGCTCCAGGTACTCGCGACCGGCGGCGGTCAGGGCCAGGGTGCGCAGGCTGCGGTTGAACAACGGGGTGCCGAGCAGGTCTTCGAGCGTGGCCACCCGCTTGGAGATGGCGCTGGCGGTCACAGCCAGTTCATCGGCCGCGCGCTCGCAGGAGCCGAGCCGGGCAACGGCCTCGAACGCACGCAGGCCCTCGATCGAGGGGAAACGGACATCGGAAGGGTCGGACGCAGCAGGCATGCACCTGACTCTAGCGGACGCATTGCCCCTGCAGACGGAACGCGCGTACAATCGAAGGCTTTTCGGAAATTTCCGAGCGCATGGCAATGGCAAATCGCCGCGCCGTGTGGTCATCGGAACGACCGGAAAACATCGTAACTTCAAACGGGAACAAGTTACCCATGCCAACCATCAACCAGCTCGTGCGCCACGGCCGTGAGGTCGAAGTCACGAAGTCCAAGTCGCCTGCGATGCAGAATTGCCCGCAGCGCCGCGGTGTCTGCACCCGCGTCTACACCACGACCCCGAAGAAGCCGAACTCGGCACTCCGGAAAGTCGCCAAGGTGCGCCTGACCAACGGTTTCGAGGTCATCTCGTACATCGGCGGTGAAGGCCACAACCTCCAGGAACACTCGGTCGTGCTCGTGCGCGGCGGTCGTGTGAAGGATCTGCCGGGTGTGCGTTACCACATCGTGCGCGGCTCCCTCGACCTGCAGGGCGTCAAGGACCGCAAGCAATCGCGTTCCAAGTACGGCGCGAAGCGTCCGAAGAACACCAAGGCCAAATAAGCCTGTCCGTGATTTGACGTACCGTCTCGGTCGTCACCTCGTCACCGTTCAGCCCTGTGTTCAACCCCAGGCTGTCGGGAGTAAGTGGATGTCCAGGCTGTGAGCGACATCCAAGGCCGCCAACACGCTCGCTGAGCACCGGTTGCCAACTGAAGCCTCGAAAGGAATTGAAATGCCACGTCGCCGCGAAGTACCCAAGCGCGAAATCCTGCCCGATCCGAAGTTCGGGTCCATCGATCTGTCCAAGTTCATGAACGTCGTCATGGAATCGGGCAAGAAGGCTGTTGCAGAACGCATCATCTACGGTGCCCTGGAGCAGGTCGAGAAGAAGGCCGGCAAGGAGCCGCTCGAAGTCTTCATGACCGCGCTGAACAATGTCAAGCCGATGGTCGAAGTCAAGTCCCGCCGCGTCGGCGGTGCGAACTACCAAGTTCCCGTGGAAGTTCGCCCTGTCCGCCGGATGGCCTTGGCCATGCGTTGGCTGAAAGAGTCTGCCCGCAAGCGCAGCGAAAAGTCGATGGCCCAGCGTCTGGCCAACGAACTGCTCGAAGCCAGCGAAGGCCGTGGCGGCGCGATGAAGAAGCGCGACGAAGTGCACCGCATGGCGGAAGCCAACAAGGCGTTCTCGCACTTCCGTTTCTGATTCAGAGACTGAGACTGATCCGGTCCATCCGACCTTGAACCCCCTGACTGCCCTCTTCGGTCCGATCGACCGTCTGGGGCAGTCTTTGCATTTGGAGTGACACCATGGCTCGCCAGACCCCCATCGAGCGATACCGCAACATCGGTATCTCGGCCCACATCGACGCCGGCAAAACCACCACCACCGAGCGGATCCTGTTCTACACGGGCGTGAACCACAAGATCGGTGAAGTCCATGATGGCGCGGCCACGATGGACTGGATGGAGCAGGAACAAGAGCGCGGCATCACGATCACGTCGGCTGCGACGACCTGCTTCTGGAAGGGCATGGACCGCTCGCTGCCGGAACACCGCATCAACATCATCGACACCCCAGGACACGTGGACTTCACCATCGAAGTCGAACGTTCGATGCGCGTGCTCGACGGTGCCTGCATGGTGTACTGCGCCGTCGGTGGCGTGCAGCCGCAGTCGGAAACCGTCTGGCGCCAGGCCAACAAGTACAAGGTGCCGCGTCTGGCGTTCGTGAACAAGATGGACCGCACGGGCGCCAACTTCTTCAAGGTCGTCGAGCAGATGAAGACGCGCCTGAAGGCCAATCCGGTGCCGGTCGTGATCCCCATTGGCGCCGAAGAAGGCTTCAAGGGCGTGGTCGATCTGCTCAAGATGAAGGCCATCCTGTGGGATGAAGCCTCGCAGGGCATGAAGTTCGACTACGCCGAGATCCCGGCCGAGCTGGTGTCGGTCGCCAACGAATGGCGCGAGAAGATGGTCGAAGCCGCCGCCGAGGCGACCGAAGACCTGATGAACAAGTACCTCGAAACCGGTGAACTGACCGAAGACGAGATCAAGCTGGCCATCCGCACGCGCACCATCGCCTGCGAGATCCAGCCGATGCTGTGCGGCAGCGCGTTCAAGAACAAGGGCGTGCAGCGCATGCTCGACGCGCTCATCGATTTCATGCCCTCGCCCGTGGACATCCCGCCGGTCCAAGGCCTGGACGAAGACGACGAGCCGACCAGCCGCCGCGCCGATGACAGCGAGAAGTTCGCTGCGCTGGCGTTCAAGCTGATGACCGACCCGTTCGTCGGCCAGTTGACCTTCGTGCGCGTGTACTCGGGCGTGCTGCAATCCGGTGCCTCCGTCTTCAACCCCATCAAGGGCAAGAAGGAACGCATCGGCCGCATCCTGCAGATGCACGCCAACCAGCGCGAAGAAATCAAGGAAATTCTGGCCGGTGACATCGCCGCCTGCGTGGGCCTGAAGTTCGTGACCACGGGCGAGACCCTGTGCGATCCGGACGCCATCATCACGCTGGAAAAGATGGTCTTCCCGGAGCCCGTGATCTCGCAGGCCGTGGAGCCGAAGACCAAGGTCGACCAGGAAAAGATGGGCATCGCGCTGGGCCGTCTGGCCGCAGAAGATCCCTCGTTCCGCGTCCGCACCGACGAAGAATCGGGCCAGACCATCATCTCCGGCATGGGCGAGCTGCACCTGGAAATCATCGTCGACCGCATGAAGCGCGAATTCGGCGTGGAAGCCAACGTCGGCAAGCCGCAGGTCGCCTACCGCGAAACGATCCGCGACAAGGTCACCGAAATCGAAGGCAAGTTCGTGCGCCAGTCCGGCGGCAAGGGCCAGTACGGCCACGTCGTGCTGACCATCGAGCCGCAGGAGCCGGGCAAGGGCTTCGAGTTCGTGGACGCGATCAAGGGCGGCGTGGTGCCGCGCGAATTCATCCCCGCGGTGGAAAAGGGCCTGGTCGACACGCTGCCGAACGGCGTGCTGGCCGGTTTCCCGATCGTGGACGTGAAGGTCACGCTGACCTTCGGTTCGTACCACGACGTGGACTCGAACGAAAACGCGTTCAAGATGGCCGCGTCGATCGGTTTCAAGGACGGCTGCCGCAAGGCCAAGCCGGTGATCCTGGAGCCGATGATGGCCGTCGAAGTCGAGACCCCGGAAGACTACGCCGGCACGGTGATGGGCGACCTGTCCAGCCGCCGCGGCATGGTCCAGGGCATGGACGACATCCCTGGCGGTGGCAAGGTCATCAAGGCCGAAGTGCCGCTGTCGGAAATGTTCGGCTACTCGACCTCGCTGCGCTCCGCCACGCAGGGCCGTGCGACGTACACGATGGAGTTCAAGCACTACAGCGAAGCTCCTCGCAACGTCGCCGAGCAGATCATCACTGCACGGTCGAAGTAACGCAGCAAACCGCAGTAAACTACTGCCCGCTGCCACCCGGCCTTCCGGGTGGCAGCACTCCTTTTGTTGTCTTCGGCGAGTCTGCCGTTCACTGCCGGTGGTGAACGGACTTCCAGACTTCCGCGAGACATTAAACCGTCCACCGGCAATGTTCTTTGATCTGGAGATCAGAAAATGGCCAAGGAAAAGTTTGTCCGCAGCAAGCCGCACGTGAACGTGGGCACCATCGGTCACGTGGACCACGGCAAGACGACGCTGACGGCGGCGATCACGACCGTGCTGTCGAAGAAGTTTGGCGGCACCGCCAAGGCGTATGACCAGATTGACGCGGCACCGGAAGAGAAGGCCCGCGGCATCACGATCAACACCGCGCACGTCGAG
>NZ_JANPAB010000103.1:0-19735 GCF_031429695.1 Sphaerotilus sp.
ACGAACTGATCAATCAGCTCCTTCGGTATCGCCGGCATCGCCGCCACTGCGGCCAGCGCCGCCTTCGTCGTCTTCCTGCTTGGCATACATGCTCCTTCTTCTCATGCTATGCCTCGCACACAAAATCCCGGATAGGCTCCACCCCACTGGTCAAACTGGTACTCGTCCACCACCCACCCTTCGCGTGGATCCTGGCGCCCGCAGTCGATCACCACCTCGTCCGGCTCCCAGCGCAGGAGTTGCGGCAGATCCGATCGACGTGGCGCGGCCATCAACCCGGCTGGCACGCCCTTGCGCCGCAGACTGTCGAAGGCCTCCAGCAAACGCCCTGGCAACACCCGCCGCTGCCAGAGGTCCGCGCCCTGCGCATCGGTGCCACGGGCGTCGAGCAGCACGCCAGTGAACCCCTGCTGCGCCACCAGACTGAGGCGCTGCGCCCAGGCTGCGCCGTCACCGCGGTCCAGCGGCACCCGCAGCATCGGCGTCACCGGTACACCGTCGCGCGCGAGTTGTCCGAGCTGGGTGAGCAGCAGCACCGACGACGGCCGAGCCGGCACCGCCACCCGCACCCGGTCCACCCCGCAATCGGCCACCCGCAACACCCGCAAGCGCACAGCGGACAGCGTCGGCGCCGCGAGCGGACCGATACCGGCGCCGACCACCACCCCGTCCCGCAGCAGCCGCAGCCGTGCCACCACGGCCCGGATCACTTCCGGTGCCGCCGACATCACCTCGACCCCCGCCGCGCCGGCGCGGACAGCCCAGGCGGCCTCTGCCGGATCGCGCACACAAAGCTGCAATTGCATCGGTCCCCGCATTTGTCCCAGCATCGCCCTGTTTTCCCCTGATGACACGGCCCGAATTGTCCACGACCCTGCTGCACACACCGCATCCATGGCCGCCGATATACTGAATCTGTTCGCCTTCCCTACCCTGGCCTTTGCCTTTCCGACCCGAGATCCGCATGAAATTCACCGGCTCCTCCCAGTACGTCGCCACCCAGGATCTGATGCTGGCGGTCAACGCGGCCATCACGCTGCAGCGCCCCTTGCTCGTCAAGGGCGAACCCGGCACCGGCAAGACCATGCTGGCCGAGGAAGTGGCCGCGGCGCTCGGCATGCCGCTGATGCAGTGGCACATCAAGAGCACCACCAAGGCGCAGCAAGGCCTCTACGAGTACGACGCCGTCAGCCGCCTGCGCGACAGCCAGCTCAGCGACACCGAGAGCGCCGAGAAGGTGCGCGACATCCGCAACTACATCGTCAAGGGCACGCTCTGGCAGGCGTTCACGGCCGACCAGCCGGTGGCGCTGCTGATCGACGAGATCGACAAGGCGGACATCGAGTTCCCGAACGACCTGCTGCGCGAGATCGACCGGATGGAGTTCTATGTCTACGAGACACGCGAGCTGGTCCGGGCCAAGCACCGGCCGCTGGTGTTCATCACCTCGAACAACGAGAAGGAACTGCCCGACGCTTTCCTGCGCCGCTGCTTCTTCCACTACATCAAGTTCCCGGAAGCGGAGACGATGCGCCAGATCGTCGAGGTGCACTTCCCCGGTCTGAAGAAGGAGTTGCTCGCCGCGGCGATGAAGAACTTCTACGACGTGCGCAACCTGCCTGGGCTGAAGAAGAAGCCGTCCACCTCCGAGCTGCTGGACTGGCTCAAGCTGCTGGTGGCAGAAGACATCTCGGCCGAAGCCCTGCACAGCACGGACCAGAAGGTGGCGATCCCGCCACTGGTGGGCGCGCTGCTGAAGAACGAGCAGGACCTGACGCTGTTCGAAAAGCTGGTGTTCATGCAGAGCCGCAACCGCTGAAGCGGTCGGACACCCCACAACAAGACGGAGACAGCGATGAACATCGAAACGAAGAACGCCCTTGGCGAAGGCCTGGTGGATGCGCTGGGCTTCGTGGCCGGTGCGATGGCAGGTGGCCTGGTCGCCCGCGCCTTCGGGCTGGATTTCCTGACCGAACAGGGCTGGGGCACCGGTTCGATCGCCGGCATCCTGCTGGTGGGTCTGGGTGCCGGACTGGGCAAGACGATGGCGCGCAAGCTGCTGCGGCGCGAGCCGGTTCCGACACCAGCCGCCACGGCCACGCCAGCCAGGAAGACCAAGGGCCGCAAGCGATGAACACGCCCGCCTGCTGGCCCGCCCCCGTCACGCTGCAGGGCACGCATGTCCGGCTGGAACCACTGCGCGCCGACCATGCGCCAGCGCTGGCCGAGGCCGTGCGCGAAGGCGATTTGTCGGGCACCTGGTACACCGTGGTGCCGACGCCCGACGGCATGGCCGCCGAGATCGAGCGCCGGCTCGGCCTGCAGGCGGCGGGGTCGATGCTGCCGTTCGCGGTGCTGGATGCCAATGCCGTTCCGGTCGGCATGACGACGTACATGAACATCGACGCACGCTTCCGGCGTGTGGAGATCGGCTCGACCTGGCTGGCGAAGCGCGTGCAGCGCACCGCGTTGAACACCGAGGCGAAGTGGCTGCTGCTGCGCCATGCGTTCGAGGCGCTGGACTGCATCGCGGTGGAGTTCCGTACCCACCGCTTCAACCTGCAGAGCCGCCGCGCCATCGAGCGGCTCGGCGCGCAGCTCGACGGCATCCTGCGCCACCACCAGCGCACGGCCGATGGCAGCCTGCGCGACACCTGTGTCTACAGCATCACCACGCCGGAGTGGCCGACGGTGCACATGCACCTGCGCGCCCGGCTGGATGCACCGACGCCCTGACCGCCACTCGGAATCCTCACCAGCACTGCGTTGCGGTGTAGGTCGCCGAGGCCACGCCCTTGGCGCCCGCCTGGTTGTAGGTGTAGTTGCCGCACTTGTCGCCCACCTGCGCCCCTGCGCGGGTCGCGAGCAGGCTGAAACCGTCCGCATCCTGGCTGGCGATGGACAGCGTGTAGTAGCCCTGGGGTGACGTGCTGGGGTAGATGCCGGTCGTGCCGAGCGCGACGCTGGCGTAGGTGCCGCGCTCGGTGTAGTTGCGCTCCATCAGCTGGGCGATGGCCAGCAGGGCCGATTTGGCATCGGTGCGGCGCGACGCCGCGATGTGCTCGCGGTAGGACGGCACCGCCGCCGCCGCCAGGATGCCGACGACGACAACCGCGATCATCAGCTCCATCAGCGTGAAGCCCCGGGTTCGGGTGGATGTCTTCATTGGATCTGCTCCCAGCCCGAGCGGCCCGAGCCTTGCGACACGCCCGACTCGCGGACCTTCATGATCGTGCCCGTCGAGAGCGTGATGAGCTTGTCGTCGAGCGTGCGGTTCTGTGCGCGGATGAAGCGCGGTGCGGACGGGATGGCCCCGGCCTTCACGCCGGACGGATTGGTCTTGCCGGCCTGGTAAGTCAGCATGTCCGCGGCATCGACGTTGCCGTCGGCATTCGTGTCCAGCGAGGGCGTGTCGGGGCGGTTGCCCGTCACCGCATCGACTTCCATCACCCAGCCGTCGCCGCCATAGGTGCAGGCCACGGTGCTCGGGATCATGGTCGAGACGACAACCTTGCCTGCGCGCACCGCGGCCTGCGTGACGATGCGCTCGCCCGAAGTCGGCAGGTTGAGCACCCAACCGAGCTTGGTGGACAGGAAATCGGCGCGCGTGATCGTGTTGTCCCCGGTGTAGGCCGGCGTGGCCGGCCCGACCGCGTGGGTGGTGAAGCGGTAGCTGCGGCCGTCGGGACCGGTGCCCGTGCCAAGCACCGACTGGGTGGTCAACTTGTTGGCATTGACCGTGCCGCCGTTGTCCCAGATGCCGTAGAGCGCCTGCACCGACCCTGCAGCGTTGTCGCCGGTGTCGAGGTAGCGGCCGGTACCGAACGTGACGAGATAACCGCCTTGCGGGTGGGCCGTCACGTCGATCCGGGCGGTGATGGGCTGCCCGGTGGCGGTGGCGAACAGCTCTTTCGGACTGCTGGTGCTGCCGTAGGCCACCTTCCACTGCGTCGAGTCGGTCGAGGACAGGTCGAATTTCCAGATGCTGCCCGCCAGATCGCCGGCGTAGACGGTGTCGGCCACGCCGTTGTTGGCGCTGCTGACCGCCACCACACCCGACAGACCGTTGACGCTGGAGGTGCTGCCCGCCAGCGTGCTGATCCGGGTGATCGCACCCGTCTCGACATCCACCAGCAGCAGCACGGCGCGGCCGTTGGTGCTGTTGTAACCGTTGCCGACGATGGCCATCCAGCGGCCGTTCTTCATGCGGGTGATGAGGGGCTGCTGCAGCAGGTGGCCCACGTCGCCGTCGCTGCCGCTGATTTCCCAGCGCACCACACTGGACGCCGTGGACTCGGCGAACTTGGTCGGGTCCGTCAGGTCGAGCGCGAACAGGCCCTTGCCACCCGCGCCCAGGCTGCTGACCAGCACGGTGTGCCAGGCGCTGCCGTAGTACACGTCGCGCGCCATCGGCGAGCCGTCGACGTTGTACTGGTGGGTGAAGGTCGTCTCGGTCAATGCGCTGAGCTGGCTGGCGACGAGCGAGGGCACGTACGCGAAGACCTCGTTGCCGGTCGACGAGTTGAAGACGTGCAGCATGCCGTCGTTGGCGCCGACCGCCACCAGCGGTGTCATGGCGGCACGCGCCTGGCGGTAGGTGGCGTAGGCGGCGGCCTCGACGGCGTCGCGGACGTACTGGTCACCGCCCTTCACGTAGGCCGGTGCCGAGTTGACGATGTCCCCCAGCACGCTGGTGGGGCGGCTGCGGAACAGCGGCGCAGTGCAGCCGGTGCAGAGGCGCAACTCGCGCGAGGTGTCGCCCCGCAGGTAGTTCAGGCGCTGCGAGCCGTAGGCATCGGTGATGCCCGAGCCGTTGCGGTTGAGGGCGGTGACCATGCTCAGGTCCAGTTCGGTCGCCCCCGGCGAGGCGGCGTTGGCCGGCCAGCGGAACGGGATGCCCCGCGCGCCGAGCGCCGCAGAGGCCTTGTAGGTGAAGATCTTGCGGCCGGTAGTCCAGTTCTGTGCGTTGAGCTGGACGCTGGCATCCCACCGGGGCGTCGTCTGCGGCATGCCCGTCGAATCCAGCGGGTAGGCCAGCAGTTGCCCCGACCAGTCAGCCGAGCTGAAGCGCCCCTGGTAGGCCTCGGAGCCGGTGGTGAGCGACCCGGAGTTCAGTGCGACGGCGCTTCCGGCGCTGGTGCGCGCGGCGATGTCATTGGTGATCTTCGCAAACGCGGTGTTCACGGCCGCCTGGTCCGAGGCAAGGTAGGTGCTGGTGGTCCCGCCGAGCTGCGCCATGCGGTTCATCGCCGCGATCGACGACGCATCGGAGGCCACGTCGCCCAGGCCGATGAGGTAGGTCTGCACGTCGTACTGGCCGTTGATCGCCGAGTTGTTGGTCACCGCGACACTGCGCAGTGCAGAGATCTGGGTGAACACGTCACGCGCGGCCTGTCCGAAGGTCCACGTGCCGTTGAGGACGGAGTTGGTCGTCTCGGCCGTGGTGTAGGCCGTGCCGTCCGTCCGGATCGTCGGATCGCCGTCGGTGGCGATCACCACGAAGTTGCGCTGGCAGGTCTTGTCGATGATGGGCGACGGATGACCACTCAGTGTGTTGGAGAAGTACTGGTAGGCCGTGCGGATGGCCCCGGGCAGCGGTGTGCCGACCGAACCGTTCTTCAGCTCCGTCGTGCTGAGCGTGCTGGTCTCGTTGGCCATCAGCGTCATGAGCCGCTGGTAGTGGGTGGTGGAGTTGTCCTGCACATCCTCCAGCATGGCGCCGCTGCCGTTGCCGCCTGTGCTGTAGTAAAGCGTCGGAAGGTCCAGGGACGCCGCCGAGGTGAGGAAGATCGGCGCATTCATCGCGAAGGTCGAGAGCCCCCAGCGGAAGGTGTTCTGGTACGTGGTGATGTTCTGGCGCAGCACACTGCGGGCGATGTTGCCGCGGGTATTGGCATCTGCCAAGCTGGTGGTGCCACGGCCGGTGGTCAGCAGATATTCCATCGACGGCGAGTTGTCGTAGAGCACCAGCAGATTGGGCTTGACCGATGCCGCCAGATAGAGCGGCGTCTGCGAAAAATTGATGGTCTGGGCCAGGCCCAGGCCGGACATCGACAGCAGCAGCACCGCCACCGCGCAGCGGACACCGGTGGGCCGGGAAGGAGTGCGGAGGAGGTTCATCGCTTGATGTAGGTGGACTGCAGGATCACGACGGTGGAGGCGCGCAGGCCCGTCGCCCGGACACTGATGCGGAACGCCTGCGCGGCGTCCTCGTCGCTGTTGCCAAGGCTGGCGGACTGGCCGGACACGGGTGGCAGCACGGGCAGCAGCTCGATGAGGTAGCGCGGTGCCGCCGACACGCCGGGCAGCGCCGTTGCCCCGGTGACGCTGCCGTAGGCGCGGCTCTTGCCGGCCGAGGTGCCCCAGTCGACCGTCTGCCACAGGGGCTGCGAGGTCGGGCTGTTCGAGGTCATCGACGGAGGCAGGCACAGCCCCCCGGTGCAGGCCGACACGAACGCGGACGCCACCGTGAGATTGGCCTCGATGTCCGCCTCGGCGTCGCGCAGCGCCGCCTCGGCCGCCTGCAGCGCAATGTTGCGGTCGCGGGCGTTGCCGGCCATGCGCTCCTGCACGAGACTGGAGTTCATGCCCGCCAGCGCCAGCGACACCAGCACCACCATCATCATCAGGATGGTGATGAGCGAGAAGCCCGATTGCTGGTGGCGTGTCATGGGCATCCGTTCAGCGCAGTGCATTGCGGACCTGCGCGATCGTGGACACCACGGTCCGCATGCGCCGGTCCGTGGGCGTCACGGTGGTGCCGGCGAAGGTATAGGGCTGGTAGCCGCTGGTGATGTTGTCTTCCGTGCTGGCCAGCAGCAGCTCGGTCTGGGCGGTCACCACCTGCGTCCAGTCGGCCACATCGGTCGGCAGGACATAGGCATCGGCCGCGCCGTCGCCGTTGCTGTCCAGCCCCAGCGTCACCCGGAACCCTTCGACGCCGGTGACCAGCTCCTGCGGCTGCTGCGTGCCGTCGTAGACCGGCGTGGTGTACGACCAGAGTGCGCGCTGCGTCGTCTTGCCCGTGCGGGCGCTGGGTGCGAGGTAGTAGGTGATGGTGGCGAGACGGAAGACCATGGCGTCCTGCAGGAACGCACGGCCGAGACCGTTCGCACTCACACCCGGCGTGGCGGTGACACTGGCACTGTGCTCGATCGAGCCGTCCAGACCGGGGCGGTTGTTGGTGGCCTGGAACACGGCCGAGCCGATGCAGTCGGACACCAGCAGCAGGTCGCGCGAGGTGATGCGCCCGGTCGGGGTGACATTCAGCGCCGCGGTGGCGCTGGCCATCTCGGTGGTCAGCGCCCAGCCGGAACCGACCGTGCGGCGCACGGTGAGCACGTCGCCCGCGCTGTTCGGCGCCGGGACCAGGGTCGGGCTGGAGATGGCGGCGTCCAGCGCCGGCGCCCAGGTCGATCCGTTGTGGTGCGAGGCCCAGATGCCGGTGGCGTAGTTGTAGAGAAAGCCGGTCGGCGTGTTGAGCAGGTTGACCACCGGCGTCGCGCCACCGGTCCCTCGGCAGCCCCGGAAGCCGGACATGCGCAGATCGGCGGACAGTGTGTCGATGGTGAACCGGGCGCTTTCCTGCAGACGCGAGACCTGGTTCTGCGCCTGGAAGGTGCTCTTGCTGCCCAGGAAGATCATGCCCATGACACCGACCAGGAACAGCCCCAGCGCCATCACCACCAGCAGCTCGACCAGCGTGACCCCGCGCATGCGGTGCATCGTTTTCGCGCTCATGGCCGCACCACATTGACGAAGCGGGCCGCCGTGCCGCGCTCGCTCCAGAAAACCTTGATCGCGATCTGCGTGCCGCTGCCGTCGCAGGCGGGCGAAGCCGCCGTGCCGTCGTCGGGCGAGCTGTCCAGGCAAATCACGCCCGTGCCGCCGGGCAGCGCATTCAGCACCGCCGTGCGCCACTGGGCGAAATCGCGTGCGGCCATCTGGGTCGAGGTGCAGACGTTGGTCAGCGTGCAGGCCGCCACGACCGCCGGGGTGACGAGGTTGTTGTACTGCCCCGCCGTCGCGCCCGGCACATTCGCCCGCACGCGGTCGGCCGCTTCGTAGGCGAGCACGGTGGCCTTGCTGCGCCACATCGCGCTGGAGTTGGTCGACAGGCCGCGCAGCTGCAGCGCTGCATAGCCCAGGGCCGCGATCGCCAGGATCACGACCGACACCAGCACCTCGATCAGCGCGAAGCCCGCGCGGCGGCGGACCGGCCTGCGGTTCCTGGACAGGCTCACGTGCATGTGGTGATCCTCGTCACATCCGCCAACCCATTGGGCGGCACGGTGATCTGCACCCCATCCCGGATGCCGGCACTCGGACAGAGCACGAAGTTCACGGCGGCGGCCGGCGTCAGGTAGCCGATCGCGGTGAACTGGATCGGCGAGGTGCCCTGCATCTTCAGCGTGCTCGGCAGTGCCGCATAGGTGCGGATCAGGGTGTCGCCGCTGTCGAAACTGCCGTTGCTGTTGCGGTCCAGGTAGAGGTTCCAGCCCTTGGCAAACTCGTTGCCGGTGACGCCACCATCGGCGGGCAGCACCAGCACCGGCAATCCGGCGCGGGCGGCCTCGGCACGCGCCAGCGCCAGCGACGATACAAAATCCGACGACAGCCCCGAGAGCCGGTTGCGCGCAGAGAACGCCGTCAGCGACGGCATCGCCACCATCGCCAGGATGCCGAGCACGGCCACCGTCACCATCAGCTCGACCAGCGTGAAGCCGCGCGAGGAGGCCCGTGCACGCGGGCCGGGCGCAGCGGTGGCATTCGGCGGCAGGGGATTCGGCAGCAGCATCGGGCGGTCACGGCTCGGACGGATGAAGGTGATGCTGAATGTAAGCAACCCCTCCGCCACCGCAGCACCCGAAGAGCAAGCCAAACCCCGCGCAATTCAGCCCGGGTCGAGCCTGAACTGCACCACGTGGCCTAGACTTGCAGCCGCGACGTGGTTCCCGCGCGTCCGGAGACTCCCACCATGCTGATCGACTTCTTCTATACGCTGCGCGCCGCCAAGCTGCCGGTCTCGATCCGCGAATACCTGACCCTGCTGGAAGCCCTGCAGGCCGGCGTGATCGACGACGACGGCGGTCCCTCGGTGGACAAGTTCTACTACCTGGCACGCACCACGCTGGTCAAGGACGAGGTCCAGTTCGACAAGTTCGACCGCGCCTTCTCGGCCTACTTCAAGGGCGTGGAGATGCTCACGGACTTCACGCAGGAGGTGCCACTGGACTGGCTGCGCAAGACGCTGGAGGTGGAACTCAGCGCCGAGGAGAAAGCCAAGATCGAGACGATGGGCTGGGACGAGTTGATGGAGACGCTGAAAAAGCGTTTCGAAGAGCAGAAAGAGCGCCACGCGGGTGGCTCCAAGTGGATCGGCACCGGCGGCACCAGCCCCTTCGGCCACGGCGGCCACAATCCGCAAGGCATCCGCATCGGCGGCGCCAGCAAGAACAAGAGTGCCGTCAAGGTCTGGGACCAGCGCGCTTTCCGCGACTACGACGACAACCTGGAACTCGGCACCCGCAACATCAAGGTCGCCCTGCGCCGCCTGCGCCGCTTTGCCCGCGAAGGCGCTGCGGAAGAGCTGGACCTGGACGACACCATCCACTGCACCGCCGCCAACGCCGGCCTGCTCGACATCAAGCTCGTGCCCGAGCGCCACAACAAGGTCAAGGTGCTGCTGCTGATGGACGTGGGCGGCACGATGGACGAGCACATCCACCGCGTCGAGGAACTCTTCAGCGCCGCCAAGACCGAGTTCAAGCATCTGGAGTTCTACTACTTCCACAACTGCGTCTACGACTTCGTGTGGAAGAACAACCGCCGCCGCTACACCGAGAAATTCTCGACCTGGGACATCATTCGCAAGTACAACCGCGACTACAAGCTGATCTTCATCGGCGACGCGACGATGAGCCCCTACGAGATCGTGCAGCGCGGTGGCAGCGTCGAGTACAACAACGAGGAGCCGGGCGCCGAATGGCTGCAGCGCCTGACCCACGCTTTCCCCAAGTTCGCCTGGATCAACCCGGAACCGCAGGGCGTCTGGGAGTACCGCCAGAGCATTGCCATGGTCCAGCAGCTGATGAGCCAGCGCATGTTCCCGCTGTCGCTCGCGGGGCTGGAACAGGCGATGCGACTGCTGTCCAAATGAGCGGACGCCTGGGGTGGGCCGCGCTGCTGACGGCGCTGGTGGTGGCATCGGAGCCCGCTGGCGCGCAGAACACCGCGCCAGTCACCCCGCCAACCACCGATGAGGACGCCGACACGCGCGATGTCACCTGGACGCTCGATATCTCCGCGCCGCCGGAGTTGCGCACGCTGCTGGTCCGCTACCTCGATCTCTCACGTTACCTCGCCACCCCCGACACCGCCCGCGTGCCGCGCGGCGAGTTGATGCGCCTGCGACAGGCCGCTCCGGCCCAAGCCCGCGCCCTGCTGGAAACGGAAGGCTACTTCAACGCCAAGGTCAGCACCCAGGCCCGCGACGACGGCAGTGTCATCGGGCTGAAGCTGCTGGTCGAGCCGGGACCAGCGACGCGGGTGGCGCAATCGCGGCTCGAATTCGAAGGCCCGCTGTCCGTCGCCGCCGATGCCCGTGACGCGGAGGCCGCCCGGCTGGTTGCGCGGGCCCGCCAGCGCTGGTCGCTGCCCGCAGGCGAGGTCTTCACGCAGGACCGCTGGAGCAGCGCCAAGAGCGAGGTGCTCGCGCTGCTGCGTGCCGAGGGTTACGCGACCTCCGGCTGGAGCGGCTCCGTGGCCCAGGTGCGCGCAGTCGAGGACCGCGCCACGCTGTTCCTGGTCGCCGACAGCGGGCCGCTCTACCGCTTCGGCGCAGTGGAGGTCACGGGGCTGGACCATGTGGACGCCGAGTCTGTGCGCGCGCTGCAGACCTTCTCCACCGGCCAGCCATTGCGCGAACAAGCCCTGCTCGACTACCAGGACCGGCTGGTCAAGTCGGCGCTGTTCGACAGCGTGGCCATCGAGATGGAGCCTGACCCGGCGCTGGCCGCGGCGATGCCGGTGGTCGTCAAGGTGCGCGAGCGGTCGCTGCAGCAGGCCACGCTCGGCCTGGGCGTGTCCGACAACACGGGCCCGCGCATCACGCTCGAACACCTGCACCAGCGTTTCCTGGGGTTTCCGTGGCAGGCCAAGAGCAAGCTGCAGCTCGGGCGCACCGACCAGCAGGCCTCGATCGACCTGACCTCGCACCCGCTGCCAGGCCCCTACCGCAACCTGGTCTCGGCCTCGATGGGCAAGACCGACGCCAGCGGACTGGAAGTCACCAGCCAGCGTGCCCGGATCGGCCGCAGCAAGGACGACGAGCGGCTGGAGCGCCTGTACTACCTGGAGTGGCAGCGCTCGCGCACCCGCAGCCTGAACACGAGCCAGACGGTCGACGACACCTCGGCAGTGAGCGGCAACTACCAGTGGATCTGGCGCCAGCTCGACCACCCGCTGCTGCCCACCAAGGGCCTGAGCCTGTCGCTGGACACGGCCTTGGGCCACTCGTTCGCCACCGTGCAGCGTGGCGGCGTCTTCGGCCGCGTCAACGGCCGCCTGACGCACTACGCCACGCTCGGCCAGAGCTGGTACAGCACCAGCCGGCTGCAGGTCGGGCAGGTGTTCTCGGCGACGGATGTGGCGGTGCCCTATACGCTGCTGTTCCGCACAGGCGGGGATGACTCGGTGCGCGGCTATGCCTACCAGAGCCTTGGTCCAAGCAATGCCGCGGGCACCGCGGTGGGCGGCCGGGTGGTGGCGGTCGGCAGCGTCGAGCTGGCGCGACCAATCTTGCGCAGCATGCCGGCGCTGTGGGGCGCCACCTTCGTCGATGTCGGCAACGCGGCGCCCAACTGGACGTCTCTGGATGCCGCACTGGGCTACGGCGTCGGCCTGCGCTGGCGCAGCCCCGTCGGTGCCCTGCGCATGGACCTGGCCTACGGGCAGCAGGTACGCAAGGTGCGGCTGCACTTCAGCGTCGGCATCACCTTCTGAGCATGGACCCGGTCCTCCCTGAAGCCTCCGCCCGGCAACGCCAGGCGCGCTGGTCGCTCTGGCCACTGCTGGCGGTGCTGGTCCTACTGGCGTTCGGTCTGGTCGCGGGCCTTTACGCCGCACTGGCCTCCGAATCCGGCAGCCGCTGGCTGCTCGGGCTGGTGCCGGGCCTGCAGAGCAGCGGCGTGCGCGGTTGCCTGCTCGACGACTTCGATGCCGACCAGCTCCGCTACCGGCTCAACGCGCGGCAGGTGCTGCAGATCGACCAGCTCCGCTGGCGCGGGGTGCAACTGCGCTGGCCGGAAGGCAAGTCACCGCTGCTGAGTCTGGCGCAGCTCTCGATCGGCCACCTCGACCTGCAGGGCAGCTCCGGCAACGACGATCCGCCCGTGCTGCCGACGACGCTGAACCTGCCGATCAGCGTGCAGATCGGCAAGGTCCGCATCGACCAGCTCAGTGTCGACGCGCTGCGTGCGCGCCCGGTGCGCGAGCTGTCCGCCGCGCTGAGCCTGCAAGCCGGCCGCGGCGGGGCCCACCGCGTGGACGCACTGCAACTGCGCTGGGACCGTCTCGCCCTGCACGGACTGGCCACGCTGGGCGCTGACGCACCGATGCCGCTGGACGTGCGGCTGGTGCTCACGCCCGACACCGCAGCATCGGGCACGCTGGAGCAGGACTGGCGCGTCGATCTGCGCGCCCACGGCCCGCTGCAGCAGATCGCCATCGACACCCGGCTGGTTGCGCGCGGCCAGTCGCTGGACGTGCAGGCCGAGGTCCGTCCCGACCAGCGCCAGCCGCTGAGCCACCTGCAGGCGCGGCTGCAGGCGCTCGACCTCGCGCCCTTCGCCAGCGGTCTGCCGACCACCGCGCTGTCCGGCCAGATCGACGCCCGGCTCGACAACCGCACCAGCGCAGCGCAGCAACGCCTGCAGGTGCAGGTCGATCTGCAGAACCTGCGCCCCGGCAGCTGGGCGCACCACCATGTTCCCGTCGACACCGTCAAGGTCACGGCCAGCGGCGACCTGCGCAACCCGGACACCGGCACGCTCGACGCACTGCTCGTCAGTCTGCATGACGGCAGCGAATCGGCCGGTACCGTGCTGGGCAGCGGCCGCTGGGCCTTGAGCGGGACAGGCACACAACGGCGACTCGACGCCGCCCTGAGCAGCACCTGGCAGGATCTGCACCCAGCGAGGCTGGATCCCCGTGCCCCCGCCGTGCGGGTCAGCGGCCCGCTCACCCTCACCTACGGCCAGTCGCTTGGCGGGAACATCGACGCCAGCCGCCGCGTCACGCTGCACACCGACCTGCGCGGGCAACTGGTCGGCGCCGGACTGCCCGAGGTGCGCCTGTTGCTGCAGGCCCAGGCCACGCCACAGCGCATCGACCTGGAGCAGCTGCAGGCCCGCAGCGGCGCCGCCCGCCTTGACGCCACCGGCCACGCCGAGCAGGCCGACGCACACTGGCTCGTCCAGCTCAAGGGCGACCTCGACGCCTTCGACCCCAGCCTGTGGTGGCCCGGTGAAACCCAGGCCCTCGGCCCCCGCGGCAGTCACCGCCTCGGCGGCCAGCTCGACGCGGACCTGCGCATCCCCGTCCACCCCACCGCAGGACTGGCCGGGCTGGCCGAGATCACCGGCAGCGCCGACCTGCACATCGATCCGAGCCTGATCGCCGGCGTGCCGCTGGCCGGCCAGCTGAAGCTGCAGACCCGCACCGGTACCGCCAGCGCCGCGCACTGGAGCCTTGATCTCAAGGCCACCGCCGGCGCCCCGGCCGGCGCCGCCGAAGCCACCGAGTTGCACCTGGCTGGCGACCTCACCACCCCCGGCGCCGAAGACCACTGGGCGCTGCAATGGAAGAGCAACGCCCCCGAGCGTCTCAACCCGTGGATGAAACTCGCCGGGGCGGGCACCCAGGTCAGCGGCGACACCCAGGGCGAGCTGGAACTCACGGGTCGCTGGCCGCGTGTGCGCAGCACGGGCCAGCTGCGCAGCGCCCAGTTGCGCCTGCCGCAGGCCGATCTGCAAGGACTGGATATGCGCTGGAAGGTTGGCACCTTCCCCTCCGACACCATCGACCTCGGCGCCGATGTCGCCACCCTGCGCATCGGCACCCAGCGTCTGGCCGCCTTTTCCCTGCGCACCCAGGGCACTGCCGCCAGCCACCAGCTCCAGTTGCGCAGCCAGATCGACGTCCCCGCCCGCGCCGAGATGCCCGCCCGCCGGCTGCAGGCTCTGCTGGCGCTCGACGGCGGCCTCGCCGACGAGATCGGCCCATCGCTGGAGAACCGCGATGCCGGCCTGCGCTGGAACGGCAAGGTCGCCCAGCTGGAGCTGCGCGATGCGGCGGCGGCCACGGCCGGTCCGATGCCCTCGGCGCCGCCTCCCCCCCTGCTGCAACTCGACCCCGCTCCGCTCAGCCTGGTGCAGAACGCCAACGGGCTGGCCGCGAAGCTGGGCGCCAGCCGGCTGACGCTGATGGACGCCCAGATCCTGCTCGACAGCGCCGACTGGCACAGTGGTTCGGCACCTCACATGGGCCTGCGCGCCCGGCTGTCACCGCTGCGGGTGGCGCCGCTGCTGGCGCGGGCGCAGCCGGATTTCGGCTGGGGCGGCGATCTGACGCTGGGGGGCCGCATCGAGCTGCAGTCCACGCCCGAGCAGTTCACCGCCGACATTGCCCTCCAGCGTGACAGCGGCGATCTCAGTGTCGAAGACCCCGACCTCAACACCGGCCCGCGCCGCCTGGGTCTGGCCGACCTGAAACTGCGCCTGAATGCCGCGGAGGGTGTCTGGCGACTGACCCAGCTCGTCTCGGGCGGCAATCTTGGCAGCCTGAACGGCCAGCAGACCGTGCGCACCGACCGCCACGCCCTCTGGCCTGCGGCCGACGCGCCCGTGGCCGGCCAGATCGACCTGCAGATCGCCCAGCTCGGCAACTGGGGCCGCTGGCTGCCGCCCGGCTGGCGCCTGTCGGGCCAGCTCGCCACCGAAGCGCGCGTCGGCGGCACCTTCGGCGCACCCGCTTTCAGCGGCGAACTGAACGGCAGCCAGATCGCCGTGCGCAACACGCTCCAGGGCGTGGACTGGACCGACGCACGGCTCAAGGTGCTGCTGGCCGGCGAGACGGCGCGCATCGACACCTTCAGCGTACGCGCCGGGGCCGGCACGCTCTCGGCCCGCGGCGAAGCCACGCTCGGCGCCGCGCCGCGCCTGACAGTGAAGGTGACGGCCGACCACTTCGCCGCGCTGCAGCGTGTGGACCGCAAGGTCGTCGTCAGTGGTGAAGCCGACCTGGGGCTCGACGCACAGAGCACCCAGCTCAAGGGCCGCGTGCGTGCAGACGAAGGCCGATTCGACTTCACGCAAAGCGACGCACCGGGGTTGGCCGACGACGTCGAGGTCGACCGCGGCCGTGGCGACGCCCGTGCCCGCGACACCGCCACCACCAGCCGCCGCACCACCACGCTCGACCTGCGTGTCGATCTGGGCGATGCCTTCGTGCTGCGCGGGCGCGGCCTGAACACGCGGCTGGCCGGCGAGCTGCGCCTGACCAGTCCCGCCAACCGGCTGGCCATCCACGGCAACATCCGCGCCGTCGACGGCACCTACGCCGCCTACGGCCAGAAGCTGCGCGTCGAACGCTCGATCATCGCCTTCACCGGCGTGGCCGAGAACCCGCGGCTCGACATCGAAGCCGTCCGCCCGGACCTGGAGGACGTGCGCGTCGGGGTCACCGTCACCGGCACGGCGCAGAACCCGCGCATCCGCCTGTTCAGCGAACCCACCATGACCGACACCGACCGGCTGTCCTGGCTCATCCTCGGCCGAGCCTCCGACGGTCTGGGGCGCACGGACCTGGCCTTGCTGCAGCGCGCCGCCTACGCCCTCATCGCGGGCGAGAGCGACAGCCCGAGCCTGGTCGAGCGCATCGGGCTGGACCAGCTCTCGGTGCGCCAGGACGGCGAAGGCGACACGCGCGAAACCGTTGTCACCCTCGGCAAGCAGATCAGCCGGCGCTGGTACGTCGGCTACGAGCGCAGCCTGAACGCCGCCAGCGGCACCTGGCAGCTCATCTACCGCGCCGCCCAGCGCTTCACGCTGCGTGCGCAGTCCGGCGCCGAGAACGCGCTCGACCTGATCTGGACGTGGAAGTGGGGCCCGCAAGCTACAATCAACGGCTCTTCAGCGCGCCCTGCCGCGCCGTCCTCGCCGTAGTTCAATGGATAGAACGGGCGCCTCCTAAGCGCCAGATACAGGTTCGATTCCTGTCGGCGGGACCAAGACACGAAAGAGATTGTTGGAGCACACGATGAGCGCGATCCAGACACGCATGGGGATTCGCAAGCTACCCAGCCCCGGGGAGCTTCAGGCCTGTGCGGCCCGCAGCCTGCAGCTTCTTCAGGTGATCGAGGCCACTGTCACGGCGGTAGCGTCCGATTGCGAAATGCTCAGACTGCTGACCCGCGATTTGGCGGAGGTCGAACGGAGCTTGATGGACTGCACACCCGATGTTCTGCTGGATCCAGAAGCACGGGTTGCCAGCACGCTCATGGTCCTGGAGGACATCGCCGAGCGGCTGCATCGCCGGGCATCCAGTGCATACCATGCCGCTGTCCACGACGAAGGCCTTCACCATGATGATGGTGTGGCGGACGTGTGGGAGGACTGCGTAGCCGCGGCTGCCGATCTGCATGGTGCGGCACAAAGTCTGCGGGAGCGGGTGGTACTGCTGGACAGGCTGAAATCCCCCCGCAGCGATGCCCATGAATCCGTGGATGCCCTGTTTGCCGCAATGGGTCTGTGATGGCGGTTCGGATCGCCGAATTCAGGTTTCTGGATGGATTCAGAAGTGAGTTGGCCTCGGCGCCAGAGGATGTGCGTGCTGCCGTCAAAGACATCTTGCGCAGGGCACGCAGCAACCCCGAAGCAGGGGCGCTGCGATTCCACTCCCTGAAAGGCTACGGCAAACCCACGATCTACAAGTTCGACGTGTTCTCGAACAAGTCGTGGCAGGTGTCGTTTGAACTGGATGGGGCAACGGCCGTGCTGATGCGGGTCTGCACGCACAAAGACATGAACCGCCGTCCTCGGTGAGCGCGATCTGGTCGATTCTCCGTCCGGATCCACCTCGGCCTGCCAGACAATCGAAAGTACAAAAACAAGCTGTACTTTTGACATGGCACCCAGGGAATTCATCACCAAGTGGTCGGCCGGCGGGCCGTCCTACAAACTCACCGAGCGCGCGGGCGCGCAGCTCCATTTCAGCGAGCTGTGCCGGCTGCTCGGCGTCGAGGAACCCGGGGATGCCGAACGCTACTGCTTCGAGCGCGGGCTGACCAAGACGGGTGCGGCGCGGCAGGGTTATGCCGATGTTTGGTTGCGCGGGCACTTCGCGTGGGAGTACAAGGCGCCGGGCAAGGATCTGGGCGCGGCGCTGCAGCAGTTGATGGTGTACGCGCTGCCCCTGGAGAGCCCGCCGCTGCTGGTGGTGAGCGACCGCCTGCGCATCGAGGTGCATACCCATTTCACCGGCACGCCGAGCGAGTGCCACGTCTTCCGCCTGGAGGATCTGGCGAGCGACGAAATGCGGGTCAAGCTGAAGGCGCTGTGGCAGGCGCCCGAGCGCTTCCGGCCGCAGCGCACCAGCCGCGACATCACCGAAACCGCCGCGCAGACCTTCGCCGGCACGGCCGACCGGCTGCGCAAGGCGGGCGTGCCGCCAGCCAAGGTCAGCCACTTCCTGACGCAGTGCCTGTTCTGCTTCTTCTCCGAGGACGTGGGGCTGCTGCCGTCGCGCTTGTTCGAGCGGCTGGTGGGGGTGCGGATCGCGCCGGATCGGCTGCGGGTGCAACTGCAGGCGCTGCTGACCACCATGCGGGACGGCGGGCAGTTCGGCGTCGATGACATCCCGTGGTTCAACGGCGGGTTGTTCAAGACGGTGGAGGTGCCGCCGCTGACGACCGAGGACGTGCTGGCGCTGCAGGCCGCCAGCAGCCTGGACTGGAGCGCCATCGACCCCAGCATCTTCGGCACGCTGTTCGAGCGCGGGCTGGACCCGACCAAGCGCAGCCAGCTGGGTGCGCACTACACCGACCCGGCGACGATCCAGCGCCTGATCGACCCGGTGGTGCGCCGGCCGCTGCTGGCCGAATGGGCGGGGCAGCGCGAGCGGATCGCCGCGGCGATGGCGCGCAGCAAGAAGCTCGGCGACAAGGCCTACCGCGATGCGCAGGCGGTGTTCGTCGGTTTTCTGGAGCGGCTGCGCACCTACCGGGCACTGGACCCGGCCTGCGGCAGCGGCAATTTTCTGTACCTGACGCTCAAGGCGATCAAGGACATCGAACACCAGGTGAACCTGGATGCCGAGGCCGAAGGTCTGCAGCGCCAGCATGACGTGACCGGGCCGCACAACGTGCTCGGCATCGAGATCAACGAGTACGCGGCCGAGCTGGCGCGGGTGACGGTGTGGATTGGCGAGCTGCAGTGGCGCATCCAGCACGGGTATGGCTTCAACACGAACCCGGTGCTGAACTCGCTCAACCACATCGAGTGCCGCGATGCGCTGATGAACACGGACGGCACCGAAACGGTGTGGCCGGTGGCCGAGGCCATCGTGGGCAACCCGCCGTTCGTCGGGGACAAGAAGATGCGCGCGGAGCTGGGTGGCGCGTACACCGAGCGGCTGCGTGCGCTGTACGCGGGCCGGGTGCCGGGTGGTGCGGATCTGGTGTGCTACTGGTTCGAGAAGGCGCGGGCGATGGTCGCCGCCGGGTCGCTGCAGCGGGCAGGGTTCGTTTCGACCAACTCGGTGCGGGGTGGCAAGAACCGCGAGGTGCTGGACCAGATCTGCGAGACGACGCGGATCTTCGAGGCATGGGCGGATGAGCCATGGGTCAACAACGGGGCGGCGGTGCGGGTGTCGCTGACGGCGTTCGGGCACGCGACTTCGGAAAGTTGCCTGAATGGCATCGCTGTTACTGGCATCGGACCGGAGCTGTCTCCAATTGCCGATGGCATGAGCCTTTCGTCGGCACAGGTGCTGTCAGAGAACGCAGCCACAGCGTTTCAAGGGCCGACCAAGGGCGGAGAGTTTGATGTCCCAGGTGAAACCGCCCGTCAGTGGCTGCGCGAGCCTTGCGTCGAAGGCAGCAACGCTGCGGTGTTACGTCCCTGGTTGAACGGCTTGGCCGTCGTGCGCCGTTCGCCGGACATGTGGATCATCGACTTCGGTGACCTGAATGAAGACGGCGCATCCATGCATGACGGGCCGTTCGGCTGGGTTCTGCAACGGGTCAAACCAGAGCGAGATACGAACGCCGAGCCTGCGACAAAAAAGAACTACTGGCGATTCAAGCGGTCTGGCGCCGATGGAAAGCAAGCGGTTCGGCAATTGCCGAGGTTCATTGCGACCCCCGAAGTGTCCAAACATCGAGTGTTCGTCTGGCTGCATAGCAGCTACTCGCCAGACAAGAACCTTGTGATCGTTGCGAGGCCAGATGACACAACGTTTGGGGTGCTGTCGAGCCGGGTACATGAAGCGTGGTCGCTACAACAAGGCACAAGTCTGGAAGACCGTCCGCGCTACACGAGCCTATCCGGGATTTTGTGTGCGAGGCATAGCATGAGAAGAAGGAGCATGTATGCCAAGCAGGAAGACGACGAAGGCGGCGCTGGCCGCAGTGGCGGCGATGCCGGCGATACCGAAGGAGCTGATTGATCAGTTCGTG
>NZ_JANPAB010000104.1:0-24403 GCF_031429695.1 Sphaerotilus sp.
GTGCTGGCGAAGACGGCGGGCTACAAGGGCGTGACGGGCAACATCAGCTTCGACGAGAAGGGCGACGTGAAGAACGGCGCGCTGACGATGTTCACCTACAAGGCTGGCAACCGCGAGCAGATCGCCGTCGTGCGCTGATCGACGCCTGAGACGCACGGCAGGGCGTCCCCGCGACGCTTTGCACCCCAGAACCCGCTCGCTGTTTGCGCAACAGCAAGCGGGTTTTTTGTTGTCTGCTGCACTGCACCAGCCGGACAGGTCCTTGTCGTATGCTGGTACGTCTCCTTTTCAACGGGTGTGCCCACGTGGACCATCACTTCCTGACGCCGCTGTTCTCCCCCAAGTCGATCGTCGTGTTCGCGGGGCCACCGGACCAGCTGGACCAGGCGCCGTCGCTGGTGCGCGCCATGCTCCGGGAACTGCAGGCGCACAAGTTCGACGGCACGCTGACCTTCCTTGACGTCGACATGACGGGCACGCTGTCGGAGCTGGCCCAGTCACGGGCCGATCTGGCCATCATCGCGCTGCCGCATGCGCGCATTGCCGCAGCGCTGGAGATTGCCGGCCGCATCCGCTGTCGCGCCGCGCTGGTGCTGTCCACCGGGCTGCCAGCGGTGGAGTGCGCCGACCTGCACGCGATCGCGCGGCGACACGGCATGCATCTGCTCGGGCCGAACAGCCTCGGCCTGCAGCGCCCGCTGCTCAAGCTCAACGCCAGCGCGGCCGGCCGCCTCGCCGCCACCGGCCCGCTGGCGCTGGTCTGCCAGTCGGGCGCGCTGACGGCGTCCATCCTCGACTGGGCGGCGCGCAATGCGGTGGGGTTCTCCACCGTGGTCTCGCTCGGGGCCAATACCGCCGTTGACCTGACGCAGGTGCTGGACTTCCTGGCCAACGATGCCTCCACCCAGAGCATCCTCGTCTACATGGAGGGCATCCACGACGCCCGCCGCTTCATGAGCGCGCTGCGGGCGGCGGCGTTTGCCAAGCCGGTGGTGGTGATGAAGGCCGGCCGCCAGCCGGCGGGCTCGAAGGCGGCGCTGACCCACTCGGCCAGCATCGTCGGCTCGGACGACGTGTTCGAGGCGGCGCTGCGCCGCGCGGGTGTCGTGCGGGTGCGGGCCTTCACGCAGTTGTTTTCGGCGGCGAAGTGCCTGGCCTCGCGCTACAAGCCGATCGGCCGGGGATTGGCCATCGTCACCAATGGCGGCGGCCCGGCGGTGCTGGCGGCCGACCGCGCCAACGAGATCGGTCTGGAGGTGGCGCGGCTGGTCGACACGAGCTGCAACGAACTCGCGCCGCAGCTCGCGCCGCACGCCACGCTGGAATCCGTCATCGACCTGGGCGAGGAGGCCACGCCAGCGCAGTTCCGCGCCGCGCTGCTGGCCTGCGCGAAGGACCGGGCGGTACACGGGGTGCTGGTGATCTTCTCGCCCAAGCTCGACAGCGACCCGGATGCCATCGCCCAGGTCGTCTGCGACAACGTGCACGCCATGGGCAAGCCGGTGCTGACCTGCTGGATGGGCGACGAGCGGGTGCGCGACGCCCGGGTCATGCTCAACGCGATCGCCATCCCCACCTTTCGCACACCCGAAGCTGCGGTCGATGCCTTTGCCAACGTGGCGAATTTCTACCAGAACCAGCAGCTGCTTCAGCAGACGCCGCCACCGCAGTCCACGCTGGCGCGACCGGATGTCGAGGGCGCCCGGCTGCTGATCGAGGGCGTGCTGGCCGAGCGTCGCCGGGTGCTGACCGAGATGGAGTCCAAGGCGCTGCTGGCGGCCTTCCACATCCCCGTCACCCGCACCATGCTGGCCCGCACTGCCACCGAGGCGATGCTGATCGCCAGCCAGCTCGGCTACCCGGTGGCGCTGAAGATCGACTCCCCCGACATCAGCCACAAGTCCGATGTCGAGGGCGTGGTGCTCAACGTGCTGACCGCCACCCAGGTGCGCGATGTCTTCAACGACATGCTGGCCGCCGTGCGCCGGGTGATGCCGCAAGCGCGCATCAACGGCGTGACCATCCAGCCCATGAGCGGCAAGAAGCGTGGCCGCGAGATCTACATCGGCATGACCACGGACGTGCCCTTCGGCCCGGTGATCACTTTCGGCTCTGGCGGCACGATGATCGAGCTGATCGCCGACCGGGCGATGGAACTTCCACCCCTGAACCAGTTCCTCGCGCACCGGCTGATCGAGCGGGCCCGGGTATCGACCCTGCTGGGTGTGTGGCGGGGCGCGCCGGCGGCCGATGTCGAGGCGGTCGAGCAGATCCTGCTGCGGGTGTCGGAGATGGTCTGCGAGCTGCCGCAGCTGCGCGAGATGGACATCAACCCGATCATCGTGGACCACGACGGCGCGGTGGCGGTGGACGCCCGCATCGTCATCGACCACGCCGGACCGACCGCACGCGACTACAACCACCTGGCCATCCTGCCCTACCCGAGCCGCTACGAGCGCGAGTGGCCGATGAAGGGCGGCGACCTCTACACCATCCGCCCGATCCGTCCGGACGACGCCGACATGCTGCAGGCCTTCACCCGCGGCCTGTCGGAGGAGAGCCGCTACTTCCGCTTCGCCAGCGCGATGCACGAGCTGCCGGCGCGCATGCTGGCCCGCTACACGCTGATCGACTACGACCGCGAGATGGCGCTGGTGGCGGTGCATGTCGACCGCCGCCTGGGCGAGGACGGCAACTTTGTCGAGACCGAGCAGATCATCGGCGTGTCGCGCTTCATCACCAACCCGGACCAGACCACCTGCGAGTTTTCGCTGGTGGTGTCGGACGCTTACAAGGGCCAGGGGCTGGGCTCGCGGCTGATGCTGTCGATCGCCGACTTCGCCCGCAACAAGGGGCTGGCGCAGATCGAGGGGCTGGTGCTGGCCAACAACCCCAACATGCTGCGGCTGATGCGCGGCCTGGGCTACGAGGTGCGGCCCTTCCCGGAGGATCCGGACTTCAAGCTGGTCGTCAAGGCGCTCTGAGGGGCCTTGCGGCGTCTGGCGCGCCCGCCGGGCACCCTCGGGTGCCCGGACCGGGTAAACGCGCTCAGCGGCCCGGATTCGGCGGGAGGTCTGGCGGGTACTTGACCGCGTTCAGTCCGATCTTGCGGTCCACGGCCGCCGCGATGTCCACGCCGCAGCGGTCGGCGATCTGCACCAGGTAGACCAGCACGTCGGCGATCTCTTCACCCAGGTGCTGCTGCACGGCAGGATCCTCGGCGACGCGGGTGGAGGCTTCGGGCGTCATCCACTGGAAGATCTCGACCAGCTCGGCGGTCTCGACCACCATGGCCATCGCCAGGTTCTTGGGGGTCTGGTAGGGCTCCCAGCCACGTTCGGCCGAGAAATCGCGCAGGCGGGCCTGCAATGCGGGGATGTCCATGGGCATCATCCTGCCATGAACATGCCCACGCCTGAACCCCTTCCCGAACTGGCCGCCTTGCGCGTGGCGCTGGTTGGCGCCGGCCGTGTGGCACGGGCGCTGGTGATCGCGCTGGAGCGTGCGGGTCTGCCCGTTGTGGCCGTCGGCAGCCGACGGCCCGAGCGCCTGTCCGCCTCCAGTTATCCACAGCCCTGCACGCCGCAGCAAGCGGTGGACCAGGCCGATCTGGTGCTGCTCACCGTGGCGGACGATGCGATCGCGCCAGTCGCGGCGGCCTTGCGCTGGCGCGCCGGGCAGGCGGTGGTGCATTGCAGTGGCGCCACCGAGGTCGCTGCGCTCGACGCCGCCGCACAGGCCGGTGCGCACACCGGGGGCTTCCATCCGCTGCAGATCTTCTCCGACCCCGAGCTGGCCGCGCGCCGGCTGGCCGGCAGCACCGCAGCGATCGAGGCCGGTCCCGCGCTGATGCCGACGCTGCGTGCGCTGGCCGCTGCGCTGGAGATGCCGGCCACCGTGCTGCCGCCCGGGATGCGGGTGCGCTACCACGTGGCGGCTGGCTACGCGGCGAGCTTCCTGCTGCCGGTGCTGCAGGAGGCTGTGGCGCTGTGGGCCAGTTTCGGTGTGGACGAGGCCGAGGCGCTGCGGGCGCTGCTGCCGCTGTCGCGCGGCACGCTGGATGCGGTCGAGGCGCGCGGCCTGGCGGGTGCCGTGTCCGGGCCGATCGCGCGGGGCGACCTGGGCGTGGTCGAACGCCATCTGGCCGAACTGGCCCGTCTCGGGCCGCAGCGGGCCGCCTTCTACCGGTTTCTGGCGGCTCCTCAACCCGCGCTGGTGTCACAAGCCGGACGTTTGGATGAGGATTTGCGCAAGCGACTCGAATTTTTACTTCATGCAGGAGACTGTTAAGAAAAAGAACGACACAATTTGCGCAAATTCAGCTTTCATCTGCCATGACCCGCGTGTCGTCTCCTGCCCAGAACCCCTTTTCGACAGCGTCCGCTGCCGACGGCGCCGAGCCGTATGTCTCGCCGCCGAGCTTTCGGGGTGTGAACTACAGCGTGCCCGGTGGCTATCGCCACAACTTCGAGCGGTCCTGGCTGGTGCCAAGCTGGCCCGTGGCGCTGGGGCTGCTGCTGGTGGCAGGGCTCCTGTTCTATCTGCGCAGCGACCGGCTCCTGTCGCAGCTCCTGGGCAGCACGACCACCCGGGTGCTGGCGGTCGAGCGCGCGGCATCGGCCGTGAATCCGTGGACGGGCGAAGCGCACTGGGGGATGGCGCCGAAGGCGGCCGAGGCCTTCCCGCTCAACTTCCCCGCGAACCTGCCGCCCACGGCAGCGGGTCCGGCCACCGGTGCCGGCGTCTTCAAGTGCGTCCAGGTCGATGGCCTGGTGGTCTACCAGCAGCAGCGCGATTGCGGGAATGCGGCGTCACCCATCCGGTTGGTCAGTGACAGTCGCTGACAGGTGGGCACGCGGCCTGCGCCTGCTGGGAGCCCTGGGGTTCGCGGTCCTGCTCGGCGCCTGCGGTGGCGGTGACGAGGAGCCGGCGGACGCTGGCACGGACACGGTCTATCCGGCCCCGAACGGCCCGGCCAGCACCGACCGGGTCATCCGCCAGGACTACGGCGGCTACCAGCTCACCTACGACTGCACCACGCACACGGCGCTCCAGTACAGCTACACCCTCGGCTTCGACAACGGCACGGCTGCCCGCCCGACGAGCTTCACGCTCGACCCGACCCTGCCCGCTGGCTGCGCACAGCAGAACAGCGCCAGCAGCTACGCCGGCGCCATCCATCCTGGCTACGACCGGGGGCACCTCGTTTCGTCCAACCACATGGACTACAACGCGGACTACATCCAGCGCGCCAACTACATGACGAACATCGTCCCGCAGGTGGCGACGTTCAACCGCAATGTCTGGCTCGACGCCGAGAACGTCGCCGAGTGCTACCGCGACCTCGCGCCGGTGCAGGTCTACGGCGGCGTGGTCTACAGCGACGAATCGAACGACTGGTTCCTTGCCAGCCACGGCATCCGCACGCCGGAATACTTCTGGAAGGCCATCGTCACCACCGACCCGGCCACCGGGGCGGCCAAGGCGATCGCCTGGTACATCCCCAATGTCGAGGGCCTGACCGCGCTGGACCCCTACCTCGTCAGCATCACCGAGCTGGAGCGGCTGGTCGGCACCGACCTGGTGGGCATCACGGCCCCGGCGGCGGTCAAGGCGATGAAACCGGCCACGAGCTGGCCGCTGCCTGCCGGCTGCAACTACACCTGAGCCCCTGCGCCCCAGGTGCGCCGTTATGCTGCGCGCCAGGAGAATGGCACGATGGAACACGGACACTGGCTCAACGCCTCGCTGGTCTACCTCGCCGCGGCGGTGATCGCGGTGCCGCTGGCGCGCAAGCTGGGACTCGGCTCGATCATTGGCTACCTCGGCGCCGGCATCGCCATTGGTCCCTTCGGTCTGGAGTTCGTCCGCGATCCGGATGCGATCCTGCAGTTCGCCGAGTTCGGCGTGGTGCTGATGCTGTTCCTGATCGGACTGGAGCTGGAGCCGCCGCGCTTGTGGGCCATGCAGCGCTCGATCTTCGGCTGGGGCAGTGCGCAGGTGCTCGGCTGTGCGGCGGCGGTCGGCGGTGTGGCCTTGCTGCTGGGGGTGCGCTGGCCGGTGGCGGTGGTGACGGGGCTGGGGCTGGCGCTGTCGTCCACGGCGGTGGCGGTGCAAGTGATGCAGGAGCGCAACCTGCTGCGCACCTCGGGCGGACAGGCCGGCTTCGCGATCCTGCTGTTCCAGGACGTGGCGGCCATCCCGATCCTGGCGCTGATCCCGCTGCTGGCCCCGAAGGTGCAGGACAGCGGCAGCCCGTGGACCGAAGCCTTGCGGGCGCTGGCCGTCATCGCCGGCATCATCGTGGTGGGCCGGCTGCTGCTGCGCCACGCGCTGCGCTGGATCGCCCGCAGTGGCTCCCCCGAGATCTTCACCGCCGCGGCGCTCGGCCTGGTCGTCGGGCTGGCCAGCCTGATGCACGCGGTGGAGTTGTCGGCCGCGCTCGGGGCCTTCCTGGGTGGCGTGCTGCTGGCCGAGAGCGAATACCGGCGCGAGCTGGAAACCGATGTCGAGCCGTTCAAGGGGCTGCTGCTCGGGCTGTTTTTCATGGCGGTGGGCATGTCGATCGACTTCCGCGCCGTGTACGAGCACCTCGGTGCCGTCGTCGCGCTGCTGATGGGCTTCCTGGCGATCAAGGCGCTGGTGCTGTGGGCGCTGGCGCGGTGGGTGGCGGTGCCCCGGCAGGAGCGGCCGGTGTTCACGCTGCTTCTGGCGCAAGGCGGTGAATTTGCCTTCGTCGTCTTCCAGCAGGGGGCGACGGTCCGGGTGCTCACCGAGTCGCAGACCTCTGTGCTGATCGGCACGGTGGCGCTGTCGATGCTGGTCACGCCGCTGCTGCTGGTGGCGATCGACCGCTGGTGGCTGCCACGTTATGCACAGCAGGCTGTGGATAACTCGCCCCATGCGCTGACTGAGCCGCAGGAAGCCCCGGTGATCATCGCCGGCTTCGGTCGCTACGGGCAGGTGGTCGGGCGGCTGCTCTACGCCAACGGCCTGAAGGCGACCGTGCTCGACCACGACGCCGAACAGATCGAGGCGCTGCGCCGCTTCGGCTTCCGGGTCCACTATGGCGACGCGACCCGGCTCGACCTGCTGCGCATGGCGGGGGCGGCATCGGCCAAGGTGCTGGTGGTGGCGATCGACGATGTGGAGCAGAGCCTGAAGCTGGTCGATCTTGCCCGCGAGCACTTCCCGAACCTCGTGCTCGTGGCCCGCGCCCGCAATGTGCAGCACTTCTTTTCGCTGCGCGACCGTGGTGTGACGCTGATCGAGCGCGAGACGCTGGACGCGGCCTTGGCCACCGGGCGCAGCGTGCTGGAGAGCATGGGCTGGGCACCCGACCGCGCCAGCGCGCTGGCCAGCCGGTTCCGGAGCCATTCGGTGGCCCAGCTCGAAGCCTTCTGGCCACACCACCGCGACGAGAAGGCACTGGTGTCGATGGCGCGCAAGGGCCGCCAGCAGCTTGAAGAGCTGTTCGCGCAGGAGCGGGCACAGCGCGACGACCACGAGCGGACCTGACCTGGACGGCGCGACAGGCCCCGGTCATGGCGGCGCCACAGGCTGTTGGCGGTCGCTTCCACTGCCTCTGGCCAATACCCGATAGAAAAATTGCCCGAACTGAGGACTTGTCGCCCGCGCTCCCCGAGGGACCGGAGAGAGGGAAGGAGGGAGCGAAGGGGCAAGCCTCGACCCAGCACGCCGCGGCGGTGAAGCCGCGCAGGCGTGTCGGGCTGGCCCCTGGGCGTGGACGGCGTGACGCGGACCATCGGTCGGTCAGTCGGTCGCTACGGGGATCGCGGGCGGTATCGACGCGCGCGACAGGCTGCCTTCAGGGCTCGAACGCCCCACCACACCCGTGGCAGCTTGCGCCTCTGGGTCGCCGGTGTCGTGGTTCCCGCTCTACCGGCGTGACGAGCCCGCGCGCCGAGCCGGGACGCGCACAGGGGGCGACAAGTCCGTGGAAGAGAACCCCTGTGGCGTGACGTGCAGACGCGCGGGCGCCGACGGGCGCCCCGTGTTGGGGGGGCGCTCGGAGTCGGTCGGTCCGTGGTGGGCGGGTCAGCTCAGGCGGGGTGGTCGGGGGCGCCAGCGGTCGAGGGCGATGACGCGGAAGGTGCGTTCACGCAGGGTGAGGCGGCGCAGCCAGCGGGGGAGCAGGCGGGCGAGGATGCGGGTGGTGTCAGCCATGAATGGCTCCTTGCGACAGGTTTGAACCTGCCCACCCTCCCTGCCAAGAGAGGGGTGGCAGACCGTGCGGGTTGGCAGACCGGGCAAGGACCGGCAGGGGTTGCCCCCTCCCGCACGGCCCGCCATAGACGTGGCCATGCGCGCAGCTCACGCGCCGTATGGACGTGAAAAAGCCGCGTTGGGCGCGGCTTGGGTCTGCGCCTTGCTTCCGGGCTGCCAAGCCCGTGCTCGCAGTGTGTGCGAGCGGAGTGGATGCTACACCGACGCCAGTTGAGGCAGTGGCACGGTTCGCATGTTGTTACGTGTGAAGGGTAGGCGAATGGGGGTGGCCGCAGTGGACGAGCGGATCAGGGCGCGGGTATGCTGGCGCTGAGTCTGACGGCGTAACGGGTTACGCCAGCAGTGCAGGCTTTGGGGTCATTTTTACGGGGGGCAAACCATGCAAGACAGAGAAAAACTTCAATCCCGGCGCGGACTTGTGTTGCGCTGCTCGCAAGCTGATACGCAGCAGCAAGGTTGTTACGCCAGCAAGGTGTGACGTCGATATTACGTTAGGCACATACAAATATGCGAAATCGAATCGTTGTCAGTCTTCTTTGTTGGCTTACCTCAGTTTACGGAATTTATTTGAGCGTAGAGCAAATCGTTTTTACGACAAGGCTTGCGTTTTTGGATAGCAGTCGTTTCACGCCTGTTTATTCTTTGTTATTTTTGGGTTTCCCTTGGGTCGCGCTTGCTGTAATGAATTTAAACTGGATTAAAAATCGTCGTGTGTATTGGCTATGGGTTGTACTAGGTACTATTACTGGAGCTGGCGGGATGCTCCTCAGTTTCGGGCTAGGCCTAGCATTTGCTCCCTTAGCGTTTGCATTGGCAGTTTTTCTCGCCCACTTTCATTTATTTAGCAACGCACCAAACCAAGCAAGCCTAACCCTTCACTCCAGCGGATCGCCTACGGCGACACGCTGACTTCAAACGTTAGAGCGCAGCGCCGACCTCATGGAATATTTCGCGATCACAAAAACGGCAAACGGGTTCCACGTTGAGGGCTTTCCAGATGCAGTGAAGGTCCTCCTCATCGCGGGACCAAAGATCCGACGTTTGGCAGATCTGGCACTGCACAAAGTCGATCTCGATTTCACGCTCGAGTGCCTTGAGACGATAAACACCACGCCCGATGAACCTCACACCCTCCGTCGGGCCTTGTGGCATTCGGCGATTGTTCACTTCATAAAGTGCTTCGGTCAGAGCGAATCAAGGTTCAGCCTCGATGCGAAGGTCGTTTACAAGGCTGATCCAGGAGCGTTCGAGCCGTACAAATACTTCGACAGCCTCCGAAACAAGAACTTGGTGCACGACGAGAATTCCTACACGCAATGCTTGCCGGGGGCGATCCTCAATAAGAAAGGCATGGACCACAAGATTGCCAAAATCTTGTGCCTAAGTGTCGTCGGCGAGACGTTAGGGCAAGAGAACTACCAAAACCTGCATCTCTTAGCTACTCGCGCTCGCGACTGGGTCGTTGGTCAATTTGACGAGTTGTGCAACCTAATAACGCGAGAACTCGAGCCTACGCTATATGAAGAGTTGCTGGCGATGGAAGGCATAACGTACACCGTGCCTGGTGCAGATGACGTGCATAAACCGAGAGCTGCGCTCTAACAACCCAATGAACCGGACGCGCGCGCAACGGCAGTGCGGTTGGTTGCGTCACGCAGCGCGCGCCGGTTATTGGGAACGTTAGAAATCATGGATGGGTTTTGGTCGAAATCACGCTCCAGCAAGGCCGTGGAAGCTGGGCTGAACATTCTTGACAGCGCGATCGGCTTTGGCTTGGTGTCCGTGGCTGCCGTGGCGGCAGCGTTTGGAAAATTCCTTCTCGGCGGGTTTCTTGCCGTATTGGCTCTTGGCGTGTTTGTTCGTCTGACGCGCCGCACGAAATCCAAAGCGGCTGCACGGAAAATTTCTTAGATGCTCCGCCAATGATCAATCCGAATACCGCTACGCAGGACGATTAGCCTGCCGGCCACTCAGCGCGGCCGCGCGCAGGCCACCTTGTGCAGCAGCTCCAGCAGGATCTGCCGCTCCCCCTCGGACAACGCCGCCAGCAGCTCGCGCTCGGTCTGCAGCAACTGCCCCAAGGCCTGTGCGACAAGCTGCTCACCCATTGGCGTGATGCGCAGCGACTGGGCACGCCGGTCGGTGGTGCTGCGTTCGCGCACCAGCGTGCCGCGCAGGGTCATCCGGTCGAGCCAGGTGGTGATCGCCGGGGCCGTCATCGCCAGCGCCTTGGCCAGCTTGGACGGGGTGACGCTGCTGTTTTCCTTCACCAGCTGCAGGATCGTGAACTCCACCGGCCGCACGCCCAGCGGCCGCCCCACCACGCGCTCGAAGACCTCGTCGGTGACGATGGTGGCCTGCGCGAGCTGGTAGCCGAGCAGGTCGTGGATGCCCCGTTCCTCCAGGCCGCCCTGGGGGGTGAGTTCCGAAAGAGGGCGCTTGGTGTGGAGCATGGGTCAGTGTAGCAATCCAAGGGAATTCACCGATTCGAGCGCGCTTTTACTTAATTAGATTAAGTAATTATCGACAGACGCATCAGGAGACACCATGCGCGGATTCTTCAGTCACCGGCCCATCGCGGCCTGTTCAGCGGTGGCCGCAGCAGCGGCTTTGGTGGCCTGTGGTGGCGGCGACGACACGGTCGCAACCCCCACGGCCCTGCCCCAGCTCTCGGCCGCCCAGGCGGGTGCGTTGTCCGTTGCATGCCCCAGCCTGACCGGCTTCACCTACGCTGGCGTCACCATTACCAGCGCCACCACCGTGGCCGCCGGCACGCTCACCCTGGCCGGCAACCCCGTCCCCGAGCACTGCCTCGTCGCCGGCAAGCTCGGCACACGCACGGGCAGCGACGGCCTGACCTACGCGATCGGTTTCGAGATGCGGATGCCCCAGGCGTGGACCGGCCGGTTCTACTACCAGGGCAACGGCGGGCTGGATGGCAGCGTCGTCGCCGCCACTGGTGCCACCGGCGGCGGCCCCAACACCCACGCCCTGCTGCAAGGCTTCGCGGTCATCAGCTCCGACGCCGGCCACACCGGCGCGCAGACCGCTGCCTTCGGCTTCGAGCCGCAGGCGCGTCTGGACTACGGCTACCAGGCCGCTGCCAAGCTCACCCCGATGGCCAAGGCACTGGTCAAGGCCGCGTATGGCCGCGCACCGGACCGCTCCTACTTCGGCGGCTGCTCCAACGGCGGGCGCCACACGCTGGTGGCCACGAGCCGGCTGGCCGAGGAATACGACGGCTTCCTGGCCGGCGCGCCCGGCTACAACCTGCCCAAGGCCGCGGTCTCGCAGATCTGGGGTGCCCAGCAGTACGCCCGCGCCTACACCGTCGGCGCGACCACCACGGCCAATGGCAACACGATCGCCGACCTGGCCACCGCCTTCACGCCCGCCGAGCGCACCATGGTGGCGGGCCGCATCCTGGCCAAGTGCGATGCGCTGGACAGCGCCGCCGACGGCATCGTCAGCGACACCGCCGCCTGCCAGAAGGCGTTCAGCCTGGTCGACGACGTGCCGACATGCAGCGGCGCCCGCGACAACACTTGCCTGACCGCGCTGCAGAAGGACGTGCTCGCCAACATCCACGCCGGCGCCCGCACCAGCACCGGCGCGGCGGTCTACAACACCTTCCCCTTCGACGCCGGCATCTCCGGCAACGGCTGGGCGACTTGGGAGTTTGTCAACTCGCTGGCGCTGGACCCGCTGGCGGCCGGCGTCGTGTTCAATGGCACGCCCGCGTTCCTGGCCAATCCGCTCACCGCGTCCATCGACGCCCTGGCGGCCGGCATCACCGCCACCGGCGCGACCTACACCGTCTCCGGCATGGACTTCATGACGCCACCGACGCCCTCGAACCTCAGTGTCCTGAAGGGTCGCGGTGCCAAGGTCATGCTCTACCACGGGGTCAGCGACGCGGTGTTCTCGTATGACGATACGGTCACCTGGGTCAACAACCTCGCCAGCGCCAACGGGGGCGACGCCAGCAACTTCGCCCGCCTGTTCGGTGTGCCCGGCATGAACCACTGCTCGGGTGGCCCCGCCACCGACCAGTTCGACATGCTCACGCCGCTGGTGCAGTGGGTCGAACAGGGCAAGGCACCGGATGCAGTGATTGCCAGCGCACGCGGCGCGGGCAACGCCGGCGGCGTCAACGCGGAAGTGCCGGCTGGCTGGTCGGCCACCCGCACCCGCCCGCTGTGCGCTTACCCGAAGGTCGCGAAGTACAAGGGCACTGGCAGCCTGGAGCTGGCGGCCAGCTTCTCTTGCCAGTGAATGGCTGAGCGCGGCTGAACCCGCGTGACAGCGGGGCAGGAAGGGGCATGGTTCAATCTTCGGCTGGAGACACCCGGAGACCGCCATGCCCTCACCCACGCCCACACCCTTCACCGCCCTGTACCTCACCAAGACCGACGGCGCCTTCACGGCCCGTCTGCGTGATGACCTGACCGACGACGAACTGGTCGCCCACACCGGCGAGGCCAACGTCATCGTGCGCATCGCCCACTCGACGGTCAACTACAAGGACGGCCTCGCGCTGACCAACCGCAGCCCGGTCGTGCGCCAGTGGCCGATGGTGCCGGGCATCGACGGGGCGGGCACGGTTGAGTTATCCACAGACCCGCGCTGGTCAGTTGGCGACAAGGTTATCCACAATGGCTGGGGTGTCGGTGAAACGCACTGGGGCTGCCTGTCGCAGAAGGCGCGGCTCAAGGGCGACTGGCTGATCGCACTGCCCACCGAGTTATCCACAGCCGATGCCATGGCGATCGGCACGGCCGGCTACACCGCGATGCTGTGCGTGATGGCGCTCGAAGACGCGGGTGTGCGGCCCGACAGCGGCGAGATTCTGGTCACGGGGGCCAGCGGCGGCGTGGGCAGCGTGGCCGTGGCGCTGCTGAGCGGCCTGGGCTACCGGGTCGTGGCGTCCACCGGCAAGCTCGACGAAGCTGAATATCTGCGTGCGCTCGGGGCTGTGGATATCCTCGATCGCGCCGGGTTATCCACAGCCGGCAAGCCGCTGCAGAAGGAGCGCTGGGCTGGTGTCGTCGATTCGGTCGGCTCGCACACCCTCGCCAACGCACTGGCGCAGACCCGCTATGGCGGTGCCGTGGCCGCCTGTGGATTGGCGCAAGGGATGGAGTTATCCACAAGCGTGGCGCCCTTCATCCTGCGCGGCGTGCGGCTGCTGGGCGTCGATTCGGTGATGTGCCCGACAGTGCGGCGCCAGCAGGCGTGGGCACGGCTGGCGACGGACCTGGACCGCCGCAAGCTCGCGTCGATGACCCGCACGATCGGGCTGGCCGAGGCACCGCAGGTGGCTGTGGATATCCTCGCCGGCAAGGTCCGCGGGCGGGTCGTCGTGGACGTCAACGCCTGACCCTGCCCCGCGGCTCCGCCGCTCAGTGGTCGGTGCCGGGCGCCCCTTCTCGGGCGTGGTACTTGCCCTTGGCGGCCTTCTGCACGAAGGTCTCGACACTCTTGCGCTGTGTCAGCGCCACCACGGCCTCATCGGTGGGCATGCCGGCGGTGCGGGCCAGCAAGGCCCCGGCGGGATCGAGTCCGATCACCTTCAGATGGCGCCAGGCATCGCGCAGCCAGTCGAGTGCCGCCGGGTGCTGGCGCAGGGTGGCGATGCCCGTCTCGCTGCCCAGGACGATCACCGCATCGAACAGGCACGACGGTGCGCCGGCCAGGGCCTGATCGGCCGGTTGCACGGTGCCATCGGCCAGGTGCACACCGCCGATCTTCTCGGCCACCAGCGTCAACCGGGCGCCTGCTTGGGTGAGCGCACGCTGCATGGCTGCCAACAGTGTGTCGTCGGCACCGTCAGCGAGCAGCGCGGCCAGGTGGCGCCCCGCCAGACCTCCGGCGCGGCTGGCGAGCTGGCTCAGCGCGGGAGAGGGCGGCAAGTCCTGCGGCGGCACGGTCGCCTGCGGCCGGGGCTCTGCCGTCGGCACGGACTGCCCGAGCCGCTCGGCCACCAGGCCAGCCAATCCCGCGTCGATCACTGCCAGGTGACCCAGCACCCGCTCGCGGATCGCCAGCACCGTCACCTTGCCCAGCTCGAAGGCCAGCGCCATCACGATGTGGCGCTGCTCCGGCGGCGTCAGCGAGGCCAGGAACTGCCGCGCCTGCGAGTAGTGGTCGCCGAAGGTCTCTGCCCGCTGTCGCACCTTGGTGCCGGTGGTCGGTGCCGGCCAGGTCGCGAAGCCGTGTTCGGCGGCGGCGCGTGGTCCTTCCGGGGCCAGCGAGTTGGGTTCGTAGTTGACCCGCCCTTGCGGCCGGGTGGTCTGCATCACGGCGTCGCGCTGGAAGTTGTGGAAGGGGCAGCGCGGCTGGTTGATCGGCAACTGGTGGAAGTTCGGGCCGCCCAGCCGGCTGAGCTGCGTGTCGGTGTACGAGAACAGCCGCCCCTGCAGCAGCGGGTCGTCGCTGAAGTCGATGCCCGGCACCAGGTGTGCCGGGCAGTAGGCCACCTGCTCGGTCTCGGCGAAGAAGTTGTCCGGGTTGCGGTCCAGCACCATGCGGCCCACCACCTGCAGTGGCACCAGCTCCTCCGGAATCAGCTTGGTCGCATCAAGCACGTCGAAGGGCAGGGACGCGGCCGTCTCCTCGTCGAACACCTGCAGCGCCAGCTCCCAGGCCGGGAAGTCGCCGCGGTCGATCGACTCCCACAGGTCGCGGCGGTGGTAGTCCGGGTCGGCCCCGGCGATCTTCACGGCCTCGTCCCAGGTCGTCGAGGCCACGCCCAGCGCCGCGCGCCAGTGGAACTTGACGAAGCGCGACACGCCCTGCGCATCGACCAGCCGGAAGGTGTGAACGCCGAAGCCGTCGATCATGCGCAGCGAGCGCGGCAGCGTGCGGTCGCTTATGGCCCACATCACCATGTGCATGGACTCCGGCATCAGCGAGATGAAGTCCCAGAAGGTGTCGTGCGCCGACGCCGCCTGTGGATAACCCCGGTCCGGCTCCATCTTCACCGCATGGACGAGGTCGGGGAACTTGATCGCGTCCTGGATGAAGAACACCGGGATGTTGTTGCCCACGAGGTCGAAGTTGCCCTCGCCGGTGTAGAACTTGACCGCGAAGCCGCGCACGTCGCGGGGCGTGTCGGCCGAGCCGGCGCCCCCCGCCACGGTCGAGAAGCGGGTGAATACCGGCGTGCGCCGGCCGACCTTGGACAGGAAGGAGGCGCGGGTCCAGTCGCTGCAGTCGCGGGCGCATTCGAAATACCCATGTGCCGCCGAACCCCGGGCGTGGACCACGCGCTCGGGGATGCGCTCGTGGTCGAAGTGGGTGATCTTCTCCTGCAGCAGGAAGTCCTCCATCAGCGTCGGGCCGCGGGTGCCGGCCCGCAGCGAGTTCTGGTTGTCGGACAGCGTCACCCCTTGGCTGGACGTGAGGGGCAGGGATGCGGGCGTGGTCATGCGGGCAGGCATTGGAGAACTCCTCTGTCGGTGGGCACCGTCGAGGCTGACGGCCCGCCAAGGCTAGGCAAGCCGCCACCCCGCAGCGGTCGGACAGCGGCCTGATCGTCCGTAGGACAACCCTGACGCACCTGCCCGCCGCTGAGGCGCACTAGGCGGAATAAGCGTGTCTTTTTGCACGATATGCGCCAACCGATTGCCTAGACTTTGTCTTGGTACCGGAAAAAACCACCGAAGGGAGTAGTCAACATGATCCAGATTGCACTTGCCGATGACCACGCCATCGTCCGCGCCGGACTGCGCCATCTTCTGTCGAAGGAGGTGGATTTCCGGGTCATTGCCGAAGCGGAGAACGGCCGCGAGGCCCAGATGCTGGCCGGGCGTGAAGACATCGACGTGGTGGTGCTGGACCTGTCGATCGAGGACTACTGCGGCGTGGACGTGCTGCGGGCGCTGCGGCTGCGCCGACCGGACCTGTCGGTGCTGATGGTGGGCCAGACGCCCGAGACCCACTGCGCAATCACCTTGCTGCGGCTGGGCGCCAGCGGTTACCTGGGCCGGGGCTGCGAGGCGCCGGAGATCGCCCGCGCCATCCGCACGGTCCACCGCGGGCGCCGCTACGTGACGCCTGCACTGGCCGAACTGCTCGCCAGCCGTGCCGGGGGCGAGACACCGTGCCCGCCCCATGACCAGCTCTCCGACCGGGAATTCCAGGTCTTCCTGCAACTGGCCCGCGGCAAGACGATCGGCCGTCTGGCCGACCACCTGGCACTCAGCGTCAAGACCGTCAGCACCTACCGCTCGCGCGTGATGGACAAGCTCGGGCTGTCGTCCAACAGCGAGCTGACCTACTACGCGCTGAAAAACGGGTTGATGCAGTGACGCGGCCACCGGCGAACGTGCGCGACGAGACCCCGATGGCGTTTGTGCGGGCGGTCGTGCTGGCCTATGCCCGCCGCGGCATGGACCCGGCCACCGTGCTGCAGGCGGCGCGCATCCGGCCCGAGCAGCTCGACGATCCCGACGCCCGCATCAACACCTGGCAAATGGAGTGCTTCGGGTATGCGGCCATGCGCGAACTCGACGACGAGGCCTTCGGATGGTTCTCGCGCCGCATCCGCTGGGGCACCTACGGCATGCTGATCCGCGCTTCCGTGACCGCACCGACGATGGGCGTGGGCCTGGCGCGCTGGTGCCGCTTCCACGGGCTGCTGGTCGATGACGTGACGCTCTCGCTGGAGACGGACGGGGCGCTGGTGCGGCTGCGGCTGCAGGAGCATCGGCCGCTGGGCCCCATGCGCGAGTGCTGCGTGGTGTCGATGCTGCGCGGTCTGCACCGACTGGCCTGCTGGTTCATCGACACGCAGATCCCCCTGGTCGAGACGGCGCTGTCCTTCGCGCCGCCGCACCACCACCAGGTCTACGGGGCGCTGTTCCCCGGCCCGGTGCGGTTCGGGGCAGCACAGTCCGGCATCGCCTTTCGCAGCGAGTTCCTGAACAGGCCGATCGTGCGCGACGAGGGGGCGCTGAGGGCGCTCCTGCAGCACCCGGTGACGCTGATGGTGCAACCGTATCGGCAGGAGCAGTTGCTGGTGTCGCGGGTGCGCGAGCTGCTGCGCAGCCAGCCGGAGCTGATGCTCAACGCCGAAGCCCTGGCCTCGGCGCTGCATGTGTCGGCGCGCACGCTGTACCGGCAACTCGGGCTGGAGCACACGACGCTGCAGGCGCTCAAGGACGAGGTACGCCACCAGCGCGCCAAGGAACTGCTGAGCCGCACGCCCAAGTCCCTCAAGCAGATCGCGCTGCTGCTGGGCTTCAGCAGCGAAAAGACTTTCGCACGTGCCTTCCGGCGCTGGGAGGGGGTCTTGCCATCGGTCTTTCGCACAACCCCCACAACTCCTACAACACCACGCAACGCGACGGACTGATGCCATGCCCCGACGTTTGATGAGCCTGCGCACCGAAACGCCGATCGCGTTCGTGCAAGCGGTCATGCACGCCTATGCGCGCTATGGCGTCGATCCTGCGGCGGCCTTGCAGGCCGCCCGCATCCGCCCCGAGCAGCTCGACGACCCGGCGGCCCGCATCACCGCCGGGCAACTGGAGTGGCTGGGACACGCCGCCATGCGTGAACTCGATGACGAAGCCCTGGGCTGGTTCTCGCGGCCGATGCGCTGGGGCACTTACGGCATGTTGACCCGCGCCGCCGTGACCGCGCCCACGCTGGGGGCGGCGCTGCAGCGGTGGTGCCGTCTGCACGGCTTGCTGGTGGACGAGATTTCGCTCTCGGTGGAACTGGACGGGACGCTGGCGCGGGTGCAGGTGCAGGAACACCAGCCGCTGGGGCCTGTGCGCGAGTTCTGCGTGATGTCGATGCTGCGGGGGTTGCACGGGCTGGCCTGCTGGTCCATCGACGCGCACATTCCGCTCGCCGACATCGCCCTGCCGTTCGAGGCCCCGCCGCACAGCCGGGTCTACGGGCTGCTGTTCCCTGGCCCGGTGCGCTTCGGTGCCGGACAGGCGAGCCTCACCTTTGGCAGCGATTTCCTGGCCCGGCCGATGGTGCGCGACGAAAGCGCCTTGCGGGCGATGCTGCAGCATTCGCTGCCGCTGGTGGTGCGGCCCTACCGGCAGGAGCCGTTGCTGATGCCGCGGGTGCGCGAGTTGTTGCGCAGCCAGCCGAACCTGATGCTCAACGCCGAAGCCCTGGCCTCGGCGCTGCACATGTCGGTGCGCACGCTGTACCGGCAGCTCGGGCTGGAGGGCACGACGCTGCAGGCGCTCAAGGACGAGGTGCGCCACCTCCGCGCCAAGGAGCTGCTGAGCCGCACGGCCAAGCCCATCAAGCAGATCGCGCAGATGCTGGGCTTCAGCAGCGAGAAGACGTTTGCACGGGCGTTCCAGCGCTGGGCGGGGGTTTTGCCCTCGGTGTTCCGCGGGCAGTCGCGGGGGAGCGCCATGCCGGAATAATCGGGGGTTCCCGCTGCCTGCTGATCCCCATGACCCCACAGAACCTCTCCGCCCTCCTCTGGTCCGTCGCCGACCTACTGCGCGGCGATTTCAGGCAGTCCGAATACGGCCGCGTCATCCTGCCCTTCACGGTGCTGCGCCGGCTGGACTGCGTGCTGGCGCCGACCAAGGCGGCCGTGCTCGGCGAGTACCGGTTGAAGGTGGCCGAAGAGGTGCCCTACGGCCCGTTCCTGAACCGCAAGACCGGCCTGGGCTTCCACAACACCTCGTCGTTCGACCTGCCGCAGCTCATGGGCGACCAGGACCACCTGCGCGACAACCTGGACGGCTACGTGCAGGGCTTCTCGGCCGACGTGCGCGCCATCTTCGAGCGCTTCGACTTCGCTGCGGTGGTCGAGCGGCTGCACAAGGCCAAGCTGCTCTACCTCGTCACCGAGAAGTTCGCCCACCTCGACCTGCACCCCGACACGGTGGACAACGCCGCGATGGGGACGGTCTTCGAGGAGCTGATCCGCAAGTTCGCCGAAATCTCCAACGAGACCGCCGGCGAACACTTCACGCCCCGCGAGGTGATCCGGCTGATGGTGGGCCTGCTGTTCGTCGAGGACGACGCCGCACTGCAGAAACCCGGCACCGTGCGCACGCTCTACGACCCGACGGCGGGCACGGGTGGCATGTTGTCGGTCGCGGATGAACACCTGAAGGCGATCAACCCCGGCGCGCGGCTGACGCTGTCCGGGCAGGAGCTGAACGCCGAGTCCTGGGCGATCTGCCGCGCCGACATGCTCATCAAGGAGCAGGACATCCGCAACATCGTGCTGGGCAACACGCTGTCCGAGGACGGGCTGCGCGGGCGGACCTTCGACTACATGCTGTCGAACCCGCCGTTCGGCGTGGAGTGGAAGAAGATCGAGAAGGAGATCCGCCAGGAGCACGAAGGCATGGGTTACGCCGGCCGCTTCGGGCCGGGGCTGCCGCGGGTGTCAGATGGCTCGCTGCTGTTCCTGCTGCACCTGCTGTCCAAGATGCGGCCAGCAGAGCAGGGCGGCAGCCGCATCGGCATCGTGCTGAACGGCTCGCCGCTGTTCACGGGTGGGGCCGGGTCGGGCGAGTCGGAGATCCGGCGGCATGTGCTGGAAAACGACCTGGTCGAGGCCATCATCGCGCTGCCGACGGACATGTTCTACAACACCGGGATCAGCACCTACGTCTGGATCCTGAGCAACCGCAAGCAGGACGACCGGCAGGGGCTGGTGCAGCTCATCGACGCCTCGGGCTTCTGGCAGAAGATGCGCAAGAGCCTCGGATCGAAGCGCAAGGAGCTGAGCGAGGCCCACATCGCCGAGATCACGCGGCTGTTCGGCGCGTTCATGGAGGCGAACCTCGTCACCGTGTTCGACGCGGACGGGCGCGAGGCGGGCCGGTCGGTGGTGCCCGATGGGGATCGGCTGCCGGAGGTGCCGGCGGGCGGCCAGCGCAAGAAGGCGCCGGTCTCGCGCATCTTCCGCAACGAGGCGTTCGGGTACCGGACGATCACGGTGGAGCGGCCGTTGCGGGATGCCGCGGGTGCGGTCGTGCTCGGGCAGAAAGGCAAGCTCAAGGGCAAGCCGCAGGCGGATGCGGCGCTGCGCGACACGGAGAACGTGCCGCTGTCGGAGGACGTGCAGGCCTACTTCGAGCGCGAGGTGCTGCCGCACGCGCCGGATGCGTGGATCGACCACGACGAGACCAAGGTGGGCTACGAGGTGCCGTTCAACCGGCATTTCTATGTGTTCGAGCCGCCGCGGTCGCTGGCGGAGATCGATGCGGACCTGAAGCGGTCGACGGATCGGATCAAGCAGATGATCGAGGGGTTGTCGGCATGACAAGGCCTGTTTCTCGCACGACCGATGACCCCAGTTTCACGGCGGTGATCGAGATGATCCAGGCAGCGCGCCAGCGCGCGCACTCAGCCGGGGCTGCGAGGCTTCACCCGCCCGAACCTGTTCCGGATGCGGCAGTTCTACGAGGCCTACGCGGGCCAGGAAATGATCTCGGCACTGCCGAGACAATTGCCGTGGACCCACAACCTCATCATCCTGGGCCAGTGCAAGCGGCCTGAGGAGCGTGAGTTCTACCTGCGCATGGCCGTGCAGGAGCAGTGGAGCAAGCGCGAACTGGAACGCCAGCTCCAGTCCGCCCTGTTCGAGCGCGTGGTGACTTCGCCGGCAAAAGTCTCACCGCTGGTGAGACAAAGCCACCCGCAGGCCCTGAACGTCTTCAAGGACGCTTACATGGTCGAGTTCCTCGACCTGCAGGGCGGCCACAGCGAAGCTGATCTGCATCGGGGCTTGCTGGGCCAGTTGCGCCACTTCCTCACTGAGCTGGGGCGGGATTTCTGCTTCGTCGGCTCGGAGTTCCCGTTGCAGGTGGGCGGGCGGGACTTCGCGCTCGACCTGCTGTTCTTCCACCGCGGGCTGAACTGTCTGGTGGCGATCGAGCTGAAGGTGGGGCGCTTCGAGCCGGAGTACCTGGGCAAGCTGTCGTTCTACCTGGAGGCGCTGGACCGGGACGTGAGGAAGCCGCACGAGAACCCGGCCATCGGCGTGTTGCTGTGCGCGAGCAAGGACGACGAGGTGGTCGAGTACGCGCTGAGCCGCAGCCTGTCGCCCGCGCTGATCGCCGAGTACCAGACGCAACTGCCCGACAAGCGGCTGTTGCAGCAGAAACTGCATGAGTTCTATCAGCTCAATCTGAGCGATGCCGAGGGGCAGGCGGGCTGAGGGCGTCTGGCGAAATCGGAGCCACGGGAGCATTGATCTGCGTTTCCAGCGCCCGCAGTCGATCGACGATCGCGCCGAATGACGGAGCCTCCCCGATGAACATCCCTGCATCGACCATGTGCTGAAAGTCGGCTTGCAGCGCCACCAAGGCAGCACCGTCGGGAATCAGGCGCAACTGACCCACAAGGCAATCGTCGTACCGGGCGTACCCGGTGCTGTAGAACACCTTCTTGTGCCGGACGACATCGGCCAGCAAGTGGCGATCCGCCAGCGCGGTGTTCCCGTGCGGCAACGCCGCCAGCCGTGCCAAGTCATACCAGTGGCGGGACAGCCGCTCGGCCTGGGTGCCGAATTCGCCGCGCTGACAAGCGACGTGCATCAGCGTGGCCTTTTCCCAGAATGTGCGCGCAGGGGACAGCACGCTCACCTGTGCGCCGGGAAAGGCGAGTTCAGGCAGTTGCGCGGCAATGTCTGGCTGGATGAAGTGCGACTCGTTGGGCTCGGTGATGTTGCGCCCCCCGAACTCGATCAGCACGTTGTCGCTGATGTAGCCCCCCACGGCGTTGCCCAGGGCACTCGGGTAATGCACGCGCACGCATTCACCGTCGTCGTTCGCCTCGATGCGAGCACCGCCCGAGCCGCAGTCGGCCAGTAGCTGCCTCTCCAGAAAGGGGACCAGAACATGGTGAACGTGGTCGCGCACGAAGGACTTGAGGCCCTCGCTGAACTGCTTCAGTTTCGTTTTCGACAGTCCTGCGGCAAATGGATCGACCGTGTTGTCCAGACCCCGGTAATCGAGGGTGATGTCCACGTCTTCGGAAAAGCGGTCAATGGCGCGGTAGACCTTGGACAGCGAGGTGCCGCCCTTGAACGCCATCGGCAGCCGTCCTGCGCGGGTGAACAGCGCCTGCAGTACCCAGCACACCCAGACATCCTTTTCCAGCACCACGGGCGCCCGGCCGAGCTGGGGTGCAAGCGCCCGGTAGATCTCCGAACGCTCCTGGGGCTGGAGCTGGAGGAAGGTTTCAGCCATGGGACTGCTGCTGGTGGCGGAAAACGGCGTCGCTCATCCAGGCCGGCATGGTGCGGGTCGCGGCGGTCAGCGCCTCGAACTCGGCCGCGGGCAACTGGCACCGGATCTTCTCGATCAGTGCTGGGGTTACCGCCTTCTGACCGAGGTACCACATCGCCGCCAGCGCCATCCCGGCGGGGCGACCGGCCAGCGCGAGCTTGCGTTGGCTTACATGCTGCAGGCGGATTTCCAGGGTGCCGACACGGATGCGCCGGGACGGCCCCGAGGTGGAGAACACGGGTTGCGTTGGCACCTGGGTGGTCAGTTGGAGCCGGCGGGCGGCCTCGGCGCCGTGCATCTGCAGGGTGGCGCCGGTGGTTCTGGCGAGGGTCTCGGCCACCGCCATCGGGTCGGGCATGACCCGGCCGACAAAGCGGCTCATCTCCGGGCGGACGAAGACACCGCGGGCGACCCGCGTGATGACACCAGACTTCACCAGCCGCGAGAGCGTCTGATCGACGGTCGCACGGGTGCCACACGCCAGCAGCGCGGCGGGCGTGAACGGCTCACCGAGCGGCAGGCGTTCGATGTGCTGGCGGATCTGCGCGGCGGTGGTGAGGGGCGCTGTCATGTCAGAAAATATAGATGATTTTCTGACAACTTGCTGCAAGAGTTGACGACTGATTGGGCGAGACATTCTGGTGAACCACACACACACAATGTGGCTCACTGCGCTGATGGCCGGTCGGGCTTGCATTACAATCGTGGCAACACACCCGCCATGCCTCTCCACGATGCACACTTTGGCGGGTTTTTCACGTCTGGGGCTTGCTGATGACGCAATTCAACAAACCGTCTCGCACGCTGGACGAGCAACTGGCGCTGCTGGTGGAGCGCGGCCTGGGGGTTCCTGACCTCGACCATGCGCGACACGGTCTGGCGCACATCAGCTACTTCCGTCTGTCCGCCTACATGCGGCCTTTCTATGTGCCGCACGAGGTCGAGCACCGCTTTCGGGTGGGCACTGGCTTCGATGATGTGCTGATGCTGTACGTCTTTGACCGCGAGCTGCGTCTGCTGCTGCTGGATGCGATCGAGCGGATCGAAGTGGCGCTGCGCACCCAACTGGCCAACACGCTCGCAGACCACCACGGGCCACACGGCTACTTGTCGCCGGAGGTGTTCGACACGCGCTACAACCATGACTGGTTGCTGCGCACGCTGGCAGACGAGTCTCGTTCGCGTGATGCAGAGAAGTTCATGCTGCACTACCGCGAGAAGTACCAGGATTCCCCTGTGCAGCCGCCGATCTGGATGGCGGTGGAGTTGCTGACCTTCAAGGCGGTGAGCACGCTGTTTTCCCAGTTGCGGCACCAGCAGGACACCCAGCGCATCGAGGCGCACTTCGGCTGGAAGTTTCCGGTGCTGCGGTCCTGGATGCGCAGTCTGTCCGATCTGCGCAATCTGTGCGCGCACCATGCACGGGTGTGGAACCGTGAGTTCGGCAGCATTCCGGACCTGCCGCGGCGTGCTCCGGCCGATTGGCCTCGGCCGCCGGAGGGCATTGCCACGGGTGCCCATCGCACACCTGGGCAGTCGCTTGCACCGCAGCGGCGGCTGTACATGCAGGTACTGGTGATCGAGTCCTTGATGCGCGTGGTCAGTCCGGGCAGTCACTGGGCGGACAGGCTGGTGCGTCTGCTGGACCGCTATCCGGCCGTGTCGCGGCCACACATGGGTTTTCCGCCGGATTGGGCCGATCTGGCGTTCTGGCGGCCTGTCGTTGAGCGAGCCAGGACGGGGGCGGCTTGACGCGGCTTTGTTGCATAACCCAGCCGAGGCGAGCCTATCCGGGATTTTGTGTGCGAGGCATAGCATGAGAAGAAGGAGCATGTATGCCAAGCAGGAAGACGACGAAGGCGGCGCTGGCCGCAGTGGCGGCGATGCCGGCGATACCGAAGGAGCTGATTGATCAGTTCGTG
>NZ_JANPAB010000105.1:0-54073 GCF_031429695.1 Sphaerotilus sp.
TTGCCGCTGATCGATGCGGCGGCCCGGATCCCGGGCGGGCGGCGCAATTTTGCGGACTTCGTTCACTTCACCGACGAGGGCGCACGCCAGATGGGTGATCTGGCTGCTGCTGTGCTCCTGCAGCGCGGCCACCCCCTGGAGGTGCAGGTGGCTGCTTGGCAAATGCGCTCGGACAAGGAACGTTGAGCTGGGTTTCCTACAATCGGCGCCGTGAACACCCCTGCCGCCACCCCCATCCTCAACATCTCCACCTACCGATTCGTCACGCTGGCCGATCCAGAGGCCTTGCGCGCCCAATTGCAGGGCAACGCTGCGGCGAATCAGCTCAAGGGCACCATCCTGCTGGCCGAGGAGGGCATCAACCTCTTCCTGGCCGGCCCTGCCGAGGGTGTGCGTGCGTTTGTCGACTACCTGCGCGCCGATCCGTGCTTCGCCGACCTGGTGCCCAAGGAAAGCTGGAGCGCGACGACCCCCTTCCAGCGTCTGAAGGTCAAGGTCAAGCGCGAGATCATCCGCATGAACCACCCCAGCATCCGCCCCCAGGCCGGCCGTGCGCCGAGCGTGTCGCCTGCGGTGCTCGCCCGCTGGCTGGTGCAGGGCCATGACGACGCCGGCCGTCCGGTCGTCACGCTCGATACACGCAACGCCTTCGAGATCGACCACGGCACCTTCACCGGCGCGATCGACTGGCGCATCGGCAAGTTCAGCGAGTTTCCTGACGCCGTGCAGGCCCACCGCAACCAGCTCGACGGCAAGACCATCGTGAGCTTCTGCACCGGTGGCATCCGCTGCGAGAAGGCGGCGATCTACCTGCAGGACATCGGGCTGGACCACGTCTACCAGCTCGACGGCGGCATCCTGAAGTATTTCGAGGACACCGACGGTGCGCCCGGCTGGCAGGGTGGCTGCTTCGTCTTCGACGAGCGCGAGGCGCTCGGCGCGCAGCTCACGCCCGTTCGCTGACCGGTTCGTTCAGCAAGGCCACCACATCGGAGTGGAACTCCCGCCGATACAGCACGCCGATCACCCCCACCGTGCCGACCACGAAGGCCAGCGGGGACAGGAACCACAGCACCGCCGCGAAGCTCAGGTACACGGCGCGCAGCCCATCGTTGAAGGTTTCGGCTGCCAGTGCCATCACCCGGCCGGCGCGGTCGGCGTAGCGGCGGCGGAAATCGGGATCGGCCGCGCTGTGGAAATCCTTGGAGGACGGCGCTGCGCCGATCAGCAGCGCGCCGAAACTGTACTGCCGCATCGACCAGGTGAAGCGGAAGAAGGCGTGGACGAAGATGCCCGTCAGCACCAGCAGCTTCAGGTCCAGCACCAGCGTCGAGGTCGGCGTGGCAAAGGGCAGGTCATGCACCATCTCGGCGGTCTTCTCGGACGCGCCAATCGCGGCGATCAGGCCGCCGATGATGAAGATGGTGGTCGAGGCGAAGAAGCTCGGGCTGGAGGCCATGCTCTGCGACACGGCCGCGTCCACGATGCGGTTGTCGCGGAACGTGGCCTCGTGCATCCAGTCCAGACGGATCCTGTTGGTGCTCGCCAGCACGGAAGGACGGCGCTGGGCGCGGGCCTTCGAGAACCGGACGTAGCCGATCCAGCCGATGAAAAACGCCAGCAGCGCCAGCCAATCGGCCAGCGGCAGCACCCGGATCACGCGCAGCAGAAAGTCCATGGCCGCGACTGTAGCGCGCCCGGCGCGTCCGTCGGCTCAGGCTTCGAGGTCGAAGACCAGCACTTCCGCGCCGTCGCCCTGGCCGACCGTCAGCACGGACTCCTGCGCCAGCAGCAGCGCGTCACCCGCCACCAGCGCGTGGCCGTTGACCGTGAGCCGGCCGCGGGCGAGGTGGACATAGGCCTTGCGGGCCGGGTCGAGTGCCAGCGTCGCCGATTCGTCGCCATCGAACAGGCCGGCCCACAAGCGTGCGTCGGCGTTGAGCTGCAGCGTGGCCTGGGCTGCGTCGTCAGCGCCGACCGGCGCGGCCACGGCATGCAGCCGCCCGCGCTTGTCGGCTGCGGCGATGACCTGCTGGTCGTAGCTCGGCGGCAGGTCGCGGGCTGCGGGCAGCAGCCAGATCTGCAGCAGGTGCGTCTGCGCGCCGCTGTGGTTGAACTCGCTGTGGCGCACGCCCGTGCCGGCGCTCATGCGCTGGACCTCCCCCGTGCGGATGGTTTCGCCGTTGCCCATGCTGTCCTTGTGCTCCAGCTCGCCCGCCAGCAGGTAGGTGACGATCTCCATGTCGCGGTGGCCGTGCATGCCGAAGCCGGTGTGCGCGGCGATGCGGTCGTCGTTGATGACCCGCAGGTTGCCCCAGCCCATGTGCGCCGGGTCGTGGTAGTCGGCGAAGGAGAAGCTGTGGAAGCTGTCGAGCCAGCCGTGCTGGGCGTGGCCGCGGGCGAGGGAGGGGCGCAGGGTGATCATGGCGGTGGAACCTTGTCGTCGGGGTGTCCATGATGCGCGCCGGGGGTTTGGCCGAGGCGCTGGTGCCGTGATGGCATCATTCAAAAGACTTGAACCCGAGCGCCTGTGCGCCCCGCTGCCGATGACCGACCGCCGCCACGCCCTGACCCCTGAAGCCCTGGAGATGATGGACACCATCGCCCGCACCGGCAGCTTTGCCGCGGCGGCGCGTGAACTCGGCAAGGTGCCTTCGGCGCTGACCTACAGCGTGCGGCAGCTGGAGGAGGCGCTGGACGTGCTGCTGTTCGACCGCAGCTCGCGCCAGGCGCAGCTCACCGCCGCCGGCGCCGAGCTGCTGCACGAGGGCCGCCGCCTGCTCGCGCAGATGGACGCCGTGGCCAACCGCGTGCAGCGCGTGGCCACCGGCTGGGAGACGACGCTGGCGATCGCGGTGGACAACATCGTGGCGCCTCGGGCGATCTTTGACCTGATCGAGGCCTTCTATGCGCTGCGCTGCACGGAGTCGCCCGATGCAGGCCCGCTGCCGACGCGGCTGAAGCTGCGCAACGAAGTGATGGCGGGAACGGTCGAGGCGCTCACGTCCGGGCAGGTCGATCTGGCCATCGGACTGGCCGGGTCGAACAGCTTGCCCCAAGGCCTGCAGAGCGCCACGCTGGGCACGCTGGAAATGCTGCTGGCCGTCGCACCGCACCATCCGCTGGCGGCGCTGCCCGAGCCGCTGTCGATGCAGACCGTCGCGCAGTACCGCATCGTCGCGATGGCCGACACTGCGCAGCGCACGGACCGCCGCACCTACGGCATCCAGCCCGGGCAGGACGTGCTGACCGTGCCCTCGCTGGTGGCCAAGCTGGAGGCGCAGATCCGCGGTCTGGGCTGCGGCCGGCTGCCCGAGCCGCTGCTGCGGGCGCATGTAGCGGCCGGGCGGCTGGTGGTCAAGCGCACCGAGGAACCGGCAGCGCAGGTCGAGCTGCACTATGCGTGGCGGGGCGGACCAGGGATCGGCCGCGCGCTGGGCTGGTGGCTGCAGCAACTGGAAAGCCCTGTCACCCGCCGTGCGTTGCTGGAGCAGCACGCCGGTCTGATCCTTTGAGCGCCGTGCCTGCCGCGCCCGGTGCGGGGTGCTACGTCGGGCGTTTTGCTCCGTCGCCGACCGGGCCGCTGCACGCCGGCTCGTTGGTCGCCGCGCTGGCCTCGTGGCTTGATGCGCGGGCGCACGGTGGGCGCTGGCTGGTGCGCATCGAGGACGTGGACACGCCGCGCTGCGTCCCCGGCGTGGAGGCCGAGATCCTGCGCCAGTTGGCGACTTGCGGGCTGGTGCCGGATGAGGTGCCGGTGCTGCAGTCGCGCCGTGCTGCGTTGTACGCCCAGGCGCTGGATACGCTGCACACCGCTGGTCTTGCCTACGGCTGCCGCTGCACGCGCCGCGAGATCGCGCTGGCGCAGGCCGCCGCTGGCCACGACCGCACGCGCCACGGCGAACTCGTCTACCCCGGCACCTGCCGCCCCGGTGGTGCGCAGCCGGTGGCGTGGGCCGAGGCGAGGGCGGTGCGGCTGCTGACCGTGGCGCCTGATGGCAGCGACGTGGTGATCGGCTGGACCGACGACCAGCGCGGTCCGCAGCACCAGAACGTCACCCGCGAGGTTGGCGATTTCGTGCTGCGTCGGGCGGACGGGCTGTGGGCCTACCAGCTCGCGGTGGTGGTCGATGACGCGCTGCAGGGCGTCACCCACGTCGTGCGCGGCGAGGATCTGGCCGACAACACGCCGCGTCAGATCTGGCTGCAGCGCTGCCTGGGCCTGCCAACCCCGCGCTACCGCCACACGCCGCTGTTGCTGGACGGGCATGGGGAAAAACTCTCCAAGCAGACCGGGGCGCCTGCGGTGGCGGTGGATCAGCCGGTCGAAGTCGTGCGGGCAGCGGCCTCGGTGCTGGGCCTGTCGGTACCTGGGTGTCCAGATGTCCATGCAGCGCTGCAAGCGGCGCTGTCGGGATGGAAAGCGCGTCTGGGGCGGTCTGGACTGGTGGCATGATCGCGGCCGTTCACGTTGTTCCCCCCTTGAAAAGGTTTTCACATGATTTCCACCCCCTCGGGTCTGCAGTACGAAGACACGGTCGTCGGCACCGGTGAAACCGCCGTCGCCGGCCGCCAGGTCAGCGTTCACTACACCGGCTGGCTGCACGACGCCAGCGCCCCGGACGGCCGCGGCCGCAAGTTCGACTCCAGCAAGGACCGCGGCCAGCCCTTCCGCTTCGCGCTCGGCGCGGGCATGGTCATCGGTGGCTGGGACGAAGGCGTGCAAGGCATGCTGGTTGGCGGCACCCGCGTCCTGCTGATCCCGCCGAACCTGGGCTATGGCGCGCGCGGCGCGGGCGGCGTGATTCCGCCGAATGCGACGCTGGTGTTCGAGGTGGATTTCCTCGGGTATTGATGGTGTAAAAAGAAAAACGCCCGCTTGTGGCGGGCGTTTTCTTGTTGGCGGAAGGGGAGGGATTCGAACCCTCGGTACGTTTCCGTACGCTTGATTTCGAGTCAAGTACAATCGACCACTCTGCCACCCTTCCTGTAAGGGGCTGCCTGGGTCAATTCAGGCAAGACCGCAAGTATAGCGAACTTTCTGCAAGTTCAGCAAGCGGGCCGCAACACCTCGACGCCACCCATGTACGGCCGCAGCACTTCCGGCACCGTGACGCTGCCGTCGGCGTTCTGGCAGTTCTCCAGCACCGCCACCAGCGTGCGGCCCACCGCCAGCCCCGAGCCATTCAGCGTGTGGACGAATTCGTTCTTGCCCTGCGCGTTCTTGAAGCGCGTCTGCATGCGCCGCGCCTGGAAGGCTTCGCAGTTCGAGCACGAGCTGATCTCGCGGAACGTGCCCTGCGCCGGCACCCAGACTTCGAGGTCGAACGTCTTGGCCGCGCCGAACCCCATGTCGCCCGTGGACAGCAGCAGCACGCGGTACGGCAGCCCCAGCTTCTGCAGGATCGCCTCGGCATGGCCGACCATCTCGCCGAGCGCGCCTTCGCTGTGCTCGGGGTGGACGATCTGCACCATCTCGACCTTGTCGAACTGGTGCTGGCGGATCAGGCCGCGCGTGTCACGGCCGGCCGAACCCGCTTCCGAGCGGAAACATGGGCTGTGCGCCGTGAGCTTGATCGGGAGCTGGTCGATCGGCAGCACCGTGTCGGCCACCGCGTTGGTCAGCGTGACCTCCGAGGTCGGGATCAGGTACCACTTGCTGCCCGCGGCGTCGCCATCGCCGGACGTGACGTGAAACAGATCCTGCTCGAACTTGGGCAACTGGCCGGTGCCCTGCAGCGCCTTGGCCTGCACGAGGTAGGGCGTGTAGCACTCGGTGTAGCCGTGTTCGGTGGTCTGGACATCGAGCATGAACTGCGCCAAGGCGCGGTGCAGCCGGGCGGCAGCGCCTCGCATGAACGTGAAGCGTGAACCCGACAACTTGGCGCCCGTCTCGAAATCCAGCCCCAGCGGTGCGCCCAGATCGACGTGGTCCTTCACCGGGAAGTCGAAGCTGCGCGGCGTGCCCCAGCGGCGCACCTCGACGTTGGCGTGTTCGTCCGCCCCGACCGGCACATCGGCGGCGGGCAGGTTCGGCACGTGCAGCAGCATCGCGTCCAGCGCGGCCTGGATCTGCGTGAGCCGCTCGGCGCCGGCCTTCATCTCGTCGCCGATGCCGCCCACTTCGGCCATCACGGCGGTGGTGTCCTGGCCCTTGGCTTTCAGACCGCCGATCTGCTTGCTGAGCTGGTTGCGGCGCGACTGCAGTTCTTCGGTGCGGATCTGCAGGGTCTTGCGCTCGGCTTCCAGCGTGCGGAAGGCGTCGGCATCGAGGAAGGCTTGCGGGTTCTTGCGCGTGGCCAGGCGGGCGAGGACGCCATCGAGGTCTCGGCGCAGCAGGGTGATGTCCAGCATGGGAAGTCTCGTGTTGCAGTGTTCAGTGGGGGCGCGGCGCGGCAGTGACACCGGCTTCGGCCATCGCCTTGTCGCCCAGTCCTTTGGGCAGCGGGAATTCGATGTGCTCCTCGACGCCCGGCATCTTGCGCACGCTCAGCGCGCCCAGCTCCTTCAGCCGGGCGATGACCGCATCGACCAGCAGCTCGGGGGCGGAGGCGCCAGCGGTCAGGCCCACGCGCGGACGGCCCTCGAACCACTCGGCCTGGATCTCGTCGGCGCTGTCCACCATGTAGGACGCCGTGCTCAGGCGCTCGGCGACCTCGCGCAGGCGGTTGCTGTTGGAGCTGGTCGGGCTGCCGACGACGATGACGATGTCCACCTCGCCCGACAGCACCTTGACGGCATCCTGGCGGTTCTGGGTGGCATAGCAGATGTCCTGCTTCTTCGGCTCGCGCACCAGCGGGAAACGCTGCTTCACGGCGCGCAGGATCTCGGCGGCGTCGTCCACGCTCAGCGTCGTCTGCGTGACGACGGCGATGCGGCTTTCATCCGGTACCTGCACGCCCGCCACATCGGCCACGTCCTCGACGAGGTGGATGCCCTCGGTGAGCTGGCCCATCGTGCCCTCGACTTCCGGGTGTCCCTTGTGGCCGATCATGATGAAGTCGTAGCCTTCGCGGCGCAGCTTGGCGACTTCCACATGGACCTTGGTCACCAGCGGGCAGGTCGCGTCGAACACCTCGAAGCCGCGCTCGCGGGCCTCGGTGCGCACGGCCTGGCTGACGCCATGGGCGCTGAACACCAGCGTCGCACCGGGCGGCACGTCCGACAGCTCTTCGATGAAGATCGCGCCCTTGGTCTTCAGGTCGTTGACGACGTAGGTGTTGTGAACGATCTCGTGGCGCACATAGATCGGCGCACCGAACTTTGCCAGCGCACGCTCGACGATCTCGATGGCGCGGTCCACGCCGGCGCAGAAGCCGCGTGGCTGGGCCAGCACGACTTCCATGACATCACCTTGGACAGCGCCTTGCAGGGACTCTTGGCGAATCGCGGTCATCACAGCACTCCGATCAGTTGCACTTCGAAGGTCAGCGGTTGGCCCGCCAGCGGGTGGTTGAAATCGAATATGGCCCAGTCCGCGTCGGCCGGCCCGAGTTCGCGCAGCACGCCGGCAAACGAGCCGCGCCCGTCCGGCGTCGGGAACTGCACCACGTCACCGACGCTGTACTGCTCGTGCGGGTCGCCCATCTCGCGCAGGATGGCGAGCTTGAGCTTCTGCACCATGTCCGGACTGCGCGGCCCGAAGGCTTCGCCGGGTTCGAGCGCAATCGTCGTGCGCGTGCCTTCTTCCAGGCCGAGCAGGCGCGACTCGATGGCGGGCGCGAGTTCCCCGGCGCCGAGCGAGAGCGTGGCGGGCTTGTCGTTGAAGGTGTTGACGATGTCGCCGCCGTCGGGGCCGGCGAGGCGGTAATGCAGCGTCAGGAATGAACCCGGTTGGACCTGTGGCACGGCGGTGATCCTGGTAGAAAGTGAAAAAAGTGGACGAAAGCGCTGAAGACGGCGATGGGGGAGAGACGGGCGGAAATGGGGGATGCGGGGGCGGGCCGCGGCCAGTTCTGGGTAGACTGACCCTGATTTTAGGTGCCCCCGATGAAAGACCTTCCCGTTGCGATGCGTCCCCGCGAAAAGCTGCTGGCCCAAGGCCCGGCCGCGCTGGCGGATGCCGAGCTGCTGGCGCTGCTGCTGCGCACGGGCATCCAGGGCACGGGCGTGCTGCAGATGGCCACGCAGGTGCTGGCGAAGTTCGGCGGCCTCGGGGGTTTGCTGCGCGCCGAGGGGGAGGCCCTCAAGGCGGTGAAGGGGATCGGCCCCGCCAAACGGGCCGAGCTGCAGGCCGTGCTGGAGCTGGCACGGCGGGCGCTGGCGATGGAGCTGACGCAGCGGCCGGTGTTCGACTCGCCCCAGGCGGTGCGCGATTACCTGAAGCTGCAGCTCGGCGAGCTGGGACACGAGGTCTTCGCCGTGCTCTTCCTCGACGCGCAGCATCGGCTGATCGCGTACGAGCCTATGTTCCGCGGCACGCTGACGCAGACCAGCGTCTACCCGCGCGAAGTCCTCAAGCGGGCGCTGGCGCTGAACGCGGCGGCCGTGATCCTGGCGCACAACCACCCGTCCGGCGTCGCGGAGCCGTCGCGCGCCGACGAGTTCCTGACGCAGAGCCTGAAGTCGGCGCTGGCGATGGTGGATGTGCGGGTGCTCGACCACATGGTCATCGGGCGCGGGCCGGTGGTGTCGTTTGCGGAGCGGGGCTTGCTGTGAAGGCGCATGCGCTGTCGGAGCTGCGCGCCATCCAGCGGGTCTTGCGTGAGCAGCGCCAGCGTGCCGAGGAGGCCGCGGCGCGCCGTGCGGCGGTGGAGGCGGCGCGGCGACGCGAGCGCGAGCTGTTCACCTGGACCGTCGGCGACGTGACGCCGCTGCGGCCAAGCGACCGTGCCGACATCCCCCGCCCGCGTCCCTTGCCCGAGCCGTTCCAGCGGGCCCTCGACGACGCCGAGGTGCTGCGCGTGTCGCTGTCGGACGACTTCGATGCGGCTTCGCTGATGGAGACCGATGACCAGCTCTCCTACCGCCAGTCCGGCATCGGGGACGATGTGCTGAAACACCTGCGGCTGGGCCGCTGGTCGCTGCAGGGCCAGATCGACCTGCACGGCCTGAACCGTGATGCCGCGCGCGATGCGCTGGCGCTGTTCCTGAACAGTGCGGGCAAGCGCGGCTGGCGTTGCGTGCGCGTCGTGCATGGCAAGGGCCTGGGTTCACCAGGCCGGCAGCCGGTGCTCAAGGGCAAGGTGCGCAGCTGGCTGGTGCAGCGCCAGGAGGTGCTCGCCTTCACGCAGGCGCGGGGACCGGATGGCGGGGCGGGGGCGCTGATCGTGCTGCTGGCGTCGGCGCGCCGGCCGGACGGGCGGCTGCGCTGACGCGCTGGGTGCCGCAGGTCAGCGGTTGCGCATCCAGTCCGCCGTGCCGAAGAAACTCTCGGTCAGCCGCTGGACCAGCACTGGATCCAGTGCCAGCTCGGTCATCGCCTGGTGCATGCAGGCGACCCACTGGTCCCGCTCCTGCACGCCGATCGAGAACGGCATGTGCCGCATCCGCAGGCGCGGGTGGCCGAACCGCTCGGTGTAGTGCTGCGGCCCGCCCAGCCAGCCGCTGAGGAACCAGTAGAGCTTGTCGCGGGCCTCGGCGAGCGTGGTGCCGTGGGCGGCACGGAGCGCGCGGTAGCCGGGCTCCAGGTCCATCAGGTCGTAGAAGCGGTCGACGAGTTCGCGCACGCGGGCGTCACCGCCGACCCATGCGTAGGGTGTTGCGGGCTGGTCGGGAGTCTCGGGGTTCATCGTTCGGACTGTAGCCCAGTCGTCGCGGTGGCCGCCGCTCACGGGGGCGAGTCCATCGCCGAATCCATCGCATCCGGCACGAAGGCCGACACCGCGCTGAAGAGCATGTCCCGCTCCGCATGGCCCACCTCGGAGCGGGGCTGCGACTCCAGGCAGATGCAGTTGCGGCCGGCGGCCTTGGCGCGGTAGAGCTGCTGGTCGGCCCGCTCCATCCACAGGTGCGATGACGAGCGCACCCACTGCGGGGCGAACGCACCGCCGACGCTCACGGTGACGGTGATGTGCTGGCCCGGCGCGGTGACGACGACCGTTGCCTCGATCGCCTGGCGTACCCGGTCAGCCACCGTCTGGCCGAAACTGGCGGGGCAGTTGGGCAGCACGGCACCAAATTCCTCGCCGCCCAGCCGCGCGACGGTGTCCATCGGCCGCACGCTGTCTTGCAATGCCTGCCCGATGTGGCGGATCACCTGGTCGCCCGCGGCGTGACCGTAGGTGTCGTTGACGCGCTTGTAGTGGTCGATGTCGAGCAGCAGCAGCAGCGCGGACTCCCCGATGCGGGCCACACGGTCGATCTCGCTGTCCAGGCTGGCCTCGAACTGGCGGCGGTTGAACAGCCCTGTCAGCGGATCGCGGCTGGAGAGCGTGCACAGGCCATCGATCAGTGCTTGCATCCACGCGGGTGAACCGGGATCGAGCCTGGCCATCCAGTCGTGCTGGCCGGCGCGCTCCAGCAATTGCAGCGCGAGGCCCACTTGCAATGTGTGCCCGCCGACCGTGACCATGGTCGCTTCACCGGCAGGAGGAGGCATCTGGGCCATGGAGGGTGTGGATGACAACGGCTGGAACAAAGGTCTGGAGCAGGGGCATTTCGGCGTTGATGTGGCCGAAACCCGAAAAAGGTGCTCCAAAGCACGCTATTTGAAGTCTACGGCATGACCCCCCGGACTTGAGTGGAAGATGACCGGTGTTGGGCGGGCTTCTTCGTGTAAGGGGTGGTCGATGCGGACCGCACAGTGGCCTTGAATTGCATTGCGAGCTGTCCTTGCCCCACCTGCGTCCTCCTCCTCCATCCGCTGACAACCCGCGTGTCGAACCCGTCCTGGCCCGGGTGGTGCCCGGTCGTCTGGAGCGGCTGCGCGCGTTGCCAAGAGCCGACGGGCAGGCGAATTTCTTCTACCGCGAGGTGGTGTTCAACGCTGACGCGGTCCGCATCATGCCGGGCGAATTCTTCGTGCATGGCGAGGACATCGTCATCACGACCACGCTGGGCTCGTGCATCGCCGCCTGCCTCTGGGACCGCCAGGCGCAGATCGGCGGCATGAACCACTTCATGTTGCCCGGTGGATCGGGCTCGGCTCCGGATGCCGGCCGCTACGGCATCGAGGCCATGGAGCGGCTGGTCAACGCCCTGGTCAAGCACGGTGCGACCCGCAAGACGCTGGACGCCAAGGTCTTCGGCGGCGCCGCGATGATCCAGGGGCCGGGCTCGCTGCATGTGGGCGAGCGCAACACGCACTTCGTGCTCGACTATCTGCGCAAGCACGAGATCACGCTGATCTCCAAGGACGTGCTCGGCAGCAGCCCGCGCAAGGTCTGCTTCTTCCCCCAGACTGGCCGCGTGATGGTGCGCCGGTTGCCACCGACCCAGCACGGCCTCGTGCTCGCGCAGGAGCGCGAAGCACGCCGCAAGGCCGGTGGCGCTGCTGCAACGACCTTCGCGGATCTGCCGTGATGCCAAACCAGAGCCTGCGGTCTTCCTTCGCCTCGACCGGCGGCGCCCCGCTGCGGGTGCTGGTGGTCGACGATTCCGCGACGGCGCGGGCGATGCTCTGCGCCATCCTGGCTCGACAGCACGACATGGTCTGCGTCGGCGAGGCGGCGGATGCGCTGCAGGCGCGCGAGATGATCCGAGGGCTCGATCCGGATGTGGTCACGCTCGACATGGTCATGCCAGGCATGGACGGGCTGGACTTTCTGGAACGGTTGATGCGGTTGCGACCGACGCCGGTGGTGGTGATCGCTGCGCCGACCCGCCAGCACCAGACGACCGTGCTGCGCGCTGCGGCGCTGGGCGCGGTGGCGTTCATCGACAAGCCGCTGCCAGGCACACCGGGTGCCATCGAGGCCTTCGAGCAGCGCGTGGTGGTGCGTCTGCGCGAGGCCGCTCGTACCCGCCAGGGGCGCCGAACGGGCTGGATGACCGAAGCTCCCGTGTCCCTGGCCTCCACCAGCGGGCGCCTCATCGCCATCGGTGCGTCGACGGGCGGCACGGAAGCCACGCCGCGCCTGCTCGCTCGCCTGTCGCCCGCGGCACCGCCTGTGCTGATCGTGCAGCACATGCCGGCCGGGTTTTCGGCCCGCTATGCGGCGCGGCTGAATGGCCTCGGCCCGCTGGCGGTCAGCGAAGCGCGCGACGGCGAGCCGTTGCAGTCCGGCCACGCTTATGTCGCGCCGGGCGGGCAGCACCTCGCGGTCGACCGGGCCGCAGGCGGTGGGTTCATCGCACGGGTGACCGACGGCGAACTGGTGCAGCGGCACCGGCCCAGTGTGGACGTGCTGTTCCGTTCGGTGGCCAAGGTCGCCGGAGAGCGCGCGATCGGCGTGATGCTCACCGGCATGGGGGGCGACGGCGCGCTCGCGATGCGCCTGCTGCGCGAGGCCGGCGCCTACAACCTGGCGCAGGACGAGGCAACCTCGGCCATCTTCGGCATGCCGCGCGAGGCGATCCGGGCCGGGGCGTGTCAGGAGGTGCTGCCGCTCGACGCGATCGGGCCGCGCGTGATGGCGCTGCTGGGACTCAGGTCAGAAACAAGCCCTGCAGATCGCTGAGGAAGTCGAAGCCGCGCGGAGTGGGGGCTGCGCGTTCCCAGTCGCGCGCCAGCAGGCCGCGTTGCTCGGCCTGGGCCAGCGCCGTCTCGATGCTCGACAGCGGCAGCCCGGTGCGGTCCCGGAACAGGCCCAGATCGAATCCGTCCTTCAGCCGCAGCGCATTCAGCATGAACTCGAAGGGCAGCGCCTTGCGGCCCACCTCCTCGTCGTTCGACACGGCCTGCCCGGCCAGCGCCTTCTGCATGTACATCACTGGCTCACGCCAGCGCACCTGCCGCACGACCCGGTGCGGGAAGCTGAGCTTGGTGTGGGCACCCGCACCGATGCCCAGGTAGTCGCCGAACTGCCAATAGTTCAGGTTGTGCGTGCAGCGGTGGCCGGGCCGCGCGAAGGCCGAGACCTCGTAGCGCGAGAGCCCCTGCGCGCCCGTCATGTCCACGATCTGGTCGAGCATGTCGCTGGCCAGATCGTCGTCCGGCACGACCGGCGGATGCACGGCGAACAGCGTGTTCGGCTCGATCGTCAGGTGGTAGACCGACAGGTGCGGCGGCTGCAGCGCCAGTGCGGTGCGCAGATCCTCGGCGGCCTCGGCGAGCGTCTGGCCGGGCAGGGCGTACATCAGGTCGAGGTTGAAGGTGTCGAAGGCTTGCGCGGCTTCCTCGGCGGCGGCCAGCGCTTGCGCGCGGCTGTGGACGCGGCCGAGTGCCTGCAGCTTCGTGTCGTCGAAGCTCTGCACGCCGATCGACAGCCGCGTCACCCCGGCGTGGCGGAAGGCGCGGAAGCGCTCGCGCTCGAAGGTGCCGGGATTGGCCTCCAGCGTCACCTCGCAGCCCGGTGCCAGCGGCATCAGCGCCCGCACGTCGCTCAGCAGCCGCTCGATGCCTTCGGGCGAGAACAGGCTGGGCGTGCCGCCGCCGATGAAGATCGACTGCACGCTGCGGCCCCAGACCAGCGGCAGTGCGGCCTCCAGGTCGGCGCGCAGGGCGTCCAGATACGCCGCTTCCGGATGCCCGCCGCTGGCGGCCTCGTGCGAGTTGAAGTCACAGTACGGGCACTTGCGCAGGCACCACGGCAGGTGGATGTACAGCCCCAGCGGCGGCGGTGCGCCGAGCTGCAGCATGCCGGGGCGCAGGTAGCGCGCCACCACGTCGGCGCCATTGGCGGCGACCGAGGTGTCCGCGGCGGCCTGGGCCGGCTGGATCGGGATGAATTCAGCCAAGCTGCCACACCCCGCGCAGCAGCGTCAGCATCTGCACACAGGCCAGCGCGCGGTGGCTCTGCGCGTTCTTGACCTCGGCGGGCATCTCGGCGGCGGTCAGTCCCTGCGCCGCGATGAACATCAGCGGGTCGTAGCCGAAGCCACCCGCGCCGCGCCGCTCGGCCAGGATCTCGCCCTCCCAGCGCCCGAAGGCGATCAGCGGCTCGGGATCGTCCGCCGAGCGCACGGCCACCAGCGCGCAGACGAAGCGGGCGCGGCGGGTGGCGGCGCCGTCGAGCGCGGCCAGCAGCTTGCGGTTGTTCGATTCGTCCTGCAGCGCACGCCGCGCTTCGCGGTCGAGGCCGGCGGGGAAATCGACCGTGGCGAAATGGGCCGACTGCACACCCGGCGCGCCGCCCAGTGCGTCCACACACAGCCCCGAGTCGTCCGAAATCGCCGGCAGGCCGCTGGCGGCCGCGGCGTGGCGTGCCTTGGCGAGCGCGTTTTCGATGAAGGTGTGGTGCGGCTCTTCGGCTTCCGGGATGCCGAGCGAGCCTTGCGTGACCAGCTCGACCGACACCGGCTGCAGCAGTGCACCGAGTTCCTTCAGCTTCTTGGCGTTGTTGGACGCCAGCACCAGACGGTGCCGCAGCAGGCTCGCCATCGCCTCAGCCCCCGATCGGCGCGGCCAGCGCCTGGCGCTGCAGGGCGACCAGTTCGCGGATGCCCTTGTCCGCCAGACCGATCAGCGTGTCCATCTCGGCGCGGCTGAAGGGCGTGCCCTCGGCTGTGCCCTGCACTTCGACAAAGCCGCCGGAGCCGGTCATCACGACGTTCATGTCGGTGTCGCACGCCGAGTCCTCGACGTACTCCAGGTCCAGCAGCGCCGCGCCATCCAGCAGCCCGACCGAAATGGCGGCGACGTGGTCGCGGATCGGCGTTTCGGTGATCAGACCTTGCGCCAGCAGCGTGGCCACGGCGTCCTGGGCGGCGACGAACGCGCCGGTGATGGCGGCGGTGCGGGTGCCGCCGTCGGCCTGCAGCACGTCGCAGTCGATCGTGATCGTGCGCTCGCCCAGTTTCTTCAGGTCGAACACGCTGCGCAGCGAGCGGCCGATCAGGCGCTGGATCTCCTGCGTGCGGCCGGTCTGCTTGCCCTTGGCGGCTTCGCGGGCGCTGCGGGTGTGGGTGGCGCGGGGCAGCATGCCGTATTCGGCGGTGACCCAGCCTTCGCCCGAGCCCTTCTTGTGCGGTGGCACGCGCGCTTCGACCGACGCCGTGCACAGCACCTTGGTGTCACCGAAGGCGATCAGCACCGAGCCTTCGGCGTGTTTGGTGTAGCCGCGGGTGAGTTGGACGGGGCGCAGGGCGTCGGGGGCACGGTCGTTCGGGCGGGTGGTGGTCATGGGGCAGAGGTCGGGGATCGGAGGAAAGGGATTCAGCCGCGCTTCTGGGCGCTGCGCTTGATGGCTTCGTTGATCTCGCGGATCGAGCGTTCGATCTCGGCTTCGTCGAGCAGGTCGTCGGGGTTGCCGACACCGGCACCGGCCTGGATGGTGGAGGCGAAGACGTCGTCGCCAAGCGCATCGGTCTCGATGCCGGTGAGGGTCTCTTCGTCCTCGGCGGACTCCCACTCGACGGCGATCACGGTGACGTTGTCGCTCTTCTCGCCGGCGATGCGCAGCGCGCGCTCCACCAGATCGGGTGCGGCATCGGTGATCGCGCCTGCGGACAGGATGCGGGTGATCGTGTCGTCATCCAGCGCACCCCACAGGCCGTCCGAGCACAGCAACAGCTTGTCGCCTGGCTGCAGCGTCACGGGGCCGACCAGGTCGATCACCGGTTTGCCCGGACTGCCCAGGCAGGTGAACAGCACGTTGCGGTTGACCTTGTCGCCCAGCGGCACGACGCCGTTGAGTGATTCCTGCAGCTCGGAATACGAGTGGTCGCGGGTGCGGGCCTGCAGCCGGCCGCCGCGCACGAGGTAGAGCCGCGAATCGCCGCAGTGCGCCCAGTAGGCGTCGCGGCCTTGCAGGATGCAGGCGACGACGGTCGTGCGCGGGGTGTCGAGCAGGGCGCGCTCGGTGGCGTAGCGGATGAGCGCGTGGTGGCCGGCCAGGATCGACTCGGTCAGGAAGCGGCGCGGCTCGCGGATGGTCGGCTTGGCCTCGCGCTGGAACATGGCAGACAGGGTCTGCAGCGACATTTGCGAGGCGACCTCCCCCTCGGGGTGGCCGCCCATGCCATCCGCGAGTGCGAAGAGGCCCGAGTCGCGGGTGTAGCAGTAACCCATGCGGTCTTCGTTTTTCTCGCGCCCGCCGCGGCGGCTGATCTGGTAGACGGAAAAACGCATGGACAGGGGTTCCGAGGAAGGATCCGGCGCGGCGTGGCTCACGCCTTGGCGCCGGACTTGATGTTTTCAAGCTGGAGCTTGAGGCGCTCGCTGAAGCTGAGCTTGGTGTAGCGGCGTTCGGTTTCCCTGGAGAGTTCTTTTTGCAGCGCGAACACGCTTTGCGGACGGGCCAGCGGGTCGAGCGACATGCACCACTCGGTCACCTCAATGAGGTTGTCCGAGTACACATTGCGCAGACGTGACAGCGACAGACTCAGGCGGTCTTTCTCGATGCGCTGGGGGGCGTCGTTGGGCGGATAGCCCTGCATGCAGGCGTAGATGCACGCGCCAATGGCGTAGATGTCGGTCCACGGCCCGAGCGAGCCGTCGCGGCGGTACATCTCGGGTGCGGCAAACCCTGGCGTGTACATCGGCCGGATGAAGTTGCCTTCCTTGGACAGCACTTCGCGCGCGGCGCCGAAGTCGAGCATCACGGCCTTGTTCTCGTTGGTGACGAAGATGTTGGCTGGCTTGATGTCCAGGTGGAGCATCTTGTGCTGATGGACGATGCGCAGGCCACGCAGGATCTCGTCGAACAGGCTGCGGATCGTGCTCTCGCGGAACACCTTGTCGCGCTTCAGGTCGCGGGCGGTGACGATGAAGTCCTGCAGCGTGTCGCCCTGCAGGTAGTTCATCACCATGTAGACGGTTTCGTTCTCGCGGAAGAAGTTCAGCACCGAGACGACGCTCTGGTGACTGATCTGCGCCAGCGAGCGGCCTTCCTCGAAGAAGCTCTTCAGACCCAGGCGGTACAGCGGCTGCTTTTCGGGCTTGACGCGCGGAATCAGCTCACCCGCGGAGCGTTCGGCCAGCGAGGAAGGGAGGTATTCCTTGAGGGCCACCAGCCTGCGCTCGGCGTCTTCGGCGAGGTAGACGACCCCGAAGCCGCCCGCTGCCAGCTTGCGGATGATCTGGTAGCCCCCCACCACAGTGCCAGGCGGCAACGGGGCGGGTTTTTGCTTTGACATAATCGTATTTTGATTGGGCGAAATCCGCGATGTCAGTTTACAGCATGACCGGTTATGCCAGCGCCTCCTCCAGCGCGCTGCCCGAGGCCGGGGAACACACCGAGAACACTGCCGCACAAGCGGGATCCGCAGGATCGGTCACGGTGGAACTGCGCTCCGTGAACAGCCGATTCCTGGATCTGGCGCTGCGCCTGCCCGACGAATTCCGGGCGCTGGAGCCGGCGCTGCGCGAGCTGCTCACCCGTGCCTTCAAGCGCGGCAAGATCGAGCTGCGCCTGAACCCGGACCGCGCACCCGACGCTGCCGCTGCGCTGCCCCATCCCGAGCAGCTGGCGCAGTTGGCGACGCTGCAGGTGGCCATCCGCTCGCAACTGCGGGACGCGCAACTGATGTCGGTGCATGAGGTGCTGCAGTGGTGCCGCAGCACGGCGCCGGTGGTGGCGCTCGACGAGGCTGCGCTGGCCGCGGCGCGGGTGTGCGTCGATCAGCTGGGGGAGGCCCGCGCCCGCGAAGGCGAGCGGCTGGTGGCGATCCTGATGGAGCGGGTCGAGCATCTGCGTGTGCTGGCGGCCCAGGCGGCGCCGCTGCTGCCGCAAGTCGTGGCGCGTCAGCAGCAGCGGTTTCTGGAACGCTGGCACGAAGCCCTCGCCACGGCGGGCGCCAACCAGAGCGTGTCCGCGCAGTCGCTGGCCGAGCGCGCCATGTCGGAAGCAGCAGCGTTCGCGATCCGCATCGACGTGGCGGAAGAACTGGGCCGTCTGGGTGCCCACCTGGACGAGATCACCCGGCTGCTGCGCAAGGGCGGCGAGCTGGGCAAGCGGCTCGATTTCCTGATCCAGGAACTGCACCGTGAGGCCAACACGCTCGGCTCGAAATCCGCTGCGCTGGAGCTGACGCAGATTTCGGTCGAGATGAAAGTCGCGATCGAGCAGATGCGCGAGCAGGTGCAGAACATCGAGTGATGCGGCACCCGCTCGCGGCGGGCCTCAGTCCTGTGCAGCGGCGAGCGCGGCGTTGAGCGTCGCGCTCGGGCGCATCACGGCCTTGCACTTCTCGGCATCGGCCAGGTAGTAGCCGCCGATGTCCGCCGGCTTGCCCTGGACGGCGCTGAATTCGGCCACGATCTGCTGTTCGTTGTCGGTCAGCACCTTGGCCAGCGACGCGAAGTGGGCGGCGAGTCCGGCGTCCTCGGTCTGGCTGGCCAGCTCCTGGGCCCAGTACATTGCCAGGTAGAACTGGCTGCCACGGTTGTCGAGCTGGCCGGTCTTCGGGCTGGGCGACTTGTTGTTGTCGAGCAGCTGGCCGGTGGCGGCGTCGAGCGTCTTGGCCAGCAGCTTGGCCTGGGCGTTGTTCTCCTTGATGCCCAGCTCTTCCAGCGAAACCGCCAGCGCCAGGAACTCGCCGAGCGAGTCCCAGCGCAGGTGGTTTTCCTGCACCAGCTGCTGCACGTGCTTCGGGGCCGAGCCACCCGCGCCGGTTTCGTACATGCCGCCGCCGTTCATCAGCGGCACGATCGACAGCATCTTGGCCGAGGTGCCCAGCTCCATGATCGGGAACAGGTCGGTCAGGTAGTCGCGCAGGATGTTGCCGGTGACGCTGATCGTGTCCAGGCCGCGGGCCACGCGCTCCAGCGTGAAGCGCATCGCGCGGACCTGGCTCATGACGCGGATTTCCAGACCCGTGGTGTCATGGTCCTGCAGGTAAGTGTTGACCTTCTTGATCAGCTCGTTTTCGTGCGGGCGGTACGGGTCCAGCCAGAACACCGCAGGCATGCCGGAATTGCGGGCGCGCGTGACGGCCAGCTTCACCCAGTCGCGGATCGGCGCGTCCTTGACCTGGCACATGCGCCAGATGTCACCGGCTTCCACGTTCTGGCTCAGCAGCACTTCGCCCGTGTCCAGATCGGTGATGTTGGCCACGCCGGCTTCGGCGATCTCGAAGGTCTTGTCGTGCGAACCGTATTCCTCGGCCTGCTGCGCCATCAGGCCGACGTTCGGCACCGTGCCCATGGTGCGCGGGTCGAAGTTGCCGTGCCACTTGCAGAAGTTGATCATCTCCTGGTAGATCCGGGCAAAGGTCGACTCCGGCATCACGCACTTGCTGTCGTACGGCTTGCCATCGGCGCCCCACATCTTGCCGCCCTGGCGCATCATCGCCGGCATCGAGGCGTCGACGATGATGTCGTTGGGCGAGTGGAAGTTGGTGATGCCCTTGGCCGAATCGACCATCGCCAGACGCGGGCGGTGCTCCTGGCAGGCGTGCAGGTCACGGATGATCTCGTCGCGCTTGGATTCCGGCAGCGTCTTGATCTTGTCGTACAGGTTCACCATGCCGTTGTTGACATTGATGCCCAGTTCGTCGAACAGCGCGCCGTGTTTCTCGAAGGCGTCCTTGTAGTAGATCCGGACGCAGTGACCGAAGACGATGGGGTGCGAGACCTTCATCATCGTGGCTTTGACGTGCAGCGAGAACAGGATGCCCGAATTGCGGCAGTCCTCCAGCTGTGCTTCATAGAAGTCGCACAGTGCCTGCTTGCTCATGAACATCGAGTCGATGATCTCGCCGTCGAGCAGGGCCAGCTTTGGCTTCAGCACGATGGTCTGGCCGCTGGCGGTGAGCAACTCCATCTTGACGTTGCGGGCGCGGTCGAGCGTCATCGACTTTTCGCCGTGGTAGAAGTCGCCGTGCTCCATGTGGGAGACGTGGGTCTGCGACCACTGCTTCCATTCGCCCATGGAATGCGGGTGCTTGCGGACGAAGTTCTTGACCGCCAGCGGTGCGCGGCGGTCGGAGTTGCCTTCACGCAGCACCGGGTTCACGGCCGAGCCCAGGCACTTGCCGTAGCGGGCCTTGATGGCCTTTTCCTCTTCGGTGGTCGGGTTCTCCGGGACGTCGGGGATGCCGTAGCCCTTGGCCTGCAGTTCCTTGACGCAGGCCACCAGCTGGGCGACCGACGCGCTGATGTTCGGCAGCTTGATGATGTTGGCATCCGGCTCCAGCGTCTTCTTGCCCAGCTCGGCCAGCGTGTTGGGCACCTTCTGGCGGTCGGTCAGGTATTCCGGAAACTCGGCCAGCACCCGGGCGGACACGGAGATGTCGGCCTTCTGGATGTGGATGCCGACCGGCGCCGTGAAGGTGCGCACGATGGGCAGGAAAGCGCAAGTCGCCAGCAAGGGCGCTTCATCGGTGAGGGTGTAGATGATGGTCGGCTGCTTGGTCGTCATTCACGGATCTCCGGGAGTTCTGATGGGGTTCTGCTTGAAAGTGTTGTTCCTGCTGCGGAGTACCGCGCGGCAGCTGTGCCCAGACGGAACACTTTGCCACCCGATTCTGTGCAGGTGCTGACTGGCCGTTCGAGCGGTGTCGCACCCGCTATTGTCGTTTGACCACGCGACTTCGGGGACAATTGAGCGCCAGACGCTCTCAACGCGCCAGCCCAGCGAGTCCGCCGTGCCCCATTCCGTCACACCTTTGCCCGCCGACTACCCCGGCAATCTTTACGTCGTTGCCGCTCCGTCCGGCGCCGGCAAGTCCAGCCTTGTCAAGGCGCTGCTGGAGATCGACACCCGCCTGATGGTGTCGATCTCGCACACCACCCGTGCGCCCCGCGGCCAGGAGGAACACGGCCGCGAGTACTGGTTCGTGACGCCCGATGCCTTCGGCGCCATGATCGACCACGGCGATTTCTTCGAGTGGGCCGAGGTCCACGGCAACCGCTACGGCACCTCGCGCGCCGCGATGGAGCAGCGCCTGCGTGACGGGCACGATGTCGTGCTGGAGATCGACTTCCAGGGTGCGCTGCAGATCAAGCGCATCTTCCCTAGCGCCGTGCTGATCTTCATCCTGCCGCCGTCGTGGGAAGAGCTGAACCGCCGCCTGTGCCGCCGCGGCGAGGACACGCCCGAGGTCATCGCGCAGCGCATGGTCAACGCCCGCCACGAGGTCGCACAGGCGCGGCATTTCGACTACATCGTCGTCAATGCCCTGTTCGAGACGGCGCTGTTCGACCTGAAAACCATCGTCCACGCGCAGCGGTTAAAATATTCGACCCAGCGTCTCAGCCGCCCGGCTGTGTTCGACGCCCTTCAACTGTCTTGACCGACTCCTCACCTGCGGAAGCACGATCCCACCATGGCCCGTATCACTGTCGAAGACTGTCTGCTGAAGATCCCCAACCGCTTCCAACTGGTGCTCGCCGCCACCTACCGTGCCCGCATGCTGAGCCAGGGCCACGCGCCCAAGGTCGAGACAAAGAACAAGCCCGGCGTGACCGCGCTGCGCGAAATCGCTGCCGGCGTGGTTGGCATCGAGATGCTGCGCAAGGTTCCGACCTGAGCCGCAACTGACCCTCTGGCTGTCGGGCATCGGCCACACGGTGCCCGGACCGCCGCGGGACACGCTAGAGTCGATCCATGGTGTCCCGCACAGCCGATGTTTTGCGTCGCATGTTTTTTTCGTCCTGGCGACGAGAAAGCAAGTCCGAGTCCGCCGAGTCCGAGCCGTTTCCGGACACGCAACCCAGCGATCCCGTTGACCTGACCCGCAGGTCCGCTGCCGCAGAAACGGTCGTCAAACATAAGTCCCGCACCAAACCCGGCAAGCCACCCCGTCCAGTGATTGACCAGGTGCCCGGTGCGCACGGCGCGAGTGCGGCATCCTTCGCGGTGCTCACTGCCAAGCTCGACTACCTCGACGAAGCCGACATCCGCCGGGTACGCGAGGCGTACCGCTTTGCTGACCAGGCCCACCTCGGCCAATTCCGCGCCAGCGGCGAGCCCTACATCACGCACCCGATCGCGGTCGCTGGCCTCTGCGCCGACTGGAAGCTGGATGCGCAGGCCATCATGGCCGCCCTGATGCACGACGCGATGGAAGACTGCGGCGTGACCAAGGCCGAGCTGGTCGAGCGCTTCGGTACGCCCACCGCCGACATCGTCGACGGCCTGACCAAGCTCGACAAGCTGCAGTTCTCGACCCGCGAGGAATCACAGGCCGAGTCCTTCCGCAAGATGCTGCTGGCGATGGCGCGCGATGTGCGCGTCATCCTGATCAAGCTCGCCGACCGCATGCACAACATGCGCACGATGGGGGCCATGGCGCAGAACAAGCGCGCCCGCATCGCCCGCGAGACGCTGGAGATCTACGCGCCGATCGCGCACCGGCTTGGCCTGAACCAGTGTTACCGCGAGCTGCAGGAGCTGTCGTTCAGCTACCTGCAGCCGTGGCGCCATGGCGCGCTGTCGCGGGCGGTGGACAAGGCACGCGGCCACCGCCGCGACATGGTCGAGCGGGTGCGCGAGGAGGTCGAAATCTCGCTGACGCAGGCCGAGGTGCCGGCTCAGGTCTATGGCCGCGAGAAGACCGTCCACTCGATCTACACCAAGATGCGCGACAAGCACCTGAGTTTTGCGCAGGTGAGCGACGTGTTTGGTTTCCGGCTGGTGGTGGGCACACTGCCGGAGTGCTATTTGGCGCTCGGTGTGCTGCACCAGATCTACAAGCCGGTGCCAGGTCGCTTCAAGGACTACATCGCCATCCCGAAGGCCAACGGCTACCAGTCGCTCCATACCACGGTGGTGAGCCCGGTCGGCACGGCGGTGGAGTTCCAGATCCGCACCGCCGCGATGCACGCAGTCGCGGAAGCCGGTATCGCCGCGCACTGGATGTACAAGACCGGCGGCGGCAGCGAACCCCCGGACACCAAGCACCTCGGCACGATGTGGCTGCAGTCGCTGGTCGACATCCAGAGCGAGACCCGCGATTCGGCCGAGTTCCTCGAACACGTCAAGATCGACCTGTTCCCGGAATCGATCTACCTCTTCACGCCCAAGAGCCGGATCCTGGCGCTGCCGCGGGGCGCCACGCCGGTGGACTTCGCCTACGCGATCCACTCGCGCGTGGGCGACCATTGCGTCGCGGCACGGGTCAATGGCGAGCCGGTGGCACTGCGCACCGAGCTGAACTCGGGCGACGTGGTCGAGATCATCACGGCGCCGTCGGCCCGCCCCAATCCGGCCTGGCTCAACTTCGTGCGCACCGGCAAGGCGCGTTCCAAGATCCGCCACTACCTGAAGAACATGGAGGCCGAGGAGTCGTATGACCTGGGCCTGAAGCTGTTGGCACAGGCGCTGCGCACCGAAGGACTGCAGTTGCCCAGTGTCGACGACAGCAGCCTGGACGAGCTGGACGCGGCGCTGTGGCAATCGCTGGTGCGCTGGAGCGGCAACCGCAACCGGCGCGAGCTGCTCACCGACATCGGCCTCGGCCGCAAGATTGCCGTCATCGTGGCCAAGCGCATGGCGCGCAAGATGGTCGAACAGGGTCGCCGACCGGATGCGCTCACGCTCAGCATGGGCCGCTACGCCACCGACCAGGAAGCGCCCACCCAGGGCACCGTCGTCATCGACGGCAGCGAAAACGCCACGATCCAGCTCGCCACCTGCTGCCAGCCGATCCCGGGTGACGAGATCGTCGGCTATCTCGGGCGTGGGGAAGGGCTGACCGTGCATACCAGCGACTGCTCGGTGGGCAAGCGCCACTTCGAGCGCGATCCTGAGCGCTGGCTGGGTGTCGAGTGGGCAGAACAGCCGGCGCGGGCCTTCCGGACCGCGGTGGCCGTGCTGGTCCACAACGGCAAGGGCGTGCTGGCCGAGGTGGCGCAGGCGGTCAGCCAGGCCGAGGCCGACATCGCCCACATCAACATGGATCAGACCCGCGACGGCGAGACCTCCGAGCTGAAGCTCACGCTGGCCGTGCGCGACCGGCAGCACCTGGCGGACGTGCTGCGCGTGGTGCGGCGCTGTCCGTCGGTGGTGCGCGTGTCGCGTGTCAAGCCCTGATCAGGGGCGCGCAGGTGCCGGGTAGCGCACGGCAATCACCTCCAGCTGCTGCAAGCCCCCCGGTGTCCTCAGCTGCACCTCGTCGCCTTCACGGGCTTTCAGCAGCGCGCGGGCGATCGGCGCCACCCAGCTGACCTCGCCGTTCAGGCTGTCGGATTCATCGACACCCTTGATGGTGATGGTGTGCTCCACGCCGTCACCCTCGGCATAGGTGACCGTGGCGCCGAAGAAGATCTGGTCCTTGCCGTGGTGTACGGATGGATCGGCTACCTCGGCGATATCGAGCCGGTGGGTCAGGTAGCGGATGCGTCGGTCGATTTCGCGCAGGCGCTTCTTGCCGTAGAGGTAGTCACCGTTCTCCGAACGGTCCCCATTTTTGGCTGCCCAGGACACGATCTCCACCACCCTCGGCCGCTCCTCGTCCAGCAGTTGCATGAACTCGGCCCGCAGCGTGTGCCAGCCTTGCGGGGTCATGTAGTTTCGTGTACTGGCCGGCAGCGGCGGCAAGCCGTTCGCGGGCGCATCGTCGTCGTCTGCTGACGCTTCAGGCGGAAATACTTTGCGCATGATCAGAATTGCGGGATCATTGGTACTGTTTGGTCCCGCGGTTGCGGGGTTTGTGGTGGATCGCCATCACACTGGATGTGCGGAATTCGTAATTGGGTAGCGAAATACGTCACACTTTGAAACGTCCGGTCCTACAGCAGGGGAAGTGGTGTGCCGATGACCTTGGCACGTCACAGAAGAAATAAGTGCTGGAGACCTGTGAATCTGCTCAACTGACCGTTGGTGGGTTTGCCCGATAGGTGTTTTTGAGGACCCCCTGCCATGTCCCGTCCCCATTTTGCTCAAGATCCGATGGACCCATTGTTGACCACCCGCGAGGCCGCCCAGCGATTGGGGGTGTCGTTGCGCACGGTTCAGCTCTGGGTCGAAGCGGGAACCCTGCCCGCCGGGCGCACACCCGGTGGCCACCGGCGCATCCGCTTGTCTGCTGTCGAGGCACTCGCGCACCGCAGCGGACTGCGTCCGGCGGCGCCGACCTCGCTGTCGATGGCGGCAGCCGGCAATGCGCCGCTCGATCTGCTGCTGATCGCGTCCAGCGTGGACCAGCTCCACCTGTGGCAGGAGGTGCTGCAACCGCTGGGATCGGCCATCGCCATCCGGGGTGCCAACAACGGCTACACCGGCCTGCTGCAACTGGGCCGCAAGGTGCCGGAGCTGCTGGTCACCGACCTTGCGATGCCCGACATCGACGGTTACGCGATGCTGCTGACCCTGTCTTCGCTGAGCGACTACAGCCAGCTTCGCGTGCTGGCGATCACCACGCAGACGCCGCACCAGATCGCCGAGCGCGGTGGTCTGCCGGAGCGGGTGCGTGTCGTGCATCAGCCTGCGCCGGCCATTGCGGTGCGTGCGTGGGTCGAGTCCGAGATGACCCGCCTGGGTCGCAGCATCCATGTCGATGGTGTAGTCTGACGGCATGTCCATGCCCCGCCGTATTCTCATCGTCGACGACCAACCGGACCTGCGCAAGCTGATCCGAATGACGCTGGAGCTGGGTGAGTTTGACGTCCACGAGGCGGTGGACGGTGCTGGCGCGCTGCAGCAGGCGGCCGCACTGCGCCCCGATCTGGTGCTGCTGGATGTGATGATGCCGGGTGATCTGAACGGCTACCAAGTGTGTGAGCGCCTCAAGTGTGATCCGGCCCTGGCCGGCACGCTGGTCGTCATGCTCACTGCCCGTGGCCAGGCGGGCGACATCGGCGCGGGCCAGCAGGCCGGCGCCGATGGTTATCTGGTCAAGCCCTTCAGTCCGTTCGAGCTGATCGAGCGGGTCGAATCCATGCTCGACGAGGTCTGACCTGCCCTGACAAGCTTCTTTACAGGCGCGCCATGCGGGCCTGACGCGGGTGGTCGAAGATACTGGGACTCCCCCGCCGACCGCCTGTCTCCACTGCCGCCATGAATGCCCGAATCCTGCTCATCGACGACGACACCCGCCTGACCGGCATGGTGCGTGATTACCTGCAGGCCGCGGGGCTGGTCGTCAGCGTGGCAGGCGACCTGGCTCAGGGGCGACTCAAGTTGCAGCGCGAACCTTGCGACGCGCTGGTGCTCGACCTGATGCTGCCTGATGGCGACGGCCTTGATCTCACGCGCGAGTTGCGCGCCGACCCGCGTCTGCGCGGCCTGCCACTGCTGATGCTCACGGCGCGGGGCGAACCGATGGACCGCATCATCGGCCTTGAACTCGGTGCGGATGACTATCTGCCCAAGCCTTTCGAGCCACGCGAGTTGCTGGCACGCATCAAGGCGCTGCTGCGCCGCGCTGCGCCGCAGAGCGATGACACCGTGCTGCGCTTCGGCCGGCTGGAGGTCGATGTCAACGCCCGTCAGGTGCGCATCGACGGCCGTGCCTGCGACCTGACGAGCTACCAGTTCGACATCCTGCATGTCATGGCCCAGAGTCCCGGCCGGGTGTTGTCACGCGACCAGATCATGGACGCGCTGCGCGGCCATCCGATCGACGCCTTTGACCGCAGCATCGATGTTCACATGTCGCGCATCCGGGCTGCGATCGAGGACGATCCGAAGAACCCGCGCCGCATCCTGACAGTGCGCGGATCAGGCTACGTCTTTGCACGCAAGCAGGACGCAGACGCGGCCTGACCCCCGTGATGCGCTGGCGTGGTCTGGGGGGGCTGGGCGGCATGCGCAGCCTCTACCTGCGCATCTACCTCACCGTGGTGGCCGCCTTGCTGGTCTTCGCGTTGCTGGTGGTGCTGCTCGTGAGCCGACACACCGAGGCCGAACGTGGCCGGATCGATGTCGCCGTGTCGGAGCGCACGCTTGCGCTGGCGTCGCTGCTGGAGAACAGCCTGCCGCCGGGCGCGGCCCCCGTCGAGGTGCAGCGCCAGGCCGTTCTCGACTGGTCGCGCCGCCTGCGCATCCCGATCGCGCTGGACGCCCCGGGCGGGCAACGCATCGGCGTCGCCCCCTTCTACGAACGCAAGGTGAGCCCGGACCGGACCGACGAGGACGTCGCCGCGTCCCGGATCCCGCTGGCGGACGGCCGCGTGTTGTGGGTCCTGCGTCCTGGCGGCATGCATACGTTCATGGATGGGGCGCGCATGGACCGGGACTTCGACCGCGGCGGGCGCCGTGGGCCGGACCACGGCCACGGCCCGCGGGAGGGCGAAGACCCAGGCAAGGAGCAAGGGCCGCCGCGCGGTCTGCCGCCCAAGGGGCCGGTGTCGGGTCTCCTGTCCGCGCGGCTGAAGTCCGGTTGGGTGGACGATGTCTCGGCGCTCTTCATGCTGCTGGGCACCCTGTTCGTGGCGGTGACGGTCGGTGCGTACCCGGTGGTGCGGCGGCTCACACGCCGGCTGGAGGCGCTGGAGCGTGGGGTCGAGCAGTTCGGTTCCGGAGACCTCGGGCACCGCGTTGACACGGATGGTCGGGACGAGGTGGCGGCCGTGGCCGTGAGCTTCAACCGGGCGGCGCAGCGCATCGAGGATCTGGTGCGCGCCAACCGCGCGCTGCTGGCCAATGCCAGCCACGAACTGCGCTCGCCGCTGGCACGGCTGAAGATGGCGATGGCGATGATGGAGGATGCCTCCGCCGACCAGCGTGCGGCCCTGCGCAGCGAGATTGACCAGGACATCCGCGAACTCGACGGGCTGGTCGAGGAGGTGCTGCTGGCCAGTCGGTTGGACGCACAGGTGGAGTTGCGGATTGAACCCGTCGATCTGCTGGGCCTGCTGGTCGAGGAAGCCGCCCGCGTGGGGGCCTCTGCCGAGGGCGAACCGGTGATGGTCGAGGCCGAGGAGCGCTTGCTGCGCCGAGCCTTGCGCAACCTGCTGGAAAACGCCCGCCGCTACGGTGGCGATGAAGTGGAGGCCACGGTCCGTGTGGTGCAGGCCGGGCAAGTCGAGGTACAGGTCTGTGACCGTGGCCCTGGTGTGCCCGAGACCTACCGCGAGCAGGTGTTCGAGCCCTTCTTCCGCCTGCCCGGACATGCCGAGCGGGTCGGTGGGGTCGGGCTGGGTCTGTCGCTGGTGCGTCAGATCGCCCAGCGCCACGGCGGCAGCGTGCGCTGCCTCGCCCGCGAAGGCGGCGGCAGCAGCTTCGTGGTCACGCTGCCCTGTGGAGTGGCGCAGGCGCGGGGCTGAGCGTGCCCGGCCGGACCCGGTCGGCGTAACGGTTGAAGCGCCAGGCGGTGCCTTCCTGGGTGATGCGGCGCCAGACATGACGCTTGGCCGCGGGGCCCATCACCGGCCAGTGCTGCACTTCGTCGAAGGTGCGGCCACAGCCCTTGCAGACCGCGTCGCCCTGGGTGGTCGAGCAGATGGCGATGCAGGGGGCGTCAGGCATGCTGTCGTACCAGTTCAGCCACGCTTGCCGGGCGGTCTCGGGCAGGCCGTGTTCGTCGCAGAGCGTTTCGCGGTAATACACCAGCAGCGCGTAGACCTCCGCCAGCGCACGCAGCGGCGCGCTCAGCGTCACCCCGTCGGGGGAGGGCTGTCGGTGGCGCCACCAGTTGATGGCCGCTTCGATGTCGGTGATGTGGATGCCTGCCATGGAGGCGCGAGCATAGCGCTGCATCCGTCAGATAGTGCGAGCAGGGCGGTGGAATTCGACGCGGCCCTTGCCCTGCTGCTTGGCTTGGTACATCGCTGTGTCGGCGGCGCGGACCAGGTCCAGCGTACTCATCGCATCGCGCGGATACAGCGCGATGCCGATGCTCACGCCGACACTCAGGCGCCGTCCATCCACGTCGAATGGCTCGGAAATCGTGACCAGGATCTGCTGCGCCAGTGCTTCAAGCGTGTCCTGAGCGCTATTGGCATGGATCAAGACCAGGAATTCGTCGCCACCGAAACGGCACAGCGGATCGTGCGGCGGCACGGTGTGACGCAGGCGTTCGGCCACTTGGCGCAGCAGCTGGTCACCGGCATCGTGGCCGTGGCGATCATTGATTTCCTTGAACCCGTCGAGGTCCAGGAAGAGCAGGGCGAACTGCTCTCCGGAGTCGTTTACCTGGTTGCGTGCAGAGCCGAGCAGATCGAAGAAGCGGGCGCGGTTGCACAGGCCCGTCAGTGGATCCTGGAACGCCAGGGTGCGCACCTGTTCCTCGGCTCGCATGCGCTCGGTGATGTCGAGCAGGGTGCCGCTGACCGCCAGGGCGCCCGGCTGTTCCGGGTCCGGGCGCGAGACGATGTGGTACTGCATCCAGCGCTGCTGGCCTTCGCACACCTGCAGGCGCAGCTCGCCGCACAGGCTCACCGCTTGCCGGGTCGCGCGGCGCAGGCTGTCGTGCAGCAGGACGCGGTCAGCGCCATCCATGCCCGCCAGCCACAGCACCAGCGGCAGCTCCCGCGTGCTGGCGGGTAGCTGCATCAGGCTGGCCAGTGTCGGCGAGATCAGCAGCATCTCGTCGCCGGGGCGCCAGGTCCAGCTACCCAGTCCGGCGATGCGTTCAGCCTCGGCGAGTGCGGACTGGCTGCGCTGCAGCTCGTCGGTGGACATGCGCTCGGCGCGGGTCACGAGGTAAACGAGCTGTTCGTATTCCTCATAGGTGTTGCCGATCAGGGCCAGCAGCGCTTGCCAGCGCTCGGGGCTGGGCGGCCCGGAGTGTGGATTGATGCCCAGCCGACCCAACTGGCGGGCCAGCATCGCATGGACGAGCGGGGCGGGGCTGCATTTCATGGTCATGGTGCCTGCGTTTCGCCCGGTGTTTCGGTTTCCCAGAATGCGGCCAGCGTGAGGGTCATGTTGTGCATGTCGCAGCGCTGCCCCGGGTTTGACGAGATTTCACCGAAGGAATAGAAGCCCGCCAGGGCCGAGCCTGCGGGCAGCGCGGCGGCCACCGGCTCCAGCTCCTCGGCGGTCTGCTCGCCCAGCACATGCCGGCGGCCGACACAGCTGACCATGAGCGCCAGCACGGGCTGGTCGCCAGGCAAGGCCTCGCGCAGAGCGTCTGCCGCCTGGCAGGCGCCTTCCAGCAGCTCGCTGCGGCCAGCCCGCGAGAGCTGCACGAGGCTGCCTGCAGGGATGTCGCCCGCAACGTCGATCGTCTGGCGCTGCGCGTCGATGCCCAGCACATAGCGGATCACGCCGTGCGTATCGCCCGCCTGCCTGAACACGGTCAGCGGGAAATGCGAGGCCGCTTCAGGCAGACCGTCGGCGTAGCGGCCGAGGTACTGGCGGTAGAGCTGGAGCGCGGGCTGGTTGTCGATCGCCTCGACCGTGTGACCCTGCGCGCGGGTGACCAACCGGCGCTGGCCGAAACCGATGCTGCCGCCGCGGCAGCTGCGCGCCATGCGCAAGCGGGGCCCGTACAGACCGATGACGCAGGCACTGGCCTGGGCGGGACCATCGGAAGCCATTGACCAGGTGCGGGCCTGACCGGTGCCGTCCGCGCCCATGCCGCCAGCGATCGGCAGGCCGTCTGGCAGCACCGAGGTCAGCCCGCGCACGAGAGCCGGCCCGTTGACCTCCAGCCCGTCGGCTAACACGAGCACACCCGACAGGCCCGGCGTTTCGCACAGCGCCAGCGCGAGCTGCTGCCCGGCGGTCTGGGCGTTCAGTGCCGGGCCGAGCGCAACGTGGAAACGACGCAGGCGGGTGTGGGCGAAGCGGGCCACGCAGACCACCAGCGCCTCGTCGATCGACTGCCGCGCGTGGGCGATGGTGTGGGAGACGGCACTGGCGAAAACGCTGCGGGGCAGGGTCTGGGCGAGAACCGCCAACGGGCTGCCGATGGCCAGGGTGGTCAGTGGCTCGGACGGTCCGAACACCAGCACCAGCGTGTTCGGGCTATCGAGGTTCGGGTCAATGGGTGTTTCCCAGCCGGTGTCCGGCTGGTACACAAAAGTAGCGAATTCCATGCGGTCGACACATCCGTACAGCCAGGATCGGCTCACCGGTGTATCGACCGCCAGCCACCGGGCTTGAGCAGCTCGGTGGTCGGTTGCGGCGGGCTCAGCGGTTGAGCAGGCCGCCCAGGATCTGCGGCAGCATGCCGCCCAGGTCGGTGCCCTGCTGCGGCAGTTGGCCGTGCGGCGTGAGGCCGTCGATCAGTTGCGGCAGGAGTTGCGAGAGCTGGCCTGCGGCGGCTCCGTGGTCCATGCCGGCACTGCGGGCCAGTTGGCCGATGACGTCGGAGCCCAGCACATTCGTGAGCTGGTCCGCGGAGATCGGCATGTTCTGGCCCGACGAAACCCAGGAAGAGGCCACGTCACCGAGCCCGCCGCGCTGGAACTGTTCCAGCAGACCGCCGAGGCCGCCAGCGGATGCGCCACCGCCCTGGTTGTTGCCGCCCATCAGCATGCCGATGACGGCCTGGATCAGTGCCGCTTGACCGCCACCGCCCTGGCTGCCGCCAAGTGCCTGGCTGACGACCGAACCCAGCATTGAATCGAGCAATCCCATCGTGTTCTCCTGAAAATGTCTGTGAGTCGAGGTGCCGGCAAGCGTGCGTTCCATCACGGTCGGCATTCTCCGGCGGGCGTACTGTGACCGTTTTTAGCCAACCTGTCATGCGCTGCGGCCAGCCGCTACACTCCCGCACCCATGAAACGCATCGTGATCCTGATTTCCGGCCGTGGCTCCAACATGGAAGCCATCCACCGCGCCTGTGCCGAAGAAGGCTGGCCAGCCGCTGTCGTGGCCGTCATCAGCAACCGGCCAGCGGCGGGGGGGCTCGCCTGGGCGGCTGAACGTGGCATCGCCACCGCGTCGATCGACCACCGTGCCCACGCTGACCGCGCCGCTTTTGACGCTGCACTGGCGGCGGAAATCGACACCCACCAGCCGGACCTGGTGGTGCTGGCGGGCTTCATGCGCATCCTGACGCCGGGATTCGTCGCACGCTACGCCGGCCGCCTGCTCAATATTCATCCGTCGCTGCTGCCTTCGTTCGGCGGATTGCACACGCACGAACGTGCGCTGCAGGCCGGCTGCAAGGTGGCCGGCGCGACGGTGCATTTCGTGACCGCCGAACTCGACCACGGTCCGATCGTGCTCCAGGCGGTTGTGCCGGTGCTGGTGGGGGACACGCCCGAGGCCCTGTCGGCCCGGGTGCTGGTCTGCGAGCACCAGATCTATCCGCGTGCGGTGCGCTGGTTCGTCGAGGACCAGCTGGTGCTGGGCGACGACAGCGTCGTGCGCCACACTTCGAACGCGCCGCAATGGCTGTTCCACACTCTCTGAGCCTCCGAGGACTTCCCCGATGACCCCCAAAGCCCTCTTCACGCTGTGCGACGAGCTGTTGCATGAAGTCCTGCGCTTCTCCAGCCCGACCGACGCCGTGGTGTCGGCCTTCTTCCGCCGCAACCGGATGCTGGGCATGCGCGAGCGCCATGCGCTGGCCGAGACGGTCTACGCGGTGCTGCGCGAGCGGCTGCGCCTGCAGTACCTGGCCAAGTCCGGCACCGGTGCGCTGGAACGCCGTCTGAGCATCCTGGCCTGGCAGGGAACCGAAGCCTATCTGCGCGCCGCGACGACCGAAGCCGAGCAGAAGTGGGCCGCCACCGCCAAGCTGCTGAGCCTGAAGAGTCAGTCCGAGAACCTGCGCCACAACTTGCCTGACTGGCTGGCCGAGGCGCTGAAGAAGGAAATGGGCAACGACTTCTGGCCTCTGATCGAGAGCCTGTCCAAGTCGGCAGGGCTGGATCTGCGCGTCAACACCCTGCTCGTCAAGCGGGAAGCCGCCCAGGCCACGCTGGCCGAGGAAGGCATCCTGACCGAGCCGACGCCGTATTCCCCGACGGGCCTGCGCGCCCGAGGCAAGCCTACGCTCAACCTGACCGAGTGCTTCAAGCGCGGCGAGGTCGAGGTGCAGGACGAAGGCAGCCAGCTGCTGGCGCTGCTCACCGAGGCCAAGCGCGGCGAGATGGTGGTGGACTTCTGCGCCGGTGCCGGTGGCAAGACACTGGCGCTGGGCGCGATGATGCGCAACACCGGTCGCCTCTATGCGTTTGATGTTTCGGCCCACCGCCTGGCCGCGCTCAAGCCGCGCCTGGCCCGCAGTGGCCTGTCCAACGTCTACCCGGCTGGTATCGCCCATGAGCGCGACGAGCGCATCAAGCGCCTGTCGGGCAAGATCGACCGTGTGCTGGTCGACTCGCCGTGCTCGGGTCTGGGCACCCTGCGTCGCAATCCGGATCTGAAGTGGCGCCAGACGCCGGAGGGTGTGGCCGAGCTGACCATCAAGCAGCGCGCCATCCTCGACAGCGCCGCACGGCTGGTGAAGGCCGGTGGACAGCTGGTCTATGCGACCTGCAGCCTGCTGGGCGCGGAAAACGAATCCATCGCCCAGGCCTTCAGCGACGCACACCCCGAGTTCGAGTTGCTGAATGCAGCCGAGGTGCTGGCGCGCCAGAAGATCGAGGACGCCGAGTCGCTCTGCCGCAACAACTACCTGCGCCTGTGGCCGCACCGGCACGGTACGGACGGGTTCTTTGCCGCAGTCTGGCGCCGTCGCGTCGCCTGAAGACGGTATCCGTTGACGCTTTCTCCCCCTGATCGGGCGCAATCGTCGGCGATCGGACGGTTTGGGTGCGCATATCAGGCAATATCCCTGTTTCGTGAGAAACAGCGGAACGTCTAGAATGCTTCACCCCGCCCGTGGTTCGGACACGACATGATTCCGTAGCGCAGGCGTCCACCCGGTCAGCAGGACCCCTGCGCTTCTAGAAAGAATCTCGATGCCCGAACTCTCGACGATCTGGTCGGTCCTGGTGGACTGGCTGGCCCATGGTCTGCTGCGCGCCAGTTCCTGGCAGGTGCTGGTCACCACGCTGGTGATGACGCACATCACGATCGTCGCCATCACTGTCTTCCTGCACCGCAGCCAGGCCCACCGCTCGCTCGATCTGCACCCGATTCCGGCGCACTTTTTCCGCTTCTGGCTGTGGATGTCCTCGGGCATGGTCACCAAGGAATGGGTCGCGATCCACCGCAAGCACCACGCCAAGTGCGAGACCAAGGACGACCCGCACAGCCCGGTCGCCCATGGCATCAAGACCGTGCTGCTGCGCGGCAGCGAGCTGTACCGCGCCGAGGCCAAGGTTCAGGAAACGCTGAAGAAGTTCGGCCACAACACCCCGGACGACTGGCTGGAGCGGAATGTGTACACCGGCCATTCGAAGCTGGGCGTGTCGCTGATGCTGGTCATCAACGTGCTGTTGTTCGGTGCGCTTGGCCTGACGGTCTGGGCGGTGCAGATGCTGTGGAGCCCGGTGCACGCGGCCGGCATCATCAATGGCCTGGGTCACTGGTGGGGCTACCGCAACTTCGAGGCACCAGACGCCTCCACCAACATCGTGCCCTGGGGCATCTGGATCGGCGGCGAGGAGCTCCACAACAACCACCACACGTTCCCGACTTCGGCCAAGCTGTCGGTCAAGCCCTTCGAGTTCGACATCGGCTGGGGCTACATCCGTGTGCTGGAGATGCTGGGTCTGGCCAAGGTGCGCAAGACCGCGCCGCAGCTCAAGCTCGGCGCCGTGCGTCCCGTGGCCGACAGCCAGACGCTCGAAGCGCTGATCGCCAACCGCTACGAGGTCATGGCCCAGTACGCCACCAACCTGCGCAAGGCCTGTGCCGATGAACTGGAGCGCCTGAAGCAGCAGGGCGCGCAGAACACCGAGCGCTGGACCGAAATGCGCCTGGCGCAGCGCTGGTTGCACCGCGACGACCAGAAGATCCCCGCTGACGTGAAGGCACTGGTCGCCAAGGCCTGTGACCAGAGCCCGTCGCTGACGAAGCTGGTCACCATGCGCGAGGAATTGCGCCAGCTGTGGACCCGCACCAATGTGTCGGGCGAGCAGCTGGTGGTGGATCTTCAGGGCTGGTGCCAGCGCGCCGAGAGCAGCGGCATTGCCGCACTGCAGGATTTTGCGCGTACCCTGCGCTCCGCCCACGCCTGAGTGCGCCGCACGGCTGCCGTGCAGCAGAAAACTGGATGAAGAAGGGCCACCCGAGGCAATGGGTGGCCCTTGTTGTTTCAAGCCGCCAGCAATTCCATCAACCGGCTGCTGCCCGACGGCAACTGGGTCGAGTTGGTCGAGGGCTTGCCTGAGCCAGAGTCAACTGCGGCGAGCCATGCGGACTGTCGTTGCCGCACGATGCCGTGCAGCAGCAGGGCATCCTCGAACGCTGGCTGGTCGAGGACTTCGATGACCGTTGGCCGCAGCAGCAGGTCGGTCAGTGCGGCAGCGGGGTCGTCCAGCGGCCAGGCCTGAAGGATCCTGTCGAGCGTGTCGGGATAGGCCTCCAGATCGGCGCTGGCGGACGCCTCGGGAGACGCCATGTCCGGGATGCGGACGTTGTAGAGCGCCTCCAGCTGGGCAGCAACCCGCTCGTGGTTCCAGGGCTGCGCCATCTGGCGGTACAGCTCCAGCAGGCGCAGCAGGATCCAGGGGCACTTGCCCGGCAGTTCCTGCAGGCGCCGCTCCAGAACCACCGCGACCCCGATCGGGGACTCGGCGACCAGGGGGTCCAGTTCCTGCAGCAATTCGGTGCTGGCGGCCGTGGTGTCGAGGCTCGGGTGGCCGAAATCCGCGTCCGGCCACCGCGTGGCGGGTGCTGGTGCTGGTGCTGGTGCTGGTGGATGCGTCCAGTTGACCGTTCCGGGGTCTGTGCTGGTGGATGCCGGCCCTGGCGGTGTGTCGGGCGTGGCCGGTACCGCCCGCGAGTCAGCGTCTGGCCGGGATCTGGCACGTTTGCGACGCAAGTGCAGCGCGGCCATCGCCTCGGTTGCGCCCATCCTCGGCATCATTCCCTCGCGCACCAGACGAAGCACCAGCAGGCTGGCCGACAGACCCAGGATGCCGCCCACCACCAGCAATGCGTCGCGCCAGGTGTCGTGCTCGTTGCGCTCGATGCGTGTCAGCAGTGCCGCCACGGCGGACCGTGTCTGGCGTTGTTCCTCACGCAGGTCTTGCCAGGGCAACTCCGCAGTGGGGGTGGCTGGCTGGGCGGGCAGGGGGGTGATTGAGCTGCCGGACATGGGCGTCAGGGCCAGCGCTGACACGACGGCAGCGACCAGTCGCTGCATCTCGGCGCCCTCCAGCGTCCGATTGCCGGATGCCCCAGCGGGCAGCGCTGGATCGTCGGACCGCGTGATGTGGCGCGTGGCATTGACCGGTTCCGCTGGATAGGCCGGCGGTGGCACCGGCAGCATCGCCACTGCCACCGCCACCTGCTTTGCCAGCGGCAGAGTGGCCGGCAGTACTGGTCGTTTCGGCGTGGCGATGGTGGCAGGTGGATCGACCAGCACGATGAATTCGCGGGTGTAGTCTGCCCCGCACATCAGACTCAGCCGGCCGGTGAGTACGGTATCGGTGACGGTCTGCGGGCTGCTGATCTGCACCACCACGCGCCCATCGTCGCCGCTCGGGATGGTGCGCACGTGCACCGGCGCAATCGTTTCACCGGACTCACCCTGCTGGATCTGGATTTGCAGGCAGTCTGGGGTCAGTCGGCTCGCCGGCCAGTCGAAACCGCGCACCTGGACCGACATCGACAATGGCTGGTCGACCACTGCGCGTGCCATTGAGGTGTCCACCGACTGGCTGCAGGCACTGCTTGCCCAGGCGAGCAAGGCCGCAACGCCGACGCCTGTCTGCCATCCCGGCTGCTTCATGCTGCTCCCCGCGCAGTTGTGTTCTCGGTGTTCAATCTAGGCGGGTTGGCGCGTGCAGTCCATCACGCTGTAGGGGGCCACCTTTTGGGGGATGGTGGGGGATTGGGGATCGCGAAAGGCATGAAAAAACCCGCCGCGGGTCGGGCCCGGGCGGGTTTTCTGGAACAAGTCCCGTTCAGCGTGGGCTGATCAGCGGAGCTTGATTTCCTTGTAGAGCACGTGCTTGCGCACCTTCGGATCGAACTTCATGAATTCGAGCTTTCCGGGCGTCGTCTTCTTGTTCTTGTCCGTGGTGTAGAAGTGGCCGGTACCCGCAGTGGATTCCAGCTTGATCTTTTCGCGTCCGCCTTTGGCTGCCATGGTGTCAGTCTCCGATTACAGTTCGCCGCGGGCACGCAGGTCGGCGAGGACCACGTCGATGCCCTTCTTGTCGATCAGTCGCAGCGCAGCGTTGGAGATGCGCAGGCGAATCCAGCGGTTTTCAGTTTCTACCCAGAAGCGGCGGTACTGCAGATTAGGCAGCCAGCGGCGCTTGGTTTTGTTGTTGGCGTGGGAGACATTGTTCCCCACCATCGGGCCTTTACCCGTGACTTGACAGACGCGTGCCATGACGCTACTCCGAACGATGGTTACAGCAACCAGAGCAGGCCCGCCTGATAACTTTCGGCACTTGTGGTGCCCGGCCTGATGATCACCCCTCCGTCAAACCGAAGGGCTTGACGGGTCTATTGGCGGCAAAACGTCGATTATAGAACGGAAAACGACGCCGCCGCCAATCGCTGCCTGTCAGGCACTGACCGGGGGGTTCTGTTCCAGGTAGCGCTGGGCATCAAGCGCGGCCATGCAGCCCGTGCCGGCGCTGGTGATGGCCTGGCGGTAGACGTGGTCCTGCACATCGCCAGCAGCGAACACACCGGGCACGCTGGTCATCGTGGCCAGCCCGTTCAGCCCGGAGCGGGTGACGATGTAGCCATCCTTCATCTCCAGTTGCCCCTTGAAGATGTCTGTATTCGGCTGGTGGCCGATGGCGATGAAGCAGCCTTGCACGGCCAGGTCGCGGGTGCTGTCGTCGGTCGTGCTCTTCAGGCGCACACCGGTGACGCCCGTGGTGTCACCGAGAACTTCATCCAAAGTTTGAAACAGGTGTAACTCCATGTTTCCGGCGACGACCTTTGCGTGGAGCTTGGCGATCAGGATGGCCTCGGCGCGGAACTTGTCGCGGCGGTGGATCAGGTGGACCTTGCTGGCGATGTTCGACAGGTACAGCGCCTCCTCGACGGCTGTGTTGCCGCCGCCGACCACGCAGACTTCCTGACCGCGGTAGAAGAATCCGTCGCAGGTGGCGCAGCCGCTGACGCCGCGGCCCATGAACGCCTCTTCCGAGGGCAGGCCGATGTACTTGGCGCTGGCGCCGGTGGCAATGATCAGTGCGTCACAGGTGTAGGTGCCGGAATCGCCTGTCAGCAGAAAGGGCCGCTGCGAGAAATCCACCGTGTGGATGTGGTCGTACACCATGGTGGTGTTGAAGCGTTCGGCATGCGCCTGGAAGCGCTGCATCAACTCGGGCCCCTGCACCCCCATGACGTCGGCCGGCCAGTTGTCGACTTCGGTGGTGGTCATCAGCTGGCCGCCCTGCGCCATGCCGGTCACCAGCATGGGCTGCAGGTTGGCCCGTGCCGCGTAAATGGCGGCCGTGTAGCCGGCAGGGCCGGAGCCGAGGATGAGGACTTGGGCGTGCGTGGAGGTGCTGCTCATGGGTTCGGTGTCGGTTTCCGTGGGAGCGCGCGGTTTCATTTCCGGGTCACCGCGCTGTTCAACGGGGGGACGCTTCGGTTAGAGTCGCGACGCAATGGGCATGTCGTGAAATGTTGCAGTGCGAAGCTTAGCGGTTCTTGTCTGCCTCGCGCCATGTCCCGCTTTCAATGACAACGATAGACACCAACAAGCAGGAGTAGCCCCATGGCCATGCTCTCAAACCTGGATCTGATTCGACGGGTTCCTCTTTTTTCGATGCTGACCGTGGAGCAGGCGCAGACCATCGCGGATGGCGTGGTCAAGCGCCGCTACCGCCGCGGCGAGATCATCGTCGAGCAAGGCCGCAAGTCGGATGCCCTGTTCATCCTGCTGAGCGGCCGTGCCCGCGTCATCACCTCCGACACCCGGGGCCGCGAGGTCATCCTGGCGGTGCTGGAAGCCGGTGACTACCTCGGCGAGATGAGCCTGATCGACAACGAGCCGCATTCGGCCACCGTGCGCGCCGAGGTGCAGACGGATGTGCTGGTGCTGGGCCGCAACGAGTTCGCGACTTGCCTGCCGGACAACTCCAGCCTGTCCTACGCGATTCTGCGCGGCCTCGTCGCGCGCCTGCGCAATGCCGACCGCCAGATCGAATCGCTTGCGCTGCTGGACGTCTACGGCCGCGTGGCCCGTGCACTGCTGGACATGGCCGAGGACGACGAAGGTCGCCGCGTCATCCGCAGCAAGGTCTCGCGCCAGGATCTGGCCAAGGTCGTCGGCGCTTCCCGCGAGATGGTCAGCCGCGTGATGAAGGACCTGGAAGAACGCGGCCTGATCGAGACGCAGGAAAACGGCTGGGTCGTGCTGACCGAGCGTCTGGCTACCCAGTAATCCTTGCAGACAAGGCATCCCCCGGGTGCCTCAGTGAACGCAAAGCCGCCCTGGTTCATGGCGGCTTTGCCGTTTCTGCGGATCGCGGACAATGCCGGCATGACTTATCCGCTCGGTTCGCTGCGCAGTTCAGCTACTGCCCAGACGCCTGCCCCGCAGGCCCAGGCCACCTCCTCTCCTCCCGTCCCCCGCTGGCGCCTCCAGGTGGGGATCACGCTCGGCGGCACCCTGCTGTTGCTGTGGGTCATCGCCATGCTCAGTCACCACCCTGGCGATGCGGCGTTCTCCACCTCCGGCGATGGCCAGCGCCTGCGCAACCATGTCGGTGTGATCGGCGCCTGGGCGTCCGATCTGTCATTCGTGCTGCTCGGTTTGTCCGCCTGGTGGGGGCTGCTGTTTGGCGTGCGGGGGTGGCTGTCGATGGTGGCGCACCTGCTGCGGACGGATCTGGCGCCGGTCGATCCGGTGGGGCCTGTGCACTGGCGCCCGCAATGGCTGACCTGGGTGGGCCTGGTGCTGCTGCTGATGGCCAGCACCGCGCTGGAATGGACCCGCCTGTACCAGTTCGAGGGTCTGGTGGCTGGCGCCCATGCCGGCGGCGTGCTGGGGGCGGTGCTCGGTCCGTCGAGCATGCGGCTGCTTGGTTTTGTCGGCAGCGGGGTGCTCTGGATCGTCGTGTTGCTGCTGGCGCTGGCCTGGGCATTCCGGTTTTCGTGGCTGGGACTGGCCGAGCGCATCGGCGGCTGGCTCGATGGCTGGCGCGAGCGTCGCCAGCTGCGCCGCAAGGAGGCCGAGGACAAGCGCATCGGTGCGGAGGCGCAGATGGCGCGTGAGCGTGGCTCGATGACCGAGCCAGCACCGCTTGCCCCGATCGACGCCGTGGCGATCACGCCTGCACCCGTCGGCCTCCGCAAGAAGAAGGACAAGGACAAACCGGTGGTCGCGGTGAGCGTCGAGCCTGTGTTCGACTCGGAAACGATGCCCGGTGTACTGCAGGTTGCGGCCGGTGGATCGCGCGCGGCGAGCCATGAGCCAGATTTTGTGGATACCGTGCCCGATAGCCTGCCGCCGCTGGTAGCGCCGCCCTGGGACGAGGGCCTGCCGATGCCTCTGCCCAGCGTGCGGCCGGCGGCCATGGTGGCGATGGCCGCGGCGCCTGCCCGCCCCCCGGCCGCGATTCAGATGCCCTTGCCGCTGCCGGTGCCCGTGCCGGCCCCGATCGACGGTCCGGCCCATTTGCCGCAGGTCGGCCTGCTCGACCGCGCCACGCCTGCCACCGAAACCGCTACGCCTGAACACCTGGAAGCCACCAGCCGGCAGATCGAGCGCAAGCTCGCGGATTTCGGCGTCGAGGTGCAGGTCATCGCCGCCACGCCGGGCCCGGTGATCACGCGCTTCGAGATCGAGCCGGCCACCGGCGTCAAAGGCTCGCAGATCGTCAACCTCGCGAAGGATCTGGCGCGCTCGCTCAGCCTCGTGTCGATCCGCGTGGTCGAGACCATTCCCGGTCGCAACTGCATGGCACTGGAGCTGCCCAACGCCAAGCGCCAGATCATCCGGCTGTCCGAGGTGCTCGGCGCGCCGATCTACACCAACGCCGCGTCGCTGCTGACGCTCGGTCTCGGCAAGGACATCGTCGGCCAGCCGTTCGTGGCCGATCTGGGCAAGATGCCGCACTGCCTGGTGGCCGGCACGACCGGCTCCGGCAAGTCGGTGGGCATCAACAGCATGATCCTGTCGTTGCTCTACAAGGCCGATGCGCGCGATGTGCGCCTGATCCTGATCGACCCGAAGATGCTGGAAATGAGCGTCTACGAAGGCATCCCGCACCTGCTCGCCCCCGTCGTCACCGACATGAAGCAGGCCTCGAACGCGCTCAACTGGTGCGTGGCCGAGATGGAGCGGCGCTACAAGCTGCTCAGCAAGATGGGTGTGCGCAACCTCGCCGGCTACAACAAGAAGATCGACGATGCCACCGCACGCGAGGAGCTGATTCCCAACCCGTTCAGCCTGACGCCGGAAGAGCCCGAGCCGCTCGACCGCCTGCCGCACATCGTCGTCGTGATCGACGAGCTGGCCGACCTGATGATGGTGGTCGGCAAGAAGATCGAGGAACTCATCGCCCGGCTGGCGCAGAAGGCCCGCGCCGCCGGCATCCACCTGATCCTGGCGACGCAGCGCCCGTCGGTCGATGTCATCACCGGCCTGATCAAGGCCAACATCCCCACGCGCCTGAGCTTCCAGGTCTCCAGCAAGATCGACAGCCGCACCATCCTCGACCAGATGGGCGCGGAGGCCTTGCTGGGGCAGGGTGACATGCTGTACCTCTCGCCCGGTTCCGGTGTGCCGATCCGGGTCCACGGTGCCTTCGTCAGCGATGACGAGGTCCACCGCGTCGTCGAATACCTGAAGACCCAGGGCGAGCCGAACTACATCGAAGGCATCCTCGAAGGCGGCGTGCTCGACGGCGACGGGGGCAACGACACCAACGCCGAAGGCGGCGGCGGAGATGCCGAATCCGACCCGATGTACGACCAGGCCGTGGCCGTCGTGCTGCAGAACCGCAAGGCGTCGATCTCGCTGGTGCAGCGCCACCTGCGCATCGGCTACAACCGCGCGGCCCGCCTGCTGGAACAAATGGAGCAATCCGGACTCGTATCCAGCATGTCCACCAACGGCAACCGCGACCTCCTCGTCCCGGCCCGCAACAACGAATGATGCTGAACCTCCTGAAGTCCCCGAAGGCCGTGCTGCGTGGCGCCGTGCTGGCGCTGGCCGTCCTGAGTCCCGTGCTGGCCCGTGCCGATGCGGCCGATGCGCTGCGCAGCTTCGTGCAGACGGTGCAGTCCGGCCGCTCGCCGTTCACGCAGGTGGTCACGGCGCCGGACGGTGCGAAGAAAAAGACCTCGTCGGGCGAGTTCGAGTTCCAGCGGCCCAACCGCTTCCGCTTCGAGTACACCAAGCCCTACGAGCAGCAGATCGTCGCCGACGGCCAGAAGGTCTGGCTCTATGACGTCGATCTGAACCAGGTGACGGTGCGCGCCTTTGACCAGGTGCTCGGCTCGACCCCGGCGGCACTGCTGGCGGGTGGCAACCTCGACCGGGATTTCACGCTGCAGGCCGAGGCAGACGCCGGCGGCCTGCAGTGGGTGCAGGCCCAGCCCAAGGCCAAGGAAGGCCAGATCCGCCAGTTGCGGGTCGGCTTTCGCGGCAAGGATCTGGCAGCGATCGAACTGGTCGATGCCCTCGGCCAGCGCTCGCGGCTGGACTTCGGCCGCTTCGAGCCGAATGTGACGCTGGCGGCGACCCGCTTCAAGTTCACCGCGCCCACCGGCGTTGACGTGCTGCAGCAGTGACCGCCCCGATCGGCGATCTGTTCGGCGATCTGCCGGACACTGATTCGGCACCCACGGCGGCATCGGTTCCGGTCGCCGATGCGCCGCTCGCCGAGCGCCTGCGCCCGCGCCACCTCGACGAGGTCATCGGCCAGCACGACCTGCTCGGGCCGGGCAAGCCGGTGCGGGTGGCATTCGAATCGGGCCGGCCGCATTCGATGATCCTGTGGGGCCCGCCCGGCGTGGGCAAGACCACGCTGGCCCGCCTGATGGCCGATGCCTTCGACAGCCGCTTCGTGCAGATTTCGGCCGTGCTCGGTGGCGTGAAGGACATCCGCGATGCGGTCGAGCAGGCGCGGGTGGCGCAGGCGCAGGGGCGGCGCTGCATCGTCTTCGTCGACGAGGTCCACCGCTTCAACAAGGCGCAGCAGGACGCCTTCCTGCCGCACGTCGAGTCGGGCCTGTTCACCTTCATCGGCGCCACGACCGAGAACCCCTCGTTCGAGGTCAACTCGGCGCTGCTGTCGCGGGCGACGGTGCATGTGCTGCAGCCGCTGTCCGAAGACGACCTGCTGGCGCTGCTGGTCACTGCGCGAACGGAACTGCAGGCTGCCGAGCCAACCCCCGAAGCCGCAGCGCGCCTGGTCGCCTATGCCGATGGAGATGCGCGGCGCTTGCTCAACACCTACGAAAACGTCGTGCGCATGGTGGGCACGGCCACCGTGATCGACGAAGCGGCACTGGAGCGCAGCCTGGGCGCGCAACTGCGGCGCTACGACAAGGGCGGCGAGCAGTTCTACGACACGATCTCGGCGCTGCACAAATCGGTGCGCGGCAGCAGTCCGGATGCGGCGCTGTACTGGTTCGCGCGCATGGTCGATGGCGGGGTCGATCCGCGCTACATCGCGCGGCGGCTGATCCGCATGGCCAACGAGGACATCGGGCTGGCCGACCCCCGGGCGCTGCGGCTGGCGCTCGATGCCAGCGAAACCTACGAGCGGCTCGGTTCGCCCGAGGGAGAGCTGGCGCTGGCGCAGGCCGTCGTCTATCTGGTGGTGGCGCCCAAGTCGAACGCGGTCTACACGGCGTGGAAGGCGGCGCGTGCCTTCGTGCAGCAGGATGGTTCGCGGCCGGTGCCATTGCACCTGCGCAATGCGCCCACCAAGCTCATGAAGGACCTCGACTACGGTCGGAATTATCGGTACGCCCATGACGAGGCGGACGGATATCCGTCCGGCGAGCAGTACTTCCCGGACGCCCATGACCCCGCACCGCGCTTCTATGCACCGGTGGCCCGCGGGCTGGAGATCCGCATCGGCGAGAAACTTGCCCAATTGCGCCAACTCGACGAAGAAGCGAAGAAAAACCGCTGAATCGCTGGTCATTCCCGGATGTTCGGCGATGTTCCTAGCGCAAACGCGCATCTGGCGAGGCTCCTCGCCCGCCTAGAATTGGTGTGCGAAATGCAGCGGGAAGATGTCACATTCCATCCTGGCACAGGCCTTGCAGCATGACGCAACAGCGGTCACAGGAGAGCTTGGAATGGATATCTTTGTACAGCAGATCATCAACGGTCTGGTGCTCGGGAGCATGTATGCCCTCGTCGCACTCGGCTACACGATGGTCTACGGCATCATCAGCCTGATCAACTTCGCGCACGGCGAGGTGCTCATGGTCGGCGCCATGGTCAGCTGGAGCGTCGCCATTGCATTCCAGGAAGCGGGCTCGACCCTGCCGGGCTGGCTGATCATGTTCATCTCGGCGATCGCCGCGATCATCGTCTGCTCGGTGTTGAACTACGCCATCGAGAAGATCGCCTACCGGCCGCTGCGCAACGCGCCGCGCCTGGCGCCACTGATCACCGCCATGGGCATGAGCCTGCTGCTGCAGACGCTGGCCATGATCATCTGGAAACCGAATCCCAAGCCCTATCCGCAGCTGTTGCCGGTGGAGGTCTACAACCTCTGGGAAGACGGCCCCGTCATCACGCTGACTCAGATCCTGATCCTCGTCATCACGGCGGCGGTGCTCACCGGTCTGCTGTGGCTGGTCAACAAGACCAAGCTCGGTCGCGCCATGCGGGCCACGGCGGAGAACCCGCGTGTCGCCGGTCTCATGGGCGTGCGCCCGGACCACATCATCAGCACCACGTTCGTGATCGGCGCGGCGCTGGCCGCCATCGCCGGCATCATGTGGGCCGCCAACTACGGCACCCTGCAGCACAGCATGGGCTTCATGCCCGGCCTGAAGGCGTTCACCGCAGCGGTGTTCGGCGGTATCGGCAACCTGACCGGGGCGATGGTCGGCGGCGTGCTGCTCGGCCTGATCGAAGCCATCGGCGCGGGCTACCTCGGCGACCTCACCGGCGGCATCTTCGGCAGCCAGTACGTCGAGATCTTCGCCTTCCTCGTCCTGATCCTGGTGCTCACCATGCGACCGTCCGGCCTGATGGGCGAACGCGTGGCCGACCGCGCCTGAGGAGACCACACACATGACTTCCATGGACAAGACCAAGCAATGGGTGGTGTTCGGACTGGCGGCGCTCGCGCTGCTGGCGTTGCCGCTGTTCGCGGCGCAGTTCGGACATGGCTGGGTGCGCATCATGGCGCTCGCGCTGCTGTACGTGATGCTCGCCCTCGGCCTGAACATCGTCGTCGGCTTCGCCGGCCTGCTCGACCTGGGCTACGTCGCCTTCTACGCGGTGGGGGCCTACCTCTACGCGCTGCTGGCCTCCCCGCATCTCTCGGACAACTTCGAGTGGATCAAGGCGATGTTCCCGGACGGGTTGCACATGCCCATCTGGGCCGTGGTGCCCGTGGCTGCGCTGGTGGCGGCGTTTTTCGGCGTGACGCTGGGGGCACCGACGCTCAAGCTGCGCGGTGACTACCTGGCCATCGTGACGCTGGGCTTCGGCGAGATCATCCGGGTGTTCATGAACAACCTGGAGCACCCGCTCAACATCACCAACGGTCCGCGCGGCATCAGCCAGATCGACCCGATGAACTTCTTCGGCTTCAGCTTCGGCAAGCCGGTGGATCTGTTCGGACACACCTTCCCGCCGGTGGTGCTGTACTACTACCTGTTCCTGGGGCTGGTGGTGCTGACGGTGATTGTCTGCCGCCGGCTGGAGGTTTCGCGCATCGGCCGCGCCTGGATGGCCATCCGCGAGGACGAGATCGCCGCCAAGGCGATGGGGCTGAACACCCGCAATCTCAAGCTGCTCGCCTTCGGCATGGGCGCCACCTTCGGCGGGGTGTCGGGCGCCATGTTCGCGGCTTTCCAGGGCTTCATCTCGCCCGAGTCGTTCACGCTGGCCGAGTCGGTGATGATCGTTGCGATGGTGGTGCTGGGCGGCATCGGGCACATCCCCGGCGTGATCCTGGGCGCGCTGCTGCTGTCGGCGCTGCCGGAAGTGCTGCGCTATGTGGCCGGTGACGTGCAGGCCATGACGGGCGGGCGGCTGGACGCGGCCATCCTGCGCCAGTTGCTGATCGCGCTGGCGATGATCACGATCATGCTGGTGCGCCAGCGCGGCCTGTGGCCCGCGCCCGAGCACGGCAAGGCCGCTCCGGCGGCCAAGTGAAGCTGAAGCGAACAGGAGCCATCTCCCCATGAGCAAGAACACCGCGGACATCGTCCTGGAAGTCAAGGGCGTCTCCAAGCGCTTCGGCGGCCTGCAAGCCCTCTCGGACGTGGGCATCACCATCCACAAGGGGCAGGTCTACGGCCTGATCGGTCCGAACGGCGCCGGCAAGACGACCTTCTTCAACGTCATCACCGGCCTCTACACGCCGGACGGTGGCACGTTCAACCTCGGCGGCGCCCCCTACACGCCAACTGCGGTGCATGAGGTGGCGGCCGCCGGCATTGCCCGTACCTTCCAGAACATCCGGCTCTTTCCCGAAATGACCGCGCTGGAGAACGTCATGGTCGGGCGCCACGTGCGTTCGCACTCCGGGCTGATCGGCGCGGTCTTCCGCACCCCGGCGTTCAAGGCCGAGGAGCGGGCCATCGCCCAGCGTGCGCAGGAGCTGCTCGACTACGTCGGCATCGGCAAGTTCGCCGAGTACAAGGCGCGCACGCTGAGCTACGGCGACCAGCGCCGCCTGGAGATCGCGCGCGCGCTCGCCACCGACCCCAAGCTGATCGCGCTCGACGAGCCGGCTGCCGGCATGAACGCCACCGAGAAGGGGGTGCTGCGCGAGCTGATCGACCAGATCCGCAAGGATGGCCGCACCATCCTGATCATCGAACATGACGTGAAGCTGGTGATGGGGCTGTGTGACCGGCTGACGGTGCTCGACTATGGCAAGCAGATTGCCGAGGGCACGCCAACCGAGGTGCAGAAGAACGAGAAGGTGATCGAGGCCTACCTGGGCACCGGTCACAAGGCCCATTGAACGCAAACGCAGCACGGACACCCCACACGATGGCAACCGCAATTCACCACAAGACCGGCGGCAGCGGCCAGGTTCTGCTGAGCATCGAGAACCTGAAGGTCGCGTACGGCGGCATCCAGGCGGTCAAGGGCGTGACGCTCGAAGTCCGCGAAGGCGAGCTGGTCAGCCTGATCGGTGCCAACGGCGCTGGCAAGACCACCTCGCTCAAGGCGGTCACCGGCATGCAGCCCATTGCCGACGGTGACGTGAAGTACCTTGGCAAGAGCCTGAAGGGCCAAGGCTCCTGGGATCTGGCCAAGCAGGGGCTGGTGATGATTCCCGAGGGGCGCGGCACCTTCACCCGGATGACGATCACCGAGAACCTGCAGATGGGCGCCTACACGCGCAACGACCAGGAAATCGACGTCGACATCGAGAAGGTGTTCAGCATCTTCCCGCGCCTGAAGGAGCGCCGCGACCAGCTTGCCGGCACGATGTCCGGCGGCGAGCAGCAGATGCTGGCGATGGGCCGCGCGCTGATGGCCCGGCCGAAGGTGCTGCTGCTGGACGAGCCCTCGATGGGCCTGTCGCCGATCATGGTGGACAAGATCTTCGAGGTCGTCGCCGACATCCACAAGCAGGGCGTGACGATGCTCCTGGTTGAGCAGAACGCCAGCCGCGCGCTGGCCGTGGCCGACCGCGGCTACGTGATGGAGTCCGGGCTGATCACGATGACGGGTCAGGGGCGGCAGCTGCTGGCGGATCCGAAGGTCCGGGCAGCCTATCTGGGCGAATAAGGCCCATTGCCGGCCAGGGGGCCGGGTGGGCGTGGGATGATCCACGCCCGAAATGACATCCGATCCCTGCCCCATGATCCGTTTTGCTGACGCTTGGCCATCCTTGCTGGCTGTCACCGGGGCGCTGCTGGCCGTGGCCATGCCGACGGTGGCGCGCACCGACGAACCGCCTGCCGCTGCCCCGGTCGCCGGCTACCAGACATTTTCACCACGCGCGTCGTACCGGCTGTGTTTCACGCCCGATGGCGACTCCTGCGAGAAGCTGCTCATCGAGAGCATCCACGCCACGCGCCGCTCCTTGCGTGTGCAGGCCTATGTGTTCACCAGTGTGCCGATTGCCCAGGCCGTCAAGCAGGCCAAGGAGCGCGGCATCGACGTGCAGGTCATCGTGGACAAAAGCCAGGTCGGTGACAAATACACCAGCGCCACCTACCTGAAGAACGGGGGCGTGCCGGTGGTCATTGACACCAAGCCGGCGATCGCGCACAACAAGGTCATGATCTTCGACGGCCGGGCGGTCTTCACCGGGTCGTACAACTTCACCAAGTCCGCCGAGACCCGCAACACCGAGAACGGTGTGTTGATCCGCGACGATGCGGCACTCGTCAAGGCGTATCTCGACAACTGGAATACCCGCTTCGCGGTGTCGGAGCCTTACTGAACCTTGGAGGGGCCCACGATGCGCATCGTCCACAACCCGGAGCACCACCGCCACGACGCCCGCCACGAGATGTTCCGTGGCCGGTTGGTGCCCTGCCACGAGACGCCTGACCGGCTGGCGTTCGTGCTGGAGGCACTGCGGCAGCGGCCGGTCGGGCTGCTGTGTCTGCCCGATCCAGTGTCCGATGCCGTGCTGGCTGCCGTCCACTCGCCGCGCTATCTGGATTTCCTCGCGGGTGCCTGGGATGCCTGGGTGGCGCTCGATCCGGCCAACGCGGCGCTCGATATCCTGCCCTCGGTCTGGCCGGTGCGCGGTTTCCGGCATGACGTGGTGCCGGGCAACTTCGCGGCGCAGCTCGGCCTGTATTCATTCGATGCCGGCAGTCCCATGGTGGCCGGCACCTGGTCGGCGGCACGGGCTGGCGCGGCGTGTGCCGTCACCGCCGCGCGGGCGGTGCTGGCAGGCGAGCGCAGTGCGGTGGCGCTGACCCGACCGCCGGGCCACCATGCCGGGCCGGATTTTTTCGGTGGCTACTGCTTCCTCAACAACGCCGCATTGGCGGCGCAGGCGCTGCGTGACGGTGGTGCGGCGCGGGTGGCAGTGCTCGATGTCGATTACCACCACGGCAACGGCACGCAGACCATCTTCGACGCCCGCGACGACGTGCTGACCGTCTCGCTCCATGGCGACCCGATGACCGAGTACCCGTTTTTTCTCGGACACGCCGACGAAACCGGGCAGGGTGCTGGCCTGGGCTTCAACCTCAACCTGCCGCTGCCCCGCGGCACCTCGGCGGAGACCTGGTTCGACACGCTGGACCAGGCGGCGCAGGGGGTGGCGCGCTTCCGGCCGGAAGCGCTGGTCGTTGCGCTCGGGGTGGATACCTTCGAGGGCGATCCGATTTCCGGCTTCCACCTGCGCAGTGCGGACTACCTGCGGCTCGGCGAACGCCTGGCCCGCCTCGGGCTGCCGACGGTCTTCACCATGGAAGGTGGCTACGCCGTCGCCGAAGTCGGCACCAACGTAGTCAACGTGCTGCAGGGCTACATGGAACGTGCGCCATGAGCCTGCGCGCCCGCATCCTCTGGCTGGTGCTGGTGGCGTCGCTGCTGCCGGTGCTGGCGATGGTGTGGGTGCTGCTGGAAAACCGGGCTGCCACGCTGGAGCAGGTCCGCGGACAACTCACCGCCCGCACCGGAGTCATCGCCAGCGACCTTGACGACAAGATCAGCGGCACGGCGCAGTTGCTGTTCGGCCTGGCCCGGGTGCCATTGCTGGGGTTGCCGGACACCGAGGCCTGCTCGGTCTTCCTGGCCGAGGTGCTGCGCGAACACCCGCAGTACACGGGCCTGCTCACCATCCGTCCCGATGGACATCTGCACTGCGACTCGCTGCGCAGCGGCCGCCAGCTCGATCTCAACGACCGCAGCTACTTCATGCGCGCACTCACCGCCACGCGCCATGTGGTCGAACCGGTGATCGGCCGGCTGACCGGCAAGGCGGTGCTCCAGATCGCCTACCCGGTGCGGGATGCGCAGGGCGCACTGCGCTTCGTCATGCTGGCCTCGCTGAACCTGGACGACTACGGGCGCTCGGTGGCCGCCTCGCTGCCCTACCGGCAGATGAACCTCCAGATCTGGAACGACGACGCTTCCCTGGTCCTGGACTACCCCGGGTCTGGCGCGGCCAGGCTGGCGGTGGACGCCGTGACGAAACGTTTCGTGCTCTCCGAAGCGATGGGGCCATTGGCCGAAACACTGGGTGAGGCAGCGCAGGCTCGGATCTGGGCCAGCGCGCTGCTGCCCCGTACCCGTGATGCGGGCCTGCGCCTGGTGCTGAGCGTCCCGGAAGTCGACCTCCACGCCCAGGTGGATGTCCATTTCCGCCGGGCGCTGGCGGGTGTGCTGCTGACGTCGGTGCTGGTGTTCCTGGGCGCGGCGGGGCTGGGTGAGTTCGCCGTCCGGCGCCAGGCCGCACGCCTGATGGTTGGTATCTCGCGGCTCGATGCCGGTCGCTTCGACGAGCCGATCGGTGCGCCCTATCCCCGCGGCGAACTGGGGGAAGTGATGGTCGCGCTCGACCGCATGGCGGATTCGCTGTCGCTGCAGCGCGAGGTGATTCACCACAACACCGAGGCGCTGAAACGCCAGGCCAGCCACGACGCACTCACGGGCTTGGCCAACCGCCACCTGCTCACCGACCGGCTGACGCAGGCGCTCATCTACGCCCGACGGTCCCACCGTGTCACGGGCGTGCTGGTGCTCGACCTGGACCGGTTCAAGACCGTCAACGACAGCCTCGGCCACAGCCATGGCGACTTGCTGTTGCAGACCGTGGCCGAGCGCCTGAGCGGCTGTGTGCGCCAGGGTGACACCGTGGCCCGGCTCGGTGGTGACGAGTTTGTGCTGGTGTTGTCCGACATGGCGGAGGTGAGCGACATCGTGCCGGTGGCGCAGAAGATCCTGAGCACGCTTGCCCAGCGGGTGCGGGTCGGCGGGCAGGATCTGTCGGTCAGCACGAGTCTGGGGATCAGCGTCTTTCCGCGCGACGCGGACACGGCCGACGTTCTGCTGCAGCACGCCGATACGGCCATGTACCGCGCCAAGGCCCGCGGTGGCAACGCGATGGCCTTCTTCACGCCCGAGATGAATGAGGAAACGGTCGAGCGCCTGCGCGTCGAAGCCGGACTGCGCCGCGCGCTGGAGCAAGGCGAACTGCGCTTGCACTTCCAGCCCATCGTCGATGCTGTCAGTGGCCGCATCGTCTCGGCCGAGGCGCTGGTGCGCTGGCAGGATCCCGAGTTCGGGCTGGTGTCGCCGGCGCGTTTCATCCCGATCGCCGAGGAGACTGGCCTGATCGTGCCGCTTGGCGACTGGGTGATGCGGACGGCCTGCACCCACGCCCAGGCCTGGCAGGCCGCCGGGTTGGGCGATGTGCCCGTGGCCGTCAATCTCTCCGCGCGCCAGTTCAGCCACCCGGCGCTCGACGCCTCGATTGCCGCGGCACTGGCCGCCACCGCGTGTCCCGCCGCGTTGCTGCAGCTGGAAATCACCGAAAGCATGGTGATGGCCCAACCCGATCACGCACTGGTGACCATGCAGCGTCTGAAAGCCATGGGCGTGCAGCTCTCGATTGACGACTTCGGTACCGGCTATTCATCACTCAGTCACCTCAAGCGCTTTCCGGTGCACAAGCTCAAGATCGACCGGTCTTTCGTGCAGGACATCGAGACCGATCCCAATGACGCCGCCATCGTCGATGCCATCCTTGTGCTGGCCAAGAAACTGGGCTTGCGCACCGTCGCAGAGGGGGTCGAGACCGAGGGGCAGGTGGCGTTTCTGGCGGCGCTGGGCTGTGACGAATACCAGGGTTACCTGTTCGGGCGGCCCTGCACGCCCGAGCAGTTCGAACAGCGCGTGCGCAGCGCGGTGCGGTAGGCTGCAGGGGTTTTCACGCCAACCGATGGACGAGGGAGTTCAGATGCACACCGACCACTGTCTGGCCCGATGGGGTGTTTCCACCGCACTGGCGGCGCTGGTGTTGTCCACGACAGGTTGCGGCGGCGGCGCCGGAGCGACCGGTGACACTGGCGGCGGGACGGGATCCTCCTCGTTCACAACGGCCGCCCAGACCCTCTATGCCGCGCTGCCGGACACCAGCATCTGCCGCGCCGGCACACTGACCGCTGCCGAAAAAGCCAGCACCCTGGCCGCTGTCAACGCCATCCGCACTGCGCACGGGCTGGCCGCCGTCGCCTATGACACCACCGTCACGGGCGACAACGAGGTGATGCAGACCGCGCTGATGTCGGCCGTCAATGGCGCACTCAGCCACGAGCCACCGAGCGGCTGGGGGTGTTACAGCGCAGCGGGCCTGGCGGGCGCCAAGACGAGCAACCTCTACCTCGGCGGCCCGAGCGCCTTCCTGACGCTCGTGTCCTCGGCGTCGATCCTGACCGGCTGGCTCGCCGATGTCGGCAGCGAGTCCACGCTCGGCCACCGCCGCTGGCTGCTCGACCCCTTCCTGAAGCAGATCGCCTTCGGCCGCGTCGATGTCCAGGCCGCCAGCGGCGTGCGCACCACAGGTGCGGCCATCAAGGTCATCTACGCCACCGACGAGGCCGGCCCGGTCACGCCTGACTACATCGCCTACCCGGTCGGCGACTACAGGAAAGCCTACTTTCAGGGTGACCCCGTCCTGTCCTTCACCGCCATCGCCGACAAGACCAGCCGCTCGGCCAATGGACTTGGCAAGGTTGATTTCGGCGTGGCGACTGTCTCGGTGGTGCCCCGCGGCGGTGTGGCGCTGGCCGTGAGCGCGGTGTCGCCCGACTACGCCGGTTACGGCGTGCCGAATGTCCTGCGCTTTCGGGCTGCGGGCATCACTGCTGGGGTGATCCACGACGTGACGGTGGCGAACGTCCGGGTGAACGGGGTGCTGCGCACTTACAGCTACCCCGTCCGGCTGGTGGACTGAGCCAGCGATCAGCCCGTGTTGCGCAGGCCCGCCGCCACCCCGTTGATCGAGATGTGGATGCCGCGCTGCAGCCGCTCCAGCGTCGGATCGCCCGCCGTCTTCGCGTCGGCCGGGCGCTGCCGGTAGCGGCGCATCAGCTCGACCTGCAGGTGGTTCAGCGGGTCGAGGTAGGGGAAGCGGTGTTCGATCGAGCGCGCCAGCGTCGGGTTGTTCGCCAGGCGCTGGGTGTCGCCGGTGATCTGGTTCAGCGCGTCGTTGGTGCGCTGCCACTCGGCCTCGATCGCGGCGAAGATCTTCTTGCCGAGCTTCTTGTCCTCGACCAGATCGAGGTAACGCGCCGCGATGCGCAGGTCGGTCTTGGCCAGCACCATGTCCAGGTTCGACAGCAGGGTGCGGAAGAATGGCCAGTCCTTGCACATCCGCTGCAGCAGCGCCAGCCGCTCGGCCCGCAGCTTGTCGGTCTTGCCGTTGGCCAGGTAGGCCTCCACCGCCGAGCCAAAGCCGCACCAGCCCGGCAGCGCGACGCGGCACTGGCCCCACGAGAAGCCCCACGGAATCGCCCGCAGGTCTTCGATCGCCCGTGTTGCCTTGCGTGAAGCGGGGCGCGAGCCGATGTTCAGTTCGGCGATCTCGCGGATCGTCGTGGCGCTGAAGAAGTAGTCGGTGAAGCCGGGGGTCTCGTAGACCAGCGCGCGGTAGGCGGACATGCTCGCCAGCGAGAGTTCCGCGGCGGCGTCGAGGAAGCTGCGCGGGGCGCTTTTTGTCGGGTGCAGCAGCGTGGCTTCGAGCGTGGCGGCGACCAGCGTTTCCAGGTTGCGCAGGCCGATTTCCGGGTGTGCGTACTTGGAGGCGATGACCTCGCCCTGCTCGGTCAGGCGGATCTGGCCGTTCACGGTGCCGGGGGGCTGCGCCAGGATGGCCTGGTAGCTCGGGCCGCCGCCACCGCCGACCGTGCCGCCGCGGCCGTGGAACAGGCGCAGCGTGATGCCGTGGCTGTGGCCCAGCGTGTCGAACAGCTCGACCAGCGCGAGTTCCGCTGCGTACAGCTCCCAGTTGCTGGTGAAGAAGCCGCCGTCCTTGTTGCTGTCCGAGTAGCCGAGCATGATGTCCTGCTCCGCCCCGGACCGCTGCACCAAGGCGGCCACCCCGGGCAGCGCGTAGAACTGCTGCATGATCGGCGCGGCA
>NZ_JANPAB010000106.1:0-39564 GCF_031429695.1 Sphaerotilus sp.
GGCAGGTGGTGGAGTTGCAGGTGCGGGCCGCAGTGCTCAACCGCTTCACCCACTTGGGCACCCCGGTGACGCGGGCTGTGGCGTAACTCCGTCTGGGGTCAGGGGAAACTCAGCCTCGGCTGGGTTATGCAACAAAGCCGATAGGTACAGAATTTCTGTGAGGACGCTTAGTGCCGCGCCTCGTCAGCCTGGATCAGCGTCAGCAGCACCTCGAAATGCTTGTCCGCTTCGCTGGCCGGATTGGGTGGATGTCCATGATCGGGTTAACTCCTGCCCAATTCTGGTTGGCTCAACCCTGCGGAATGTCGTAGCGTTCCACCACGACCGCCCCGTCTTCCTGCTCGAAGATTTCCAGCGCCTGATTGACCAGATCCGTCAGCACCGCTAGTTCTTCCAGCGCAATCCCGAACAGATCCCGCTGTCGCGCCAGATCCATGACATGGACCGAATTCAGGCAGACCAGCCCTGCGTGGATCGGCTGCTGCGCATGATGACCGCCCAGCTTGCCGGGGCCGCCACCCCGGAAATCGACCGAGTTGTGCGTCACCAGCGTGTAGTCGTGTTTGACCACCAGCCGCACCAGTTTCCAATCCTTGGTGCCCGACCACCCCAGATCGCGGACGCAGCTTGATTCGACATGTCCCGCAGCCACCGCAAATCCGACGAGTGCCGGCGACAGGCACTCGTCTATCAACAGCTTGCAAGTCATGCCCGCGCTGGCCTCACGACGCGAGAAGACAGCGGTTTCATCAGCGGATTCATCTCACCCAACGGACGCGGCCGACCCCGACGCGGATGCACGGCGGCATAGACCCGCGCCGCGCTCAGATGCGTGTCGGTCAGGAACCGAAACGACTCGCGCAACTCCGCCATGCCGATCCCCCGATCCAGCGACGCCAGCACGGTGTCGATCGGCACCCGCGTCCCGGTGAAGCAGGGCGCACCGCCCATGACCTCCGGGTCGGCGGAGACCAGTGCATCGGCAGCGTCCACCTCCCGGGCACGGACGAACGCCTGCGCGACGAACGGCCCGACATCAATGTCCACCCCCGTGCGGAACACGCGCCAACTCACGTCACGGGGCAGGCTGTGCAGCGCCATCACCTCGGCTGGATCTGACAGATGCTCCACCCGCAGCGTCAGTTCTTCCAGCACCTGTCGCCGCGCACTGGCGACCAGCACACCCTCGGTGTCGTAGTAGAAGCGGGCGAACGCCGCCCCCAGCCGGGCGAACAGCCGCGTCGAGCCGTCCTGTCCAAGCAGCGCGGACGGCACCAGATGCTCGTCCATGACCCGGTGCATCTGCCGGTCGTTCAACCCGGCGATGAAAGCGGCTTCGGCCGTCGGTACCAAGGAAGGTGTCAGCGACATTTTAATTTCTCCGAATGATCGGAAGTGTAGTTGACGGCCGCTTGTCCTGTGTGCTTCTTCTGCGGCCAAGGTCAGACGCTTGGCCGTATAGGGATTGCGACGCGACTTCATCTTGGACAAGTCGTATTCAGCCTTCATGCGCGTTCACCTAAGCGTGGCGGCCCTTGCCTTGTGCAACCGAACGCGCAACAGGCAAGTGCGCCGCTGCCTTGAGCGCCGCCGCGTGAACGGTGGGCGCGACCCGCAGCATGAGCCTGCCGCTAGCGGGCTTCTCCGGCTGGCTTCCCAACTGGGCACAGGCGGCGGTGTAGCCACGGTAGGCGAGGGTGTTGCTCATGGTCCGATCTCCATGCGTTGCAGAATAGCCCGCCGCGAAAAGACAGCGCCTTCATCAGCGGATTCATCTCGCGCAACGGACGTGGCCTACCCCCGGTCCAGCGACGCCAGCACGGTGTCGATCGGCACCCGCGCACGGACGAACGCCTGCGCGACGAACGGCCCGACATCAATGTCCACCCCCGTGAACGCCACCAGCAGCAACTCTTGCAGCGGGTAGCTGCAGCGTCGTCGGCGAAGGCCGTCAGATCGCCAGGTCGTTTTTCGGTGCCCATCGTTAGAATGCCGCGCCCTTCGCTACCTTCCAAACCACCCATGTCCGACCGCCTAGCTGTCCTGCCCCAGTACCTCCTCCCCAAGCAGGCCCTGACCACGTTTGCCGGCTGGGTGGCCGGCAAAGAGCGTGGCGCCGTCACGACCGGCATCATTCGCCGCTTCGTGCGCCGCTACCACGTGAACATGGCCGAGGCGCTGAACCCGGACATCGCCAGCTACAAGAGCTTCAACGACTTCTTCACCCGCGCGCTGAAACCTGGCGCCCGTCCGCTGGCCAAGGCGGAGCTGGTCTGCCCGGTGGACGGCGCGATCAGCCAGTTCGGCCCGATCGAGCGGGACCAGATCTTCCAGGCGAAAGGCCACCGCTACTCGACCACCGCACTGGTCGGCGGGGATGCGCAGCTTGCCAAGCAGTTCGACGACGGACTGTTCGCCACGCTCTACCTCAGCCCGCGGGACTACCACCGCATCCACATGCCCTGCGATGGCCGCTTGCTGCGGATGATTCATGTGCCGGGCGAGCTGTTCTCGGTGAACCCGACGACGGCGCGTGGCGTGCCGGGCTTGTTCGCGCGCAATGAGCGGGTGGTGTGCGTGTTCGAGGGGCCACGCGGGCCGTTCGTGCTGGTGCTGGTCGGCGCCACGATCGTGGGCAGCATGGCGACTGTGTGGCACGGGCTGGTGAACCCGCCGCGGCCGGGGCACCTGCGCGACTGGACCTACGCCGACCAGGACATCCGGCTGAAGCAGGGCGAGGAAATGGGGCGCTTCCTCTTGGGGTCGACCGTGGTGATGCTGTTCCCGAAGGATGCGCAGGATGCAGGGCCGGCGCTGGCGTTCAACCCGGCGTGGCAGCCGGCCGGGCCGATCCGCCTCGGCGAGGCGATGGCCGACCGGTTGCGCTGATGGGGTGGGTGCCCGCCTGCGCGGGCATGACGGGCGTGGGGGTTAGCCTCGGCGTCCGCCGCGGGCTTGCCATAGCGGCTTCTTCGCCTTGAGCTGTCGCTCGATCCCGTCGTTCAGCCGCGCGCGCAGATCGACCACTTCGTCGACTTGGCCGTAGATGCCGGGGAAACGCAGGTCCAGCCACAGCCACAGCGTGCAGGTGCGCAGTGTCTGCTCCATGCGCTCCAGGCGGCTGTGCTCGTCCACATCGTTCAGGAACCATGCGGCGCCGGCCTGACCGGACTTGGCGTGGTGACCCGCCCATTCGAGGAACTGCTTGACCTGCGCATCGGTGCGCGTGTCCACCGGCGCCTGCGCGTAGACAAACCGTTGCCGCAGCGGCAGGTTGCCCGCCACCTGGTCGAGCTGGGCGGCGAGGTCGAGCATCTGGTCGAGTTCGGCCACGGCGAAGTGCGCGTTGTCGAGCTGGAGCTGTTCGACGAACACCCCGAGCACCTCGCGCAGCCGGTTCTTGCCCAGCCGGCTGGCGATGGTGTCGATGTGCCACCAGTTCGGCGCGACCGGTGCCTTGAAGTCGCGCGGCGCCTTGGGCACCTTGGGCAGCAATGCCTTGAGCGTGCGCAGCGCCGTCGGTTCGGCTTCCTTCAGCACGCCGCAGAAGCCTTCCTCGTGGATGCCGAAACGCCCGGCGCGGCCGGCGATCTGGTGGACCTCGGACTCGGTCAGCGGGCGGTCGCCCTGGCCGTCGAACTTGGTCATGGTGCTGAACAGCACGCGCCGCACCGGCAGATTCAGGCCCATGCCGATCGCGTCGGTGGCGACCAGCACATGCGACTCTCCAGTGGCAAACCGCTCGGCCTCCCGGCGGCGCACCTCCGGCGGCAGCGCCCCATAGATCACCGAAACCACCTGCCCGTTGGCCGCCGCCTGGTCGCGCAGCATCAGCACGTCACGGCGGCTGAAGGCCACGACCGCATCGCCCTTCTTCAGCGCACTCAGTGACACCGGGGCGGGCAGCAGCTCGACGTGCTGCTTGCGCTCGAAGCGCTGCACGGTGCATTCCTCGCCGCACAGGCCGAGCAGGTTGCGCAGCGCCTCGACCGCGTAGTCCGAGCAGATGATCAGCAGCTCCTCGGCCGGCACCGCGACGATGGCCTGCGTCCACGCCCAGCCGCGGCTGTGGTCGAAGATCATCTGCGCTTCGTCGATCACCGCCACCTCGATGGGCTTGTTCGTGTCGACCATCTCGATGGTGCTGGAGACGACGCGGGCGCCGTCGGCGGGCACGCTTTCCTCGCCGGTGCGCAGCGAACACGGCACGCCGCGCGCGGCCAGCCGGTCGCGGCCTTCGAGTGCCAGCAGGCGCAGCGGTGCGAGGTAGGCGCCAGCCTTGGCCTTGGCGAGGCGCTCGAACGCCTGGTAGGTCTTGCCGCTGTTGGGCGGGCCGACGAACAGCGTCACCTTGCGGTGCAGACGGCGGGTCTGGGGGAAGCTGTCGGGGTAGCCCTGGAAGGCCAGCTCGGTGCTCAGGCCCTCCATGGTGTCCTGTTCATTGACGCGGTGTTCCCAGCGGTCCTGGGCACGGGTGCAGGCCGCCATCAGGCTGTCGAGCGACTGCGCGGTGGCGCACTCGGACTGCAGCGCCGGCAGCAGCGAGCCGATCTGCCACAGGTTCAGCTCGGCGCTGCGGTTGACCAGCCGCTCCAGGTGCGCGGTGAGCGCCTCGGCGTGCGGGTAGTCTGGCAGCGTGCTCAGGGCCTTGATGAGCGCGGGCTTGTCGCCGGTGCGGAAGAAATCCCACACGGCCTGGGCCGGCACGGGCTGGTGGTGCGTCACCGTCAGGCGCCAGCCCTGGGCATGGAGCTGCACGCCTTGGCGCGCTTCGCGCTGCCATTCATCGCCACGCCGCGCCACGCCTTGCGCGTCGAGCGTCGTCGCGCGCTCCAGCATCAGCGCGCGCACGCTCTGGCCCGATCCGACCACGTTCAGGTGCTGCAGCGCCTCGGTCATCAGGGCCGGGTCGATCCAGCGGCTGGGGCGCTGGCCAGGCACCGCTTTCTGCAGCAGGATCAGGCCGAGGCCGTCCAGGTGGGCATCGGCCTCAGCGCTCTGCTCCAGTTGGTAGTCGATCGGCTGCACGACCTGGGGCAGCAGATAGGCCGCCAGGCGGATGCGGTCGACCTGTTCCGGGGTGAGGTGGGACGGGATGCGACTGGCGTGGCGGGGCTGGGGCAGGGGGCGGGGGGCTGTTGTTGTAGCGGACATCGGGGGCGGCACAAGGCCTGGGTTCATGCGTCTGAAGAGGCCGAACTCTACAGCGTCAGCGTCGCCGGGTCCGTTCCGGCCTATTCCGGATGGTTCAGGCGTCCGCCACGTCGTGGATACGGTGCGATGGCAACTCTGCGGACAGCTCGGAACGCTTGGTCTGGCGGAACGGGTCGTGCGGGCTGATGGGTCGCGCTTGCAGCGCGGGCGCCTGGGCGTAGAAGCTGGCGTTGAGTTGCGTGTGCGCAATCAGGTGGTGGCGAAATCGCAGGTACAGCGCCTGGTCCACCTCACCCGGATCTTCCCAGAATGCGGCGAGGGAGCCACTGTAGACCAACCCCGGCATGCTGTAGACCGACTCTCCCAGCGTGATCACCGGTGCGCCGTGGTGCAGCGCCTGCAGCCCGACGGTGCTGTTGATGGTGACGACGCCGCGGGCATGGTCGAGCAATGTCGGCAGGTGCTGGTCGTGCAGATAGACCACGCGGTGGCTGATCTTCAGGCGTACCGCTTCGCGCTGGATGTAGCGCTGGTAGTCACTGTAGGCGCGGTCCATCGGGTGGTGCTTGATGACCAGCCCGGTCTCGTCGGGGGCGTGCTCCGCGAACGAGGCCATCACGTCACTGATGAAGGCCTCGACGCTGGTGTAGGGCGAGTGGTGGACGATCTGGCTGTCGGACTGCACTTGCAGTGGCACCAGGAACCAGCGTTTGCTCAGGTCCGCGCCGGTCAGTCTGGCGTGCAGGCCGTGTTCGCTGATCTGGTAGCGCAGGTGGCGCACATAGCTGCGTGCCCAGCGCAGCGGCTCGGTGACTGGATTGAGCGAGCGGTGGTAGGTCTGGTGTGGATACCAGGGGCGCAGAGCCGCGGCCGCGATGCCGTAGGCGGCGGCGATCAGGGCGGTGCGCTGGATGTTCTGGGTCGTCGGCGTGGGTGCCGGGTGGCGCGGCTGTTCGCGCTCGGCGTAGAAACTGGCCGCGCGGGGCAGACGCGACAGCGCGTTGACGCCGCGCCGCTCGATGGTCACGTAGTTCGGGCGGAGGTAGCCCTCCTCGAACACAAAGATGCCGACACCGAGTTCGCTGGCCACCTCGCGCGCGGTGCAGTGGACCGGGCGCATCTGCCCGAACAGCACCACGGCGTCAATCCGCTGGCGCTTGATCAGCCCGCGCAGCCAGTCGGCCAGCGTGTCCGGGCGACCCGTGAAGCGCAGCGCGCCGGGGTGGCGCCAGAAAATCTCGTCGCCGCCGTTGAAATGCACCTTGGTGACATGCTGGCCCTGCTGGGTCAGGAGCGCGGCCAGATCGCTGAAGAACCAGCCCATCGGCCCCTGCAGGATGAGGGTGTGGCGCTGGTCGACCAGTGCCCGGAAGGCGGTCGGCCAGGGCGGGCAGGTGGCGTGGGTGGTGGGCATGCGGGGTGTCAGCGTTGACGGCATTGCGCCAGGGTGTGCAGCACACGGCGTTTCAGCAGGCGCCATGCGCGGCCGGGAACCGACTCGGGTGGGGCACCCAGCCGCTGCCATTCGCGCAGTTCCACCAGCGCCTGCTCCGGCGTGGTGTAGGCGCCCGAGTGGCGGCTGAGGTAGGTCGGATACAGGATCAGCGTGGCCGCCACCAGCTCGTCCAGCAGCAGCCGGCGCCTGCGGCGCTGGCGGGCCGGGTGCTCGGCGGGCGCGCGGTCCTCGGTCAAACCCCAGCCGGCGTAGAACGGCATGCCCCAGGTGGTGACCGGGCAGTCGCGCAGCAGCGCCTCGAAGCCGGTCAGCGAGGTCAGCGTGTGCACGCCGTCCACGCTGGCCAGCAGCGCGTGCATGGGCACGTCGGTGACGATCTCGTCGCAGTACCGGCGCAGGCGCTCGCACTCGGACTGCCAGGAGGTGCCCGTCTGGCGCAGGCCGGCGACGACGTCCGGATGCGGCTTGTAGACCAGCCAGGCGTCGGGCTCGGCGGCCCGGACGGCGCGCAGCAGTTCGGCGTTGGTGCGGATGTCGGCCGCGCCCCACTGGATCGAGGCGTCGCTCTCGACCTGGCCCGGTACCAGCACGACGTACAGCGCCGTGGGCGGGCGCTGCCACGCACCGCCGCCGACGTTGTACTTGGTCAGGCCGGCGTTGACGATGGCAGTGCGCAGTGCGCGGGCCCGCTCGCGCAGGGCGTCGTCGAAGTCGTGCTGGCGCAGCAGTTGTTCGAGGCGGCTCGGGCGGGTCGCGTCGAAGTAGATGCCCAGATCGTCGATGACCCACGACAGCGGGCGTGTCAGGTCGGCGCCCAGCCCGACCGAGCGCAGGAAGCCGTCCTCGATGCGCAGTACCGGGCCGGTGGCCAGCGGCGGCGCTGGACGGCGGCCCCACACCGCGACCGCAGTGCCCGGATCGAGCTGTCGCTCGCGGCGCAGGAAGGCGATGTCGGCGCTGCCTTGCAGGAAGGCGCGGGCGATCGGGCGTTTCCAGCGCGAGAAGCCCAGCACCTGCACGGGCGACGGGCAGGTGGCACGTTGCCGGCGCTGCAGGGCCAGATGGGCGAGCAGCCGTTCGGGCTCGCACAGGCGCCCCGTTTCGGGATCCAGGCAGCGTGGATAGGCGATCAGGGCCGCATGGGCGAGCGCAGCAATGCTCGGGCTGGCGGCACGGCGCCGGGTTGGTGAGCCCAGGTGGTCGGTGGTGAGTCCCCAGCCGGCATAGAAGGGCAGGCCGAAGCTGCGCACGGAGCGGCCATGCAGCAGCGCCTCGAAGCCCACCTGCGAGCTGACCACGTAAACGGCCCGGCACACGTCGAACAACGCGGGCGGGTGGATCGCCTCAGCGATCAGCGTGACCCTTGCGGCCTCGCCCGGCGTGAGGTCGGCGAAGTGGCCTTGCTTGCGGCCGGCGATGACATCCGGGTGGACCTTGAGCCAGATCGGTGCACCGGGGTGTTCGTCCAGCGCGGCTTGCAGCATCCAGCGGAAGTGCGTGGCGCTGGCGCCGGCACCCGTGATCGAGGCGTCGCCAGCGGTCTGGTCGATGACGAGCACGGGCGGATCGGTGGCAGCCTGGCGGAGCAGCGCGTCGGGCAGGCCATCGTGGGCGTGGTTGTACTTGGAGACACGGGCTGCGACCCAGGCGGCGCGCAGGTGGGCGCCGCGTTCAAGCTGCGCGGCGCCGAGTGGGGTGGTGATCAGGCTCTCCAGGCGGGAGGGCTGCGCGGCGTCGTAGTAGATGCCCAGGTCGTCGAGCACGATCGACAGCGGCGGGCTGAGGTGGCCGAGTGCCGTGGAGCGCAGGAAGCCGTCTTCGGCGCGCAGCAGGGGCAGGCCGTGGCGCTGGGCGAACTGCTCGGCGATGCGGGCGCTGGGTTTGTGGCCCCAGGCGAGGACGGTGCTGGCGCTGGAGTCCGTGCCCCCCTGCAAGGCCCATTCGGGCAGGAGCGCCGGTAGGGTCGGGATGCGCTGCAGACCGCGGGTGACGAGTGCCATGCGGGGACGGCGGTCGTTCAGCTGGCCGGCGGAAGGGGTACGGAGCCATTCGAGTAGCATCGTTCGATGGTCGGCCAGACCGGCAGCGGCAAAGCCCGGAAAAGTCGGTATCCGGCACGACCATCTTGTCGTTTCTCTTCCGACCACCATGCATTTCCATGACACTGTTCTCCCGCTGGCGCCCGATCCGCCGACCTGTGGAGCCTTCCGAGCCGGTGCGGCGCTGGCTGGTGCTGCAGCAAGGCCCCAATCCCTCGACCGATTACTACATCCGCCCGCGTGCCGAGGCCACGGGCTGCCCGACGGTGTATCGGCACATCGACCAGGACATGCCCACGGTGGACGATCTGCAGCCGGGAACGCGGGTCGTCATCGTCCGGTACCTGAATCCGGCGTGGGCCGAGGCGCTGCGGCGGTACCGGGCGCAATTGGCGGGCATCGTCTATTTCATGGATGACGAGTTGCTGGATCCACAGGCGTGGCAGGGCTTGCCGCCGGCATACCGCCAGAAGCTGCAGCGCTACTGCGGGCGCATGCACCGGCCGCTGGCCGAGCTGGTGACCGAGTATTGGGGTTCAACCGCACCACTGTGCGAGCGCCACACGGACCGGGGCATGCAACTCATGGCGCCGTTGCCATTGGCCGAGGATGCGGGGCGGGTGCCGATCCGGCCGGTGCCGGGCGAGCCGGTGCAGATTTTTTACCACGGCACGGCGGTCCACATCGACGAGATGCGGTGGTTGCGGCCGGTGATCGCGGAGGTGCTGGCGGCGTGTCCGCTGGCCCATTTCGAGGTGATCGGCGACCACGAGGTGAACCGGCTGTTCCGGGATCTACCGCGCACGCGGGTGCTGCATCCGATGGGCTGGGTGAATTACCTGAGCCACTGCCGGGCGATGCGGGGGCATATCGGGCTCGCGCCGCTGTTGCCGGGGAGGTTCAATGCGGGGCGGTCGCACACCAAGCTGTATGACATTGAACGTTGCCAAGCTATGGCCGTGTGCGCGGACCAGGCACCCTACGCTGACGTGCCAGTCCCGTTCAGTAAACTCGACTTGCGTGCCATGAACGCCAAGGGCTGGGTCCATGCTGTGGTGAATGCTCAGGCCGCGGAAACCATTTTCAGCAGGCCGCCAGTTTGAGCGGCATTCGATTCGTTGGCGCTCTCCATTTTTCCGATCATGTCTACCAGATGCTGTGCGGCCGCCTTGGCGCGCCGCACCTCGTCTTGGCGGGAAATCTTGACGAAATGGCGGATGTCGGTCGTCGAGATGTTTTCAGTCCTTGTCAGATAGACCACGCGACACACGTCGCCGAGATGGTCGAATTTCCCCAGCCAGTCGTCGCCCATTGAAAAGATGTCGGCCTTCTCGCGCAAGATGTCTGCACGCTTCTGGTCCCAATGGTTCTCGGGAAACACCGAATCCACGTAACGACAGGACTGCAACACTTCAACGCGTTGCGCGTAGCTCAGGACCGCCTTCTTGCCCTTGATCGCATTGAACTCGTCTGTGGAGCAGCCCACCACTAGCCGATCGCCTAGGTCTTTCAGGCGCTTGAGCAGACGGACGTGACCGACGTGGAACAGATCGAAGGTGCCGTAGGTGATGACGGTGGTCATGTGATGTCCTCGTTCAGGGGTTCAATGACAGTGGCCAGGGCCACTCGAAGAACTGGTTGGGGGTAGTCCAGTCGTGGCCATATCGTTCTAGGAGAAAGGCATCAGGGTTCGCTGGCGCCGGCAGGTGCCTACTGTGCAGACTGACTTGCCCCGGCGGATGCACCAGATTTTCAGGAATAGGCCGAATGGCCATTTTTTCCATGTGCAGATACACTTGCCCAGCGAGTCCTTGCCAGCACGGAAAAAGGTCGAGTTCGACGTCCAGCGACTGATCGATAACGTGCATGTTCAGTGACTGCGGCAACATCTGTTCGACACGGTAGCCCGCCAGTCGCAATTGCTCGGCCACTTGGGTCATCTCTTCCGCCACGGCATCGCGGTCACTGGCGCGGCACAGCATGAGCAGGTCCAAATCGTCGTCATGCGCAATGAACGACTGATCACGGACCGCGCCTAGCAAGGTGCCGTATGACAGCATCGGCTGGTAATCCATGGCCTGAAGGCAGTGGATGAGTTGCTCTGCAGCTGACAGGAAGGCGTCTTGGCGCGACAGCAGATTTGAACGTTGCACGCCATGTCGGCTTATGACGAACTGACCCAGGCAATGAATCTCCGCTAATTGGTTGATCTGTGCCTGAAGGCGCAGCACCTGGTTCGATGACTGGAGGCGTTCGGACATCGGCATCAGTGGCTGAAGTCCGTTGACCTGTGTCATCCAAGCCGCTACCAGTGTTAACTCATGATCGTCCATCGGGCCACCGCCCCACATGTTGACCAACTCCAGCAGGCTATCCCATGGCAAAGTTGCAAGGCCGGTGGCGGGCGACAACAGTTTTTTTGCGATAGCGTCCAACAGTTGCCGACGCAGCGTCGCTGCATCGCTGCTCAACGGAATCGGTCCGGCGACGTCTGCACATTGCCGGAGCCGGTCCCACAAGTGCTGGCCGGTGTGTGGATTACGGACCTCGATCCAACGCGACCCGATCCGGACTTGAATGACCACGTTGCGTGTCCTTATCCCCCAGCGATCTCCACGGTTGTACAGCCGCAGCAGGGTAATTTCGACGGGCGTTCGGAATTCAGCTTGCCACCAGGGTTCGCTCTCTGACAGGGTGTGAATACCCTTGCCCTGCAAGAGGCTCTGCGGGCCGAACTTAGGGTCGGCGTTGTAGACGGAACTCTGGCTCAGCTCGATTTGGCTCTCATCCAGACTTATCGGGCCTTCAGTGCCGATCATTTCCAGTTTCTTCAAGTTCAGCAGGTTGGATGCATATCCTGCTGGGATGCAGATGCGAATACCTTGGATCTTGTTTTTCAGTGGAATGTTGATGCAATCACTGTTCGTCGCCCCGAAATACCCCAGGCCGGGAAAAAGTGTTGACGTGTCGATCGTTCTGTCAGGCATATCGTCAAACTTTGGAATGTCGGGCGATTTACTCATGCCGATACCCGTTCATGGCGGTTTGCCCGATTCTGGTGGAGCAGCGCCAGATGTGCCCGTGCGCAGGCTGTGTGTTCAATCGGCCGGTGGGTGTTCATTCGCAACGAGTCCCATTCCGAGGTCATGTTGCTTGCCGTTTTCAGACTCGTAGTCCACGCCAAGGCGCTGCGCGCGGCAACACGGAAGCCCGTCACCCCTTCCTTGACTTTCTCCCGCATCCCCCCGATGTCCGACACCAGCAGCGGCCGACCATGCACCATCGCCTCCTGGATCACCATCGGCGAGTTCTCCCACCAGATGGACGGCACGACCACCCAGTCCACCGCCGCCATCCGCGCGCGCAACTCCTCTGGCTGGTAAGGGCCGACCCACTGCACGACACCGCGTTTGATCAGCGGCGCCCGCAGCTTCTCGATTTTGTCCTGGAATTCCTGGGGCTGCCATTCGAGGTTGGCACCGTGGACTTCGAGGACGATGTTCTGGCGGTCCGCCTTGGGCATCTCGGTCAGGGCCTCCAGCACCACGTCCAGCCCCTTGAATGGATTGATCTGGCCGAAGAATGCAAACCGGTTGCGGGTTTCGCCTTCTTTCAGCGGGCGTGGCGGCAGCGGTGCCTCGTCCGCTTGGCCATTCTCGATCACGACAATCTGTTCCGGATCCAGCCCCCAGTCGATGTAACGCTGGCGCAGGAACTCGGACGGCGCAATGAACTGGTCGATAAATTCGAAATGGCGCTGGAAGTATTGCTTGCGCAGCCAAAAATCCTCGGGGGTCTTGCTCGGGAAGCACTTGCTGCATTCGTCGAAACTCTCTCGACTGCACAGCTTGCTGCTGCCGGCCTTGACCATCTGCCCATTGTTGCTGCAGATCGCCATGTATTCATGCAGCGTCATGACGATGCGGATGGACGGATCGACCTGCTTGATGACGCGCAGGTATTCGAGGCCCAGGTGCGCATAGTGGTGGGTGTGCACGACGGTCGGCTTCAAGCCCCGGATCAGGTCGGCGAACCAGGTGGTGAGCGAATCCTGGTGGGCGGCCTTCATCAGGTGCCAGTCGTGCACGGCCTGTTCCCACAGGTACTCGTTTGACCGGCGCAGCGTGATCGCCCCGGAGGCGCCGCGGCCGCGGTCGGCCCGGCCGAGGAACCAGGCTTCTTCGACGTCCGGTTGTTCGCGGTAGGCCTTGAAGAGCTGGTAGGCGGCGAGTTCACCGCCGCCCAGGCTGAAGTCCGGATGGGCGTGTGCCATCACGAGGATGCGTTGGGAGGTGTTCATGCGCATGGTGTCAGGCAGTCGCGGCCGCGGTCGTAGTCGCGGTCAGATCGGAAGCGGCGAGGTCCTGGCTGTCGAAGCGGGACTCGATCAGGGAGCGCCAGCGGTTCTGGTGTCGCACGGCGTTGTAGACCACCACCCGGGTGCGGAATTCGTCGTCGCCGAGCAGCTTGAAGGATTGCCGTTCCAGGTGCGTGAGTTGCACCGTGGGCAGATAGGCGATGTGCTGGCCCTGGGCGCGCAGCTTCAGGCACAAGTCGGAGTCCTCGAAATCGCCGATCAGGTAGCCGGTGTCCCAGCCACCGACACGGTCGAAGTCGCAGCGGCGCAGCGTCAGGCAGGCCCCGGTGACCGCCGGCACCAGGGTCAGCGCGGTGTGCGGATCCAGGCTCGGATCCAGCCCCATGTGTGGGTGGTGGTTGACCCAGATGCCCAGCTCGTCACGTTGCTGGAAGTCCATGCCAGCGTGCTGGATCGACCCATTTCCGAAAACCAGGCGAGGACCGACCGCGCCGATGTCAGGCCGGTTGTCCAGTACCTCGATCAGCGCAGGCAACCAGCCGGGCTGCTGCGGGAAAGCGTCGCTGTTGAGAAACACCAGATGCTCGCCACGGGCATGGGCCGCACCCAGGTTGTTGGCGCCCGAGAACCCGCGGTTCACGCTGCCCCAGATCCAGGTGAAGGCCTGTTGGTAGAGGCGGTGCAGCGATTCCGCCTGCTGGCTGAAGCTGTCGACCAGTTTCGGGTCGTCGATGACGTAGATCAGCTCCGCGTGCTCCCGGAACCACGGGTCTCGGGCGAATTCCACCAGCTGGTGTTCGACAAAGTCGGCGCGCCCGTAGAGCGGCACGATGACGCTCGCCTTCGGACGTGCCACTGCCTGCCCGAGGGGTTTGACGCGCTGCGGCAGATGGCTCCAGCGGCTCTGGCTGGACGCGATGATGGGTGTCAGCAGCTGGTCGTCGATCTGGGTGATCCGCTGGTGCAGGTCCTGCATCGGTGCGTACACGCTGAACAGGTTGCGTGCGGCCTGGCGGGGATCGGCGGACAGGTCGGAGCAGGTGGTTTCACTGATGATATGCACGCCAGCCTCGGAGACTGTTTTCAGCCGGACCCGGGCATTGAGCTTGAAGTCAGGCGCCAGCGCGATGAATCCGGCATTCAGTTCGGTGGCTTGCGGAAAGGACTGGCCGACGGAGTCGATCACGTCCTGGCGATAGCGGCGAAATGCACCATTCAGCGGTGTGACATGCCCTTCGTCATCTTCCAGCCAGACCGGCACGTCCGGACCGTGCAGCACCCATCCGATCACTGCTGCGGAACCGGTCTGCTTGCAGGCGAATGCCCCTTCGAGAAAACCAGCAGCATTCGGGCACGTTCCCTTGGCCACTGCCGCGCGGGAAATCAGTGCGTGCCACTGGGCCGAATAGCGTTCGCAGCTGGCCGAGAACAGGGCGACCGCCGAGCCCAGCGCGCCGTGGTCGGCCGCGGTGAAGACGTCTGGTGATGCCGTCGCGACCAGCGCCGATTGCTGGAAGGTATTGCCGGTGCCGCGCCAGCCAAAGGTGATGCCAGACACCTCGTCCAACTGTTCCAACTGTTCGGCGATCAGGACAAATCCGAGATCGTCCTCGGTGCCCAGACCGAGGTGCGTCGAGACGTCCGCGCGTGCGACCGATACGGTCCGTGTCTTGAGTCGGCTGCCCTGGCTGAACAGCGCAAGCTCCACCGGCACCGAGCGCCAACCCGCCACGATCAGCATGTTGCCCACGGTGTAGGCCAGATCCACCTTGACCTGCCCGATGGCGCCGATGTTGCCTGCCGCAAAGCGGGCCGGCCTGGCTTGAACGTTGACGGTTGGCTCGGGCCCAGGTTCTGGCCTGGAGGTGAACAGTTTCACGGCGTGTCCTCTTGTGCGGCAGTTTTTCAGGTCGATATCAAGGCGTGCTCGGGGACGGGAAACGCACCGCTCGGCGACTGGCCGACCATTGCCCCACGGATCTGTACCAAGATTGCCTGATCCGGCAAATCGCAATCGCTTAGAAAAAGCTGGAATCCGCACTGTTCCCCGGACATGGGGAAGTGCTGTTTCAGGTCAGTGCGGGCGTAGCGCAGGACCTCCGTGAACTGCCAGCGGCGTTCGCCCACCTGCACCATGAGGATGTCCGCTGCCGCGCCGCTTTCGTGCATCGCCCAGCCACGGATGCACAACTGACCACCGTCGAGTTCGATGCGGTCGACGTGGCCTTGCACGCCTCGGAACGGCGGGGCATATGCGGGTGTGGCCGTGGCCGACGCCCGCACGGTGTACCCGATGGACTCCAGATCGATGGACAACGACGCTACGCCAAGGCGGACAGCCTGGAGCAGCCAGCACGGCACGGTGTCACCCGTGTCATTGCGGTCATGCGCCTCGAAATACGCATCCCCCTTCACCCGCCCCACCGTCGCAGCGCTGCCGTTGCGCGCCTTGCGCGTCTCGAACTCCTCACGCGACTTGACGATGTAGTGGTTCAGTCGCACCCCTTCCCAGACCACCCGCTCGCTCAGTCCCAGGCCATGGCGCGCATGGGGCACGACGTCGCTGCCGTCGGTATGGATGCAGCGCCAGCCCGGCTGCAGCACGAAGTGGTGTGGATTGCTGTAGATCGACGCGAATGCGGCCCGGCGCAACACCGTCTTGTAGTGGTGATTGGCGCCGAATGACTGGTGCGCCCGGCGCGTGAATCGCTCGCTGACCAGGCCCGCGCTGTGGTTGAGCAACCAGGACGAGCCGTAGATCGCCCAGTTCAGCACCACGGCACCAACGTCCACCTGCGCCGCCAGCGGGGCGAGCAGCTCGGCGAGGCTGCGCTCGCCGCCCGTCGGGACGATGAACTCGTCGGCGTCGATCACCGCGATCCAGTCCTCGTCGTGGGCGTGCGTGCCCAGCAACTCTGCATAGGCCGGCAGCTGCGGCGCCTGACCGGGCATTGACGCAAACGGGATGCGCCGTACCACGCCCAGGTCGTGCAGCGCCTGGAGCAGCTCGGACGTGCCGTCGTCGCTGACGTTGTCGGCGATGTAGAAGGTCTCGACACCGAGTGCCCGGTGGTGGGCGATCCACTCCAGCACATAGGGGTGTTCGTTGCGGAAGATCGCGGCGATGGCGATGCGCGGATGCGGCAGGTTCATCGTGGCGTGTGTTTCTGGCGCAGGCCGTTGCAGTGCGGGATGTCTTCGTTGGCGCTGGCCAGACCGTAGTCTTCGCGCAGGCGGGTCAGGTTGGAGTTGTAGTGCGGGTCGTCCAGCAGCCAGTGCGACCAGCGTTGCTGCATCACCGCGACTTCGCCGAGAAAGCGGGCGCGTTTCTCCGGCGTGGTGTCGGTGCCGCGGCTGACGGATTCGTGGTGGTAGAGCTCTGCATGCGGTGTCCACACCGAACGGAAGCCGGCGGTCATGGCTTTCAGGCACAAATCAACGTCGTTGAAGGCCACAGGCAGCCCTTCGGCGTCCAGCCCGCCGACCGCGTCGAACACGGCCTTGCGCAGCACCAGCACGGCGCCCGTCACCGCGCTCGGGTTGTAGAGCGTCCAGAGTCGGCCGAAGTAGCCGGGCGAACTGCGTGGCGCGCCGCGCAGCGCGTGGTTGGCGACGCCGCCGACGCCAAGCACCACGCCGGCGTGCTGCACCGTGTCGTCCGGGTAATACAGCTTGGCGCCCACGCAGCCGATGTCCGGTCGCACTGCATGGCTGACCATCTCGCCGAGCCAGTCCGGGCTGATCACCTCGATGTCGTTGTTGACGAGGCCGAGCACGCTGCCGCGGGCGTGGGCGGCGGCGAAGTTGTTGATCGCGGAGTAGTTGAAGGGATGGTCCCAGCGCAGCACGCGGGCGCGGCCGGCCGCTTCGGTGCCGGCGTCCAGTGCGGCCAGGTACTCCAGCGTGCGCGGACAGCTCGACTGGTTATCCACCACAAGCAGCTCGTAGCGCGTGTAGGTGCTGCGCTGCACGATCGAGTCGATGCAGGTGCGCAGCAGGTCGTGGCCGTCGCGGGTGGGGATGATCAGACTCACCAGTGGAGGGTCGGCGGGCAGCGGCCAGCGGTGGCGGTAGATCCCCGGTACAACCACACCGACTTCAACGCCGGGGTGGTGGGCATCGAAGTGGTCTTGCAGCGCACGCCGGCCGGCGTCGCTCGCGTAGTCCTTGCGGTCGTGGCCGCGGGCGGTCGAGCCTTCGGCCATGCGCCAGTGGTAGAGCACCTGCGGGACGTGGACGATGTCGGCCGGATCCACAACGCGGGCTGCGCAGCGCAGCACCAGATCATGGTCCTGGCTGCCTTCGAAGCCAGCACGGAAGCCGCCGACGGCCTCCACCAGCGAACGCCGGTAGACGCCGAGGTGGGAGAAGCAGTTCTGGGAATACAGCAGGTCGGGCGACCAACCGGGCTTGAAGTAGGGGTCGCAGCGGGCACCGGTCTCGTCGAGCTTGTCTTCGTCGGAATACAGCAAGGCGGCTGTCGGGCGTGCCTGCAGGGCTTCGGCCACGGCGAAGAGGGCGTGCGGCACCAGCACATCGTCGTGGTCCAGCAGAGCGACGAACTCGCCGGTGGCCAGTGACAGCGCAGTGTTGCTGGCCGCGCAGATGTGCCCGTTCTGTTCGCGCAGCACAAGCCGGATGCGTGGATCCGACGCCGCCACGTCCGACAGCAGGCGGCGCAGGCCGGGCCGGGTCGAGGCGTCGTCGGCGATGCACAGCGTCCAGTGCGGATAGGTCTGGGCGCGCACGCTGTCGATGCAGGCCAGCAGGTAGGCCTCGTTGGAGTTGTAGGTCGGCATGACGAGCGAGATCGTCGGCTGCCACGACCACCCGCGGATCCGCTGGCGCTGCACCTCGTCCGACAGCAGCGCGACAGACTCGACCTCGCGGATCCAGTCGGCGTACTGCACCAGCTCGCCGCCGCGCGGCTCGAACAGCGCGTTGTAGTCGTCCCGGAGCCGATCCAGGTCCAGCGGTGCCACCGGGGACGGCTCAGTCCGGTAGCGTGGATGGCGGGCGCGCAGCTTGTCGACCATGCGCTGGAGGGCAAAGCGGTCAGCGACCCGGACCAGACGGAAATGCGTGATCTCGAACGTGCCGGCGCAGGCCATCGGATCGAAGCGGATCCGGGCGTCTTCCGGCAGACAGACGAGGCGCTTGGCGAGCACGCCGGAGCGCAGTGGCAGGCCGGCCGAGCGGGCCTCGTCTTCGCCATGGCAGCCGTCGTCCACGTAGAGCCGGGCCACCGCACGTGCGGCGGGCAGTTGCAGCTGCACTTCCAGCATGTACGAGCCCGCCGGCACCAGGTATGGCAGCCGCAGCTGCGGGTCGGTGCCGGTGGCGCGGTAGTGGTGGGGCACGCCCTCCAGGCGGACGAGGTCGTGGGCGGGCAGCAGGTCATCCCGGCCATGTCGCCAGCGCAGGCGCTGCATGGCGCTGCCCATGCGCTGGCCGGCCCGGCCCAGCCAGACCGGCACGGGCAGGCGACGGCGCGGATTGATCCAGAGCGGCTCCACCTTCAGCCCGGACAGCCGGAACCGGCCCGGCCGGTCCAGCGGATCCAGTCGCCAAGCCAGGCAGGGCAGGGGCGAATCGCACTCGCCTTGCCAGGTGCCGTCGGCCGCGCGCCGCAGCGGCACGCTCAGTGCGTCGGCAAAGCCGCTGCCGGTGTTCAGGTACACAGCAGGCGTGACCAGACCGTCTTCAGCCTCGATCGATACCGTGATGCGAAACGCCCCTCGGTGTCGCGGTGGTGCGAAGCGCAGCTGCGGGTCATCGCCCAGGGCACGCATCGGCCACTGGGTGTCGTCTGTCAACTCGATGTCGCGCAGCTGTCGCAGGCCCAGTGCCTGCAGCGGATCGGATGGCGCCATGGGGTGGGCTTTCGGCAGAGGTCAGAGCGCCAGCAGCACTTTGGCCGCCACGGCGATCTGGTAGATGATTTGCGTGATGCCGCGGGTGATCTCGATGCGCTTGGTGTCGATCTTGGGCAGCACCATGATCTCGTCGCCCGGCTGGACAGTGGCCGATTCGGTCGCGGCCACGACGCTGCCGTCCTGGCGTAACACGATCAGGCGCGACTGGTCGGCGCCCTGGTTGAAGCCGCCGACCTTCTGGACGTAGTCGGTGACCCGGGCCTTGGCATCGTGGACCACGGCGTTGGGGAACAGCACCTCGCCGCTGATCAGCACCAGGCTGCTGCGCTCGGGGATGCGGATGATGTCGCCGTCTTCCAGTGTCGCGTTCCGGGCCGCGTCGGACTGGTCCAGCACGACCTGACCGCGCGGCTGCACGGCGGCGGCCCGCTCGATGAACTTCAGGATGAGTTCGGCCTCGCGGGTGCGCAGCGCGGCTTCCTCGCTGGTGGCGCTGCGGGCGGTGAGTGCGTAGGTTTCCAGGCTGCGCAGCGAGGTGTCGAGCGACTCGCGCTGGCGGGTGGCGACCGAGCGGCGGTAGAGCTGCAGCGCCGGCAGATTGGCTTGCGGCAGAGGGCGAACCCGTGCCAGTGCATCGCCGAGCGTCGCACCGTAGGGCAGCACCTGCGTGCGCTCGCCCTGGTGGGCGCCTTCGATGCGCACGAGGATGGTGCCGGGGGCCTTGTCCGATGTGAAGGTGATTTCGTCGCCATCCTCGATGCGGACCTCCGCGGCGTCGGCCAGCGCGTGGTATTCGCTGCGGCTGGTGGCGCCCACTTTGCGCACGATGCTGAGGTGGGTGGCGCTGGGCTTCGGGCGGGCCAGAGCGATCAGCTCGCGCGCTGCAATGGTGGCCTGCGCCAGCTCGAACACATAAGGGTTGAACGCCTCGCCGCCGACCTTGACGGCGTGCTGGCGCGGGTGCGCCACGACGGTGTCGCCGTCCTGGAACTGGATGTGCTCGATCTGGCCGTCCATCAGGAAGCGGTAGAGGTTGAACCGGGTGCGCAGCCGCCCGGCGCGCAGCACATCCACCTGCAGGTAGCTGCCGCGCTCGGCGTCGATGCCGCCGGCCTGGTCGAGGTAGTACAGCACCGAGTTCGACGACACGCCGTTGTACAGACCAGGCTGGCGCACATAGCCCGTGACGTAGACCTTCACCGGCTGGGCGGTGTCCAGGCTGGTGTAGCTGCTGACATTGGCGCGGTAGATCCGCTTGACGTGCTGCTGCAACTGCTCGTTCAGCTCGCCGTTGCGCACGCCCTGCACGCGGACCGGCCCGAGGCTGGGCAGGAAGATGTTGCCCTGGGCATCGACGCCCTGCGTCAGGTCCATCGCGAAGGCGCCCCACATGCGCACGCTGACCCGGTCACCGACGGCAATCTGGTAGTCCGGGTTGAAACCGGTGAACGACTGACTGCCGAAGCGGCCGTTGAACATTTGCGCGCCGAACACCGGGGTGGCGGCGGGCATGGCGACGGTCGCGGTCTGCGCGGATGCGATTCCGGCAGCGCCCAGCGCCCAGAGGCTGCACAGGGCGAGGGTCTGAAGAAGGCGTTTCATCGTGGGGCAGTTCCCGGATCAGTCGCGGTGTTCGCGGACAGTGGCGATGGCCAGATGCGCGATGCCGAACACCGCCAGGCACAACAGCAGCAGCGTCGAGAGTTCGTAGAGGCGGCGCGGGAACTCGGCTGTCTGCGGGTGGGTGGGCGGCTCGATGACGACCAGGCTCTTCACCTTGCGGCTGGCTTCGATGCGGGTGGCTTCCACGGCGGTGAGCGCGCTGCGGTAGGCACCGTCGGCCAGCGCCGCGCGGGTCTTGATGTCGTGGAAGGTGACGGCCAGGCGGTTCAGCGCCTCGCCGCCTATTGCGCCGCTGCTGGTGGCCGTTGCGCTCTGGGTCTCGCGGCCGACTTGCTGCCGGACGGCGGCCAGCTCGGCTTTGAGCGTGACGAGGTCAGGGGCGTCCTCGTTCAGGAATGCACGCTTGGTCGCCAGTTCGGCTTCAAGCTTGGTGAGGCGACCCCGCAGTTCCGCGGCGCGCTGCCCGGTGGCCTGGGCGTCGGCTTGCGGATCGAGCATGCGGTGGCGGGTCTGGAACTCGACCAGTGTGCGCTGGGTGCCGGTGAGCTGCTCCTCGGCGCGCCGAAGTTCGCCCTTGGCAAAGGCAAGCTGCTCGTCGGCGATGCGGTGCGAGATGTCGTTGACGAAGGCTTCGGCCTCGCGCAGCAGGGCCTGGTTGATGCGCTGTGCCTGGTCCGGGTCGAAGCCCTGCACACGTACGCTCAGCAGCCCGCTGACTTCATCAAGCGCGATCTCGACCCGGCGGCGCCAGTAGTCCAGCAGCTGCTCCTGGCTGGCCTCGGGCCAGAGGCGGTGGAGGAGGTCGGTGTGCGCCGATTCGTAGTGCTGCCGGATCTTCAATTCCGCATCCAGACGCAGCAGCAGGCCCTGCGAGTGCAGGTACTCACGCAGGTAGCGGGTGTCTTCCTGCGACATCGCCGCTGCGCCGGGGAGCAGCATTGCCAGCCCGTTGACCGAGGAGGCTTCATGGCCCGCGCGGCGCACCGTGAGGACGGTCGTGCTGACGTAGCGGTCACTCGCCAGGAGGCTGTAGTAGAGGGCCGCCAGCAGCATCGGTAGTCCGATGGTGAGGAGGGCCAGCCAGTGCCTGCGCCCGAGCGTGTGCAGGCGGCTCATGCGGCGACGGCCTCGCGTGGCGTGGTGACAGGCAGGGCAGCGGCAGGCGGTTTCTGGTAGGCCGCGATGCCTTCCTTGACATCCTGGTAGACGGTGGCCGAGCCTTGCCGCAGCAACACCACCACATTGCACAGCCGCGCAATCTCCCCCATGTTGTGGCTGGTGTAGATGACATTGGACCGGTTCAGCCGCTCCTGCAGCAGGTCCTGGCTCTTTTTGCGGAAGGCGGCGTCGCCCACGGCCGTCACCTCGTCGATCAGGTAGAGATCGAACTCGAAGGCCATCGCCAGCCCGAAAGTCAGCCGCGAACGCATGCCCGAGGAATAGGTTTTCACCGGCATGTCGAAGGCATCGCCGATTTCGGCGAAGGCCTGCACGAAGGCCACCTTCTCCCGCATCTCGTCGCTGGTCGCGGCGTGGATGCGGCAGACGAAACGCACGTTGTCGCGCCCGGTCAACGAGCCTTGAAAGCCACCCGCCAGCCCGATCGGCCAGGACACGCGCCGGTCGGTGACGATGCGTCCGCTGTCGAGGTGTTCCAGCCCGCCGAGCAGGCGCATCAGCGTCGACTTGCCCGCGCCGTTCGGCCCGATCAGGCCGGCGTTGCAGCCATCCGGGATCGACAGATTGAAGTCGCGGAAGATGGTGCGCCGGCCGAGGCGGCTCGGGTAGCTCTTGGTGACGTCGATGAGATCAAGCATGCGGTCTGGCTCAGCCCATCTGAAGCCGGTAGCGGCGGGCGCGGTAGAGCGCGAGGGCGGCGAGCGCCGACCCCAGCGCCCAGGTGATCGGCAGCGTCCAGCCGACGTGCGGGCTGGCCTGGTAGAGCGGGCCGATCAGTGCGCTGCGCAGGAGTTCGAGCAGGTGAGCGATGGGGTTGTAGAGAAAGGCGACCTGCAGGCCGAGCGGCAGGCTGCCCAGCGGGATCAGCGCGCCGGAGCTGACGTAGATCGGCAGGAAGAGCATGGCGACCAGGCCGCGCAGGCGGTTGAGCGGCGGCGCGGTGGCGACGGCCATGAACAGGCCCAGCGCGCCGCCGGTCACGGCCAGGAGCACGATGGCGGCGAACAGTTCGAGCGGGCGGTGTGGCAGCACCGGGTGGCCGGCCCAGCCGAGTGCGGCCAGACACCCGCCCATCACGGCGCCGAACACCAGCAGCTCGACGACGCCGCGGGCGATCACCGCGTCGATCGGCTGTACCTGCCGGTAGGCGAACAGGCCCTGGTTGGAATCGATCGCCTCCATCAGGCGCAGCACCAGCGACTTGAAGAGCAGGAAGGGCATCTGGCCGCTGACCAGAAACAGCAGCGTGTCCACGCCGCCGATGGTCTGTGCCCGCATGGCGCTGTACACCGCCAGCATGCCCAGCGTGTTGAGCAGCGGCTCTCCGATCACCCACACCGCCCCGCCCCAGCGACCGTCGAGCCGTGTCTTCAGTTCGCGCAGCGAGAGCGCAAACACGACGCTGCGCATCACCGCCCAACTGCTGCGCCGGGGGGACTCTGTGGTCAGGCCGGGCGGGGTGTCGACGAGGGTCTGGGTGGGCATGGCGCCATGCTAGGGGGCCTCCACCAAAACTTAAGTGCGAAAAAGCGCCTGTTCCAGGCCCGTTACGTGGGCCGCATCGGGGCGTGGCCGTGGGGGATCCGATCCCGTGTTTCCGGTCCCCGTGGCCTGTGTTCCGGGTCTGGCGCGCCAGGGGGTGGCTCCCTACGCTCCAGGCTTCGTGAACTAACACCGAAAGTCGGGGCCGACATGGCGCATGGCACTTCCTGTTTCCCGCGACGCCTGCGGATCGGTGCGGTCTGCATGCTGGTTGTCTGGGCGTCGTGTGCCGGTATGGCACAGGCGCAGGAGCAGGAGCAGTGGCTGCTGCAAACCGGTGGTCTGTCCCACCATTTCGAGCCGACCCATGCGGCGGGCCGCCAGTGGAATGAACAGCATCCCGGTCTGGGCCTGGAGCGCCGCGAGACGGACCGCGCCGACTGGCACTGGCGCCAGTCGGCCGGCATCGTGCAGGACTCGCGCAGCTTCTGGGGCGGCTATGCGGGGGCGGCGTGGATGAAGGAGTGGCGTGCACCGGGTGCGGCCAGTCTGGGGGTGGGGCTGGGGGCGTTTGCGTTCTACCGCTCCGTGAGCTGGAGCGGGCGGCGGGCCTGGGTTCCCGCGCTGCTGCCGACCCTGTCACTGGGTCTGCTGGACGACCGGCTCGGTGTCAACCTGATGGTGGTCCCGCCGATCGGGACGGACGGGGAGAGCCGGCCGGCGCTGGTGTTTCTGCAGATGACGTACCGGATGCAGTGACCGCCGTGTCAGCGGTGGTTCAAGGCGCAGGTTCCTTGATCGCCTCGACCTGCACCAGCAGCCGGACCTCGTCGCTGACCAGCCCGGACGCCAGCGTCATGCCGAAGGCCGCCCGCGACAGCGTCGCCTCGAAATCGCCGCCGCAGACCTCCCGACGGAACAGCAGATTCAGCCCGCACTTCCAGCGCCGCGCGGTGAGTGTCAGCGGCTGGCTCTGGCCGCGCAGCGTGAGTTCGCCGTGGACCTGACGGGGCACATCGCCTTCAAACGTCGCGCGCCGGGCCACAAACCAGGCCTGCGGGTACTGCATGGCATCCAGCAGTTGCGCCCCTCGCAGCACGCCGTCGAAGGCCGCATTGCCGACGTTCACCGAGGCGGTGTCCACTGTGAAGCCCAGGTCGATCAGGCCGGCAGTCCGGTCGAAAGCGACGTTGCCGCTGATCTTGTCAAAGCGCCCGCGGCTGGTGGAGGTGCCCATGTGCAGCACCTCCCAGTGCACGAAGGTGTGACTTGGGTCGATCTGGTAGCGGTTGGATGGTGCCACGGGTGCAGTCTGGGCCAGCGCCGGAGGCGGGACGACGGCCAGCGCACAACACAGCGTGAACAGGGCGGGCAAGGCATGCATCGGCGGACTTTCGGGGGGATGGTCAGGAGAGGCTGAAGTATCGGTTTCACCGCGCTGCGCTAGGATCGTCGGGTCTTTCCACAGGAGATCGTGCCCATGGCCGCTGCCAGCCTCATCGCCTTGCTCGACGACATTGCCACCGTGCTGGACGATGTGGCCGTGCTGACCAAGGTCGCTGCCAAGCAGACGGCCGGCGTGCTCGGCGACGATCTGGCGCTCAACGCGCAGCAGGTGACGGGGGTGTCGGCCGACCGCGAACTGCCGGTGGTGTGGGCGGTGGCCAAGGGCTCTTTCCTCAACAAGGCGATCCTGGTGCCGGTAGCGCTGCTCATCAGTGTCTTTGTGCCGTGGCTGATCACGCCGCTGTTGATGGTGGGCGGTGCCTACCTGTGTTTCGAGGGTTTCGAGAAGCTAGCCCACCGGTTTCTGCACAGTGCCCAAGAGGACGAGGCCCACCACACCGAGCTGACGCAGGCGCTGGCCGATCCGACGATCGACCTCGTCGCCTTCGAGCGCGACAAGATCCGTGGCGCGATCCGCACCGACTTCATTCTCTCGGGCGAGATCATCGCCATCACGCTGGGCGCGGTAGCCGGGGCGCCAACGCCCACGCAGTTTGCGGTGCTCACTGGCGTGGCGGTGCTGATGACCGCCGGGGTGTATGGCTTCGTCGCGGGCATCGTCAAGCTCGATGACCTGGGGCTCTACCTCGTGCGCACGGGCCGCGGTGTGTCCATGTGGTTCGGGCAGGGGCTGGTACGGTCGGCACCAGTGCTGATGCGCGTGCTGTCCGTGGTGGGTACGGCAGCGATGTTTCTCGTCGGCGGTGGCATCCTGACCCACGGCATTCCGGCGGCCCACCACCGCATCGCGGACTGGACGCAGCGCGCCGCCGTGCTGGGTGGCGTGGGCGAGGCGGTGTTGCCGGCGCTGGTCAATGGTGTGGCGGGGGTGCTGGCCGGTGCCGCCGTTCTCGGTGTCTGGACGCTGCTGAGCCGGCTGTCCGACCGGCTATCAAGCCGCTGACCTTATCGGGATGTGGGTCTCGAACCAAGCCTTGAGCGTCTGTGGGCTGGCGACGTACAGGCCGTGGCGGCGAAAGAGTTCGTCCGCCTGCAGCTCCGTGAGGTCGCTGACGCAAAGCAGGTAGTTCTCCGGCGCGATGCCGAGGCGGTCACGCACGTGGATCAGGCGGTCGATGTGCGGGATGACTGCGCCGGTGCGGCACTGCACGCACAGCGGCGGGCCTTGTCCGACCAGGAACACGAGGTCCAGCGCGTGTCCCTCGTCCTTCGGCCACGACAGGCTCACGTCGCGTGCCACCGAGAAGTCCACGCCAGCGCTGACCAGATGACGCAGGCCGAGCATGAAGCTGTACCAGCTGAGCCAGCCGCCATCAAAGAAGCGCCGCACCGTGTCGGCCTTCTGCAGCGACAGGCGCACGACCTGGTCGCCGTCCTGGTGCAGATACTTCGACAGGAAGCCACTTTCGCTCAGCGTCTGGCAGAAGTCGTTGAGCGTCTTCACCTCGGCGGGTGTGCGCTTGCCGAGGTCAATGTTGATGAAGCTGTAGTCCTGCTTCTGTGCGGCGCGGATGCGCTCGACGATTTCGTGTAGTTGCGGGTAATGGGTGCCGATGTTGGTCGAAACCTCATCGAAATGGCCCGAGGTTTCCAGCGAGCGCGGATCGAGATCTGCCGCCACGCCGGCCTGACGAAACCAGTCCAGCACCGGGGCGACCTGCACGCGGCTGCAGAAGTGGTCGGTGTTGCGCGTGTCGAAATCCATGGGCAGCGTATGCCCGATCGGTGCGGCGTCACCGGGAAGCGCTTCCCCTGCGCGCAGGCGCAAGCGCTCGATTTCGGCCCTGGCCTCGCTCAGTTCGCGCCGCGTGGCGAAGTAGCGGTCGAGCATCGTGCGCATGAAGGCCACGGTTGGATAGACCTGGTTGTCGGTGCCGCAGGCGGAGCACGCAGAAGTGGTGCCGATCTGGTCATCGGCGGGCTCGGACAGGTGCCCGCATCGGTTGCATCGGTATAGGGCCATGAGATTCGTGAGCTGGGGTCACCAGAATTATGCGCTGCTGATCCCCCGTCGGTATCGGGGACACTTCGGGGCATGAACACCCCACGATTGTTGCTGGCCCCGATGGAGGGGCTGCTGGATTGCACGTTGCGAGATCTGCTGACCCGGTCGGGTGGCATCGAACGCTGTGTCGGCGAATTCATCCGCGTGACCGACACGCTGCTGCCCGACCGCGTATTTCACCGCATCCTGCCCGAATTGCGAAATGGTGGGCACACGACTGCGGGGGTGCCCGTGCGCGCTCAGTTGCTCGGCTCTGATCCGGCTTGTCTGGCCGACAACGCGGCGCGCCTGGCCGCACTCGGCCCCGCCGGGATCGATCTGAACTTCGGCTGTCCGGCCAAGACGGTCAACCGGCACCGCGGTGGCGCCGCGCTGCTTGATGAGCCGGAGCTGATGGGGCGGATCGTGGCGGCGGTCCGGGCCGCTGTGCCGGCGCAGATGCCGGTATCCGCCAAGATGCGGCTGGGATTGCGTGACGACAGCCGCGCCGAAGACTGCGCCCGCGCGATCGCCGAGGCCGGTGCATGCGAGCTGGTGATCCATGCCCGGACCCGCGACCAAGGCTACCGGCCACCCGCGTACTGGGCGCGGATTGCCGATGTTCGTGCCGTGGTGCCGGAGCTTCAGGTGGTGGCCAACGGCGAGATCTGGACCGTGGACGACGCCCGCCGCTGCCGGGCCGAATCGGGCTGCGACCGCTTGATGCTGGGGCGTGGCCAAGTGGCGGATCCCGGTCTGGCACTGGCGATCCTCAGCGACGGGCAACAGACGATGGACTGGCCCGCCGTGCTGCACCTGCTGCGCGATTTCTGGGAGCGAGTCGGGCTCCAGTTCGAGCCCCGCCACCGCGCTGGCCGGCTCAAGCAATGGCTGTACTTGCTGCGGCGGCGACACCCCGAAGCCGATGAGGCGCATGCCCGACTCCGCGCCGTCAATGACCCCGTTGCCATGGCGCTGGGGCTGTTTGGTGCGGCGACAGACTTGCGGGCCGCAGGCGCGGTGGCCGCTCAGGAGGCCGGGTGGTCTTCCTCGAAGCGCGAGGGCGCACCAGCGTTCTCGGTCAGCGCCGGAGCGTAGGCCGCTTCGTAGCCGAGGTCCAGACGGGCGCTGTCGGCACCGCTCGAGCGTGGTCGGCCCGCGTTGCGCGGCGCGCCCAGCCAGCGACTGAGTCGACGCAACAGTGGTATCTGCGGAGTATGGAGCGTATGGCGTTCTGACATGGTCCGATCTTCCTTGAATCGAATACTAAGGCTTTTTGCCGATCTGTTCCTAGAGAGTGAGTATATTTTCTGCGCTGAGTTCCGGATTGCAGGCGGGAATATCCTTGACTTGAACGATGTATTTCACGTGACTGGTTCGTAAATCAGGTAGTTTGATTTAGTTTGAATCTTCGAAAGATGATGAATTACTGAAGCCGAATTCGAACAATCACGATTCTTTGTGAAATTTGGTAACAAATAGGACCGGGTCCACGGCGTCGGGGAAATGATGTGCCAACGTCAAATCGAGAGGGGGTTGTCCATGTGGAGTCGAATCAAGTCTGGACTGGGTGCCGTGTGGATCGCGCTGGTGTCTTGCGCCTGGCTGGTACCGCTGGTGATGGCCGGTGACCGTCTGCTGGCCTATCTGAACGACGATCTCGCGCGATTGCACTTCAAGTCGGCCGCAACGACAGGTGTACCGAGCCTGCTCGACATCAACGAGGCGCCCAATATCACGGCTGCACGGGTGCTGCTGCTGGTATCGGTGCTCTTGCTGGGTGTGGCTGTCGCGTTCTGGAGCCTGCGTGCCCACCACAGTATGCGATCGCAGGCAGACCAGGCCGATGGATTGCGTTTTCGCCTGCGGGACCGCGAACGTGCGCTCGAACAGCAGTTCCAGCATCTGGACGCCCAGATACTTCGCGGGCGTGACGCCTTGCTGAATGAATATGGGCGGATCGCCGAAACCGCATCGCCGACGTCCGTGGCGGCGGTATTCGACGCCCGCTTCGAGCGGCTGGAGAGCCTGCTCGCCCGCCATCTCGGCGAGATGGACCATCGACTCGGGGCCGTGGAAGGTGAATTGCGCACAAGCGGTGAGCAACTGGCGCACCAGTTTGTCGATCTGCGCGACCGGGTGGTTCAGGTGCAGTCGGTGAACGCCTCCAACTTTGGCGATCTGGTGTCAGCGCCGATGCCGCTGGGGGGGGTGGTCGGCGACCACGCGCGCTTGCGCGACATCGTGCTCAACCTGACGCACCTGCAGGAGGATCTGCGCCTGGAGCGGCGGCAGCTCCGCAAGAAGATGCAGAGCCTGCCGGATGCCGGTCGGCAGGCCGGTGCCTGACCGGGTGGGTCTTACTTCCAGCCGTCCTTCAGCCCCGTGATCTTGTTGAACACGGGGCGGCTGGGTGCGTGGTCGCGCCGGTCGGCGACGAAGTAGCCAAAACGCTCGAACTGGAACTTCGTGTCTGGCACGGCCTGGGCCAGTGACGGCTCGACGTAGGCGGTGATCGTGCGGATGCTGGCCGGGTTCAGGCTGGCCTTGAAGTCCTTGCCGCCTGCGTCGGGTTGCGGGTCGGTGAACAGGCGGTCGTAGAGGCGCACTTCCGCCGCCACGCTGTCCGCCACGCTGACCCAGGTGATGGCTGCCTTGACCTTGACGGCATCTGCACCAGTTGTGCCGCTCTTGGTATCGGGCACCACGGTGGCGAGCACGGCGGTGATGCGGCCGTCAGCGTCCTTCTCGCAGCCGGTGCATTCGACGACGTAGCCGCCCTTCAGCCGCACCTTGTTGCCTGGGAACAGGCGCTTGTAGCCCTTGGGCGCCACTTCCTCGAAATCTTCGCGCTCGATCCAGACCTCGCGGCCCATCACGAACTGGCGCGCCGCTGGCACGGGCTGGCCTTCGGGCGGGTGCGGCAGCGCGGGCAGCGAGCAAGGCTCCAGATGCCCCGCGCCCATCACGGCATCCCAGTTGGTCAGCACGAGTTGCACCGGATCGAGCACGGCCATGCCACGGTGGGCCTTGTTTTCCAGGTCCTCCCGCAGCGCGATGTCGAGTGTCGAGTAATCGATCCAGCTATCCGCCTTGGTGACGCCGATGCGCTCGGCGAAGAGCTGCAGTGCCTCGGGTGTGTAGCCGCGGCGGCGCAGGCCGACGATGGTGGGCATGCGCGGGTCGTCCCACCCGCTGACATGGCCTTCGTTGACGAGCTGCGCCAGCTTGCGCTTGCTGGTGATGACGTAGGTGAGGTTGAGCCGCGCAAATTCGTACTGGCGCGGCGCAGGCGCCTGCAGCATGTCTGCTTCGATCAGCCGCTCCAGCAGCCAGTCGTAGAACGGACGCTGGTCCTCGAATTCGAGCGTGCAGAGGCTGTGCGTGATCCGCTCCAGGGCGTCCTCGATCGGGTGGGCGAAGGTGTACATCGGATAGATGCACCAGCGGTCGCCCGTGTTGTGGTGCGTCGCTCGGCGGATGCGGTAGATGGCCGGGTCGCGCAGGTTGATGTTCGGGCTGGCCATGTCGATCTTCGCGCGCAGCACCATCGAACCATCCGCGTGCTGTCCATCGCGCATCTCCCGGAAACGGGCGAGGTTCTCCACGGGCGTGCGGCTGCGGAACGGGCTGTCCTTGCCGGGATGCACGAAGTCGCCCCGGTTGGCGCGCATCGCTTCGGGCGTCTGTTCGTCCACGTAGGCGTGGCCGTGCTCGATCAGGGCCTCGGCGGCGCGGTACATGAAGTCGAAATAGTCGCTCGCGTAATAGAGATGCGATTGCCCGTCGGACTCCCAGCCGAAGCCAAGCCACTGCACCGCATCAAGGATGGAATCGACGTATTCCTTTTCTTCCTTCTCCGGGTTGGTGTCGTCGAAGCGCATGTGGCAGACGCCGCCGTAGTCGCGCGCGAGCCCGAAGTTCAGGCAGATGCTCTTGGCGTGGCCGATGTGCAGGTAGCCGTTCGGCTCTGGCGGGAAGCGGGTGCGGATGCTTGTACAGGTGCCTTGTGCCAGGTCGCGCTCGATGATGGCGCGCAGGAAGTTGCTGGTTTTGTGCTCGACGGCGGCGCCATCGGCTGAAGTCTTGTTCGCGTCGCTCATGTCAGAGGCGGTAGTGCTGGTGCGTGAGGGGTCGGCCGCGCAGGCATGGTGCCGGGCGGTGGAGATCGAATGATTGTAGCGACGGGGGTCTGGCGCCAGAGGGCGGGTGCCTGATCTGCAAGTCCTGCCGCCGGCGGCGGCTGTACCCCCGCAGAACGTGGATGGCTGGACGTCGGCAACGTCCTAACATGGCGTCACACCTTGACATGACCATGAATGGATTGTGGTGACGATGTTCTGTGAATCCGAATTGCCGACTCCAGATCCTGCTGACGAGGCGGCGCTGTATCCGCCGGTCGCGGCCTGGGAGCCGGTGCGCCGATTGCCGCGCCGCCTGCGCCTCGGTGGGCGCCTTCAAACCGTGCGCGGCGCGGCGCGTCCGGAATGGACGCGCACCACGCCTGGGCTGGCACCGATGCAGCCGAATCAGGCTCATTGCATGAGCCTCGAATATCCGACCAGACAGTCGGATATACCGGAGTTTCAAAGCGCCGAAACCACAAATCTCGTGGCACAGTCGGCATTTTTGAAGCCAGCCACTTCTGCACAAGTCGTTACGCAGTGCACAATGTCCCCAAGAGTTCAATTTTTGGGGGCCGCCATGCAAAAGCCTGACTTCTTCAGCGCACGCACCAATACCAACGTCAATGCCAACGCCTATTCGCTTCCGGGTCTGTCAACGACCGGGTTTGCCAGTGCGTCGGCAATCCCCCGACTGGAACATGCCGGCTTCCAGCATTCCGCACCGCCGCTGCTGACCGCGGAACGTCTCAACGGGTATGGTGCTCGCTGGCTGCAATCCCTGCCTGTGACGGTTCGTCCGCTCATTACTGCGAAACGACATCCGCATATCGTGAACAAATTCTCGATTCTCTGGGGTGAAGACGAGGCAGTCGATGCGTATTTCGATGAATTGCTCATCAGCGCCCGTCCCGGCCGCCGCGGCTTCGCGATGGAAGTGCTGGACGAACTGGTCGAGTTGCAGCGCGCCGTGCAAGAGCAGCGCCGCTTCTGAACCGGCGTTCACGCTGCGGGCAGGATCCGCGCTCCTTCTTCAAGGCGCCAATGGCGCCTTGTTCATTTTTGGCAATATTCACAATCTGTTCAATTCAAATTCCCTTGAACAGATGCGCATAGACCCGGCTCACCGGCAAAGTCTCGCTGCGCTGGCGGAGTATCACGCTGAGCTTGCCTTGTTCGTCGCGCACTGCCCGGGAAATGCAGCGCGTCTGCACCAGAATGCTGCGGTGAATCTGCCAGAAGCACCTTTCGTCAATTTGAGTGATTAACTCGCGCAGTGACATCCGAATCAGATGTTCCCGGTCGGCGGTCAGCACGCGGACGTATTTGTCCGCAGCCTCGAAATAGACGACATCCTCGACCGGCACCATCTCCACCGTGAGCCCGGTCTGGGCCGTGATGAACTCCAGACGCGGCCGCACGCCCAGCGGCTGGGGTGCACCGGGGATGGCAAGCAACGCCTGCAACTGGCGTGCGACCGCCAGCAGATCGCCTGCACCGGGGTGGTGGGTGGCGTCGCGGCGGCTGAGCTGCTCCTGCAACCGTTGGCAACAACTCTGTAACCGCGCAAGGCCCAACGGCTTGAGCAGATAGTCCACCGCCTGCAGCTCGAACGCTTTGACCGCGTGCTGGTCGTAGGCGGTGACAAACACGAGCAGCGGGAACGGTGCACCCGGATCGTCGGGCCAGTCCTCGGCCAGCGCCCGTGCCACCTCCAGTCCGGTCAGTCCCGGCATGCGAATGTCGAGGAAGCACACGTCCGGCCGCAGCTCCAGTGCCCGGTCCCGCGCCTGTACGCCGTTGGCGGCCATGGCGACCACGGACAGCTCAGGCCAGATCTGTGCCAGTTCGGCGCGCAGGTGCGCTGCCAGCAGGGGCTCGTCTTCAGCGATCAGGGCGGTGCGTGGAGTCATGGTGTCGGGGCGACGGTGAGCGCGGGCAGGGGCATGTCGATGAGAGCCAGCGTGCCGGCTGGCGCATCGTCGGTGTCGTGGGTTCGTGTCAGCTGAACGCTGGCGTCAGCGCCGTAGAGCGTGAGCAGGCGCTCGCGCACCTGGGTCAGGCCGAAGCCGGTGCCGGACTGCATGGTGGCCTGGGCGTTCGGGCCGGCGCCGCTGTCGAAGACGTGCAATCGCAGCCGTGCGCCGTGCGGACTGTCGATGCGGCTGGCGCTGATCCGCAGCACGCCGCCCTCAATGGCCGGTTCCAGTCCGTGTCGGATGGCGTTTTCGACCAGCGGCTGCAGCAGCAGCGCAGGCACGGCCATGTCCGACAAGTCTGCGGGCAGCTCGAACTCGGTTTGCAGGCGGTCTCCCATGCGCGCGGTCATCAAGGCCAGATAGGCCCGCAGACGGTCGAACTCGGTGTGCAGCGGGTGCAGCGCGGTGCGTGAGCCTTGCAGCGTGCTGCGCAGGAAGGCGATCAGGTGGTCGAGCATCGCTTGCGCCTGCGGCGGGTCGAGTGCGATCAGCACCCGCAGATTGGCCAGCGTGTTGAACAGCATGTGCGGCTCCAGCTGGCTTTCCAGCAGCTTCAGCCGGTGCTCGGCTGCCACGCGCAGCGCGGATTCCGCCTCTGCCCGGCTCGCTGCAAGTTCGCCCTGGGATTTGAAGAAAAACGTGGCCACCAGTCCGAGCGTGAGCGACACCATCAGCATCGCGGCGTTGGGCCGCCAGTTGCCGAGGCTGGAGTGGTAGCCGGTGACCCAGTCGCCCAAGGCATGACCGCCGAGGTAGGCCACCGGCACGCCCACCGCGATGCAGACGCCCATCCAGCCCCAGCCAGGCCAGCCTGCGCGCGCGGCGGCATTGTCCGGTGACAGATGGCTGATGATCCTGGCCATGACGCGCCGTCCGCCGTCCAGCATCAGCTCGCACAGCAGCCCGATGGCCAGCGAATACACCAGGTTGTCGACAAATCGACCATGGCCGACCAGCGTCAGCGCGAGCGAGATCGCGATGGCCAGCCCGAGCGCGAGCAAGGTGCGGCGCAAGACCGTGGTGTGCCAGTCGCGAAAGGATGGCGGGTGGAAGGTCATGGACGGTGTTGTAGCAGGCTGGATGGGTCAGAAACTGCGCGTCAGCGCCACGGCACCGGTCTGGTGCCAAGGCGTGCGGTGCAACACGGCGCTGTCAGGGCCACCGAACACCCGCCACACGGCCTCGGCGCGCCACTGGTCGCCCTGCCAGCGCAGCCCGGCGCCGAAGACGCGCCCGCCGTCCGCCGGTTGCCAGAGCACATCGGCCGAGAGCTGCCACGCTTCCTGCGGCCAGGCGAGTCGGGTGTAGACGTTGCGGCGCGCCGCCGACGTGCTGGCGAGGCCGTCGTGCCAGACTTCGCCGAGCACGGTGAGGTTCGTGCTGCCAGTCCAGGTGGCACCGAGCAAGGTCTGGTGCTGGTGGCGTGCCGGTAGCCAGCGGGTCGAGGCATGGAGTTCCACCGCATCCGAGGCGACCCAGGCCAGCGCCGCGCCGATGTTGCCGCCCGCCGCCATGCTCCAGTGGCCGTGGGCATGGACGTCCAGTGCGCCAAGGCGGCGGTAGTGGCGCAGGGCCAGCGCCGCCTCGGACGGGCTGCGCTGTGGATCGACCCAGACCAGGCTGGTGGCGTCGTCCGTGCCGAAGTGTTCGAGCTGCACGACGCTGCGGCCCTGCGGTGTGGCCGCCAGCAGCGGCCGGCGCTCCTCGCGCTGCACCACGTCGTTCGGCCGGAAGCCCTGGCCGACGTCCCAGCCGATGATGCGGCGTCCGGCGCTGAGCTGCCAGTCGTCGCTGCTGGTGCTGGCGTACAGCGCGTTGAGCCGTGCGGAGCTGGACGGGTTGGTGTCACCGTCACCCCGTTCCACGGCGAGCACAGCGTCGGCATGGAGGGCCAGCGCCTTGCCCCTTCCCAGGGCGACTCGCTGGTCGGTCTGCAGATCCAGCGTGCTGCGCCAGCGGCTGCGGGGCGCGAAGGCTGGCGCCGGGCCGAGCGGATTGGCGAGCCGCCATTCGCGGGCGGACTGCCACTCGCCCGTGGGGCCCGGCGGAGACTGCGCCGCAACGCCCGTGCAGGCTGCGGTGGCGAGCACGGCGGCGAGGTGCGGGATCGACGTGCGCATCGCTCACTCCAGCGTCGGGTTGCGGGTCAGCGACATCGGGTTGAACCACGATTCGGGTACGGCGCGTTTCTCCCGGGACGTGTAGTGCACCCGGGTCTCGCGCTGCTTGCTCAACTGGTCGCGCAGCACCATCTCGTCGATCTGCGTCGGCCGCTCCACCGAGTCGGGGACAAAGCGGGCCTGCTTGGCGAGCTTGTCGGACTGCAGGTAGAGATCCGCCTTGAGCGGCAGGTGGCGGCTGCGCTCCAGCCACAGCTCGATGCGCTGGTAGCTCACGCCGGCGCGGCGCGCAGCCAGGCTCAGGTGCCAGCAGCTGGAGGTGTCGCAATGTTCCTCGCCGACGAGGGTGGCGGTGTAGTCCTCGCTCCATCGGAGCGTGGCGATGTCGCCGGTGGAGGCGTCGCCCAGCAGTTTCTGGCTTGGCGTGATGCGCATCGGGCGCTGGGTGCCGGGCATCAGCAGCCAGAAGTCGTCGCCCACCATCAGCACCTTCTGGCCCTGCTCGGCCGGCGAGCGCATCAGGACCAGCGAGCGCCGGCCGGTGCTGGTGTGCACGGTGTAGAGGCGTTCCTTGTCGGGCGAGCCGTCGGACTTGAAGGTGTTGACGCGGGTCTCGATGACGAGCTGTTCGTCGCTGACGCGGAAACGGTCGGCGTCCGCCAGCAGCCGGGCGACATCTGGTTCTGCAGCGCGGGCCGGAAGCAGGGCGGACAGCAGCAGCGCCGCAAGCAGGGGCAGGGTGTGCGACATGGTGGTGTTCCTGGGGTTGGTGTCAGACATGGGCCAGCGCATCGACCACCGGCCGGCGCACCGTCTTGCGCGCCACCAGCGCCGAGGCGAGCGTGACCAGCGCGAGCATCCCGAGCAGCGTCGCGGCGCACAGGTCGGCTTGCAGGTCGATCACCAGCGGATAGCCGACCGTGCGGCCCGGCGGCGGCGGCATCTGCACCGGGAACAGCAGCAGCCCGACCGACACCACCACCGCCATCAGCGCACCGAGCAGGCCGCCCGCACCGCCGAGCACCAGGCCTTCCAGTGCGAGGCTGCGCACGAGTTGACCGGGCAGCGTGCCCAGTGCCCGCAGCGTGCCGATCTCGCGGGTGCGCTCGATGACCGCCATCGCCATTGCATTGGTGACGACGAAGACCACGATCACGCCGAGGATCAGCCCGAGCGCGCCGAAGATGCGGTTGTAGAGCGCCCGCACGCTGCGGTAGAACGGCGCCTGCTCTTCCCAGGTCCGCACCCTCGGCACACCCAGCGCGGGCTGCAGCCGATCACGCGCTGGCAGCGTCGCCTCCATCCGGTCCAGGAACACGCCCAGGCTCGACACCTTGTCGGTGACCAGCAGCGACTGCGCGGTGGCGACATCGGTGTAGACCAGCCGCTGGTCGATTTCGGCGATGCCGGTGGTGACCACGCCGGCCACCTGGACGTCGCGGGCGTTCAGCGCGCCCTCGGTGGTGCTGACCAGCAGCGTGAGGCTGCTGCCGGCGTCCGCCTTCAGGCTGCGGGCCAGACCGGCGCCGAGCATCACCGTGTCGCGGTCGCGGCTGGCGAGCACACGGCCGGATTTCACCGTGAGGAAGGGGCCTTTCACCGCGAACTCGGCGTCCGGCGCGATGCCGACCGCCGTCATCACGGTGGATTTGTCGCCATTGCTGATCAAGCCGCTGAACTCGACCCGCGGCAGCACCTGGCGCACCTGCGGATCGGCTAGCAACTGGCGGGTGAGGGCGTCGGCGTCGGTCAGGCCGTGTTGTAGCGGCACGTCCTCGTCGCCGTCGAACTGCGCGGGCTGTGCCACGACGAGGTGGCCGGTGGTGCGGGCGGCGGATTCGGCGAGGCCGCGGTAGGTGGACTGTGCGAAGCCGCTGGCGATGAGGATGGCGGCGGTGCCGAGCGCGGCGATCGAGACCGTGACCAGCGAGCGGCGGCGGTTGCGCAGCGTGTTGAGCCAGGCAAATCGCAGCCAGGGCAACCAGGAGAGCAAGGGGGTCATGGTTGGATCACTCCGTCGAGCAGGGCGATGACGCGGTCGCAGCGCCGGGTGAGGCGGCTGTCGTGCGTGGCGATGAGAAAGGACGCACCCTCGCGGTGGCCGAGGTCGCGCATCAGGTCCAGCATCTGCTCGGCGGTGTGCGAGTCGAGGCTGGCGGTCGGTTCGTCGGCGATGACCAGCGCAGGCCGCTTGACCAGGGCGCGGGCGATGGCCACGCGCTGCCGCTGGCCGCCGGAAAGTGCGTCGGGCCGGTGCTGTGCGTGCTCGGCCAGACCGACGGCATCGAGCATGGCGGCAACCCGCGTGCGCCGCTCAGGCGTCGGCAGGCCGGTGAGGAACAGCGGGTAGTCCACGTTCTCGGCCACGGTCATCACCGGCACAAGGTTGAAGCCCTGGAAGATGAAGCCGATCGTGTCGCGGCGCAGCAGCGTGGCGGCGTGTTCGGCGCGGGCATCGACCAGGGCGCCGTGCAGCCGGATCTCGCCCGCGTCCGGTGCATCGATCAGGCCGGCGAGGTTCAGGATCGTGCTCTTGCCGCTGCCCGATGGACCCGTCAGCGCGACCATCTCGCCCGCCGCCACACCCAGATCGATGCCCTGCAGCGCGGGCACCGTGTGCGTGCCCAGCCGGTAGGTCTTGCGCACGCCGCGCAATTCGATGACCGTGGCGGCGCTCATGGTGCGGCCTTCGCGGCGATCTTGCGGGCGGCTTCCTGGAACGCGGCGGGCGTGCCGGCATATGCCGGATGCTGCATCACCTCGTCGAGCAGGCGCCGGCCGCGCTCGCCGCGGTGGAACAGCGACGGCAGCGCGAGGAAGGTGCCGGCGGCGGTGAGCTTCGTTTCCAGTGCGACCGGCACACCGCGTGGCGGCACGGTGTCATGGGCCGGCGTGAGCAAGGACAGCGCCTTGTCGATCTGCGCCAGCCCGTCCTCGGCGTAACCCATCTTTTTCCAGGGCAGCCACGTCGTGCGCGCTTGCATCGAGGTGGCCGCGCCAGCGTAGGCCAGCAGCAGCGGGTCGAGCGGTTGCTGGCGGCTCAGCGTGGTGAATTGCGTGGCGGCAGGGGCGATGGCGCTGTCGTCACCGCCGCTGGCGCGCTGGAACGTGGTGGCGGCGGTGGTGAGATCGGTGGCCGTGGCTGGTGTTTCGGCCGAACCGAGTGGCGGCAGGGCGAGTGTGGCCAGCACTGCGAGCTTGCCAGCGATGAGCAGTGAGGTGCGGTGGCGTCGGTCCATGGCGGTGGGTCTCCTGATGAGCGATGGCGTCATCGTGGAGCGGGCCGGGCGCCGGGTCAGCCGGTTTGCGACGAATGGCGGGTGGAGGGCGTGAGCGGGGCGAGGGAGGGCGCGAATGGCGACTGGTTGGTGATGCCGGATAAAAGTTCGTGCATGGTGGCTGTCACCGCTGCCAGTTGGGAGGTTCACTGGCATAGTTCGGGTCGGTGTGCTGGCGCTCCGAGATCCGGCCAACAGCGTCTCCGCGTTGGCTGCAACGATGAGCGGCAACCCCCTTCAGGCGCACGCAATGCCCCCGTCGAAATACCCCGTCGTGATTGAATTCACGATCTCCTGTTCAACGGCAAGATCATCAGGCCGGGCTATCCAACTTTTCTTTCGGATCACAAATGAATCATGAGTACGTGCAGTCAGTCATTTCAAGGAGCGCCGCGCGGGCGAAAATAGGATGATTCCATCAAAATCTTCTGGCAGCACAATTGGCGGTATTTGGTTTGTATTCTCCACGCACCATCCAAATGTGGCTCTCTGGTGTTCATCGTTCACAGGCAAGCAGAAGTTATTTCTCGATGGCGCCATCGTGGCTGAAGGGAGAAACATCACTGGAGAAGCGACATACCCTTTCACGCTTGAGTCATCCCGCTACGTCGTGAAACTGAGTCTTGAAAACATGAGCAAGGGAGTCTATCGCTGTATGCTTTCTGGCAACGGCGTGCCGATAGAATCATGCGAATCTCGCTACTCGCTGGGATCGTCGCCTTACAGAAAGAAAATCACGATTGGAATGCTCTCATTCCTCAGTGCTGCAATTTTCAGTGGACGAAGCGAGCTGATGATGGCTGCCGGCCTCTCGATTCTTGCTTGGGTGGCATTTGTTTACTGGCCTCAGGAGGGCAAGGGTTTCACATTTTCGCAGACACTGCACGCCCAAGCCGATGAAGGCAGAAATCATGCATCTTGATCGGCGTGCAGCACTTCGGCTGCTGGCACTCGGCACTGCACCGGCCGTGACCACGGTGCGTGCAGATGGCGATCTTTATGCCAATCACCGCATTGGACTTTCACTCCGAAAGCCGAAGGGCTGGTTTTTTGTTTCACTGGCAGATCATTGGGTCGCGTCGGTCGAGCATCGGCGGTCGCTGAATGCAGAGGCGCAGCATCTGCTGGACAGCCCGGAGACTGTGCCGATTCTGGTCATCGGGAAAAATCCGCCGGGAGTCGATGGATTCAACCCGTCCATCACGGTCTATGACGAGGCGGCAGACGCGAGCGACAACTCGGCGCTGGAATTGCTCGTGCATGCCTCGCGTGGATTTCCCCACTTTGCGGCGGATGCATTTTTCCCGGACGCCCCCGGTCCCATCGACATCAAAGGGTGCCAAAGTGCTGCCCGATGTGCTTGGTCGTACAGCCATCCTCTGGATCTTGGTGAAGCCATGCGCGTGGGTGTGGTAACCATCATGGTGCTGAGAAACTCCAGAGTTCAAACGATCCACTTTTTTCTTCCTGAGCAGTGTTCCGCCC
>NZ_JANPAB010000107.1:0-141260 GCF_031429695.1 Sphaerotilus sp.
GTCAATCAAACCATCAAAAAGGAATTTGGTGGAGGTAAGCGGGATCGAACCGCTGACCTCTTGCATGCCATGCAAGCGCTCTCCCAGCTGAGCTATACCCCCAAATGGTGGCGGAGTGGACGGGACTCGAACCCGCGACCCCCGGCGTGACAGGCCGGTATTCTAACCAACTGAACTACCACTCCGCAGTGGCGACTCCTAGGGGATTCGAACCCCTGTAACGACCGTGAAAGGGTCGTGTCCTAGGCCTCTAGACGAAGGAGTCTTCAAACTTTTTCGATGAACCACGAAGCGCTTTGATGGTGGAGGTAAGCGGGATCGAACCGCTGACCTCTTGCATGCCATGCAAGCGCTCTCCCAGCTGAGCTATACCCCCTCGGGCGCTTCGTTGTTCAAGCGAGAACGCGATTATGAAAGGAATTCAGATACCTTGCAAGCGTTTGAGCACGGTATTTTTATCGAACAAGGCCAGCACGGCATCGACCGGTGGCGTCTGGGTCCGCGCGCACACCAGCACCCGCAGAGGGATCGCCAGTTGGGGCATCTTCACCTTCAGCTCGCCAATGGTCTGCTTGATGGCCTGGCTGATCGACGGCGCGTCCCAGCTCGGCAGCTCGGCGAGCCGATCGCGCAGCGCGATGAGCGCCGGGCGCGACACGTCGTTGACATGCTGCGCCAGATCCGCGTCGCTCGGCTGCACATCGACGAAGTAAACCGACAGCCAGTCGGCCAGCTCGACTGTCGTGCTGCAGCGGTCCTTGAACAAGGCGCACATCGCCGCCAGCCGTTCGTCGGCCACCACGGTCAGACCCCGGCTGGCGAATTGCGTGGCCACCAGATCCGCCAGCACCACGTTGCCGCAGATCTTCATGTGCTGCGCATTCACCCAGCGCAGTTTGGCCTCGTCGAACTGCGCGGCGCTCCGCCCGAGGTGGTCGAGGTTGAACCACTCGACCAGCTGCTCGCGGCTGAAGATCTCGTCGTCGCCATGGCTCCAGCCCAGCCGGGCAAGGTAGTTCACCACGCCGTCGGCCAGATAACCCTCGTCGCGGTACTGGGTCACCGGCTTGGCCCCGTGGCGCTTGCTCATCTTCTCGCCCTGCTCGTTCAGCACGGTCGGCAAGTGGGCATAGACCGGCGGCTCGACACCCAGGGCGCGGAAGACGTGGATCTGGCGCGGCGTGTTGTTGACGTGGTCGTCACCGCGGATCACGTGGGTGATCTGCATATCGATGTCGTCCACCACGACGCAGAAGTTGTAGGTCGGCGTCCCGTCCGGGCGGGCGATGACCAGATCGTCCAGCTCGTCGTTGCTGATCTCGATGCGGCCCTTGACCTTGTCGTCCCAGACCACCGAACCACCCTGCGGCGTCTTGAAGCGCAGCACTGGCTTCACACCTTCTGGCACCGGCGGCAGCACCTTCCCCGGCTCCGGCCGCCAGGTGCCGTCGTAGCGCGGCTTTTCCTTGTTGGCCATCTGCCGTTCGCGCAATGCGTCCAGCTCCGCCATGGCCATGTAGCAGGGATAGACCCAGCCCTCGGCCACCAGTTGCGCCAGCACCGCCTTGTAGCGGTCCATGCGCTGCATCTGGTAGAACGGCCCTTCGTCGTGGTCCAGGCCCAGCCACTTCATCCCCTCGACGATGACATCGACCGCGGCCTGCGAGGACCGCTCGACATCGGTGTCCTCGATGCGCAGCACGAAGACGCCGCCAGTGGCACGCGCCCAGGCCCACGGATACAGGGCCGAGCGGATATTGCCCAAGTGGATGAAGCCGGTGGGGGACGGCGCGAAACGGGTGCGGACTTGTGTCATATCAGGGCGAGGCCACGTGCGAGGTCGGTCTTCAGGTCTTCGACGTGCTCCAGCCCGACGGCGACGCGGATCATGCCCTGCGTGATGCCGGCGGCCAGGCGCTGCGCTTCGGTGAGGCGCCCGTGCGAGGTGCTCGACGGATGGGTGATGGTGGTCTTGGTGTCGCCGAGGTTGGACGTGATCGAACAGATCCGCGTCGCGTCGATCACCGCGAAGGCGTTGGCACGGGCCTGCTCTGGCGTGTCGCCGCGCGCGACGAAGCTGACCACCGCGCCGCCATTGCCGCTCTGCTGCGCCATGGCCAGGGCGTGTTGCGGGTGCGACGGCAGACCGGGGTAGAACACCCGCGCCACCTGCGGCTGAGCTTCCAGCCACTCCGCCAGTTTCAGCGCCCGCGCGCCCTGCGCCTCCATGCGGATCGACAGCGTTTCCAGCCCCTTCAGCACCACCCAGGCGTTGAATGGCGACAAGCACATCCCCGCCGAGCGCATCACCGCCATGAACGGCCCGTCGATCAGCGCCGCCGGCCCGCAGACCGCACCAGCGATGACGCGGCCCTGCCCGTCCAGGTACTTGGTGCCCGAATGGATGATGAGATCGGCGCCCAGATCGGCCGGCCGCTGCAGCGCCGGCGAGCAGAAGCAGTTGTCCACCGCCAGCAGCGCACCCGCGGCGTGCGCGATGTCGGCCAGCGCGCGGATGTCGCAGACCTCGGTCAGCGGGTTGCTCGGCGTCTCGGCGAAGAGCAGTTTGGTGTTCGGCTGGATCGCCGCCTGCCACTCGGCCGGGTCCGTCTGCGAAACGAACGTGGTCAACACGCCGAACTTGCCGAACTCGCCCTGCAGCAGCTTGATGGTCGAGCCGAACACGCTCTGCGAGCAGATGACGTGGTCGCCCGCCTTCAGCAGCCCCATGACCATCAGCAGGATCGCCGACATGCCGCTCGACGTGGCGATGCAGGCTTCAGTGCCTTCGAGCGCAGCCAGGCGGCGCTCCATCATCATGGTCGTCGGGTTGGTGAAGCGGCTGTAGACGAACGCCTCCTCCTCCTGGGCGAACCGGGCGGCCGCCGTAGCCGCGTCCGGATGCACGAAGCTGCTGGTCAGGAACAGCGCCTCGGAGTTTTCGCCCCAGGGCGTTGTCGGCAAGCCTTCGCGCACGGCCAGCGTGTCCAGCCGCGCATCCAAGGGCAGGTCCACGCGCGGCAGGCGCTTCGGGTCGGTATGGTCACGGCTGCGCATGGCAGGTCTCCAGAAGTCCAGAAGTCCAGAAGTCCAGAAGATCAGGTGCTCGGATTCGGCAGCGCCAGACGGCCACGGTCGCCCGCTTCCTCGTCCTGCGGCTGGGCGGCGCGCTGGGTTTTCATCGCCTCGAAATCGGCCGCGGTCACATCCCCGGTGATGTAGTGCCCGTCGAAGCAGGACGCCTCCAGCCCCGCCAGCGACGGATTCAGCGACGACACCGCGCGCTTCATCGCGTCCACGTCCTGGTAGATCAGCGCATCGCAGCCGATGTAGTCGCGGATCTCGTCCATCGTGCGGCCGTGGGCGATCAGCTCGGCCGAGGTCGGCATGTCGATGCCGTAGACGTTCGGGTAGCGCACCGGCGGCGCGGCCGAGGCCATGTAGACCTTGTTCGCACCGGCCTCGCGGGCCATCTGCACGATTTCGCGCGAGGTGGTGCCGCGCACGATCGAGTCGTCCACCAGCAGCACGTTGCGGCCCTTGAACTCCATGCCGATGGCGTTGAGCTTCTGGCGCACGCTCTTCTTGCGCGTGGCCTGGCCCGGCATGATGAAGGTGCGGCCGACATAGCGATTCTTGACGAAGCCTTCGCGGTAGGGCTTGCCCAGGCGCTGCGCAAGCTGCATCGCCGAGGGACGGCTCGACTCGGGAATCGGGATCACCACGTCGATGTCGGACGGCGGCATCGTGCTGATGACGCGCTGCGCCAGCGTCTCGCCCATGTTCAGGCGGGCGTGGTAGACCGAGATGCCGTCGATCACCGAGTCCGGGCGCGCCAGGTACACGAACTCGAACACGCACGGATGCAGCGACGGCGACACCGCGCACTGCTGGCTGTGCAGCTCGCCTTCGAGCGTGATGAACAGTGCCTCGCCAGGCGCCACGTCGCGCACGAGGTGGTAACCGTTGCCTTCGAGGGCGACGGACTCGCTGGCCACCATCCACTCGGTGCCCTGGCCGGAGGCTTCCGCCGAACCCAGGCACAGCGGGCGGATGCCATTCGGATCGCGAAACGCCACCAGCCCGTAGCCGGCGATCAGCGCCACCACGGCATAAGAGCCCTTGACGCGGCGGTGGACCGCACTGACCGCCTTGAACACTTCCACGGGCGTGAGGGGCAGGTCCTGTGCGGCCGCCTGCAACTCGTGGGCGAGGACATTGATCAGCACCTCGGTGTCGCTCTCGGTGTTGAGGTGGCGGCGGTCGATGTCGATCAGCTCCGTCTTCAGCGCGTGGGCGTTGGTGATGTTGCCGTTGTGGACCAGCACCACGCCGAATGGGGCGTTGACGTAGAAGGGCTGCGCTTCCTCCTCGCTGTAGGCGTTGCCAGCGGTCGGGTAGCGGACCTGGCCGAGGCCGAGCGTGCCGGGCAGCGCGCGCATGTTGCGGGTGCGGAAGACATCGCGCACCATGCCGCGGGCCTTGTGCATGAAGAACTTCGTGCCCACGGCCGTGACGATGCCGGCGGCATCCTGGCCGCGGTGCTGCAGCAGCAGCAGCGCGTCATAGATCAACTGGTTCACTGGTGACTTGGAAATCACACCGACGATGCCACACATCGCTCACTCCATCTGTTCAAGTAATTCCCAACGGACACCGGGCTGGACAGCGCGGTCATCCCCGTTTGTGCTGCGTGTATTGCGTGTATTCGTTGCGGCTCAGCCTGGTGCCGAGGGGCTCGGCAGTGGCCGCCAGTCGCCGGGCAGCCACGGTGCCAGCACGGCCTGCGCGGCCGTCAGCCAGCGCACACCGGCTGACACCTGCCAGGACGGCTGGCGCGCCATCGGCGTCAGGCCCAGCATCATCACGGCCACCAGCAAGATCAGCCCGCCGCGCAGCACGCCGAACGCCGCGCCCAGCAAGCGGTCGAGCGGCGCCAACGGCGTCGCGTGGATCACCTGCTGCAGCAGCCAGGTCAGCACGCGCCACGCGAGCAGCGTCGCGACGAACGTGATCACCAAACCGGACAGGCGGGCGATCTGCCCCCCCGGCTCGCCGATGTGCAGCGCCAGCGCCACATCCAGCGCCCAAGCCTGCGACAGCAGCCACGCCACCACCCAACCCGCCAGCGACATCACTTCGCTGACCAGCCCGCGCAACATCCCGGCGACCACCGACAAGGCCAGCACCGCCAGCATCGTCAGATCGATCCACCCGAGGTCGGCGAGCATGATCCGGCCTCAGAGCGGCAGCACCGCTGCGTTCAGGCCGGCGGCCTTGAGCTTCGCAGCAGCACGCAAGGCTTCTTCCTTGGAGTTGAACGGACCCAGGCGCACCCGCGTCCGGGCCGAACCGGCGGCGGTCTCGACATGCTGTTCATGCGAATCCAGCCCCAGCTTGCCGATGCGGCGACCCAGCTCACGTGCCGCCCCGGCTTCGGCGAAGGAGCCGGCCTGGATGACATAGCGGCGGGGCTTGTCGGCATCGCTGTCCGCCTTGGCGGCTTTGGCGGCCTTCGCCTCCTTGACATCCTTCGCCTTGCGGGCAGCCTCGCGGCGCGCCTCTGCAGCGTCGCGGGCGTCTTGCGCGTCCTTGGCTTCCTTGGCCTTCCTGGCAGCGCGGGCCAAGCGGGTTTTTTCCGCTTCGCGCGCCTGTTCGGCCTCACGCACCTTCTCGGCTTCGCGGGCCTTGTCCGCCTTCAGCCTGTCGGCCTTGATCTTCTCGCGGGCGATCCGGTCGGCACGCGCATCGGCTTCGGCTTTCGGGTCGGATTTCGGCTCGGTGATGATGGCTTCATCCGCGCGGGGTTTCTTGCCAGTGCCGGGCAGCATGCCAATCGCCGCCGTGCCTGCAGCGGTCGCCAGCGAGATGGTCGAACCGGCAGCACCCGACACCGAGGACGACGCCGACGCAGCAGCCACCGACTGCGGCGCCGTGCCAGGCGCAGCCGCCTTGACCGATACGGCCACCGCGCCGTCCGGTGCCGCCATGCGGACCTTGAAGGTCTGATCAGCCGGGCGCGGGGGCTTGTCGAACAGCGTAGGCAAGCCGACGACCGCCCCACCGACCAGCACAGCCGCCCCGATCAGACGCCGACGCGCACGGGTGCGCAGCGCCTCGACGGTGACGGGATCCTGGGGAGGTGGTGTGCGCTTGCGGGTCTCGGGTACCGGCGTTTTCTTGCGCTGGAGAAAGGAAAACAAACCCATCTGGTTCAGCCATCAGGCCGCGTTGGTCGGGGAGGTGAGCGGCGGTCAAGTCGGGCGTGTCAGCCGACGTGCGCGGCGCCCAGACGCGGCAATCCGTGTTGCAAGACACCGCCGACGGTATGGAAGGATCCGAAAACGACGATTCTATCAGTGGGGTCGGCGCCCTTGAGCGCAGCGTTCAGTGCTTGCTGCGGTCCTGTGTTGCAGTGCAACACCGCCGCCGGCAACGGCGCTGAGCCAGCGGGTCGCGACACACGCGCCGATTCGATGGCCACACGCAGCGCGTCGGCCGTGGCCGCACGGGGGGTCGGCAGACCACAGAGGTGCCAGACATCGACCAGCGGCAGCAACGGCCCGACAAGGCCCGCGATGTCCTTGTCCGCCATGGCGCCCAGCACGGCATGCGTGCGCGGAAAGTAGCCCATCTGGTCCAGGTTCTGCGCGAGCACGGCGGACGCATGCGGGTTGTGTGCGACATCGAGCACCAGCGTGGGCTGGCCCGGCACGACCTGGAAACGCCCCGGCAGCTCGACCAGCGCCAGTCCGTTGCGCACCGCCTGCGCCGGCACCGACAGGCGCGGCCGCAGCGCATCCAGTGCGGCGAGCACACCCGCGGCGTTGATCAGCTGGTTCGCACCACGCAGCGCCGGGTAGGCCATCGCGTTGTAGCGCCGCCCTCGCCCGCTCCAGCCCCACTGCTGGCGGTCGCCCGAATAGTTGAAGTCGCGGCCGAACAGCCACAGGTCCGCGCCCAAGGCTTCGGCGTGTTCGATGACACTGCGTGGCGGCACGGGGTCGGACACGACCACAGGCCGGCCGGCCCGCATGATGCCGGCCTTTTCACGGCCGATCGACTCGCGGTCCGGGCCGAGGTAGTCCATGTGGTCGAGGTCGATGCTGGTGATGATGGCGCAGTCGGCGTCGATGATGTTGACGGCGTCCAGCCGCCCGCCCAGACCGACTTCGAGAATCACCACGTCCAGCGGCTGCGCCGCCATGCAATGCAGGATGGCCAGCGTCGTGAACTCGAAATAGGTCAGCGACTCGCCCTGGCGCGCCGCCTCGACCGCAGCGAAATGCGGCAGCAGCACCTCGGCCTGCACCACGTCGCCGTTCAGGCGCAGTCGTTCCTCGAAATGCACCAGATGCGGTGAGCCGTAGACCGCCGTGCGGTAACCGCCCTGCAGCAGGATGGCTTCGAGCATGGCGCAGGTCGAGCCTTTGCCGTTGGTGCCCGCCACGGTGAACACGGGCACGTCGAACTGCAGGCCCATTCGCTCGCGCACGCGCTGCACCCGGTCCAGGCCGAGTTCGATGGTCACGGGGTGCAGACGCTCGCAGTGGGCGAGCCAGTCGGACAGGGTCTGGGGCGTGGCGGTCGGCATGGGGGTCTGCGGAGTGTTCTCGTCGAAAAACCGAAGGGGCGTCTCGCGACGCCCCCGGCAAACATGGCGGCTGGAAAGCGGACTCAGGACACCGCGTCGGCGCTCTGCCGCTGCAGCATGGCCAGCAGGCGGGCCACGGTCTGGCGCAGCTCGCGGCGGTCCACGATCATGTCCAGCGCACCCTTCTCGATCAGGAACTCCGAGCGCTGGAAGCCTTCAGGCAGCTTCTCGCGCACGGTGTTCTCGATCACGCGCGGGCCGGCAAAACCGATCAGCGCCTTGGGTTCGGCAATGACCACATCGCCCACGAAGGCGAACCCGGCCGAGACACCGCCCATGGTCGGGTCGGTCAGCACGCTGATGTAGGGCAGCTTCGCCTTGCCGAGGCGGGTCAGCGACGCATTGGTCTTGGCCATCTGCATCAGCGAGAGCAGCCCTTCCTGCATGCGCGCCCCACCCGTGGCGGTGAAGCAGACGAACGGCACCTTCTGCTCGATCGCCGTCTCGACACCGCGCACGAAACGCTCCCCGACCACCGAGCCCATCGAGCCGCCCATGAAGTCGAACTCGAAGGCCGCGACGACCAGCGGAATGCTCAGCACCGAGCCGCCCATGACCACCAGCGCATCGGTCTCCCCGGTGGACTCCATCGCTTCCTTGAGGCGCTCGGGGTATTTCTTGCTGTCCTTGAACTTCAGCGCATCGACCGGCAGGACTTCCTGCCCGATCTCGTAGCGGCCTTCGTCGTCCAGGAAGCCGTTGAGGCGGGCGCGGGCGTCGATGCGGTGGTGGTGGCCACACTTCGGACAGACATTGAGGTTGCCTTCGAGGTCGGTCTTGTAGAGCACCGTCTCGCAGGATGCACACTTGACCCACAGGCCTTCCGGCACCGTGCGGCGTTCGCTGGGTTTGGTCTGCTGGATCTTGGGGGGCAGCAGCTTGTCGAGCCAACTCATGCGCGTTCTCCTGGGGTTGTTCCTTGGAGCGTGTCCAACGCCGCACGGATCTCGCGGAGGAAACCGGCAGCCACCGGCACCACCCGCTCGCGCGGTTCATGTTCAATCAACTGGATGATACGGGAACCGATCACGACCGCGTCCGATACCCGGGCCACCGCCACGGCCGTCGCCGCGTCGCGGATGCCGAAACCGACACCCACCGGCACGCTCACCTGCGCCCGGATGCGCGGCACCATGCGTGCGACCGCATCGGTGTCGAGGTGGCCAGCGCCGGTCACACCCTTGAGCGAGACGTAGTAGACGTAGCCCGTGGCGATGCGGCCGACTTCGGCCATGCGCGCATCGGTCGAGGTCGGCGCGAGCAGGAAGATCGCGTCCATGTCCGCCGCGCGCAGCCGGGCGGCGAACGCCTCGCACTCCTGCGGCGGGTAGTCCACCACCAGCACGCCATCGACGCCCGCCTTCTTCGCGTCGTCGACGAAGCGGTCCGGACCGTAGCACTCGACCGGATTGGCGTAGCCCATCAGCACGACCGGCGTGGTGGCATCGGTCTCGCGAAAGGCACGCACCATCGCCAGCACGTTCGCCGTGCTGATCTGCTTGAGCAGCGCCCGCTCGCTGGCGCGCTGGATCACGGGACCATCGGCCATCGGGTCCGAGAACGGCACCCCGAGCTCGATCACGTCGGCGCCGGCCTCGACCATGCCGTGCATCAGGTCAACGGTCACATCCGCGTAGGGATCCCCCGCGGTGACATAGGGAATCAGCGCCTTGCGGCCCTGCGCGGCCAGGCGCGCGAAGGTGGTCTGGAGGCGGCTCACAGCGCACCTCCCTTGACGCTCTGCCCGCGGCACGACGGGCGGCAGTAGAAATCGGCGCCCGACAGGTCGGCGACGGTGCCGATGTCCTTGTCGCCGCGGCCGGACAGGTTGACCAGGATGTGCTGGTCGGGGCGCATCGTCTTCGCCAGCTTCATCGCGTAGGCGACCGCGTGGCTCGACTCCAGCGCCGGGATGATGCCCTCGGTGCGGCAGAGGTAGTGGAAGGCCTCCAGCGCCTCCTTGTCGGTGATGCCGACATACTCGGCGCGACCGATGTCCTTCAGGTAGGCGTGTTCCGGGCCCACGCCGGGGTAGTCCAGCCCAGCCGACACGGAGTGCGTCTCGGTGATCTGGCCATTGGCGTCCTGCAGGATGTAGGTGCGGTTGCCGTGCAGCACACCCGGCTTGCCCAGTTGCAGCGAGGCCGAATGCTTGCCCGTGTCCATGCCCTCGCCCGCCGCCTCGACACCGATCAGGCGCGTAGCCTCGAACGGGATGTAGGGGTAGAAGATGCCCATCGCGTTGCTGCCACCGCCCACGCAGGCGACCACCGCGTCCGGCTGCCGGCCGGCCGGCCCGCCCAGCTCCGCGATCATGTCTGGCATCTGCGTCAGGCACTCGGTGCCGATGACGCTCTGGAAGTCGCGCACCATCGCCGGGTACGGATGCGGGCCCGCCACCGTGCCGATGATGTAGAAGGTGTTCTCGACGTTGGTGACCCAGTCGCGCATCGCCTCGTTGAGCGCGTCCTTCAGCGTCCTGCTGCCGGACTCGACCGGCACGACACGGGCGCCGAGCAGGTGCATGCGGTAGACGTTCGGGCTCTGGCGCTTGACGTCCTCCGAGCCCATGTAGACCACGCATTCCATGCCGTAGCGCGCACAGATCGTGGCGGTCGCCACGCCGTGCTGGCCCGCGCCGGTCTCGGCGATCACGCGCGGCTTGCCCATGCGCTTGGCCAGCAGCGCCTGGCCGATGGTGTTGTTGACCTTGTGCGCGCCGGTGTGGTTCAAGTCCTCGCGCTTGAGGTAGATCTGCGCGCCGCCCATCTCGCGGCTCATGCGGTCGGCGTGGTAAACCGGGCTGGGGCGTCCGACAAAATGCTTGAGTTCCCGGCGGAATTCAGCGATGAACTGGGGGTCGTGGCGGTAGTGCTCGTAGGCCCCACGCAATTCGTCGAGCGCATGACTGAGGGTTTCAGCGACGAAGCTGCCGCCGTAGACCCCGAAATGCCCGCGGGCATCGGGTTGGTCGTATGAAAACATGGTGACTCTCGGGAATTTCAGTATCCGCTGTCGGCGTCCGCCCGTCGGGCATCGGCTTCGCGAACGGCTTCGCAGAATTGGCGCATCAGCGCAGCGTCCTTGACGCCCTTGCCGATTTCAACGCCGGAACTCACGTCCACGGCACAGGGCCGCACGCGAAGCACGCCATCGGTCACATTGGCAGCATTCAACCCACCAGACAAAACGACCGGACGGCACACGTCTGACGGGATGAGAGACCAATCGAAAACCTTTCCGCCACCGCCATACCCTTCGACGTGGGCGTCGAGCAGGATGGCCTGGGCGCTGGAGTAAGACTGTGCAAAGTTTAACAAATCGAAGCCAGGTGTCATGCGAGCGGCGCGCAGATAGGGACGGCCAGCAGCTTCACACTGCGCGAGAGTTTCATCTCCGTGGAACTGCAGCAGCAGGGTCGGAATGGCCAAACAGGCTTCGGCGATCTGCGCCGCTTCGGCGTTGACGAAGAGACCGACCGGCGTCACGAACGGCGGCAGGTGCCGCACCAGTTGCACAGCACGGTCCAGCGACACATGCCGAGGACTGCGGGCATAGAACACCAATCCGATGGCATCAGCACCCGACGCCACCGCCGCATCCACATCCTGCTCCCGGGTCAGGCCGCAGATCTTGATGCGGGTGCGGGCAGCACGAGCCGCTGCCGGAAGGTCATTTGAAGCGCTCATCGGACGTCACCAGCGAAAAGGAAAAAAACGGCGGGCAGGAAGCGGGAGGGAATCCAGCGAACCCGGCTCAGCGTTCCCAGCCGCCAGGCAACCAGTCGAAGCTGGCTGTTCGGGTCGGCAAGCCACGGTGCGCATCGTAGCGGGGACCGAGGAAATACAGCCCGTCGGGGGCAAAGGTCGGCGCGGCGCGTTCGCGCTGGCGCGAGGCGAGCACCTCAGCCACCCAGTCACTTGGCCGGGTACCCGTGCCCACGGCGATCAGGCAACCCATGAGGTTGCGGATCATGTGGTGGAGGAAGGCCACCGCCTCGAAGTCGAAGCGCCAATAGGCACCGTGGCGCTCGATGGAGATCTCGCGCATCAGCTTGACTGGCGACAGCGCCTGGCAATCGGCAGAGCGAAACGCAGAGAAATCGTGTTCACCGATCAGGTGAGCCGCAGCCCGCCGCATGGCGTCGACGTCCAGTGGCCGGAAGGTCCACCCGACCGAGCCCTTCTCGATGGACGGTCGCACTGGCGACTCGACCACGATGTAGGCGTAACGCCGCCCACGGGCAAGGTTGCGGGCATGGAAATCGTCACTGACCGGAGCGCACCACTGGACAGCGATGTCATCTGGCAGATAGCGGTTGGTGCCACGCACCCAGGAACGCGGCTCGCGCACTCGGTCCGTGTCGAAATGGACCACCTGATTGAGGCCGTGCACACCGGTATCGGTGCGCCCTGCACACAGGGTCTGGATCGGCACCACCGCAAACTGTGCCAGCGCCTTTTCCAGATGGTCCTGCACCGTGCAGCCGTCCGGCTGGCTTTGCCAGCCGTGGTAGGCGGTGCCGCGGTAGGCGATGCCTAGCGCAAGGCGCAAGGCGATTCACCTGCCCGGACAAGCGCCGACCGGCGCGTCACGCCAGCTTGTCCAGCATGGCCTGCGCCTTGGCACGCAGGTCGCCATCGGACTTCTCGATCACTTCCTGCAGCATGTCGCGTGCAGACTCGGCATCGCCGAAATCGAGGAACTCCTTGGCCAGCTCGATCTTGCGGGCCAGCGGATCACCGTCTTCGCCATCCCCCAGCATCGGGTAGGCATCGACGCCACCCGGTGACGTGGTGGGCTGCAGATCGAAGTCGAGCGACAAGCCGTCCATGTCGATCTTCTGCAGATCACCCGCTTCGGTGATCGGCTCGCTGATCTCGGGCAGATCATGGAGTTCAAAGTCCAGGCTGCTGTGACCGAAGTCGCCGGCATCCTTCGCTGCCGCCGAAGCCGCACCAAACACGGCACCACCGGCCACACCTTGCTTGATCGAGCCGAACGCACCCGAGATCGGCGGCAGTGCATCCATCGGACCCGGTACCGAAATGTCGAGGTCGATGGAGGCCGAGTTGCCCGACGGCGTATCGGCACCCAGGTCAAAGTCGGGGATCGCGCTGTTCTCGAACCGAGACGGCGACGGCACCACCGACTGCGGCATGGTGCTGGCCCCCAGCATCTCGCCACCGCCAGATTCCATCGCATAACCCAAGTTGGGCTGACCACCCTGCTCGTACAGCGGATTCTCCGGATCGATCGAACGGCCCAGTTCCTGCGCACGGACCCAGTCCTCGCCCTGACCACCGGTCAAGCCATACAGCTCACCCGCCAGCAGTTCGTAGCCCTTGGTGTCACGGCGCTTGGCATAGACCTCCAGCAACTTGGTGCGGATGGCGAGACGCTCCGGATTGGCCCGCATCGCCTCCTTGAGGATTTCCTCGGCCTGCAGGTCGCGGCCATACGCCAGGTAGACATCCGCTTCGGCAACGGGATCGACATCGCCAATGGCGTCGATCTGGCTGAGCGAATAGCTCATCGAGGACGGCGTCCCGGCCGCGTCACGGGTATCAACCCGCTGACCACCGCTCGCCCCGAAGAACGAGTCCGGCTGGAGCCGGCTCTCCAGGAACGAGGTAACGCCGGCCTCGTCCTTGTTCTTGCCACGCAGGCGGTGATACCCCAGACCCGCCAGAATGGCCAGAATCAGACCGGCGCCGGGCAGCAGCATCGGGTTTTCGGACAGCGACTCAATCAGCGAGGGCTCTTCGACAGGCGCCGTGTCCATCGGCATCGCCGGACGGGACGCTGCAGCCACAGCAGGCGGCACAGAAACAGCCGGCGCGCTGGCTGCGGCCGGAGCCGATGCCACAACAGGCAGCGGCTCCTTCGCCGAGGCAGGCTTCGCCACCATCGGGGCCGATGCCGGCGCTGCAGGCTTGGCGAGGACCGGCGCCGATGCGATCTCGATCGGCTTGTCGGGCGTCTTTCCGGTCACCACGGCGGATCCGGAAGCCGAAGCCGCCTTGCCCAACCCGGAGGCCGCAGCACCCGACGCTGCCTGCAGCTTTTTCAGCTCATCCAGATTGCGCGCGAGTTCATTGACACGCGAGCTGGCTTCCTTCTCGGCGCGCTGCTTGACCACGGCCTCTTCCGGCGCGGCGGTCTGCCCCTTGCCAGCCGTCTTCGGCTTGTCGATCTGCAGACGGTCCGGCTTGGCCGCACCGGCCGAACCACTGTCGACCACCTCCGTGCGGACTTGACCACCAGACTTGCGAGTCGGCTCGACCGGCTTGGTCTGCTCTGGCACGGCACCCGCCAAGCGCTGCCGGTAGGCATTGAAGTTGGCACTCTGCACATGCACGAGGCGGCGGGCTTCCCGCGCGTCGACGCTGCCGAGCTTCTGCGAAGAAGGCACGTTCAACACGGCGCCAGAACGCAGCCGGTTCATGTTGTTGCCGATGAAGGCCTGGCTGTTGCCCTGGTACAGGCCGACCAGCATCTGATCCAGGGAGAAGCCCTCGACCTGCAGCTTGCTGGCGACCATCGACAAGGTGTCGCCCGACTTGACCCGGTATTCGGCACCAGCGGACGCATTGCTGGCAGGAGTCGATTCCGTTGCAACCGGCGGCGGCGCGACAGAGCGGCGCGCGGGCGGTTTCGCGAGCGGGGCAGGCTCCGCGGACTCGGTGAGTACCGGTGCTGGGGCCGGCCGCTTCGTCGCCTCGGCGCGAGCGACAACTTCGGCCGCTGCAGACGCAGCCAGCTCAGCCTTGCTCGGACGTGCCGGCGCTGCGACGACGGCTGGCGTGGTCGGTGCAGCCGGTGCGCGGGCAACCGACGGCGGATCGAACAACAGCGTGTACTCGCGCAGCAGACGACCACTGGACCAGGACAGCTCCAGGATCACGTCAACAAACGGCTCCTGCACCGAACGATCACTGCTGATGCGAAGATACGGTGAACCATCGGCGCGGCGTTGCAGCGACACCGACGTGGAAGGCAGGACAGCGTTGTAATCCACACCGGCAATCCGGTAGGCATCCGGCGGCGCGACCCGCACCCGGAGATTGGCGGATTCGTCCGGCGTGAGGCTGGTGACGTCGATCTCGGCCCGCAGCGATTCGCCCAAGGCGGATTGAACGCTCAAGCGGCCGAGACTCAAGGACCATGCCGATGGTGCAGCACCCAGTGCTGCAATCACCGCGACCACGGCCGCCACTTCTCTCAGAGCCAAACGCCCCGTGCGCTTCGTCTGGGTATTCAAGGCGTCTCCCAAGCTGCGAATCATGGAACCATTCCGTTTTTTCGCACCAGTCAATATGAGCAACGAATGCTCAGCAAGGACTCAAAATGTCCGAAAAGACAATAGCATCAAGCAGATACAAAGACAAGCTCATGCTCTGCCTGACATTCCGAGCATCTCGCACGATTACCGTCACTGAAAATATGCCCGTTGCCAGTCGGCAACGGGCACCGTGCAATACCGATCAGGCGTCCAGCAGGATGCGCAGCATGCGGCGCAGCGGCTCGGCCGCGCCCCACAGCAACTGGTCCCCGATGGTGAATGCGCCAACATACTCCGGGCCCATCGCCAGCTTGCGGATCCGACCGACCGGAATCGTCATCGTGCCTGTCACTGCTACCGGCGTCAGATCACGGACAGTGGCCTCACGGGTATTGGGCACCACCTTCACCCACTGATTGTCGGCCGCGATCATGGCCTCCAGATCGGCAACGGGCACGTCCTTCTTCAGCTTGAACGTCAGTGCCTGGCTGTGGCAGCGCATCGCACCCACGCGCACGCAGAAACCATCCACCGGGATCGCGTCCGAGCCGAAGCCCTCGCCGAGACCCAGGATCTTGTTGGTCTCGGCCATGCCCTTCCACTCTTCCTTGGACATGCCGTTGCCGAGATCCTTGTCGATCCACGGGATCAGCGAGCCACCCAGCGGCACGCCGAAGTTCGCGGTCTCGGCCGAGGTCAGCGCACGCTGCTTGGCGATGACCTTGCGGTCGATCTCCAGGATCGCGCTCTTCGGGTCGTCCAGCAGCGCGCGCACTTCGGCGTTGAGCGTGCCGTACTGCGTCAGCAGCTCGCGCATGTGCTGCGCGCCACCACCAGAGGCAGCCTGGTAGGTCTGCGTGCTCATCCACTCGACCAGACCGGCCTTGTAGAGCGCGCCGACGCCCATCAGCATGCAGCTCACGGTGCAGTTGCCGCCGACCCAGTTCTTGCCGCCCTTGGCCAGTGCATCCTTGATCACCGGCATGTTGACCGGGTCGAGGATGATGACGGCGTCGGATTCCATGCGCAGCGTCGAGGCCGCATCAATCCAGTGGCCGTTCCAGCCCGCGGCGCGCAGCTTCGGGAACACCTCGGAGGTGTAGTCGCCGCCCTGCGCCGTGATGATGATCTCGCAGCGCTTGAGCGCCTCGATGTCATGCGCGTTCTGGAGTTTCGTCTCGTTCTTCGCCATCGCCGGGGCCGCGCCGCCAGCGTTGGACGTTGAGAAGAACAGCGGCTCGATGAGGCCGAAATCGCCCTCGGCCTGCATGCGGTCCATCAGGACGGAGCCGACCATGCCGCGCCATCCGACCAATCCTACGAGTTTCATGTGATGCCCTCTTTCGAAATTCGACCTTCCCCGCCGACTCGCATCGCCGGGGTTGAGAGGTCTGGGCGAGACGAGGCGGAGCCGATCAGCTCTTGGTAATGCCTTTGATGGCCTTCGTGCCCTGGGTGACGGCGGCCACGACCGCATCACCCATCTCGCGTGTGCCGACGCGCTTCATTCCCTCCGACCAGATGTCAGGCGTGCGGTAGCCAGCGGCGAGCACGGCCTGAACCCCCGACTCGATGCGGTCGGCGGCTTCAGGTTGTTGGAGGGAGTAGCGAAGCATCATGGCAGCGGACAGGATTGTAGCCAGAGGATTGGCCACCCCCTTGCCGGCGATGTCCGGCGCGCTGCCGTGGCTGGGTTCGTACAGCCCCTGCCCCTTCGCATTCAGCGACGCGGAAGGCAGCATCCCGATCGAGCCGGTCAGCATCGCCGCCGCGTCCGAGAGGATGTCGCCGAACATGTTGCCGGTGAACAGCACGTCGAATTTCTTCGGCGCCTTGATCAGTTGCATCGCCGCGTTGTCCACGTACATGTGGTCCAGCGCGATGTCCGGGTAGTCCTTGTGGACCTCGGTGACCACGTCCTTCCACAACTGGAAGGTCTCCAGCACGTTGGCCTTGTCCACGCTGGTCACGCGCTTGCTGCGCTTGGCGGCAGCTTGAAAGGCGACGTGGGCGATGCGCTCGATCTCCGGGCGGCTGTAGCGCATCGTGTCGAAGGCTTCCTCGGCACCGGGGAAATGGCCGTCGGTAGCGATGCGGCGCCCGCGCGGCTGGCCGAAGTAGATGTCGCCCGTCAGCTCGCGGATGATCAGGATGTCCAGCCCGGCGACGAGTTCGGGCTTGAGCGACGAGGCGTGGGTCAGTTGCTCGTAGCAGATGGCGGGGCGGAAGTTGGCGAACAGGCCCAGGTGCTTGCGCAGGCCGAGGATGGCCTGTTCGGGCCGCAGCGAGCGTTCCAGCGTGTCGTACTTCCAGTCGCCCACCGCGCCGAACAGGATCGCGTCGGACGCCTTGGCGAGGTTCAGCGTCGATTCCGGCAGCGGGTGGCCGTGGGCTTCATACGCGGCGCCGCCGACCTTGGCTTCTTCCAGCTCGAAGGGCAGGTCGAGCACGTTCAGGACACGGACGGCTTCGGCGACGATTTCGGTGCCGATGCCATCGCCGGGGAGGACTGCGATTTTCATGGTCATGGGGAAAGTCTTTCGTGTACGGATTCGGTTCGGCACAACCCACCAGACGGTGGTTGACCCACGGCTTGGCAGCCAAGCGCTCGGCCTCGAAGGCGCGGATCTTGTCGGCGTGGCGCAGCGTCAGGCCGATGTCGTCGAAGCCGTTGGTCAGGCAGAACTTGCGGAAGGCCTGCACCTCGAACGGGATCTCCTCGCCGTCGCCCTTGACCACCACCTGCCGCAGCAGGTCGATCGTCAGCCGGTAGCCAGGGAAGGCGTGGACCTCGTCGAACAGCTTCGCGATGACGCTCTCGGGCAGCACGATGGGCAGCAGGCCGTTCTTGAAGCAGTTGTTGAAGAAGATGTCGGCGAAGCTCGGCGCGAGGATGGCGCGGAAGCCGTACTGGTCCAAGGCCCACGGCGCGTGTTCACGGCTCGAACCACAGCCGAAGTTCTTGCGCGCCAGCAGCACCGAAGCGCCCTGGTATCGCGGCTGGTTCAGCACGAAGTCCGGGTTCGGCTTGCGCACGACGTGTTCCTGGCCGGGCTGGCCCACGTCGAGGTAGCGCCACTCGTCGAACAGGTTCGGGCCGAAGCCACTGCGCTTGATCGACTTGAGGAACTGCTTGGGGATGATGGCGTCGGTATCGACGTTGTCGCGGTCCATCGGCGCGACGAGGCCCTGGTGAACGGTGAAGGCTTGCATGGCGAAATTCCTTGAGTCGGGGCGTTCAATGGGTCAGCCGAGGCGGCGGACATCGACGAAGTGGCCTTCCAGCGCGGCAGCGGCGGCCATCGCCGGGCTGACGAGGTGGGTGCGGCCCCCGGCGCCTTGGCGGCCTTCGAAGTTGCGGTTGCTGGTCGAGGCACAGCGTTCGCCCGGCTCCAGCCGGTCCGCGTTCATCGCCAGGCACATCGAGCAACCCGGCTCGCGCCACTCGAAACCGGCCGCCTTGAAGACCTTGTCCAGCCCTTCCCGCTCGGCCTGCGCCTTCACGAGACCCGAGCCGGGCACGACCATCGCCACCTTGATGTTCGCCGCCACCCGCTTGCCGAGCTTGCGCACGACGGCCGCCGCCTCGCGCATGTCCTCGATGCGGCTGTTGGTGCAGGAGCCGATGAAGACCTTGTCCACGTACAGATCCGCCAGCGCCTTGTTCGGCTGCAGGCCCATGTACTTCAGCGCCCGCTCGATCGCGTCGCGCTTGACGGGGTCGCGTTCCTTGTCGGGATCGGGCACGCGCTGGTCGATCGCCAGCACCATCTCGGGCGAGGTGCCCCAGGTGACCTGCGGCAGGATCTGCGCAGCGTCCAGCTCGACCACGGCGTCGAACACCGCGTCCGCGTCCGATTGCAGCGTGGACCAGTAGGCCACTGCCTGCGCCCACTCGACACCGGCTGGCGCGAACGGCCGGCCCTTGACATACTCGATCGTCTTCTCGTCCACGGCGACCAGGCCCGCGCGCGCGCCGGCTTCGATCGCCATGTTGCACACCGTCATGCGGCCTTCCATGCTCAGCGCACGGATCGCCGTGCCGCCGAACTCGATGGTGTAGCCCGTTCCGCCTGCCGTGCCGATCTTGCCGATGACGGCCAGCACGAGATCCTTGGCGCCACAGCCGAAGGGCAGCGTGCCTTCGACCTTGACCAGCAGGTTCTTCGCCTTCCTGGCCAGCAGCGTCTGCGTGGCCAGCACATGCTCGACTTCACTGGTGCCGATGCCGTGGGCCAGCGCACCGAACGCGCCGTGCGTCGAGGTGTGGCTGTCGCCGCAGACGACAGTCATGCCGGGCAGCGTGGCGCCCTGCTCCGGGCCGATGACGTGGACGATGCCCTGGCGGCCGTCCATGAACGGAAAGTAGGCCGCCGCGCCGAACGCCTTGATGTTGGCGTCCAGCGTGGTGATCTGCTGGCGCGAGATCGGGTCGGTGATGCCGTCGTAGCCGAGTTCCCAGCCGGTGGTGGGCGTGTTGTGGTCGGCGGTGGCGACGATGGAACTGGTGCGCCAGACCGGGCGGCCGGCCAGGCGCAAGCCCTCGAACGCCTGCGGGCTGGTGACTTCATGCACCAGGTGGCGGTCGATGTAGAGCACCGAGGTGCCATCTTCTTCGGTGTGGACGACGTGTTCGTCCCAGAGCTTGTCGTAGAGGGTGCGTCCGGTCATGAGGGGTTCTCGATCGTTGGAGGGCAAAGGAATTCGACAAAACGGCGCACGACGGCAGGCAGAACCTCCTGCTCGCGCACGCCGACAAGGTACTCGCGCTGCGCCCAGGGTTCGTCGAGCGCGATGCGGTTCAGCCGGAACAGCCGGGCCAGCCGCTCGGCCACGGCGGACGGCATCAGCGCGACACCGAGGCCAGCCTCGACCAGTTGCGCGATGGCGTCGAAGCCGCGCACCTGCATCCGCATGCGCAGCGGGCGGCCCTGCTCGGTGGCGTGGGCGAGGAGCATCTGCTGCAGCGCCGCGCCCGTGTGCTGCCCGACAAAATCGAAGTCGAGCAGGTCGGCGAAGCGCACCAGCGTCCGATCGGCCAGCGCGTGGCCCTGCGGCGTGATCAGCACCAGCGTGCCTTCGCGGTAGTGCCAGGTCTGCAGCCGCGACTCCAGCCGCGGCGGCACGAAGATGCCCACGTCCGCCCGACCCTCGGCCACCGAACGCTGCAGCTCGGCGCTGGTCTGGTCTTCGAGCGTGATGCGGATGTCGGGGTGCGCACGCGAGAAAGCGGCGAGGTCCGGCGGCAGGCACTCGGCGATGGCGGAGGCGTTGGCGACGATGCGCAGGTGGCCCCGGATGCCACGCGAGTATTCGGCGACCTCGTCCTCCATCGCGTGCAGCGAGGCGTGCAGGCTGCGGACGTGGCGCAGCAGCGCGTGGCCGGCGGCAGTCGGCTCGACGCCCCGGGCGCGGCGCTCGAACAACTGCACGCCGAGGCGGGTTTCGAGGTCGCTCAGCCGCTTGCTCGCCGCCGCAAGCGCCAGATGCTCGCGCTCGGCGCCGCGGGTGATGCTGCGTGTCTCGGCGATCGCCAGGACGAGGTTGAGCGTGACGAGGTCGAAGCGCATGGAAGCGCCATCTTGCCCCAAGCCGGCCGCGCTGACGGTCGGCAATCGACGAGCCAGCCTTCGTTCAGCGCGAAGGCTGCGCCCGAATCACCGACGCTCCGAATCAAGCCGCCAGCGTACGCCTGAAGAACGCCAGCGTGCGCTGCCAGGCCAGCTTGGCTGACGCAGCGTCGTAGCGCGGTGTCGTGTCGTTGTGGAAGCCGTGCTGCACACCCGGGTAGACATGGCCCTCGAACGCGGTGCCGACAGCTTTCAGGGCGGCTTCGTATGCGGGCCAGCCGGCATTGATGCGCTCGTCGTCACCGGCGTAGTGCAGCAGCAGGGGTGAGCGGATGCGCGCTGCCTCAGCCGCCGTCGGCTGTCCGCCATAGAACGGCACCCCGGCCGCCAGCGTCGGCAGGCGGGTCGCCAGGAAATTCACGACCGTGCCCCCGTAGCAGAACCCCACCGCGCCCACCCGCCCGGCACTGCCGGCCAGCGTCACCAGGTGCCCGTGGGCGGCCACGAAATCCTCGCGGGCACGGGCCTGGTCGAGCTTGGGGAACAGCTCGCGCGCCTTGTCCTCGTCGCCTGGGTAGCCGCCGAGCGGAGCCAGTGCGTCGGGTGCAAAGGCGGTGAAACCCTCGACGGCAAATCGACGCGCCACGTCCTCGATGTGGGGATTGAGTCCTCGGTTCTCGTGGACCACCAGCACGGCCTGCACTTTCTCGCGGGCCTGCGCCGGTTGTGCCAGCAGACCCTTGACCATGCCATGTCCCTGCGGTGAAGGCACCTCGATGCGGCTGGTGCGGATGCGGGCGTCCTGCGGGGAAACCTGCTGCGCCTCGGCGAATGTCGGACTCAGGGCGGCGAGCAATCCGGCTGCGGACGTGCCGGCGGTGGCGTAGCGGGCAGCGCCATCCAGGAAACCTCGCCGACTGAGCTGACCATGCACGTACTGGTCGAACAGCTTCAGGACGGCAGGATCGAAATCGCGGGCGGTGGGGCGTTCCATGTCAGCACTCCAGTCAGATCGGGCAAGGACCAAAACAATACCCGACGACTTCCGCTACACAAGCCCACAACGAGAAAAGCCCTGAAATCACAAGTATTCACTTGTTTTTTCAGGGCTTACCCATTCTGGCGGAGACGGAGGGATTCGAACCCTCGATGCACTTTTGGTACATACTCCCTTAGCAGGGGAGCACCTTCGGCCACTCGGTCACGTCTCCGGCGAAGAGATGAGACTATAGCGCAGTTTCGGCCGACCTGTAAACCTGTCAGCCAAACGATCACCCTGCGTACTTGGCATAGGCGGTCGCCATCTTCTGGTCGTACTGGAAGGTCGCATAGTCCCGACCGTTGTAGCCCTCGGCGAAAGCAGCCCAGTTTCTGCTCCGGATGGCCTTGAGCAGCTTGGCGTTGTTGCGGACGAACTGGACAAACGCCTTCAGGTGCTCGGCATCGGAGACTGTCATGGCGCGGACGAAGCTGGCGACCGTCGTGAAGCCGCAGGCCTTGTGGTTTTCGCCCAGGATCTGGAATACCCCCCAGGATGCCGCCTTGAGCGCCGCATCCCGGTCCAGCGGCAAGGCGCGGGCGAGTTTGCCGTACTGCTGATCCCTGGTGCCATAGCCGCCACGCGGATACGGATTGTGCAGACCCGACAGATCGGGATGGGCGGCGTCGAACGTCCCCGGTGGCACCGTGCACCGGGCGAACACGTGGCGTTCATACAGGATGGTCGGCCGCTTGAGAGCGTCAAATCCCGCACCGCGCGACTCGACCTCGGCCACAGCCCGAACCGCGGCCACCTCGCAGCCCAGCACCTGCGCCGCATCGGCCAGGTCTTTTGCAGACAGCATGGCACCGGTGTAGGCGTCGAAAAAACCAGCGGGCATCGCCGGCCCTGCGGCCGCCGCCATGGCAGGCACACCACGCTTGCGCGATGTCGGCACCGGCGCGTCCGGCGTGAGTTTGTCGAGTTGTCCGGCAGGATCCAGGAATCCGTCGACGGCGTTGATCGCATCGACTGACTTGCGACGAACGGAGCGCTTGCGCGCGACCGGCGGCGCCTGCGTCGCCTCGGTAGAGGAAGAGACATGCAGCGTGGTCATCTGGTTCTCCTTGTGACAGCAACGTGGTCCATCAGCGTTCATCGTTCAGCGTTTCGGCGAGCCACCCGGATCCAGCGGAATCGGTTTGCGGCCGTCCGACTCGAAATAATCGAGCGTGAACTGGAAACCGAACGGCACCCCGAGGTCGTTGGCGGCGTAGCGCTGTCCGGGCTGGTACTGGGCTTGCGACCAGCCCAGTCCACCGACCAGCAGGCCGCCGCCCTCGCGCACGAACTGCGCGATCAGCGGCACATGCCGGACCGCAAAGTCTGGCGGTGGCTCCCAGTCGCTCGCGTACCAGAGCACGGCGGCACAGCGCAGATCCGCACCCAGCACGTCGGACCCCGTCTCGACGAAAGACCAGCCGTGGCGCTGGATGACCCCGCGCATCGCCCGGACCGACGTTGCGGGCAGATAGGTACCGGGCCAGAACAGAATGGTGGTCTTGTCCGGGCAACCACTGGGCACCCCGGCAGGCACCAGCCAGCGCAGCGCGTTTTCACCGAAGCGCAGGTTGTCGCTCTCGGGCTTGAGTTCGGCATCGTTCAGCACGCCGTCGTGGGCGTAGGCGAGCACATGGCCACGCCCGTACTCGCGCGCCACCACAAAATCACGCGATACCTCGGCGCCATCGCCGTAGCGCGGCACCACCGCCGGGATGCGGCTGATCGACATCCACGGCGCACCGTCGCCGGCAGTGGCGTCATCCGGCCTGCAACCTGGCGGGACACAGACACTGCCGGGCTTGGCCTCACGCAGATAGAGCTTCATCGACGAGAACAGGCTGCGCACCGACCGTGCCTTCTCGGCTTCGGCTTCCTCGGTCTTGGCCCTGGCCCGCCCAGCTTCGGTTTCGGCGCGCACGGCTTCGGTCTCGGCATGCCCTTTTTCGACCCAGGCCCATCCGGTCAGCCCGAGCAGCGACACGCCCACCACACCCGCGACCGACCAGCCAACCCGGGCGCGGGCCTTCTTGCGGTCCACGCTGCTGCGGATGAACGCAGCCTCCATCGCGTTGAACCAGTGCGTCGGCTGCTTCAGCGCCGGGGCCAGGAGGACCAGGTCCGGGTTGGAATTCCACAGGTAATCGGTGTCCCCGGTCTTGCGGAATTCGAGCGCCGCGGCGTTCATCTTGGCGCCCAGGATCAGCCGGTCCTTGCCGACGGCGTGGATCCATTCGTGCAGGGTCTTCCAGGCGCGGACCAGGGCATCGTGTGCCGGCTCGATGTAGTTCTCGCCCCGCACGATCAGCCGCGCGTCGATCAGCCGCTCCACCACCTGCTGCACGCGCGTGTTTTCGTCGGCCGAGAACACCAGATCCTCCATGGCGACCCGCTTGCTGGCGAGATCACCTTCCACGGACACCATGCGCAGCATGATCTTGCGCATGGTGTCCTGCTGCGCCGGGTCCATGTCGGCCAGCAAGGCATCCGCCTTGGTGCGCAGGGCACCCATGACGCCACCCAGCCGCTGGTAGTCGTCGCGCCGCAACGCACGGTCCACACGGCCACTGCTGCGGTAGGCCTCGTACAGCTCGTTGAGCGCATACGACAGCAGCGGCATCGCCCCCGGCGACTGCACCACCTCGGCCAGCATGTCGTCCACCAGTTGCGGCGGATCGAAGATCAGCACCTCCTGGATCATCGGCAGCTCGATGACCTCCCGCAGCTCCTCCAGGCTGAACGGCGGCACCGTACAGCGCCCCGCCAGCCAGTGCGCCTTCAGCACGCTGGTCGTGAACTGCGGTTCGAAGTCGGCCCGCACGGTCAGGATGAGCGGGTGAATGCGCCCGTCCCCGTCGATCAGCTGGCGCAGCGTCGACAGGAACAGGAGCCGCTCCCGCTCGTCGGTGCAACGGGTGATCAGCTCCTCGAACTGGTCGATGACGAGCACCGCCTTCGTGGGCGCATCCGCAGCACCGACCGTGTTCAACACCTCGTCGAGCACCTTCATCGGATGCACACCCGGCCGGATCACCGGCAGGATCTCGAACCCTGCGGCGCGCAGCACCGGCAGCAACCCTGCCTTCACGACCGACGACTTGCCTGTGCCCGAAGCACCACTGACGACCAGCAGGCGGCTGCCTTCGCACCGAGCGCGCAGATCCTGAATGACGCGGTCCCGGCCGTAGAAGAGCAACCGGTCGTCCTCGTTGAACGACGCCAGCCCCATGTAGGGACTGCGCCGCGGGATGGGCGACAGGTTGAGCCGGTTGTTCGGGTCGAGGAAGATGAATTCACCCTTGTCGTGCCGCTGCAGCGGGAAGAATCCGGGTGTCTGGCGCCGGCCCTGGCCGGACGCGAGGGTCTGGGGTTCGACCCGGTCCCGGACATAGGCATACAGCTCCGTCGCGGTGATGACCCCGTCGCCCTCACGGTCGGTCCGGGCATCGGCCATGCCGGCGAGTCCGTCGAACAGCGCGAGCGCGAAGGGCGAATGCGCCGCCGCGTCACCCGACAGGCCCGCGGTGCCCCGCTCGCCGGTCGCCTGGCCGTTCAGCACGTCCATCGCCTTCTGGTCGTAGGCCGCCGACGTGATCACCTGCCAGGCGGGATCCTGGATGAAGCGGTCGAAACGCTCCTTGTAGATCTTCTTCGGCATCAGCGTGCCGATGGCGCGGTGCAGCGTGGACCAGCGGAAGGCGCCCGAAAAACAGCAGTCCAGGATCAGCAGCAGGTGGCGGCAGGGCAGCTGGTTCAAGGCCCGCTGCAGATCGGCCATCGGGATGAAGGTCGAGAGATCCGCGCCATCGGCATCGACCGGCACCAGATAGCCTTCGGGGCCATCCTCGCCATCGGCGGGGATGCCATGTCCGGCGAAATAGAACAGCACCCGGTCATCGTGGCCCACCTCCCGCGGCAAGGTGGTCTGCAGCAAGGCCAGAATGTCGGCGCGGGTGGCGTCCAGCAAGGGCGGATGCACCCGGAAATGCTGCTGCGTCTTCAGCACCTCCTCCAGCCGACGGGCATCGGCCACCGCGGTGCGCAGCGGCGACAGGTGCTGGTAGTGGTCGATGCCGATGAGGAAGGCGTGGTGCTGGCGAAACGGCAGCGTGTCCGGGGGGTCACGCGGCGCCGGATCGGGCGTGGTCACGGCGCGCCGCCCTGCCAGCGCACGGCCCGCAGTGCCTTCTGCCCCGCAGCAGAGACAAAATAGTTCAGGTGGTGGCAGGCGACGTTGTGGCGAACCGGCGCAAGCGCCCGCTCTGCGCCCACGCCGAGAATGCTCTGGACGCCGACGGCGATGTCATTGGGCTGGTTCGCGAACAGGGCATCGAACAAGGGGCCCTTGCCCGCCTTGTCCAGCATCCGGGCAAAGAACGCATCGGACGGCTCCTGGTAGGCGTCCACATCCCCGGCCAGGATGGTGTAGGGAATGCCGGGGTCGGGACTCGCGTTCAGCGTGCGGATGAAGTCGGAATCCGGGTTCATCTGCTCCAGCGTGGGCGTGACCCGCTTCGAACGGTTCAGCAGCAGCATCACCGCGCTGCTGAACGGCACCAGCACCGGCACATAGTTCAGCGTCAGCCCGGTCAGCACGTTCAGGATCTTGCGTGCGCCGTCGAACTTGCCGAAGGGCGAGCCGTGGTTGGGTGTCCCGCACATCACGAGGTGGTCCACGACCTGGTGCCCCCCCTCGCGTTCGATGAACCAGCGCGACACCAGTCCGCCCATCGAATGCACCAGCAGCGTCAGGCGCTTGCCATCCCCGGCCTGCAAGCCGACCGCAGCGAGTTGGGCCTTGAGCTGCCGCGCGGTGTCCGCGATCGGCGTGCTCAGGTTCTCGTAGTCGTAGGCCAGCACCAGATCGAAGGTCCGGTCCAGCCCGCAGGCCTGCACGCCGGCGCACATGCCTTCGGTGTCACCGATGATGCCGTGGACCAGCAGCAGGATGTTCTCTGCCGCGGCCACCCGCTCTGCCACCCCGGACTTCTCGTAGCGCGAGGTGCCCTGTGCGTCGAACTCGACGCGGCGCAACTGGTTGACGTTGTCCTGCCGCAGCCAGGTCTTGAAGAAGTAGAGCTTGAGCGAGCCACCCAGGCTGCGCCGACGGTCGCCGATGTCCGGCAGGTGGTCGATGGTGACGTGGGTGTGGCCGTCGTCGTCCAGCGACGCATCGCCGCCGAGCAGCACGTGCTGGCCGTCGCAGACCAGCGCCAGCAGGCCCTCACCCGCCTGCAGCGGCACCTTCACCACGATCTCCAGCGGTTCCTCCGCCAGCGACGACGCCTGCTGGATGTCCGTGAGTTCGAGGATGTTCTGCGGGTCGCCGCGGGTGGTGGAAAAGTTGAGCAGTGCCAGGCCCTGGCGCTCGAAGGCCTTGCAGAACGCCGAGGCGTCCCCGGTGCCCCGTGCGGTCGCCTGGACCGTCTTGGCGGACGCCAGGCTCACCTGCGCCTGGACCTTCGGATGCGCCTTCACGACGATCTGCCCACCGGCGATCGCGAGATCCTGCGGACCCACCGCGTCGAGCTGGCGCACGATGCGGATCCGCAGATCCCGGGTGAACCATTCATTCTGGTGCACCAGCTTCTGGCGGGATCGAACGCTGCCGATGCCGCGGGTGCCGTCTCGCTGGGCCTCGCGGGTGGGCGACTCGACATGCCCCAGCACCAGATCGTCCTGACTCAGCAGGAAGTCATCGATCTTCTCCGTGCTGACGATCAGCTTGAAGCGTTCGACCGACTCGTCGAGGCCGTCGTCCAGATAGAAGTAGTCCTTCGGATCGGCGCCCCAGAGCGTCGCCCAGCGCTCGCCCGGCTCCAGCGGGTCGTTGGACAGGATGTGGATGCCGTATTCACGCGAGAAATACACCAGCGCCAGGTGCAGGGTCTGCGCCGTGCGGTTACGCGCACGGACCGCGCCGCGGATCTCCGCCCAGTCGCGGCCGGACTTCACCAGGTCCAGCACGATGTCGTCGCCGGCATGGACATGCTCGGCCGCGCCGGCCAGACGCTCGGCATAGTGGAAGTCCACCAGCGACACGTCCATCGCCGTGCCCGGGTTGCGCAGGCCAAGTCCCCGCTCCCACTGCGCCACCTGCTTGAGCACGGGCAGCAGGAGCCGGGCGGCGGGTTCCAGCCCGCTGCCGAGTCCGGCGCCCTGGACCACCAGATCCGTCTCGCGCTGCAGCAGCAGGAGCCGCCCGGACTCTTCGCGCAGCCCATAGGTGCCCGCGTTCACGGCGTCCGTGAGCGCCACGCCGACGGAGCCGTCCTCGCCGAGCACCTGCTGCAGCGTGTCCCGCTGGATCGCCGGGCCGTCGAACGACACCAGCAGCGGCGGCACCGGCAGGCTGGTGATCTCCGCGCGGTACCGCACCGACGCCGGGCTCGCGAAACCGAGCGTGATCTCGCTCTTCTGCGGCCCGACCTGCACCGTGCTGGCACTGCCCGCGACCCGTGTCGGGTCGTCCTCGGCATACAGGCGCAGCGCAACCGGCCGGTCCGGGTCCGTCGGCACACCCTGGATCGCGCCGGCGTCCATCTTCCAGCGCCCCTGCTCGGCATAGACGCTGTAGCGGCGGGCGGTCTGCGAGGCGTGCCGGCCCAGGAACCCGCTCGCCGCGCTGAAGCTGCCGGCCGTCTCGAACTGTGGATTCTGGTCATCGGCCCGGCTGCGCACGGCCGCACGGCAGCGCATGAACAGATCGGCATAGGTCAGGTCGCCGCCCGATTTGTTCAATACCTCGATCAGCGTGCTGGTGAAGACACCGCTGTTGTCGGGTGACTCCTGCGCCAGTTGCGTGCGTTCGCACGCCGCCAGCAGGATGTGCGAGCTGGCGGGAATCCAGAGCGGCGTGCCCGAGGCGGACAGCCGGGCGTAGTGCCCGTCGAGATAGCTCTCCAGCGGACGCTCCTGGGTGACTTCGTGGGTTACCCGCGCCCGCAGACCCCGGAAGGCATCGACGCCCCGGGTGCCCGAGCCGGAGTGGCAGCAGTCCAGAAGGACCGCCACATGGGCACCGCGGTCGGCGACTTCCGCGACCAGGACCGCGAGTTCCTTGTCCGCCAGGTCATAGCCCCCCGGACCGCGGCTGTCGACGCAGACCAGTCCCTCGTCCTTGCCGTCCGGATAGAAGTCGAGAAATGCCTTGGCCGATGCCCAGCGCGCACCGTGGCCGCAGAAGTGGAAGACCGCCACATCGTCCGGGCCGGCCTGGCCCAGATGGTCGCGAAACGCGCGGATGAGCTTGTCGCGGGTGGCCTCGGCGTCCTTCAGGACCTGGATGCCGAGGCAGGATTTGTCGAAATTCCGGACCAGATAGTCGTGGAAGTGGTCCACATCGTTCACACATCCGGACAGGGCGCCGACTTCGGGCGGATAGGCATTGATGCCAACCAACAGTGCATAGACCTGACGGGACACGGTGACACCTCCTGTCGCACGAAGCACACAGGTTAGGCCTGGATCGGTGCCTCGGAACGAGGAAGTTCCACAACCCTGATGAAGGAATGCAGCCGGAAAAACAAAAACGGAGCGCAGGGGGATGCGCTCCGTGGTCGTGGACGGCCCGGCGGGCCGATGGGTCGGGTCAGGCCGGGTCGGGTCAGGCGTTTTCGCTGTCCAGACCGAAGGCCTTGTGCAGTGCACGCACCGCCAGCTCCATGTACTTCTCGTCGATCACGACCGAGGTCTTGATCTCGCTGGTGGTGATCATCTGGATGTTGATGCTCTCGTCGCTGAGGGCGCGGAACATCGTGCTGGCCACGCCGGCGTGCGAGCGCATGCCGATGCCGACGATCGAGACCTTGCAGATCTTGGTGTCGCCGACCACGGCGGCCGCACCCAGCGCCGGTACCACTTCGGACTTCAGCAGGTCGAAGGCGCGCTGGTAGTCGCTGCGGTGGACGGTGAACGAGAAGTCGGTCTTGCCGTCGTGCGAGACGTTCTGGATGATGACGTCCACGTCGATGTTGGCCTCGGCGACCTTGCCCAGGATGCCATAGGCGATGCCGGGCTTGTCCGGCACGCCCAACACGGTCAGCTTGGCTTCGTCGCGGTTGAACGCGATGCCCGACACAACGGCTTGTTCCATCTTCTCGTCTTCCTCGAAAGTGATCAGGGTGCCCGACTTGGCTTCTTCCTCGATGGCGATGTCCCACGGGGTGAAGCTCGACAGCACACGCAGCGGCACGCGGTACTTGCCGGCAAACTCGACCGAGCGGATCTGCAGGATCTTGGAGCCCAGCGAGGCCATCTCCAGCATCTCCTCGAAGGAGACGGTGGCCAGGCGCCGGGCTTCCGGCACGACACGCGGGTCGGTGGTGTAGACGCCGTCCACATCGGTGTAGATCAGGCACTCGGCGGCCTTCATCGCCGCCGCCACCGCCACCGCCGAGGTGTCCGAACCGCCACGGCCGAGCGTGGTGATGTTCATGTCCTCGTCCACGCCCTGGAAGCCGGTGATCACGACCACGCGGCCGGCGTCCAGATCGGCGCGCACGCGGGCGTCGTCGATGCTCTGGATGCGCGCCTTGGTGTAGGCCGAGTCGGTGCGGATGGGCACCTGCCAGCCGGAGTAGCTGACGGCGTCCATGCCCTCGGCCTGCAGGGCCAGGGACAGCAGACCGACCGAAACCTGCTCGCCAGTGCAGGCGATCATGTCGAGTTCGCGGGTGACGGCCGCTGTCTGGACGGCCGGTGACACTTCGCGGGCCAGGCCGAGCAGGCGGTTGGTCTCGCCGCTCATGGCGGAGGGCACGACCACCATCTGGTGGCCGGCGCGGGCCCACTTGGCCACGCGCTTGGCGACGTTGCGGATGCGCTCGGGCGAGCCCATCGACGTGCCGCCGTACTTGTGAACGATCAAAGCCATGGGGTTGTGGCTCGCTGGGGAGTCGAAAAGCTCACGATTTTAGCCGGTTCCCTGTCCGGTGGCACCCTCAGTGTGGTGCGCACGCCAGCGCAACGCCCTCTGCGGCTGTCCGGCGGGTGCCACAACCCGCGCATCCAGCCCCAGTCCCGGGACGAACACGAGTTGGTCGCCCGAGAACAGCAGCGGCCCGCCACGCTCCAGCGCGGGTACCCCGGCGAGCTGGTACTGCTTCTTGAGCGCACGGGGCGGTGTGCCCGGCGCACGCTGGAACTGTTCGCCACCGGAGCGAGGCCGCGCGGTCAGCCTGCGCAGCAGATCGAGCGACACGCCGCCTTGGGTGACCGGCTCGATGTCCAGCACACCGCCGTAGGTCGGCAGTGCCCAAGTCTGTCGGGCGCGCAGATCCGGCAACGCCAGGGGCTGCGCAGGCAGGATCTCCGGCACCACCGGCACCCAGCGGAGCATCCCCCGCCACAAGCGCAGCTCGCCCGGTCCGGGCATCCGCCAGCGGGCCTCGGAGCGCCCGGGGAGTTCGTGCGACAGCCGATCGAGCCAGCTCGCCCGCGGCGGCTCTCCCGTGGTGCGGTGCAGCCAGAGCCGCAGCAGGTTGCGCAGCCGCGCACCGCCAAGCGCCACGGCCGCTTCGACGTTCAGACCATCCGCCACCGCGACCGCACGCAAATCCATCTCGGCCAGCGCCTGCAGGCACTCGACCGCATCCTGGGCATGGCGGGCGGCGTCGCCCAGTACCTGCGGCGCCTGCGGGAAGGCCGCCGTCAACGCGGGCCAGATCTGCAGGCGCAGGCGGTTGCGGGCATAACGGGGGTCGGCGTTGCTGTCGTCTTCGACGTATTGCAGGCCATGCTGCGCGACATACGCTTCAATGGCGGCACGCGGGTGCTGCAACCAGGGGCGCCGCCAGCAGATGCCATCCCGTTCGATGGCGGCCGGCATCGACGCCAACCCGGCCGCCCCGGCACCGCGCAGCGCCTGCAGCAGAAACGTTTCCGCCTGGTCCTCCCGGTGGTGGGCGAGCAGCACGGTGTCACAGTCGGTGTCACGGGCCATGTCGGCCAGGGCGGCATAGCGGCAGTCCCGGGCCAGCGCCTCAATGCTCTCTCCGGGCTGCGGCACCAGATGCAGGTGGCAGGCATGGAACTGCAGATCGGCGCCCTGCTCCCTCCAGCGCGCGCATTGATCAGCGCAGTGCGTCAACCAGTCGTCGGCGTGGCGGCTCAGCCCGTGGTGGACATGGAAGGCGTGGATCGGGTGCGGCCGGCCGGTGGCGTCGGCCAGTGCCCGGGCTGCACGCCACGCCGCGTGCAGCAGGGCAATCGAATCGCGCCCACCGCTGCAGGCCACAGCCAGCGGGCGGGGCGTCACGGGCAGATCAGGCCAGGGCTCAAGCCTTGGTGTCGGTGTAGCGGCCGTAGCTGCGCAGTCGGTTGTAGCGGTGGTCCAGCAGTTCCTTGGTCGGCAGATCGACGACCTGGCGCAGCGCGTCGTTGAGCGCCCGCTTGAGGTAGGCGGCCATTTGCTTGTGGTCGCGGTGCGCACCACCAACCGGCTCGCTGACGATCTTGTCGATCAGGCCCAGCGCCTTGAGGCGGTGGGCCGTGATGCCCAGCGCGTCGGCAGCATCACTGGCACGCTCGGCCGTCTTCCACAGGATGGACGCACAGCCCTCCGGCGAGATGACTGAATACACCGAAAACTGAAGCATCAGCACCTGATCGGCCACGCTGATGGCCAGCGCGCCACCGGAGCCGCCTTCACCGATGATGGTGGTGATGATCGGCACCTCCAGTTGCGCCATCTCGAAGATGTTGCGGCCGATGGCTTCGGACTGGCCACGCTCTTCGGCGCCAATGCCAGGGTAGGCGCCGGGTGTGTCCACGAAGGTGAACACCGGCAGCCCGAACTTCTCGGCGACCTTCATCAGCCGCAGCGCCTTGCGGTAGCCCTCGGGACGGGCCATGCCGAAGTTGCGTGCAGCACGCTCCTTGGTGTCGCGGCCCTTCTGGTGGCCCAGCACCATGCAGGCGCGGCCATTGAAGCGGGCCAGACCGCCGACGATCGACTGGTCGTCCGCGAACGAGCGGTCGCCGTGCAGTTCCTGGAAGTCGGTGAAGATCTCGTTGACGTAGTCCAGCGTGTAGGGGCGCTGGGCGTGACGGGCGATCTGCGTGACCTGCCACGGCGACAGGCTGGAGTAGATGTCCTTGGCGAGCTGCAGGCTCTTCTTGGACAGGCGGTCGATCTCTTCGGAGATGTCGACGGCCGACTCGTTTTGCACGTAGCGCAGTTCCTCGATCTTGGTTTCGAGTTCGGCGATCGGGTGCTCGAATTCGAGGAAATGTTTCTTGCTCATATGCATTGATCCTTCTGGGTCAGTACTTAAGTTTAGTACGTGACGGGCAATGGGTCGAGACTTCTCCAGACATACCAAGTGGCCACCGACCGGTACGGCGCCCAGGCGTCAGCGACTTCGCGCGCTTCGGCACGTGAGACTGGCTCACCGCTGAAATAGTTCAGGCTGATGCCTTTGAGGAGGCCGACATCGTCCAGCGGCAGCACATTCGGCCGCATCAGGTAGAAGATCAGGAACATCTCGGCAGTCCAGCGGCCGACACCGCGGATCGCCACCAGCTCGTCGATGATGGCCTCGTCGGCCATGGCGTCCCACTGGAACTGCTGCAGGCCACCCTCGGCGAAATGGCGGGCGAGGTCGCACAGGTACTCGACCTTGCGCGCCGACAGCCCGGCACTGCGCAGCACCGGCTCCGGCAGCGCCAGCACCGCCGCCGGCGTGACCAGGTAACGCGACCCCACCCCGAGCCCGACGAAGCGCGTCCACACCGACTGCGCCGCCTTGACCGAAATCTGCTGGCCAACGATCGAACGGGCGAGTGTGGTGAAGGCATCGCCACGGCTTTGCAAGCGCACAGCGCCGAAGCGCTCGACGAGCTTGCTCATCACGCGGTCGCGGCGCGACAGGTGACCGCAAGCCTCATCCCAGTAGGATGGCGTGACCAGCAGCGGCTCGCCGCCCTCGTCCACAGGGGTTTGGCGCATGGCGGGAGACTCGGCGGCGGGCGTCAGGCTTGAACCCACGTCGTGCCCTGGGCGCTGTCCTTCAGGACGATGCCCTGTGCGGCCAGCTCGGCGCGGAGGCGATCGGCCTCGGCGAAGTTGCGGGCGGCCTTGGCAGCGGCACGCGCGGCAATCTGCGCCTGAATGTGGGCTTCATCGACGGCCGGAGTTCCGACACCCGATTGCAGGAACTGCCGTGGCACCTGCTGCAGCACCCCCAGCACACCGCCCAGACGCCACAACAGCGCAGCGGTCTCGGCCGAGCGGCTGCGATTGACCTCGCCCGCCAGGTCGAACAGCACCGATACAGCGATTGGCGTATTGAAGTCGTCGTCCATCGCGGCCTTGAAACGGGCGGCGGCGGGATGGGACCAGTCGATGTCGGCCGGCGCAGTGTCGGGCGCCACGGCGTCGAGCGCGGTGTAGAGCCGGCGCAGCGCACTGCGGGCGTCATCGAGGCCGGCGTCGCTGAAATTGAACGGGCTGCGGTAATGCACCCGCAGCATGAAGAAGCGCAGCGTCTCGCCGTCGTAGGACTTCAGCACGTCGCGGATGGTGAAGAAGTTGCCCAGCGACTTGGACATCTTCTCGTTGTCCACGTTCAGGAAGCCGTTGTGCATCCAGGTCTTCGCGAAGGGCTTGCCGTTGGCCCCTTCGCTCTGGGCGATCTCGTTTTCGTGGTGCGGGAACTGCAGGTCCAGCCCGCCGCCGTGGATGTCGAAGGTCTCGCCGAGCAGCGCGCAACCCATGGCCGAGCACTCGATGTGCCAGCCCGGCCGGCCGGCGCCATAGGCCGAGTCGTATTTGGCGTCCGCCGGCTCTTCCGGCTTGGCGGATTTCCACAGCACGAAGTCGAGCGGATCATCCTTGCCGTCGGCCACCGCCACGCGCTCGCCGGCGCGCAGGTCGTCGAGCGACTTGCCCGAGAGCTTGCCGTAGCCGGGGAAGCGGCGCACGGCATAGTTCACGTCACCATTGCCCGACTGGTAGGCCAGCCCCTTGTCCTGCAGCCTGCGGATCATCGACAGCATCTGCGGCACGTACTCGGTGGCGCGCGGCTCGTGGGTCGGGCGTTCGATGCCGAGTGCGCCGATGTCGGTGTGCATGGCCTCGGTCATCTCGTCGGTGAGCTGGCGGATGGTGATGCCGCGCTCGACCGCCCGGCGAATGATCTTGTCGTCGATGTCCGTGATGTTGCGCACATAGGTGACCTGCCAGCCACTGGCACGCAGCCAGCGTTGCACGACATCGAAGGCCATCATCATGCGCGCGTGGCCGATGTGGCAGAGGTCGTAGATGGTCATGCCGCACACGTACATGCGCACATGACCTGGGTCGAGGGACTGGAAGTCTTCGAGCGAGCGCGTGAGGCTGTTGTGGATACGCAGGGTCATCGATCGGGTCGCTGGGGCGCGAAAGCTCAGGTACGGCGGGGCAGTATAGCCCCGGCTTCCCGTGCCGTCGCCGCCGGTTTTACCGAGTCCCGAGGACTGGCATTCGTTCAAAAAATGCACAATTCGCCCATGACCAAACTCCAGGCGCACCGCATCGGCCGGCTGCTGGCGGCGACCTTGACAGCCGGGCTGCTGCACACGGCCGGCGCAACCGAGCCTGCAGGGCTGACGCTGTTCGAAGAGCGTGTGCAGCGCCAGCCGAACGACCCGAAGGCGCTGATCGACCTGGGCGTGGCGCTGGCCCGGCTGGGGCGACTGGCCGAGGCACGACAGCGCTTCGACCAGGCCTTGCGCACCAGCGCCATCCACGCGCTGGCCCACGACAACCTGCTGCAACTGCAACTCAACATGGCCCGCCACGCCTACGCTGCCGCGCTGCGCACCGGCGAAGTGCTGCCACCCGCCGACGCTGGCCTGCAGTGGAGTCCCGCCCCGTCCACCCCGCAACCGCCGGCCCCCCCGTCCGCACCGCTCGAAGTCGACGCGGTCCTGGCGGCCGCACCGCCCGCGGCGATCGCGGCGATCGCCATGAAACCCGACTGGTCCGCCTGGCTGCGGCCGCTGCTGGCCTCGTTGGTACTGCTGGCCCTGGGGGCGACGGCCTGGGCCGTGAATCGGCGCCCGTTGCCCATCACCCCGGCCGAGCCGTCCGCCTCCACCGTCTCGCCACCCATCACGGTCGTGGTGCCCGAGCACGAGCGCGCCGTACCCGAGGAGCGCCTGATCCAGATCTACCGCCTGATCGGACAGGGCCACTGGGCGCGCGCGCTGGAAGCGGCCGAGTCGCTGGTGACCGACCAACCGCGCTTCACATTGGCACAGCTCGTCTACGGCGACCTGCTGCTCGCCCACAGCGGCGTGCTGCGTGGCTTCGGGCGCGGCTCGGCGCAGGTACCTGGGGCGCAGGAGCGACAGATCGCCCCACTGCAGCTTGAAGCCCGCCAGCGCCTGTCCGCCTGGCAGCAACCGCCCCCGCCGGGCACCGTGCCGCGCCAGATGCTGCTGCTGCCCGCCTCGGTGCGGCAGGTGGTCGTGGTGGACGGGCTGCGCTCGCGGCTGTTCGTGCTGGAGCACCGGGCCGGGCAGCTCGTGCCGACCGCCAGCCTCTACGCCGCCATTGGCCGACTCGGCGTTGGCAAGCAGGACGAAGGCGATCTGCGCACGCCGCTGGGTGTTTACGACATCACCGGCCGGCTCGACAGCCGGCAGGTGGGCGATTTCTACGGCGCGGGTGCCCTGCCGCTGAGCTATCCCAATGAACACGACCGGCGCCTGCGCCGCACCGGCGCCAATATCTGGCTGCACGGCACCCGTGCCGACCGGCACGCCGACGCGCCCTTCTCCAGCAACGGCTGCATCGTCCTGTCCAACGCCGACATGGAACGGCTGCTGCGCGACCTCGTGCCGCGCCGCACACCCGTGATCATCGCGGAGCGGTTGGAGTGGGTACCCCCGAAGTCGCTGGCGGACACTCGGTCTTCCGCGGTGGCGCTGGCCGAATCGTGGCGCCAGGCGCGCATGCAGGCCGACCCGTCCCGGTTGCTCGGGCTGTACGCGCGGTCCTTCGACAACGGGCTGCAGGGCTGGGCCGAGTGGCAGCGCCAGCTCGCGAAAGACACCGCAAGCGGCACCGGCCGGGAGCGCGAGCTGCTAGACCTCACCATCCTGGACAACGCGGACGGCAGCGACGCGCTGTTCATCACCTTCCGCGAAGTGCTGCGCGGCAGTGCCTCCGGAACCCTGCGCCGGCAGTACTGGGCCCGCGAGCGTGGACAATGGAAGATCTTTTCTGAAGGAGTGTTGGAATGAGTTCATCTCAGCTCGTGCGCGCTGCGGCGGCCCTGGCCCTCGGTCTGGCCCTCAGCGGTGGCGCCAGCGCCGAGAAGGTGCGTCTGGCCACGTCGATGGGCGACATCGTCGTGGACCTGGAGGCCGCCAAGGCCCCCAAGTCGGTGGCCAACTTCATCGAGTACGTGAAGGCGGGTCACTACGACGGCACCGTGTTCCACCGCGTGATCAGCAATTTCATGGTCCAGGGTGGTGGCATGGACCCGGCGATGAAGGAAAAGCCGGTCCGCGCCCCGATCCCGCTGGAGAGCCGCAACGGCCTGAGCAACACCCGCGGCACGCTGGCGATGGCCCGCACGATGGTGCCGGACTCCGCCACGTCGCAGTTCTTCATCAACGTGAAGGACAATCCCTTCCTCGACCAGCCCAACTCGCAGGACGGCAACGGATACGCGGTGTTCGGGCGCGTGGTCGAAGGCATGGACATCGTGGACAAGATCCGCGCCGTGCCCACGGGCAACGCCGGACGGCACCAGAACGTCCCCGTCGAGCCGATTCTCATCAAAAAAGCCTCTCTGGAAAAGTAACAGGAACCACGCCATGGCAGCCCCCCAAGTCGATCTGCACACCACCCTCGGCACCATCCGCATCGAACTCGATGACGCGAAGGCCCCCCTGTCGGCCGCCAACTTCCTCAGCTACGTCAACAGCGGCCACTACGACGGCACCGTCTTCCACCGCGTCATCAAGGGCTTCATGGTCCAGGGCGGCGGCATGGAAGCCGGCCTGAAGCAGAAGCCCACGCAAGGCGAGATCAAGAACGAAGCCAACAACGGCGTGAAGAACGAGAAGTACACGCTGGCGATGGCACGCACCAACGCACCGCACTCGGCCACGTCGCAGTTCTTCATCAACGTCGCCAAGAACGACTTCCTGAACTTCACCGCCGAGAACGGTTCGGGCTGGGGCTATGCCGTGTTCGGCCGCGTGGTCGATGGCACCGCCGTGGTGGACCAGATCGAGAAGGTCCGCACCGGCAAGCGTGGCTTCCACGACGACGTGCCGGTCGAGGACGTGTTCATCACCCGCGCCGTGGTCGTGGAGTGAGCCTGACGGTGCCGGTCCGCGTTCTCCACGCAGCACCACATTGGCGCTGCGTGGACATCGTCTCTGACCTGCACCTCAGCCCGGCCACGCCGCGCACCGCCGCGGCGCTGGCCGACTACCTGCAGCACACCCATGCCGACGCGGTCATCGTGCTCGGCGATCTGTTCGAAGTCTGGGTCGGTGACGACGTGCTGGACGATGCGGACAGCGTCGAGGCCGGCGTGCTGCGCCAGTTCGCGGACTGCGCCATCCACCGCACGGTGGCGATGCTGGTCGGCAACCGCGATTTCCTGCTTGGCCAGCGCGCTGCAGCACTGGCTGGTTGGCAGGTGCTCGACGAGGTCTGTCTGCTGGAGGCCTTCGGGCGCCGTACGGTGCTGGTCCATGGCGACGCGCAGTGTCTCGCCGACGTGGACTACCAGCGGTTTCGCCAGCAAGCCCGCGACCCGGCGTGGCAACAACAATTCCTGGCCCAGCCGCTGGAACGCCGCCGTGACTTCGCGCGCGGACTGCGCGACAGCAGCGAACACCGCAAGCGCACGCTAGGCATGGCGGCCTACCCCGATCTGGACCGGGACGCCATGCGCGATCTTCTGCACCAGCATGGCGCCACGACACTGATCCACGGCCACACCCACCGCCCAGGCGACGAAGCGCTGGGCGACGGGCTGCTGCGCCATGTGCTCACCGACTGGGATCTGGACCACGGGTCGGCCGCTCCCCGCGCCGAGGTGCTTCGCCTGACTGCGGGCGGTGTGCAGCGTGTGCCCTTGTCGCAGGCATGCTGAGGCGCTGGCTGGACGCATGGCAACAGCGGCGCACGCAGCGTGTGCTGACACAGCGTGCCATTCCGGATGACCTGTGGCTCGACACGCTGCGGGCGTATCCCTTCCTGACCCGGCGCCCCCTGCCAGACCTGCTGCGGCTGCGCGAACTGGCGACGCTGTTCCTGACACAGAAGGAGTTCAGCACTGCGGAGGGGCTGGGCCTCACGGATGCCATGGCGGTGGCCGTGGCGGCACAAGCCTGCGTGCCCGTGCTGCACTTGGCCGGCGGACTGGACCTGTACGGCGGTTTCATCGGCATCGTGCTGCACCCGCAGGAGGTCGTCGTGCAACGCCAGTGGAGCGACGAAGCCGGCGTGGTCCACAGCGGCAGCGAAGTGCTGGCGGGCGAGGCGATGGAGGGCGGGCCAGTGATGCTGTCGTGGCACGACGTGCAGATGGCAGGCGAACGCGACCGGTCCGAGGACGGCTACAACGTCGTGATCCACGAGTTCGTGCATGTGCTCGACATGCGCAACGGGGGGGTCGATGGCGTGCCGTCCCTGCCTGACCGGGCGATGCGTGCACGCTGGCTCGACGTGATGGCCCGCGCCCTGGCGCAGCACACCACCGAGATCGAAGCCGAGCAGCCCACCTGGCTCGACCCCTACGCCGCGCAGGGGCCGGAGGAGTTCTTCCCTGTCACGGCCGAAGCCTTCTTCGTGGCGCCCGAGGGCTTGCAGGCCGAGTTTCCCGAGGTCTACACGCTGCTGAGCGCGTACTTCGGCCAGGATCCGGTGCGCTTTCGGGCATGAAAAAAGGGCCTTGCGGCCCTTCGGGAGACAACATCCGATCCGGCATCAAGCCGTCGCCGGCTCCGCCTTCGGCTTGTCGCTCTTGTCGCGCGGCTCGATGTCGAGCTGCACTTCACCCGCCTCGTTCACGTCCACCGTCAGGCGACCACCCTCCGTCAGGCTGCCGAACAGCAGTTCGTCGGCCAGTGCGCGGCGGATCGTGTCCTGGATCAGGCGCTGCATCGGGCGGGCGCCCATCAGCGGATCGAAGCCCTTCTTGCCCAGGTGCTTGCGCAGCGCATCGGTGAACGTGACTTCGACCTTCTTCTCGCTGAGCTGGCCTTCGAGCTGCAGCAGGAACTTGTCCACCACGCGCAGGATGATGTCCTCGTCGAGCGAGCGGAAGCTGACGATCGCGTCCAGCCGGTTGCGGAACTCGGGCGTGAACATGCGCTTGAGGTCGCCCATCTCGTCGCCGACCTCGCGCGAGTTCGTGAAGCCGATGGTGGACTTCTGCAGGTTCTCGGCGCCCGCATTGGTCGTCATGATGATGATGACGTTGCGGAAATCGGCCTTGCGCCCGTTGTTGTCGGTCAGCGTGCCGTGGTCCATGACCTGCAGCAGCACGTTGAAGACATCCGGGTGTGCCTTCTCGATCTCGTCGAGCAGCAGCACGCAGTGCGGCTTCTTCGTGACGGCCTCGGTCAGCAGGCCACCCTGGTCGAAACCAACATAGCCCGGCGGCGCGCCGATCAGGCGGCTGACCGCGTGGCGCTCCATGTACTCGGACATGTCGAAGCGCAGCAGGTCGATGCCGAGGATGTAAGCCATCTGCTTGGCCACTTCGGTCTTGCCCACGCCGGTCGGGCCGCTGAACAGGAAAGCACCGATCGGCTTGTCCGGCTTGCCCAGACCCGAGCGCGCCATCTTGATCGCGCCAGCCAGCGCGTCGATCGCGGCGTCCTGGCCGAACACGACGCTCTTCAGGTCGCGGTCGAGCGTGCGCAGCTTGCTGCGGTCGTCGCTGGTGACGCTGGCGGGCGGAATGCGCGCGATCTTGGCAACGATGTCCTCGACCTCGCTGCGGGTGATGCGCTTCTTCTGCTTGTTCTTGGGCAGGATGCGCTGCGCTGCGCCGACCTCATCGATCACGTCGATGGCCTTGTCGGGCAAGTGGCGATCGTTGATGTACTTGGCCGAGAGTTCAGCCGCAGCCTGCAGCGCGCCCACGTCGTACTTGACGCCGTGGTGCTCCTCGAAGCGCGACTTCAGCCCCTTCAGGATCTCCACCGTCTGCTCGACCGTCGGCTCGGCCACGTCCACCTTCTGGAAGCGGCGGGACAGCGCGGCGTCCTTCTCGAAGATGCCGCGGTATTCGGTGAACGTGGTCGCGCCGATGCACTTGATCTGGCCGGAACTCAGCGCCGGCTTGAGCAGGTTGCTGGCGTCGAGCGTGCCACCCGAGGCCGCACCGGCGCCGATCAGCGTGTGGATCTCGTCGATGAAGAGCACCGCGTGCGGGTGCTCCTTGAGCTGCTTCAGCACGCCCTTGAGACGCTGCTCGAAATCGCCGCGGTACTTGGTGCCGGCCAGCAGCGCGCCCATGTCGAGCGAGTAGACCGTCGAATCGGCCAGCACGTCCGGCACTTCGTTCTGGGTGATGCGCCAGGCCAGACCCTCGGCAATCGCCGTCTTGCCCACACCGGCCTCGCCGACCAGCAGCGGGTTGTTCTTGCGGCGGCGGCACAGGATCTGGATGACCCGCTCGACCTCGTGCTCGCGGCCGATCAGCGGATCGATGCGACCGTCGCGGGCGGCCTGGTTCAGGTTCTGGGTGTACTGCTCCAGGGGCGAGCCCTTGCCAGCGTCACCCTCGTCCTTTTCGCCATCCGACGAGGACGGACCGGATTCGCCCGGTGCCTTGGTCGGCTCGGGCGGATCGGACTTGCGGATGCCGTGGGCGATGAAATTCACCACGTCCAGCCGGGTCACGCCCTGCTGGTGCAGGTAGTAGACGGCGTGCGAATCCTTCTCGCCGAAGATCGCCACCAGCACGTTGGCGCCGGTGACTTCCTTCTTGCCGTTGCCGGTGGACTGCACATGCATGATCGCCCGCTGGATCACGCGCTGGAAGCCGAGCGTGGGCTGGGTGTCCACCTCGTCCGCGCCGCCGACCGTGGGCGTGTTTTCCTTGATGAACTGCGTGAGGCTCTTGCGTAGATCGTCCAGATTGGCTGCGCAGGCACGCAGGACTTCGGATGCCGAAGGGTTGTCCAACAGGGCCAGCAGCAGGTGCTCGACCGTGATGAACTCGTGGCGCTGCTGGCGCGCCTCGACAAACGCCATGTGCAGACTGACTTCCAACTCTTGCGCAATCATGCGACCTCCATAATGCACTGCAGCGGGTGTGCCGCCTGCCGTGCAGCTGCCAGAACCAATTCGACCTTTGTCGCTGCGACATCACGGGTATACACCCCGCAGACCGCCCTACCCTCATGATGGATCTTCAACATGATCAATGTGGCGGCGTCGATGCCGTGATGGAAGTGCTCCTGCAGCACCATGACCACGAACTCCATCGGTGTGTAATCGTCGTTGAGCATCACGACTTGATAGGCACGTGGTGGTTCAACCCGCTGTTGCTGGCGTTCTTCGACAACGGCGCCCTGTCCATCGGCAGGCGGGGTGGGAGATTTTGGTGTTTCCGGCGTATTACTGGCCATGGATGCATTCTATCGGTCGCTCGGATTCCCCGCGTCGCCCGGGGCAAGACGGTGCGGATCGAAAGGGTTCCACGTCGCAGCGCGCTCCCCCAACAGCGTCACGACAATGGCCGCGACAAGCTCTCCAGATTCTTGACAGTTTTTCTAACGATCCCCAAAATCTTGACAAAATTATTGGGATTTTCGTTGGGAAACTGGAGAACAAAACGATGGCTATTGGCATGGTCAAATGGTTCAATGATGTGAAGGGTTTTGGCTTCATCGAACCCGAAGGTGGTGGCGAAGATGTGTTTGCACATTTCTCGGCGATTCAGATGGAGGGATTCCGCACCCTCAAGCAAGGCTCGCAGGTGAGCTACGAACTGGTCGACGGCCCCAAAGGCAAGCTCGCACAGAACATCTGCGCACTGCAGCCCGCTTCACCACGGACGGCGCCCCTGGCACAAGCCGATAGCGCCGACGCCTGACACACGCACCCGGACGCCGATGCAAAAAGCCCGCGCAAGCGGGCTTTTTGCTGTGCCGGAGCGGCGTGCCCGGCGCCTCACATGTGGTCGATCATCACCTTCCCGAAGCCCGAACACGACACCTGGGTCGCCCCTTCCATCAGGCGAGCGAAGTCATACGTCACCTTCTTGGATGCGATCGAACGCTCCATCGACGCCAGGATCAAGTCGGCCGCCTCGACCCAGCCCATGTGGCGCAGCATCATCTCGGCCGACAGGATCTCGGAGCCGGGGTTGACGTAGTCCTTGCCGGCGTACTTCGGTGCGGTGCCGTGGGTGGCCTCGAAGCAGGCCACCGAGTCAGACAGGTTCGCACCCGGCGCGATGCCGATGCCGCCGACCTGCGCGGCCAGTGCGTCGGAGATGTAGTCGCCGTTGAGGTTCAGCGTCGCGATGACGGAGTACTCGGACGGGCGCAGCAAGATCTGCTGCAGGAAGGCGTCGGCGATCGAATCCTTGACCGTGATGTCCTTGCCCGTCCTCGGGTTCTTGAACTTGCACCACGGCCCGCCGTCAATCAGCTCCGCGCCGAATTCCTTCTGCGCCAACCCATAGGCCCAGTCACGGAAGCCGCCTTCGGTGTACTTCATGATGTTGCCCTTGTGCACGATGGTCACGCTGGGCTTGTCGTTGTCGACGGCGTACTGCAGTGCCTTGCGCATCAGGCGCTCGGTGCCTTCGCGCGAGACGGGCTTGATGCCGATGCCCGAGGTGTCCGGAAAACGGATCTTCGTGACGCCCATCTCCTCCTGCAGGAACTTGATCAGCTTCTTCGCCTTCTCCGATTCGGCCGCGTACTCGATGCCGGCGTAGATGTCTTCCGAGTTCTCGCGGAAGATGACCATGTCGATCTTGTGCGGCTCCTTGACCGGCGAAGGCACGCCCTTGAAGTACTGCACCGGGCGCAGGCAGACATACAGGTCCAGCTCCTGGCGCAGCGCGACGTTCAGCGAACGGATGCCGCCACCGACCGGCGTGGTCAGCGGGCCCTTGATCGACACCACGTACTCGCGCAGCACCTCCAGCGTCTCGGCCGGCAGCCACACGTCCGGGCCGTAGACGCGGGTGGCCTTCTCGCCCGCGTAGATCTCCATCCAGCGAATCTGGCGCTCACCGCCGTAGGCCTTGGCGACGGCGGCATCCACCACTTTGACCATGACCGGGGTGATGTCGACACCGGTGCCGTCGCCTTCGATGAACGGGATGATCGGATGGTTCGGGACGTTCAGCGAGAAGTCCGCGTTGACGGTGATCTTCTGCCCGTCGGCAGGCACCGTGATGTGCTCGTACATGGTTCCGGCTCCGTGGTGCGGTGGGTGAACTTGTTCTATTCGGGGTCGAAAATGATTCTATGTCAGGCACACCAGGCGGCGAGGGTGTCGGTCCAGAGCGCGTGCCCGAACGACCAGCCCACCAGCGCCACGATGGTCGCCCCGGCCATGCGCAAGGACAAGGACGCGGGAGACACCGCCCCGCGCGCGCCCGCCGCCCGCAGCGCCGCCGGCACCCAGCGCAACCAGAGCAGCGGCCCGGCCAGCAGTCCGAGCGTGCTGGTGAGCGCAAAGACGGCCATCACGGTAGCCCCTTCCAAGGGCGTCGAGGCGACCGCCGCCAGCAAAAGCGCTGCGTGCAGCAGCCCGCAGGGCAAGGCAGGCCACAACAGCCCCCAGGCAGCCGCCCGCATCTCGCCGGGCATGCGGATGCGGGCGGTGCCGTCCGGCAGGACCGGGCGTCCGCGCAGCTCCAGCCAGGCCGACAGGCTCGCCGGCAACTGGCCCTTCAGCAGCATCCACAGCCCCAGCAGCAGCAGAAACACCTGCAGCCCCGTCCAGACCGGCCGCAGCCAACCCGCCGAGCCGGCCAGCCAGCGCAGCCCGCCCACCAGCGACGCCGCCAGTGCCCCCGCAGCGGCATAGGCCACCAGACGCCCGGCCAGCAAGCCGGCCACCGCACTCGCTGGCTGCTCCGGTTTGCACTTCCGGGCGACCGCCGCGCAGCCAGCCCCGCACATCGCCGCGCAATGCGGCGTGCCCGCCAGCCCCATCAATGCCGCTGTCAGCAGCAGTGCGCCTGTCATCCGATCCCCTCGATCCGCTGATCCGGCTTCAGATCACCTTCGAAAACCGCTCCCGGCTGCGGTCGGCGCGCAGGTGGCGGTCAAACACCATCGCCACCGAGCGCACGAAGTACCAGCCCATCGGCGTGACCTCCAGCCCGTCATCGTCCAGGGTCACGAGGCCGTCGCGCTCCAGGTCCTGCAGCGCACCGAGTTCCTGCGCGAAGTACTGGCGCACGTCAATCAGGTGCGCCAGCGCCACCGACTCGACGCTCAGCCGCCCGTGGCACATGATCGACATGATCACCGCCCGCCGCACCAGATCATCGCGTGTCAGCGCCAGGCCGCGCACGACCGGCAGCGCGTTGCCTTTCAGCAGGTCGTAGTACTCGTCGAGGGTCTTGGCGTTCTGGCTGTAGGTGGCGCCCACGCGCGAGATGGCCGACACGCCCAGCCCGATGAGATCGCAGTCCGGTTGCGTGCTGTAGCCCTGGAAGTTGCGGTGCAGCCGGCCCTGGCGCTTGGCCTGGGCAAGGCTGTCTTCCGGCAGCGCGAAGTGGTCCATGCCGATGTACTGGTAACCATGGCTGACAAAACCGGCCAGTGCCTGCGCCAGCATGCCAACCCGGTCCACCCCGGTGGGCAACTCGGCCGACACGATGCGCCGCTGCGGCTTGAAGCGGGTCGGCAGGTGCGCGTAGCCATACAGCGCGATCCGGTCCGGCCGCAGCAGCGCCACCTGGCGCACCGTGCGCGCAAAACTTTCGGGCGTCTGCCGGGGCAGCCCGTAGATCAGGTCGACATTGACCGAGTCGAAGCCCAGTGCACGGGCATCGCGCATCAAGGCCTCGACCTGCGCATGCGGCTGGACACGGTGAACGGCCTGCTGCACCGCCTCGTCGAAGTCCTGCACGCCAAACGAGATGCGGTTGAACCCCAGCGACTTCAGCAGCGCCAGCCGCTCGCGCGACACCGTGCGCGGATCGATCTCGATCGAGTGCTCGCCCTGCGGCAGCAACCGCACCCGGGAGCCGATCACCGCCATCAGGTGGCGCAACTCGTCGTCGTCGAGGAAGGTCGGCGTGCCGCCGCCGAAGTGCAGTTGCGAGACCTCGGGCGCCTCGCCCAGCGCCTGGCAGACGAGGTCCAGCTCGTGCTCCAGCGCCTTCAGGTAGGCGGCGACCCGGCCGTGGTCGCGCGTGACGATCTTGTTGCAGGCGCAGTAGTAGCAGACCGACTCGCAGAAGGGCACATGCACGTAGACCGACATCGGCACCCCCGCGCCGCCCACGCCACCCAGATCGGCGCGCTGCGCGAGTGCCTGCACCAAGTGGCCAGCAGTGAAGGCCTCGACAAACCGGTCGGCGGTCGGGTAGGAGGTATAGCGCGGGCCAGGCACATCCATGCGTGCCAGCAAGGCATTGGTCAACACCGGCGCCAACGTGTCAGCGTGACCAAGGGAGGATGTCGTATGTTCCATGGCACGCACTGTGCCGCCCTTGCGCCTGCCGGCCTTGACGCAGCTCAAGTGTGGTGCGCAGCCAATGCACAAGAATCCGCCTAGCTTGATCAACAGGGTTTCCAACATGCAAGAACCGTCGACCACCCCGCGCCTGGACGCCCTCAAGGTCGCCTGCTCGGCCTGCAATCTGCGCGAGCTGTGTCTGCCCGTCGGCCTGTCGGACGAGGAGCTGGTCTCCCTGGACAACATGATCGGCACCCGGCGCGCCGTGCGCCGCGGCGAGCGCCTGTTCCACGCCGGCGAGGCCTTCACTGCGCTGTACGCGGTGCGCACCGGCTTTTTCAAGACCATCGTTTCGGCCGTGGACGGCCGCGAACAGGTCACCGGCTTCCAGATGGCCGGCGAGCTGCTCGGTCTGGATGGCATCAGCACCGACCGCCACTCCTGCGACGCCATTGCGCTGGAGGATTCGCAGGTCTGCATGATTCCCTACGGCCAGCTGGAGACGCTCTCGCGCGAGTTCACGCTGCTGCAGCACCAGTTCCACAAGATCATGAGCCGCGAGATCGTGCGCGACCACGGCGTGATGCTGCTGCTGGGCAGCATGCGCGCGGAAGAGCGCCTGGCGGCGTTTCTGCTGAACCTGACGCAGCGGCTGCAGGCACGGGGCTTCTCGCCCACGGCGCTGGTGCTGCGCATGACACGCGAGGAGATCGGCAGCTACCTGGGCCTGAAGCTGGAGACCGTCAGCCGCACCTTCTCGAAGTTCCAGGACGACGGTCTGCTCGAAGTCAAGCAGCGCGATATCCGCATCCTCGACCAGGCGGCGCTGCAGCAGGTCGTCAACGCGGCGAACTGCTGACGTGTCCGCCGCCGCCACCGATCAGAGGTGGTTGCGGTAGGGCTTGTTGAGCACGTTGGGCTCGACCAGGATCAACTGCGTCAGCGCGCTGCCCAGCGCAATCACCACCCAGAACGCGAAGAAGGCGACGGTGTAGACCGCCTTGTGGTCCGCCTCGACCGCAGCCCCGCCCAGCCAGTGCAGCTCGCCCGGATCGACCAGCGAGAACACCAGCATCTCCAGCACCCCCGCCATCAGGAACGCCGGCCACATCACCGCCGCCAGGCGCCGCACTGGCGGCGACATCGGCGGGACCACATCGGCCGGCTCACCCGCCTCGAAGTGCTCGACCTCGTCGTCGGACGACGCCAGCTGCGGATCGTCCATGGTCACTTGACGCCTCCGGTGGCCGCGTGGTTGCGGCCCTGCATCGCCGGCAGGTGGGCCGCGTCGGTGACGGCAGCCGTGGTCTCCAGCACCGGGTCCGGGTAATGGATCGCCAGCCCCAGCGTGACGAAACTGGCCACCACCACGGTCAGCGGACCGCCGATGACGAGCCACACCATCTTGTACTTCCACCAGGGCATCGTGTCCTTGTCGGCAGGGGGCGTGTTGCGTGTCGTCATGTTGTAACTCCTGGGCAAATACTCGCAGACAGTCGTGGCAGTCTCATCGCGGCACGATGAAGGTCGACTTCTCGCGCACCACCGCGGGCGCGCCCTTCGCTTCGACCCGCTCGACATCGAAATGGATCTCGTGCGTACCCGGGCCAGCCTGGTTGGCCGCCTCGAAGCCCGCCTGCACCGACACCGTCACCCAGCGCGCCTCGGCGGATCCGATCTCGATGTCCCCGGTCGGGTCCACCTTCAGGTCCGGCAGGCCGCTGGCCGCGATGCGGAAGCGCTGCGGCTGCTCGGTGGCGTTCATGATCTGCAGGCGGTAGACATTTTCGATGCGCCCTTCATCGACGATGCGGGCGAGTGTCGCGCGGTCGCGCACCACATCGACGCGGAACGGCGAACGCAGCCACAGGCTCGCGCCCACGGCACCGACGATCAGCACCAGGATCGCCGTGTAGATCAGCACCCGCGGCCGGAAGGCGCGGCGCCACATCTGGGCACGCGTGAGGTGCTGCTGCAGGCTGTGCTGCGTGGCGTAGCGGATCAGGCCGGGCGCGTAGCCCATCTTGTCCATGATGTTGTCGCAGGCGTCGATGCAGGCCGAGCAGCCGATGCACTCGTACTGCAGGCCGTTGCGGATGTCGATGCCCGTCGGGCAGACCTGCACGCACACGCCGCAATCGACGCAGTCGCCCAGGCCCTTCGACTTCGGATCGACCTTCTTGCCACGGGCGCCGCGCGGATCACCGCGTTCGGCGTCGTAGCTGATGATGAGCGTGTCCTTGTCGAACATGGCGCTCTGGAAGCGCGCGTAGGGGCACATGTACTTGCACACCTGCTCGCGCATGAAACCGGCGTTGCCATAGGTGGCAAGCGCATAGAACAGCACCCAGAACCACTCCCACGGACCCAGGCCCAGCGAGAGCACCGAAGCCGCCAGCGAGCGGATCGGGGTGAAATAGCCGACGAAGGTGAAGCCCGTCCACAGCGAGAACAGGATCCACACCAGCTGCTTGCCGCCCTTGCGCAGGAACTTCTCGCCGGTCCACGGACCCGCGTCGAGCCGCATGCGCTGGGCGCGGTCGCCCTCGAAGCGGTGCTCGAACCACAGGAAGATCTCGGTGTAGACCGTCTGCGGGCAGGCGTAGCCGCACCACAGACGCCCCGCCACCGCCGTGAACAGGAACAGCGCGTACGCCGAGATGATCAGCAAGCCCGTCAGGTAGATGAAGTCCTGCGGGTAGAGCACCAGCCCGCCGATGTAGAACCGGCGGGTCAGCAGGTCGAACAGCACCGCCTGGCGCCCGTTCCACAGCAGCCAGGGCGTGCCGTAGAACACGATCTGGGTGATCCAGACCAGCGCCCAGCGCCAGTTGGCAAAGTAGCCATGGACCGAGCGCGGATAGATCTTCTGGGTCTTCTGGTAGAGCGAGACGGTTTTCACCACCGGCTGGCCGGTGGCCGGGGAGGTCATGGCTTGTCACCCTTGTGGGACAGGCTCCAGACGTAGGCGGCCAGCACCTGGATCTGCTCGGGCGACAGGCGCGAGGCGTGCTGTGGCATGACGTTGGTCTTGCCGCCGTTGATCATCGCGATGATTGCCGCCTCGCCCCAGCCATGCAGCCAGACCCTGTCGGTCAGGTTCGGTGCGCCCAGGGCTTGCGTACCCTTGCCATCCGCACCGTGGCAGGCCGCGCAGGCGCCGAACTTGCTCTTGCCGAGCTGGGCGGCAATCGCGTTGTGGGCGCTGCCCGACAGGCTCAGCACGTAGTTGGCAACGTTCTTGATGTCCTCGGGGGAACCGACCGCTGCGCCCATCGGAGGCATCATCCCCTGCCGTCCCTCGGCGATGGTCTTGGCGATGTAGTCCACGCCGGAGCCGCCGAGCCAGTCCGTGTCCGTCAGGTTCGGGAAACTCTTGCTGCCGCGGGCATCCGAGCCGTGGCAACCGGCGCAGTTGTTGACAAACAGGCGCTCGCCGATGCCCATGGCCTGCTTGTCTTGCGCCAGGGCTTCCGGGGTCATCGCCATGAACCGCGCGTACAGCGGCGCCATGGTCTGACGGGCCTTGGCATGTTCAGCCTGCAGCTGCCCCTCGGAGGTCCAGTTCAGCGTGCCCTTGGCGATGCCCAGGCCCGGGTAGAGGGTCAGGTAGATCGCCGCGAACACGATCGTCAGGATGAACAGCCCCATCCACCAGCGCGGCAGCGGGTTGTTCATCTCGCGCAGGTCGACGTCCCAGGTGTGGCCGGTCGAGTTGTCGTCGGCCATCACGGTGCGCTTGCTCGCCACCGCCAGGATGAAGACGCAGAAGGCGAGCCCGCCCACGGTGATCGCGATCACGTACCACGACCAGAAGCTGGAAGTGAAGTCACTCATGGGTGCCTCCGTTGGATGTCTTGTTGTCCTCGTCCAGGAACGGAAGCGCGGCGGCTTCGTCGAACGCGGAACGATTGCGGCTGGAATAGGCCCAGGCGACGATGCCCAGGAACAGGATGAAAAAGCCCACTGTCACGAAGCTGCGCAGGTCATTGACGATGTCCATGGCACACCTCGCTCACTTGGCCGTTGCGGCCGGGGCCTTGCCTGCGGTGCCCAGCACCTGCAGGTAGGCAATGACGGCGTCGAGTTCGGTCTTGTCCTTGACCTCGTCGCCGGCCTTGGCGATCTCGTCGTCGGTGTAAGGAACACCGACCTTGCGCAGCGCGGTCATGTTGGCGCCGATGCCAGCGTTGGCAGGCGCCTTATCAAGCCACGAATACGCTGGCATGTTCGACTCGGGCACCACGTCGCGCGGGTTGTTCATGTGCACGCGGTGCCACTGGTCGCTGTACTTGCCGCCCACGCGGTGCAGGTCGGGACCGGTGCGCTTCGAGCCCCACTGAAAGGGGTGGTCGTAGACGAACTCGCCGGCCTTGGACGTGTCGCCGTAGCGCAGCGTCTCGGCGCGGAAGGGACGGATCATCTGCGAGTGGCAGTTGTAGCAGCCCTCGCGCAGATAGACGTCCCGTCCGGCGAGTTGCAGCGCGGTGTAGGGCTTGAGGCCTTCGACCGGCTGGGTCGTCGACGTCTGGAAAAACAGCGGGACGATCTCGACCAGACCACCGAAGAGGATGGTGATCAGGGTCAGGACGATCATCAGGAAGTTGCTGGTCTCGATCTTCTCGTGACCGGACACAGGGCGGTTAGCTTGGGCCATGGTGTGGGGTGCTCCGGTTCAGGCGTGGGCGACGAGAGCCGGGATGGCGATGGGTTCGACCTTGCCGGCCTGGACCGTCTTCACCACGTTCCAGGCCATGATGAACATGCCCGACAGGTACATCACGCCGCCGCCGAGGCGGATGACGTAGAACGGATAGGTGGCCTTGACGCTTTCGACGAAGCTGTAGACCAGCGTGCCGTCCGGGTTCGTGGCGCGCCACATCAGGCCCTGCATCACGCCGGCAATCCACATCGCGGCGATGTAGAGCACGATGCCGATGGTGGCGATCCAGAAGTGCAGCTCCATCGCGCGGATGCTGAACATCTGCTTGCGGCCGAACATGCGCGGGATCAGGTGGTACAGCGAGCCGATCGACACCAGACCCACCCAGCCCAGCGCGCCGGAGTGGACGTGGCCGATGGTCCAGTCGGTGTAGTGCGACAGCGCGTTCACCGTCTTGATGGACATCATCGGACCTTCGAAGGTCGACATGCCGTAGAACGACAGCGAAACGATCAGGAATTTCAGGATCGGGTCGTCACGCAGTTTGTGCCACGCGCCCGACAGGGTCATGATGCCGTTGATCATGCCGCCCCAGCTGGGGGCCAGCAGCACCAGCGAGAAGATCATGCCGACCGACTGCGTCCAGTCCGGCAGCGCGGTGTAGTGCAGGTGGTGCGGACCCGCCCACATGTAGGTGAAGATCAGCGCCCAGAAGTGGACGATCGACAGGCGGTACGAGTAGACCGGACGGCCGGCCTGCTTCGGGATGTAGTAATACATCATCCCCAGGAAGCCCGCGGTCAGGAAGAAACCCACCGCGTTGTGGCCGTACCACCACTGCACCATGGCGTCCTGCACCCCGGCGTAGGCCGAGTAGGACTTCATCGGCCAGACCGACACCGGAATGGCGGCACTGTTGACGATGTGCAGCAGCGCGACCGCGAGGATGAAGGCGCCGAAGAACCAGTTGCCCACATAGATGTGGCTGACCTTGCGGATGCCGACCGTGCCGAAGAACACGACGGCGTAGCTCACCCACACCACGGCGATCAGCAGGTCGATCGGCCATTCGAGTTCGGCGTATTCCTTGCCCTGGGTCATGCCCAGCGGCAGCGAGACCACCGCGGACAGGATGACGAGCTGCCAGCCCCAGAAGGTGAACTGGGCCAGTGCCGGCGCGAACAGCCGGGTCTGGCAGGTGCGCTGCACCACGTGGTAGCTGGTCGCGAACAGCGCACAACCGCCGAACGCGAAAATCACCGCATTGGTGTGCAGCGGTCGCAAGCGCCCGTAGCTGAGCCACGGAATGCCGTTTGTCATTTCAGGGAATGCCAGCTGGGCCGCGATCACGACCCCGACCAGCATCCCCACGATGCCCCAGACCACCGCGGCGAGGGCAAATTGCCGCACGGCCGTATCGGTGAAGACGGGGCCAGCCGTCTTTGTGTTGATTGTCATTGCTTGCTCCTAGGAAACTCTCTCGATCCTCGGCCGCGATTCTTCGGCAGCCGAAGGCGCACTGGATTGATCGGCATCAAGCTCGTCGCGGTCGGCGCGCAGGATGCGTTCGCCCTCGCGCTCGATGTCGTCGAACTGGCCGCTCTTCAAGGCCCACGCGAACACCGCGATGATCAGGAAAACGAGGACCACCGACAGGGGGATCAGCAGGAACAGGATGTCCATCGTTCAGGCCTTGCCCAGAGGGCCGGGGAGACGCCGGCGGGTCAGCCGCAGGGCATTGAGAACGACCACCAGCGAGCTGCCCGCCATGCCGATGCCCGCCAGCCAGGGCGGCAACCAGCCCGCCAGCGCCAGCGGCACCGAGGCCGCGTTGTAGAACAGCGCCCAGCGCAGGTTCTGTCGCACGATCGCCACGGTGCGGCGCGCCGTGTCGATCAGGACGGGCAGATCCTCGATGCGGTCCGACAGCACGATCACGTCGGCGCGGGCCTGGGCCAGCGCCGCGGCGGTGCCCAGTGCGATCGAGACGTCCGCGCGCGCCAGCACCGGCGCATCGTTGATGCCGTCGCCCACCATCGCCACGACGCGGCCCGCGGCCTGCAGGGCCTCCACACCGGCGAGCTTGTCCTGCGGCGTGCAGCGGGCGCGGGCGTCGGCGATGCCCAGACGACGGGCCATGGTCTCGACGCTGGCGGTCTGGTCGCCGGAGAACAAGTGCAGCGCCAGCCCCGCCTGGGCCAGACCGGCGGCACCCGAGATGGCGTCGGCGCGCAGCACCTCGTCGAACTCGAAGCACGCCACCGGCTGCAGGAGTCCGTCAAGTTCCATGCCCAGCCAGACGGTCGGCCGATCGGGCAGATCCACCCCCTCGGGTACCCCGCACCAGCCCGGCGCGCCCATGCGCACCCGCAGCGCCCGGTCGTCGAAGCGGGCGGTGGCCTCCAACCCCGACCCGGCCTGCTCGGAAACCGCATCCAGCACCAACTCTGCCCGATCACGCGACGGGTAACTCTCCACCAGCGCACGCGACAACGGATGCCGCGACTGCTGCGCCAGCCCGACCACCAGGCTCTGCAGGATCTCCCCGGCGATGTCCGGCGTCCGGTGCAGCACACGGGTGTTCGCCAGCACCAGCCGGTCCTCGGTGACGGTGCCGGTCTTGTCGAAGACAACGTCCTGCACACGGGTCAGGATCTCCAGCGCATCGAGACGCTGCACGAGGATGCCGCGCCGTGCCAGCTCGCCGGCCGACGCCAGCAAGGCCACCGGCGCCCCCAGCGACAGCGCACACGGACAGGTCACGATCAGCACCGACACGGCCACCCACAGTGCGCGGTCCGGGTCGATGACCATCCAGACACCCCACGCCGCAGCCGCCAGCGCCAGCACCGCCCAGAGGAAGGGCGCGGCGATGCGGTCGGTGGCGAGGACAAACGCCGGCCGCTCGGTCAGGGCCCGCTCGACCAGCGCCACGATGCGCTGGTAGCGGGTCTGTGCGCCGAGCTGCAGCACCTGCATCACCACCGGCGCGCTCAGGTTGATGCACCCTGCAGAAACCTCGTCACCGACCGCCCGGTCGACCGGCCGCGACTCGCCCGACAACATGGCCTCGTCGATCAACGTGCGGCCCTCGACCACGCGACCGTCCGCAGCAAACGCCTGCCCAGCGTGTACACGCACGCGGTCGCCCACGGCCAGCGACGACGCGGGTACCAGCGTGCCCTGCCCCTGTGCGTCCAGCCGCTCGACTGCATCCGGCAGGCGACGCATCACGCCATCCAACGACTGCGCTGCACGCTGCCGGGCACGGGATTCGAGCACCCGCGCACCGAACAGGAAGCTGACGAACATGGTCAGCGAGTCGAAATACACCTCCGAGCCAAACGGCCCGCGGGCGTCGAAGGTCGCTGCCGAGCTGGCGATGAAGGTGACGCCAATGCCCAGCGCCACCGGCAGGTCCATGCTGATGCACCCTTGCCGCAAGCCGCGCCACGCGCCGCTGAAAAACGGCCCGGCCGCGAACACCATCACCGGCAGCGTCAGCACCCAGCTCGCCCAGCGCAGCAGTTGCACCATGTCGGGCGTGATGTCACCGGCAGCGGCCACGTAGGCTGGGGTCGCATACATCATCACCTGCATCATGCAGAACGCCGCCACGAACAGCCGCCAGATCGACTGGCGCGTCTCGCGGGTCGCCAGCGCCACGGCCTGTGCGCCCGTGTCCGGAAACGCGCTGTACCCTGCGCGCCGCACCGCCTCGATCAGCGCAGAAACCTGCGTTCGCCGCGGATCCCAGGTGACCACCGCCCGCTGGGCAGCGCCGCTGACCTCGGCGGCGCGCACACCGTCCACGCCATGCAGCGCGTCCTCGATCACGCCGGCACAGGCCGCGCAATGCAGGCCGCCGAGCAGCAGGCGCGACTGACCCAGCTCGCCGCCCTGACCGTCGTCGAGCCACAGGGTGAAGGTGGACTGCTGCTGGGGATCGTTGACGGCAGCGGCCTGGGTGGGGCTGAGGGCGGCAGTGGGCACGGAGGTGGCAGAGGCAGAAATCATGGCTTGCGCTATTCTTGAAGTTCAACGCCCCACACAACATGATCCACATCAAGTTCTATCGCCTGAACCAACGCATCGCGCAGGCGGCACTGGCCGCACTCGCCATCGTGTCCTTCAGCGCCCACGCCCAGTCCGGCCCGCAGAAGCTCCCCACCACACAGCTCACCGCCGGCATGCACCTGATCCGCGCCGAAGTCGCCGACGACGACAGCGAGCGCCAGATCGGCTTGATGCACCGTCCGAGCATGGGCACGAACGACGGCATGGTCTTCGTGTTCGAGCAGCCCGGCGTGCAGTGTTTCTGGATGCACAACACGCTGATTCCACTGTCGGCCGCGTTCATCGACGACACGGGCACCATCGTCAACATCGAGGACATGAAGCCCCAGTCGGACGACTCGCACTGTTCGAAGAAGCCGGTGCGCTTTGTGCTGGAGATGAACAAGGGCTGGTTCGACAAGCGCGGGCTCAAGGCCGGTAGCGTGATCGGCGGCGCAGTGTTCAAGCCGGCTGCGGCGCGATGAGCCGGGCAGCAGCGTGAACCGCAATCTCTGGCTGCTGGCCGTCGCACAAGGCCTGTTCCTCACCAACAACGTCGCCTTCATCGCGATCAACGGGCTGGTCGGGCTGGCACTCGCGCCGCTGGGCTGGATGGCAACGCTGCCGGTGATGGGCTACGTGCTGGGCGGGGCGATGTCCACCTCGCTGGTGGCCCGCACCCAGGCCCGCTTCGGCCGCAAGACCTCGTTCCAGATGGGCGCAGCGGTCGCGTTGCTGTCGTCGCTGGCGTGCGCGTGGGCGGCGGTGGGCCGACATTTCGAACTGCTGTGCGTGGCCACGGTGGTGGCGGGCTACTTCAACGCCAACGCGCAGCTCTACCGCTTCGCCGCCGCGGAACTGGCGGGCCGCACCGGCACGGAAAAAGCCGTCTCGATGGTGATGGCCGGCGGGTTGATCGGCGCTGTCGCCGGGCCGAACCTGGCAGCGCAGACGCGCGGCCTGTTCGCCGTGCCCTTCGCAGGGGCCTATGTAGCGCTGGCCGGGGTCGCACTGCTGTCGATGCTGGTGCTGGCCGCGATCGACTTTCCGCCACCGCCCGCGAAAAAGTCGGCTTCTGGCGGGCGCCCGCTGGCCGAGATCGTGCGCCAGCCGGTGTTCATCGTCGCGGCACTGTGCAGTTCACTGGGCTACGGCGTGATGAACCTGCTGATGGCCTCCACGCCGATCGCGATGGACCAGTGCGGACTGCCCTTCTCGGACACTGCGCTGGTGCTGGAATGGCACGTCATCGGCATGTTTGCGCCGGGGTTCTTCACGGGGCAGCTCATCAAGCGTTTTGGGGTACTGTGGATCATGGCCGTCGGCGTCGTGCTCAACGCGCTGTGCATCGCTGTCGCGCTGACTGGCGTGGACCTGCACCGATTCCTGATCGCGCTCTTCCTGCTAGGCGTGGGCTGGAACTTCTTGTTCACCGGGGCGACGACGCTGTCGCTGCAGTCCTATGCACCCGAGGAGAAGGACCGTGCGCAGGGGGCGCTGAACTTCTGCGTTTTTGTCACGCTGGCGGTCACTTCGTTTGCGTCGGGGCTGCTGGTGACGACGCAGGGGTGGACGCTCCTCAACGTCGGCTCGCTGGCGCCGGTGGTACTGACCGCCGCCGCGCTGGTCTGGATGGCGCGGCAGCGGCCCCGCGCCTGATTACCGTTCAGCGCGTTTTCGCGGCGATCTTGGCCTTCATCTCCGCCAGCATCGCCAGCCCCATCTCCCGCCCCGCGGCGATCGAGCGTTTGCGGGCGGCAAAGTCGGCGCTGGAGATCCCGGTGAGCTTCGGGCGCAGCACGATGTCGGCCTCCTTCAGCTCGAAGTTATTGATGCTGCGGCCCATGATCGAGAAGGTCTGCAGCAGCATGCGCATCGCGTCGCCCGTCGCGGCACCGTCCGGGGGCGACGAGATATCGACCGCGATGACGAACTCGGCGCCCATCTGCTTGGCATACCGCACCGGCACCGGCGCCACCAGCCCGCCGTCCACGTACTCGCGCTCGCCGATCTTCACCGGCTGAAAGACTGCAGGCACTGAACTCGATGCCCGCACCGCCATGCCGGTGTCGCCGCGCTGGAACAGGATGGGCTGACCATCGGCCAGATCGGTGGCGACGATGCCCAGCGGCATCTTCAATTGCTCGATGTTCTTGCCGCCGGTGTTCTTGCGGATATAGGCGGCCAGCGCCTCGCCGCGGATCGCACCGCGCAGCGGAAAGGCCCAGTCGGTGATGGCGGACTCGTCCATGCCGTCGGCCAGCGTCGCCAATTGCGCGCCGGAGTTGCCCGCGGCATAGAGCGCCGCCACGACGCTGCCCGCCGAGGTGCCGACGACCAGATCCGGGTGGATGCCGTTTTCCTCCAGCACCTGGATCACGCCGATGTGCGCGAAGCCGCGCGCCGCGCCGCCACCCAGCGCCAAGCCGATGCGCGGCAGGCGCGGAGCCGGCCGTGGCTGCGCCACCGGATCCACCGGCGCATTGCCGGTCACCAGCGGCGCCGTGCTGCAGCCCGCAAACACCAGCAGTGTCGCTGCCCCCAGACCCACAAGACAGCGTCGGCGCACCGTCTTCATATTCATTTTCATATAAACATCATCTCAAAAAGTCGTTTGCAGGCATGACAACACCCACTAGAGTCGCACACTCTCATTTTGCTGCGCTGCAAGGTACTTATTCATGCTCGACACCCTGGGTTTCACGATCGATTGGCTGGCCGTCGCGGCCGGCTTCGGCATCGGGCTGATCGTGGGCCTCACCGGCGTGGGCGGTGGCTCGCTGATGACGCCGCTGCTGATTTCGGTGTTCAACCTGGAAAAGGCCGTCGCCATCGGCACCGACCTGTGGTTCGCCTGCCTGACCAAGGTGTCCGGCTCGGTCGCGCACCACCGGCACGGCCATGTGGACTACAAGATCACCGGCCTGCTGCTGGCCGGCAGCATCCCCGGCTCCATCGCCACCGTCGCCTACATGCACATGGTCGGCCTGACCAAGAAAGCCGACAGCGCGCTGACCTTCGCGCTCGGCCTCGCGCTGGTGCTGACGGCCATCACGGTCATGATGAGGCCGGTGTGGTACCGCGTCGGCTTGTGGCTGGAACGCTGGATCACGCCGGCCCGCCAGCCCTGGCTCACGGTGCTGTGCGGCCTGGTGCTGGGCGTGCTGGTGTCGCTGAGTTCGATCGGCGCGGGCGCGGTGGGTGCCACGCTGATCCTGCTGATGTATCCGCGCATGGAGATGCGCCGGCTGGTGGGCACCGACATCGCCCATGCCGTACCCTTGACGCTGGTGGCAGGCATCGGCCACGCCACGCTGGGCAATGTCCACTGGCTGTTGCTGATCGAGCTGCTGATGGGCTCGCTCCCCGCCATCTGGCTCGGTGCCCACCTGACCAAGATGCTGCCCGACAAGTACACCCGCCTCGCGCTGTGCGCATCGCTGCTGTTCGCCGCCAAGAAAATCCTGCTGACCGCCTGACTGCCAGACTGCCCGCCATGTACCAATACACCGACTTCGACCGCCAGTTCGTCCACGCCCGTGCGGCCCAGTTCCGCGACCAGCTCGACCGCCACTTCGCCGGCCAGCTCGACGGCGACGACTTCAAGGCCCTGCGCCTGCAGAACGGCTGGTACATCCAGCGCCACGCCCCGATGCTGCGCGTCGCGGTGCCCTACGGCTCGATCAGCAGCCGCCAGATCCGTGCGCTGGCCGAGATCGCCCGTGTCCACGACCGCGGCTACACCCACTTCACGACCCGCCAGAATGTCCAGTTCAACTGGATCCCGCTGACGCAGGCCGCAGACGTGATGGACAAGCTGGCCGCCGCCGACATGCACGGCATCCAGACCAGCGGCAACTGCATCCGCAATACCACCACCGACGGGCTGGCCGGTGTCGCCGCCGACGAGATCGTCGATCCGCGTCCCTACTGCGAGATCCTGCGCCAGTGGAGCACGCTGCACCCGGAATTCGCCTTCCTGCCGCGCAAGTTCAAGATCGCCGTGTCGGGCGCCGTGGAAGACCGCGCCGCGATCGGCTGGCATGACGTGGGCCTGCAACTGAAGAAGAACGCCGCGGGCGAGATCGGTTTCCGCGTCCAGGTCGGCGGGGGCATGGGCCGCACGCCGATCATCGGTTCGGTCATCAGCGATTTCGTGCCGTGGCAGCAGATCCTCGTCTACATCGAAGCGATCGTGCGCGTCTACAACCGCTACGGCAGGCGCGACAACGCCTACAAGGCGCGCATCAAGATCCTCGTCAAGGCGGAAGGCCAGAAGTTCTTCGACGCCGTGAACGCCGAGTTCGCCAACATCCTGAGCCGCGACCTCGACGGCAGCGCCCACCTGATCACGCAGGCCGAATTCGACCGCGTGGCCGCCAGCTTCACGCGGCCGGCCGAGGTGGCGCCGCTGCCGGAAGTCGGGCTGCCGGCCGATCTGCCGGTGGCGTACCAACGCTGGATTCAGCGCAACGTGCATGCGCACCTCGTGCCGGGCTGGCGCGCCGTGACGCTGTCGGTCAAGCGCGCCGGTCAGGCGCCGGGCGACGTGACGGACGTGCAGATGGACCAGGCCGCCGACCTCGCCGACCGCTACAGCCACGGCGAGCTGCGCGTGACGCACGACCAGAACCTGCTGCTGCCGTGGGTCAAGGCCAGCGACCTGCCCGAGGTCTACGCCGCCGCCAAGGCCGCCGGCTACGCCACCCCCAACATCGGCCTGGTCACCGACATGATCGCCTGCCCCGGCGGCGACTTCTGCGACCTGGCCAACGCCCGCTCCATCCCGGTGGCGGCCGAGCTGACCGAGCGCTTCGCCGACCTGGACGAGGTGTTCGACCTGGGCGAGATCGACCTGCACATCAGCGGCTGCATCAACTCCTGCGGCCACCACCACAGCGGCCACATCGGCATCCTCGGCGTGGACAAGGACGGCAGCGAGTGGTACCAGGTCACGCTGGGCGGCTCGGACGGCTCGGCCCACGCGCCCACCGCCGTGCCCGGCAAGGTGATCGGCCCGTCGTTCGCGGCCAGCGAGATCACCGACGCCGTGGAAGCCATCCTCGACACCTACCGCAGCCACCGCGAAGCCGGCGAGAAGTTCATCGACGCGCTGCACCGCCTCGGCCTCGACCCGTTCAAGGCCGCCGCCAACGCCCAGCGCATCGCCACCGCCCGCGACCACACCCCTGCTTGAGTCTCACCATGAAATTCATCGACACCCCTCACGACGCCTGGCACACCGTCGGCGGTGAAGACGGCCCCTCGCCGCACCCCGTCGCCCGCGACCACCAGTTGCTGACGCTGGCGCAGTGGCACGCCGTGCGCGAAACATGGCCGGCCGGGCTGCTGACCGGCGTGATCGTGCCCAACACCGTGGACATCGAGACGCTGGAGGCGGACCTGCCGCGCCTGTCGCTGGTCGTGCTGCACTTCCCCAAGTGGGTCGATGGCCGGGCCTACACGCAAGCCCGGCTGCTGCGTTCGCGCTACCGGTTTGCCGGCGAGATCCGCGCCACGGGCGATGTGCTGGTGGACATGATGCTGCTGCTGCAGCGCACCGGCTTCGACGCGGTGGTGCTGCGCCGTGACCAGTCGCTGGAAGCGGCCGACCGGGCGCTGATGTTCTTCCCCGGCCACTACCAGGGCGATGTCAAGGAGCGCCGCCCCGTCTTCGGCCGCCCGGCCGACGAGGCAGGCCAGCGCGAATACCTGAACGCCGGAGCCGCGATATGAGCGCCATCGCCCTCTATGGCCGCAAGACCGCCGGCTTCGACGAGCGGCTGGCCGCGACGGTCCAGATCCTGAAGGACGCCGCCGCCGCCCACCCCGGCACCATCCTGCAGTCCACCAGCCTCGGCGCCGAGGACATGGTCGTCACTGACCTGATCGCCAAGCTCGGCCTGCCGATCACACTGGCGACGCTGGAAACCGGCGCACTGCACCCCGAGACCGTCGCGCTGATCCCGCGCATCACCGAACACTACGGCCTGGCGGTCGAGGTGTACCGGCCGGTCGAGGAGTCGGTGGTCCAGTTCGTGCGCACGAACGGCGAGAAGGCGATGTACGAGAGCCTGGCGCTGCGCAAGGCGTGCTGCGGCATCCGCAAAATGGAGCCGCTTGGCCGGATGCTCACCGGGCGGACGGCGTGGGTGACGGGGCTGCGCCGCGAGCAGTCGAATGCGCGCGGTGAAGTGTTGGCGGTCGAGGCCGATGACCAGGGGCGTGCGAAAATCAACCCTTTGGTCGATTGGAGCTGGAACGACGTGTGGCACTACATCGCGACCAACGAGGTGCCCTACAACCCGCTGCACGACCAGTTCATGCCCAGCATCGGCTGCGCGCCCTGCACCCGCGCCATCGCTGTCGGACAGGAGTTCCGCGCCGGCCGCTGGTGGTGGGAAGACGAGAGCGCCAAGGAATGCGGTCTCCACGTCAAGCAGCCCGCCGCCTGAGCCTGAATCGACCCGATCGACACGTCCCCACAAGACCCATGAACGCCCCGACGACCATGACCCAACTGCTCCCCGACGTGGACCACCGCCACCTCGACGCGCTGGAGGAAGAAGCGATCTTCATCCTGCGCGAAGTGGCCGGCGCCTTCGAGCGGCCCGGCCTGCTGTTCTCCAGCGGCAAGGATTCCTGCGTGGTGCTGCACCTCGCCGAAAAAGCCTTCAAGCAGAAGCTGTCGAAGCCTGGCGAGCGCCCGGTGTTCGCCGGCAAGCTGCCCTTCCCGCTGGTGCATGTCGATACCGGCCACAATTTCCCCGAGGTCATCGAGTTCCGTGACGCCCGCATTGCCGAAATGGGCGAGCGGCTGATCGTCGGACACCTCGAAGACTCGATGGAGCGCGGCACGATCCGCTTGGCGCACCCGCTGGAGTCACGCAATGGCCACCAGACGGTGACGCTGCTGGAGACGATCGAGGAGCACCGCTTCGACTGCATGATCGGCGGCGCCCGCCGCGACGAAGAGAAGGCCCGCGCCAAGGAGCGGATCTTCTCGCACCGCGACAGCTTCGGCCAGTGGCAGCCCAAGGAACAGCGCCCGGAACTCTGGAACCTGTTCAACACCCGCATCAAGCCGGGCGAGCACTTCCGCGCCTTCCCGATCAGCAACTGGACCGAACTCGACGTGTGGCTTTACATCGAGCGCGAGAAGATCCCGTTGCCGCACATCTACTACACCCACAAGCGCGAGATCTACCGCCGCAAGGGGCTGCTGGTTCCGGTGACGGACGTGACGCCGCCGGACGCGAGCGACACCGTGGAAACGGTGGACGTGCGCTTCCGCACCGTGGGCGACATGACCTGCACCTGCCCGGTGGAGAGCGACGCCGCCACCAACGCCGACATCGTGGCCGAGACGCTGCAGGTGACGGTCTCCGAGCGTGGCGCGACCCGCATGGACGACCGCACCTCCGAGGCGTCGATGGAACGCCGCAAGAAGGAAGGGTATTTCTGATGAGCACCGTGCAGACTGACGTGAACAACGTGGAACACATCGACGCCGGAGAAGAACTGGCGCACAAGGCCCTGCGTTTCCTGACCGCCGGCAGCGTGGACGACGGCAAGAGCACGCTGATCGGGCGCCTGCTGTTCGACAGCCGCGGCATCCTGGCCGACAAGCTTGACGCGCTGGAAAAGCGTGCGGCGGGTGCGCCGATCGACCTGTCGCTGCTGACCGACGGCTTGGAGGCCGAGCGCGAACAGGGCATCACGATCGACGTGGCGTACCAATACTTCACCACCAAGACGCGCAAGTTCAACATCGCCGATGCCCCCGGCCATGAACAGTACACCCGCAACATGGTGACGGCCGCGGCCGGCTCCGACGCGGCGGTCGTGCTGGTGGACATCACCAAGCTCGACACGGCGGTGGACGACGTGGTGCTGCTGCCGCAGACCCGCCGCCACAGCCTGCTGGCCCGCCTGCTGCGCGTGCCGAGCATCGTGTTCGCGATCAACAAGCTCGACGCGATCGAAGTCGGCACACAAGCCGCCTATGACGCCGTGTCGAAGGCGCTGAACAAGTTCGCCGAAGAAGCCGGGATCACCGTGCGCGGCATCGTGCCGGTGTCGGCCCTGCGCGGCGACAACGTGGCCACGCCGTCGGCGAACTGGGACTGGTACACCGGCCCGACGCTGCTGCAACTGCTCGAAACACTGCCCGTCGCCGACGAAGCGCACGACGGCAACCTGCTCGTGCCGGTTCAGTACGTCGCCCGCGACGAAGGCCACGGCACCGGCCACCAGCACCGCGTCATGTGGGGCCGCATCGCCCACGGCTCGGTGAAGGCCGGCGACACCGTGCAGATCTTCCCGAGTGGCGAGACCGCCATCGTCGCCTCGGTACGCCACGCCGGCAGCGTGGTGGATGTCTGCACCGCCGGGCAATCCGCCGGCATCGTGCTGGACCGCCAGGTCGATGTGTCCCGCGGCGACTGGGTCTTCACGCCCGGCAGCGCCCCGACGCAGCAGACCTTCAGTGGCACGCTGGCCTGGCTCGACACCGAACCCGCCGTGCTCGGCCGCAAGTACTGGGTGCGCCACGGCAACCGCTGGGTGCAGGCCCGCATCACCGCGATCGACCACCGGCTGGACATCAATACGCTCGAAAAGGTCGATGCGCATGAACTGGCTGTCAACGAGATCGGCCGCGTGCAGATCCAGACCCAGCAGGCGCTGCCGGTGGAAGCCTATGCGGACAACCGTGTCGGCGGCGCGCTGATCGTCGTCGATCCGACCACCAACCGCACCAGCGGCGCGCTGCTGGTGAGCGCCTGAACCGGTGGCGGAGCGCATGGACACCGCAGAGGTCCGCGTCGTTTTCATCGGCGCCGGCCCCGGCTCGGCCGACCTGATCACCGTGCGCGGCCTGAACCGGCTGCGGGCGGCGGAGGTCGTGCTGGCGGACGCGCTGACCGACCCGGCCCTGCGTGCGGAAGCACTTGAGGCCGAGTGGATCGACGTGGGCAAGCGCGGCTTCAGCAGCGAGAGCACCGGCCAGACGCGCATCAACGCGCTGCTGGTCGAGTGTGCGCAGCGGTCGGCGCGGGTTGTGCGGCTCAAGGGCGGCGACCCGAGCGTGTTCGGCCGGCTTGAAGAAGAGCTGGAGGCGCTGCACGCGGCAGGCATCGGCTGCGAGGTGGTGCCGGGCGTGACCTCGGCGCTGGCCGCCGCCGCGGTGTCGCAGCAGCCGCTGACCCGCCGCGGCGTCGGCCGCAGCGTTGCCTTCAGCACCGCGATGACGCAGACCGGCGACCTCGAAGCCCGCCGCAGCGCCGACACCGAGGTGTTCTACATGGCGGGTCGGCAACTGCCCTCGCTGGCCGAGCGGCTCGCCGAGGTCGGCTGGCCCGAAGGGACGCCGGTGGTAGTCATCTCGCGTGCGGGCTGGCCCGACGAGCGGTTCAGCCGCCACACCGTCGCCACGCTCGCCGAGGCCGATCCGCTGCACCGCGGCCGGCCCACGCTGGTCACGGTCGGCGCGGGTGCGCGGCCCGTCGCGCATCAGCCTTAAAATCGAACGTTTCGCAAATCGTTCTCCATCCAACTTACCCGAGTGAAAACCGCGTCATGACACACGTCGTCACCGAAGCCTGCATCCGCTGCAAGTACACCGATTGCGTGGACGTCTGTCCCGTCGATTGTTTCCGCGAAGGCCCCAATTTCCTGATCATCGACCCGGACGAGTGCATCGACTGCGCGGTCTGCATCCCCGAGTGCCCGGTCAACGCGATCCTCCCCGAGGAAGATGTGCCGGCGGACCAGCTCGCCTTCATCAAGATCAACGCCGAGCTGACCCCCAAGTGGCCCAGCATCACCAAGCGCAAGGCCCCGCTGCCGGACGCCGATGACTGGAAAGACGTCAAGGACAAGATCCAGTTCCTGCAACGCTGAACGGGATCGGTTGACGTGACCACCACACCGGCTGCACCGATCGAGACCGATGCGCTGGTGATCGGCGCGGGTCCGGTCGGGCTGTTCCAGGCGTTCCAGCTCGGACTGCTGGGGCTGTCGGTGCAGGTGGTGGACGTGCTGCCACAGGCTGGCGGCCAATGTGTCGCGCTCTATGCCGACAAGCCCATCTACGACATTCCCGGCGTGCCGGTGTGTACCGGTCGGGAGTTGACCGACCTCCTGCTGCGGCAGACTGCGCCCTTCCAGCCGGGTCTGCATTTCGGCCATGAGGTGCAGACGCTGCGCCCGCTGGGGGATGGTCGGTTCGAGGTCGGGACCCATGCGGGGCTGCAGTTTCTGGCGTGCAGCGTATTCATCGCAGCGGGCGTGGGTGCATTCACACCCCGGCGCCTCAAGGTCGCAGGACTGGAGGCGCATGAGCAGCGGCAGGTCTTTCACCACCCGGACGATCTGGCGCCATTCGCTGGCCAGCGTGTCCTTGTGGTGGGCGGCGATGACGCCGCACTGCACTGCGCGGCCGCGCTTGCCGAACACCCCCGAACGACCGACGTGACGCTGCTGCACAGGCGCGACCAGTTCACCGCCGAAGCCGATCTGCTGGCGCGTGTCGCTGCACTGCGGGCCAACGGGCGCCTGCGGGTCTGCATCGGCCAGATCACCACCGCGCGTGCGCAAGGTGATCGCCTGGACGCCGTGACCGTGCTGGACGCGCAGGGCCTCGAAACGCTGTGCCCACTGGACGTACTGATCGTCTGCCAGGGGCTCAGCCCGCGGCTGGGGCCGATCGCCGACTGGGGACTCGCGCTGGAGCGCAAGCTGCTGCCGGTCAATGTCACCACGTTTGAAACCGTGTTGCCCGGGATCTACGCCGTCGGCGACATCAATACCTATCCTGGCAAGAAGAAGCTGATTCTCTGCGGCTTCCACGAAGCAACGCTCGCCGCCCACGCGGCACACGACCACCTGCGTCCGCAGGAGCGCGGGCCGCTGCTGTACACGACCAGCAGCGCGCTGCTGCACCGGCGTCTAGGGCTCACTGGCTGAGCCTGGCTCATTTCAGGGAGCTTCCCGCTCGGTCGCCGTGACAGGCTTGTGCGCATTCCCTCACGGCAACCGGCGTGAATCAGGCTCCTGCCCTTCAGGCAGTCCGTGGTTTGCCCGAAGGCGGCATCACACTCCCCGATGTCAAAATTCGTATCTTTGCGGACAGGGCATCCAACAGAGCGGTCGTCACGCAAGGCAGGTTCAAGATGAAATGCTTCTTTCAGGTGGTTTCCGGTTTTCTGCTGGCTGGTCTGATGCACACCGCAGCCACGGCCGGCGAGGTGCTTGAGCGGGTCCAACGCAGCAGCGAGCTGCGGGTCTGTGTCTGGCCGGACTATTACGGCATCAGCTACCGCAACCCCAAGACTCGCCAGTTCACGGGCCTCGACATCGACATGTCGGCCGAATTCGCGCGCGAGCTGGGCGCGCGGCTGCACCACGTCGATTCCTCATTTGCCACGCTGGTGGACGACCTGCTGAAGGACCGGTGCGACATCGCGATGTTTGCCGTCGGTGTACTGCCACAGCGCGAAAAATTCCTGCGCTTCAGCCAGCCCTATCTGCAGAGCGACATCTACGCCGTCACCAGCCGCAGCAGTCGGGTCGTGCGGCGCTGGGAGGACATCGACCAACCGGGCGTGCAGGTGGCGGTCCAGGCCGGCACGTTCATGGAACCCGTGATGCGCGACTCCCTGCGTCAGGCAAACATGGTGGTGATCCGCCCGCCGACCACGCGTGAACAGGAACTCGAAGCGGGCCGGGTGGATGTCTTCATGACGGACTACCCCTACAGCCGCCGCCTGCTGGACAACGCAGAATGGGCACGCTTGATCAGCCCTCCACAACCGTTCCATGTGCTGCCCTATGCCTATGCAATCCGCCCCGGTGATGACGAGTGGCTGGCCCGCATCAACCGTTTTGTTACCGACATGCGTCAGGACGGCCGCCTTGAAAGTGCTGCCCGTCGCCATCGGTTGTCCGAAATCGTGATCCGGCCGACCGCCCGTTGACCCGCCCATGAGCCTGAAAGACGTTCCCACCCGCCTGATCTGGTTGAGTAGCGCGCACCTGGTCTGGGCCGGATCGGTGCTGGCGGTGCTGCTGACCCTGCTGTCGGGTGCGTTCGCGGTCTACCAGCGCAAGGACACGATCACCCAGGAAACTCGGCGAACGCAATTGCTGGCAAGACTCCTCGAGGACGAGACCAGCCGAACGCTCGACGCCGCTTCGCTCACGCTGGCGATGATCAGCCAGCGCGTGCAGAACCGCGAAACTGTCAGCGGTGATCTGTCCGAACGGCTGGTCGAAGCCGTGCGCGGACTCCCATATATGCGTAGCCTCTCGGTACTGGATGCCAGTGGCAAGGTGATGGTGAGTTCCAATGCCGCGGCGGTCGGAGCGGTATTTGACGTGCACCTGCTCGGCCAGCCGGTCAATGCAAGTGAAGCCTGGCTTGGCCCGTGGTTGCCGGGCCGTGATCTGCTCGACGCCGCACGACTGCGATCGCCTGGACAGGCCGGCACACCCCACGCCCTTCCTGGGGTCGGCCTGATCACGCTGATCCACCGCGGCACCACGCCGGATGGACAGCCCTTTCTGGCGGTGGCAGCGCTGAATCCGGACTACCTCGCCAACCATTTCCAGCAGATTCTGGGCGAACGGTCGCTGAACGCGGCGCTGCTCGACTACCAGGGCCGCATGCTGGCCGGCACCGAAGGCGTGCAGCGCCTGCCCGGCACCAGCGTGCAAAACCACCGCGCGCTGCAGGAGTTTCTGCCAGACCAGGAGTCTGGCAGTTACGAAGGCGCGGGGTTGGACACAGCGGTGGTGATCACCTCGTTCCGGACAAGCCGAAAGCACCCGCTGCTGGTTGTGGTCGAGGAGCCAATGGCCGAAGTGACGGCCAACTGGCGCCGCAAACTCGGCTGGCTGCTGATCGTGGACCTCGTCGGCATGCTGATGATCATCGCGGGTACCGTCACCACCTGGCGCAGTCTGCGCGCACACGAACGCATGGCAGCAGTGCTCGACCGCACACGCGGTCGTCTGGAAGAGAGTGAACGCCACCTCCGCGCCGTGATCGAGGCGGCTCCGGCGCCAATGTTCGTGCTCGATCCGCTGGGGCGTTACGTGTTGGTGAACCAGGCGTTCGAGGATTTCCTCGGCGTGCGGCGCGATGACCTGATCGGCCAGCGTGCCGACACCGACCCCACTCTGAGCCACCTGGCCTACCACCCCGTGCGCGACGTGGCACTGTGGGCCGGCGCGGGCCAGAGCAGCTACATGGAAAACATCGTGTTGCGCAACGGTGCGTGCCGGCAGGCGCTGATCGCCAAGGTCGCGCTGACACGGCCGGACGGCCGACCAGGCGGCGTGATCGGCAGCATCACCGACGTGACCAGCTTCCGCGAAGCCGAGCAGCGCGCTGCCGACGCGATGACCGCCTCGGCCACGGCGCACCGTGCAGAATCAGAGTTCATCGGCAACCTCAGCCACGCGCTGCGCACGCCCCTGCAGTCGATCATCGGTTTCTCCGAACTGGGTGTCATGCGCAGCCGCCACGACAGCGCGCAACACGAGATGTTCACACACATTCAAAGCGGCGGGCAGCGGATGCTCTCGGTCGTGAATGACATGCTCGATCTGTCACGCGTCAAGAATGCGACCGGCACGCTGCACCGCAGCGATGCGGACACCGGTGACCTGATCGAGGAAGTGATACGGCACGCACGCATTGATGCGCGGGCGCGTCAGATCGACATCGTCGTCAAGCCATGCGCTAACGGCATGGCGAGCGTGGACGCCTTGCGCTTCCAGCAGGCGGTGCGCACGCTGATCGAGCGTGCTGTGCGGGTATCACCGGCCGGGAGCCTGATCGAGATCCGCTCGTCACGCGACAACGATGGCGCGCTGCACTGGTGGATTCATGATGCCGGACCGGGCTTGCCTGACAGCGAATGCGAAGCAATGTTTTCGGCGTTCTTCCAGCCGCGCAGGGCCAGCGATGGCCTAGGAGATGGCAGCGGCCTGGAGCTGACTATCTGCCAGCAGATCCTGCGCGGACTTGACGGCGAAGTGCAATGCAAGAACCATCCGAACGGCGGCAGCGTCTGCCACCTGACCCTGCCGGCCCTGGGTCGGGTCTCGGTGACGGCGTTGAGCAATAAAATTGCCTGAAACTATTGCGCCGACGGCAGTCGGTGTCATACAATTGCGGTCTTGTCAGTTGACGCCAAAGCGCAATGCGATTCCCTGATAGCTCAGTTGGTAGAGCGACGGACTGTTAATCCGCAGGTCCCTGGTTCGAGTCCAGGTCGGGGAGCCAAATCAAATCGCGCTGAACGGCATTCAAAGCGGCATCCGCAACTGCACAATTCCCTGATAGCTCAGTTGGTAGAGCGACGGACTGTTAATCCGCAGGTCCCTGGTTCGAGTCCAGGTCGGGGAGCCAAACAAACCAAACAAGAAGGTCTGCATTCGCAAGGATGCAGACCTTCTTGCCTTGTGGAATGTCAAATGCCCCCGTGGGGATTTCAGCTGGCCGGCGTCAATTCGATCGAGATAGACTGACCCGCGACCGGGCGCAATTCATCTACTGTATAGCCCTCCTTGATCAGGGCATCACGCAACCACTGCGGTTGCGTGCCGCAACCATCCCAGACCTCCAGCGTGACCGGGTGCCGGTAGCGAATCTGGGCCGGTTCCTGCGAACGCGCGGAAGCAACTGGGCGTCCTCGCAATTCGGCTGGTGTGATCCGCCAGAAATCAATCAGTTTGCGGATCTTGCGGATGGCAGCAATTCTTTCGACGTCGTCTTCGAGGTCGACGATCTGGCGTTCGGTGTTCTTCATCGATGAATGACAGCCCTGCAAGCTGTAACAGAAACCAGATAATCGCACAGAACCGGATTCGACACAGCATCCTTGGTCAAGTCGATTACAATCTTCGGTGACGGGCCTCCCTGCATGGGGGCGCGGCCAAACGGGTCAGGTCGGGAACGAAGCAGCCCTAACCGTTAGCCTCCAGTGCCAGGGTTCAGGCTCGTCACCCATTCCCCTTGGCAACCAGTTGCCAGAGCATCGTGACTTCAGCAGTCCGGGCAGCGTGCAGCACATCGTTGGCATCGCCTGCTTTCGGATGACGCGGACGGATCGTCGGACACGCTATCACGCGCAACCCGGCCTGTTCGATCCATTCCAGCAATTGCGCACGTCGGCGCAACCCGAGATGTTCGGCCAGATCGGACAAGATCAACCATCCTTGCCCGTTCGGAGCCAGGTGATCGGCCAGCCCGCGCAGGAAACCCCGCAACATCCGGCTGTCCGGATCGTAGATGGCGTGTTCGATCGAGGAACTGGGCTTGCCCGGAAGCCACGGCGGATTGCAGACGACAAGCGGTGCCCTGCCCGGCGGAAACAGGTCCGCCTTCATCAGCTCAACCCGCCCGGCGTGCCCCAGCCGCTGCAGGTTGTCGGCGGCACAGGCCAGCGCGCGGTCGTCGAGTTCGGTCGCGACGATCCGCCTGACACCCCGCTGCGCCAGCACCGACGCCAGGACGCCCGTGCCGGTCCCGATGTCGAACGCCAGTTCCAGCGAGGGCAGTGGCGCCGCCGCGACCAAATCGATGTACTCGCCCCGCACAGGCGAAAAGACCCCGTAGTGGGCATGCACGCGCCCGCCCGCCGCGACGATGGGAACGCCCTTCTTGCGCCATTCGTGCGCCCCCACCAGGCCCAGCAACTCGCGCAGCGAGACCACGCTGGCCTGCCCGTCCGGCGCGCCGTAGGCTTCCGCGCAGGCCAGGCGCAGGTCGGGTGCGCGGCGCAAGGCAATGGCGTAATCCGCCTCCAGAGTGAGGGTGATCGCCGACAGCAGGCGCGACCGCTGCGCCTGCGCCAGCCGGTGACGGTGAAATGCGTCTGCGGGTGATCCGCCCGCAGCGCCCGGTGCTGTTGGCCCAGCGCGCGAACCCGCACGGTCCAGCCGCCGCCCCATGGCCTGCAGCAGCAGCCGGGCACTCTGGAAATCACCGCGCCACAGCAACACCGCACCCTCGCGTGCCAGGCGCAAGGCATCGTCGGCCCGGGTCTGGTCGTCAGCGACCACGACACGGCGTGGCACAGCCGCGCCGTTTTCGGACCGCCAGCGCGCGGTGTGGACTTGATCGGCTTCGGTCCAGGTCAACGTCGGGAACTGGAGGGGCAACGGCATGTGGATACGCGACGAACGGCGGTCATGGAAGAAGGCCGGCAGTATCGCCCGGCAGACGGTAGCATCACCGCATGCCCCCATTCATGACAGGAGTCACACGATGATCCGCACCCTTTTGCCCATCGACGGAAGCCCCCAGGCACTGGACGCCGTGCGGCAGGCACTGCAATTGCGCACGCAGGGGCTCGATTTCACCGCCGTCCTGCTGAATGTGCAGGAGCCGCCACATCTCTACGAAGTGGTGCTCGCCCCGAATGTCGACGTGATCGAAGGCGCCAGCCATGGTGCCGGAGAACACGCGCTGCTCGCCGCCCACGCCTTGCTGGACGAGGCAGGTGTGGCGCATGAGTCACTGGTGGTCACAGGGGATGTGGCACAACAGGTGGTGGAGCAGGCCGATCTGCTGGGCTGCGACCTGATCGTGCTGGCTGGCCGCAGCCAGGCGGTGACACAGGCCGTGGAGCGCCACAGCCATGTGCCGGTGCTGCTGGTGCCGCAGCGTCGCTCGGACGTGGAGGCGGAGGACCTCGCCGATCTGGTCGACGAGGCAGCCGAACAACCCTGAACGCCTCAGCCTACTTGCGCATCCGGTTCGGGTGCCAGAAGAGGAACTTGGCGTAGATGTCCACGTCCTTGGTCTCGCGGATGAAGAGCATGCCGACCACGAAGGTCAGCGCCGCGACACCGATCGGGTACCAGAGACCGTGGTACATGTCGCCGTTCTGCGCCACCATCGCGAAGGCGATGGTCGGCATCAGACCCCCAAACCAGCCGTTGCCGATGTGGTACGGCAAGCTCATCGAGGTGTAGCGGATGCGGGTCGGGAACATCTCGACCAGCGTCGCGGCGATCGGGCCGTAGACCATCGTCACCAGCAGCATCAGCACCACCAGCACCGCCACCACGCCGACGTGGTTGATCTTGGTCGGATCGGCCTTGCGCGGGTAACCAGCCGCCTCCAGCGCATCCGGCAGATCCTGCTTGCGGAACTGGGCGATATCGACGAGGTTTTCGGACTCGAATCGGTCGCCTTCGGCGGTCAGGCGGCCATTGGGCGGTGTCAGCACGGTGCCACCCACATGCACCTCCGTCGGTGTGCCCGAGGGCAGCGGCACGTTGGTGTAGCTGGCCGACAGCTGGGCCAGTGCGCGCTTGGCGATGTCGCACGAGGAAGTGAAGTCGGTTTCCTTGGCGATTGGACTGCCCTGGAACGAGCAGGTCATCGGATCGGCCTTGACGACGATCTGCACCCGCTCCTGCGCGGCAGCCAGATCGGGGTTGGCCAGCGAGGTCAACAGCTTGAAGAGCGGGAAATACACCAGGCACGCGATCAGCAGCCCCGCCATGATGATGGGCTTGCGGCCGATGCGGTCCGACAATGTTCCGAACACCACGAAGAACGGCGTGCCGATCAGCAGCGCGATGGCGATCAGGATGCTGGCCGTGCTCGGATCGACCTTGAGCACGCCGGTGAGGAAAAACAGCGCATAGAACTGCCCCGTGTACCAGACGACCGCCTGCCCGGCCACCAGCCCGAACAGCGCCAGCACGATGATCTTCAGATTCTTCCACTGACCGAAACACTCGGCCAGCGGCGCCTTGGAGGTCTTGCCCTCTTCCTGCATCTTGCGGAAGGCCGGCGACTCGCTCATCGACAGACGGATCCACAGCGAAAACGCCAGCATCACCGCTGACAGACCGAACGGAATGCGCCAGCCCCAATCGGCGAACTGCGCTTCGCCCAGCAGGTTGCGGGTCACCAGGATCACGACCAGCGACAGGAACAGGCCGACAGTCGCCGTCGTCTGCACCCAGGCGGTGTAGGCGCCACGGCGGTTCTGGGGCGCATGCTCGGCCACGTAGATGGCGGCGCCGCCGTACTCCCCGCCCAACGCCAGACCCTGCAGCATGCGCAGCAGCACCAGCGCGATCGGCGCGAAGGCACCGGCCGTGCTGTAGGTCGGCAGCACGGCGACCAGCATCGTCGAGATGCCCATGATCACGATGGTGGCCAGGAAGGTGTACTTGCGCCCGATCATGTCGCCCAGACCACCGAAAATCACGGCCCCGATCGGTCGCACGATGAAGCCGGCAGCAAACGCCAGCAGCGCAAAGATGAAGGCAGAGGTCGGCTCCAGCGCTGTGAAGAACTGCCTGGCGATGATGGCGGCCAGCGCGCCGTAGAGGTAGAAGTCGTACCACTCGAAGATGGTGCCGAGCGACGAGGCGAGGATGACCTTGCGCTCCTGCGCGGTCATTGGGGTCGGGGCATCGTGGTATTCGGCGTCGGTGTCGACGGCGGCGTCACGGACGTCCTGCAGATTGGACATGCTGTTCTCCTGCCGGGGCGGACGGTAAAATCGCCCGCGCACGCGGCGCAATAGTCAAGGCAAGACCGGGGGCTTCGGCACGAGGCCGCACCCACCAGTCATTCGGATCAGATGCGCAGGCCCTTGATGGTGACCAGCAGGCGACGCGGCGCAAACACCTTGGCCTCAGGCACAGCCTCGGCCGCGTCCAGACCGCGCTTGAGGACGTGGTCTGCACCTGCGCGGCCGAATGCATCACCCAGCGCCAGATAGACCACGCGGGTCAGTTCGGCCAGATCGGCGTGCGTGCCCGACAACTGCCAGTCGTGCTGCAGTGCACGGCTCCAGCCGCTGCGGAATTGCTGGCGCAAGGCGGGCACGGCCATCGAGTCGTCCAGCCGCTGCAAGGCATCCTTGCGGACCTCGTCGAGTGCCTCGCGGTGGTGCTGGAACACCTCGGACACGATGGCCCGCATCAGCGCGCCGAAGATGACCGGCGGCTCCTCCGGCACCAGCGTCTGCACAGGCACTGCGGCCTGCGCCGCCGCCAGCGCGGCCGCGACCGGATTGATCACCGGCGAGATCACTGGAGCCACTGGCGCCACGGCTTTCGGTGGTGGCGCGGGTGGCCGAGCCGCTGCACGGGCCGCCTGCATGGCCGGCCACGGATCCAGCGGCAGGCGCTCCGGGCTTTCGCGCAGTGCCTTGTAGAACCCGTTGTAGAGCCGCTTGACGGATGCCACGTCCAGCAGATTGCGCTGGGCGACCGCGTCGACGAACGCGATGATGTCCGAAACGTTTTCCCCTCGCATCGACTCGTGCTGGAGCCAGAGTGCCTCGGTCAGTGCCGTCTCGTCGAGCAAATCCGAAAACACGGACACAGCCGCTCGGCGCCGGGTTGCTTGCATGTCGGCCATGGTCAGGCGCCCCCACGTCTGTCTTGAATTGAAAATTTCATGCTATCCCGTCGAACGCCGTAGGGTCGGCGCCTTTGTTGTCAAGAACGATGCTCAAGAAAAATTTGAAAACATCAAATCCTGACATAAATTCACGCGAATTTTCGGGCTCCCCCTCGAATCATGGAGCGGTACCACGTCGTTTTTCACATAGGGTCCGCATACAACCCTATATCGACAGAAGCACAAGACTTTCAAGCAGTAACAGTATCCACGGCGACACGGGCTGCAGTCACCCCCGGCGGCGCAGGCAGGCCGCCAGGAAATCCGAAAGAATCGGGTTGCCGTCCAGCTGAGTGGCGTGGCTCAGCTGCTGCGCCATGAACTCCGGGTGCCACTGCATGCCGAAGACGTAGCTCGGGCCGTTCCAGCGGATGGCCTCAACCAGGCCGTCTGGTTGGGCGCGGGCCTCAACCGTGAGGTTGCGGCCCAGATCTTTCACCGCCTGGTGGTGGATCGAGTTGATCACCGCCGTACTCACACCCGGGTAAAGCGCCGACAGCCGCGTCCCCGGCACGATGCCCATCGCGTGGAACTGCTGGTCGTACTGCTCCAGGTGCAGATGGCGCACCGAGGATGGCGCCTGCGTGGGGATGTCCTGGTAGAGCGTGCCACCAAGGGCGACGTTGATGAGCTGGCAGCCACGGCAGATGCCCACCACCGGCTTGCCTGCCGCGACAAACGCCTCGAACAGGTCGATCTCGTAGCGGTCACGGACGCGGTCGCCACTCCACTCGGGGCGCAGCGGAGCTTCGCCGTAGCTCTCGGGCGCGATGTCATTGCCGCCCTGCAGCACCAGGCCGTCGAGGTGGCTGGCGTACTCCGACAGGCTCATCTCGCTGCGGGCGATCATGCCGTCGCTCTCGATGGCGGGAATCATCACGGCCAGCGCCCGCCCTCCCAGCACCCAGTGCGCCACCGACTGCTCCAGGTAGTGCAGCGTGCGGGTGAAGACACCACCCAGATCGGCCACCGGCGTGTTGGGGAAGTAGATGCGGGCGGAAATACCGATCAGCGGAGGGCGCGACATGGAGGCTCCTTGGATTCCATTCCAGTGCGTCCATTCTTGCAAACCCTTAGTCCGACCCGGCAGCAATGTTGCGGATTTGTGCGAGCACATCCGCACGCAACCCGCTCCGGGCATGGGAAGCCGAGCCCTGCTAGGATTTCTGCCTACTCCGGATGCCGCCAGCACGATGAACAGTCCCACCGAACTCTCAGCCCCGACGCCGTCGGGCGATCTCGACCAGGAGACTGGACGGCCGATGTCCGCTGTCATCCGGGCCCGCATCCAGGCCGCCAACCGGCGTTTCCATGCCAACGACAACATCGCCGACTTCATCCACCCCGGTGAACTCGACGCCCTGCTCGACGAGGTGCAGGGCAAGATGGCCGGCGTGCTCGACAGCCTGGTGATCGACACCGACAGCGACCACAACCCCCAGGACACCGCCCGCCGCGTGGCCAAGATGTACCTGCAGGAGGTGTTCCGGGGCCGCTACGTCGCCCAGCCGCCTGTCACGCAGTTCCCCAATGTGGAGCACCTGAACGAGCTGATGATCGTCGGCCCGATCACCGTGCGCAGCGCCTGCTCGCACCACCTCTGCCCGATCATCGGCAAGCTCTGGATCGGCGTGATGCCCAACGCGCACTCGGCGCTGATCGGCCTGTCCAAGTACGCGCGGCTGGCCGAGTGGATCATGTCCCGCCCGCAGATCCAGGAGGAAGCCGTCACGCAGGTGGCCGATCTGCTCAACGACAAGATGCAGCCCGACGGGCTGGCCGTGATCATGGAGGCCGACCACTTCTGCATGGGCTGGCGCGGCGTCAAGGATCTGGACTCCAAGATGATCAACAGCGTCATGCGTGGCTCCTTCCTGAAGGATCCGAACCTGCGCCGCGAATTTCTCGCGCTCGTCACCCACCGCAAAGGCTGAACCCCATGCTCGTCCGTCTGCTGTATGCAAGCCGCGCCTACGCGGTAACGACCGAGATGATCGACTCGATCCTCGCCCAGTCCCGTGCCCACAACCCCGCGCTCGGCATCACGGGCATCCTCTGCCACGGCGGCAATGTGTTCATGCAGGTGATCGAGGGCGGGCGCGACACGGTGAACCGGCTCTACAACGCCATCGTGCGCGATGGTCGCCACCATGACGTGATGGTGCTGCACTACGAAGAAATCACCGAGCGGCGCTTCTCCGGCTGGACGATGGGCCAGGTCAATCTGGCGCGCATCAATCCGTCGATCGTGCTCAAGTACAGCGACAGGCCGGTACTCGATCCCTTCTCTGTCTCGGGTCGGGCTTCGCTGGCCATGCTGGAAGAGCTGATCGCCACCGCGTCGATCGTCGGACGCACCACCTGACCGTCCCCCCAGTCCCAGGGCGCTCCACCCGCCCGGTCAGGTGTGTGGCAAGCATCGCCGAATAGCGTGAACAAGTTCACAATCGTTGCATGCCTTCCCTCCCTGGCCTGCCCACGATGCTGATGCCCGCTGCAGATCTTGACCACCCGGTGACGATGCGCCATGCCGGGCGCGAATTGCTGTCACTGGCCTTGATCGACGCCCGCAACCGCAGCTTGCGCCTGTTCTCGGCCTTCGAAGCCGCGGCACGGCCGGATGCGCTGGACGGCACCCCGCCACCGCTGCAAGGCTCACCGCTGTGGTGGCTGGGCCAGCTCGGCTGGCTTCAGGAAATCTGGATCGCCCGCAACGTGCAACGCCACCGCGGTCGGCGCTGCGACGCGCGCGGAATCCGCCTGGCGTCGATCGACCCGCGGGCCGACCTCTGGTGGGATCCGCGTCTGCGTTCCCCGGTCGAGCGCAACAGCGGCGACCTGCCGGGGGTGACCGCTGTCCGGCAGTACCTGGTCGACACGCTGGAGGTGACGCTGGAACTGCTGATGGACGCACCCGAACAGGACGACACGCTGTACTTCTACCGCGACGCACTGTTCCAGGAGGACCAGCAAGCCGAACGCCTGATCGAGGCCGCCCAGATGCTCGATGTGCCCCTGACCGAGGCCACCGCGCCGGGCGCCTGGGTGCCGCACCAGCCGCTGGCAGTGGCCGGCGGGCACTGGCACATCGGCATTGCGCCCGAAGACGGCGGTTATCTCTTCGAAAGCGAACGTGGCCGGCGCCTGGACTCCTGTCCCGACCACGACATCGACGCCCAGCCCGTGTCCTGGCAACAGTTCCTCGAATTTGTTGCGGACGGCGGCTACCGCCAGTCGCGCTGGTGGAGCCCGGCGGGCTGGGACTGGGTCTGCCAGCAGCAGCGCCGCGGCCCGGCCATGGTCGAAGACCCCGACGATGGTTTGACGCAAACGAGGTTCGGGCGAGCGGTGCGTATTCACCCGAATCATCCGGTCGTGCATGTCAACCTGCACGAAGCGCAGGCCTGGTGTCGCTGGGCTGGGCGCCGATTGCCGAGCGAGGTGGAATGGACCCACGCCGCCGAGCGCCTGGGCAGCCGCGGCTTCCGATGGGGCGCGGTGTGGGAGTGGACCGCTGACCGGCTGGTTGCCCTGGAGCAGGACCTGGGCGACTGCAACTTGCCGCAGCGCGAAGCCTTTCTCGCGGCCTGTTCACGGCATCGCGTCCTGCGCGGCGGCTCGACCATGACCCGGGCACGCCTGCGTGACCCGCGTCACCGCAGCCACCGCCTACCCGAGGACTGCCACGGCCTGACGGGTTTCCGCAGCTGCGCCCTGTGAAGCGGCCCAGTCGCGCAGGAATGGCGCGACCGCCTCGACCCGCAGTGGCCGGGACACCAGATAGCCCTGCACCTCCGCGCAGCCCTCTTCGAGCAGGGCCGCCATCTCGGCCTCGCGCTCGACCCCTTCAGCCAGCGTCTTCATGTGGAGGCCGGTGGCCATGTCGATGATGGCGTGGACGATCACGCGCGCGTCCGACTCGGTGGTCAGCGCCTTGACGAAGCAGCGGTCGATCTTGAGCTTGTCGAAGGGGAAGCGACGCAGATAGGCCATCGACGAATAGCCGGTGCCAAAATCGTCGAGCGCGATGCGCACCCCCAGCCGATTCAGTCCGTGCAACTGGGCCAGCGTCGCCTCGGTCTCGTTGAGCAGCACGGACTCGGTGATCTCCACCTCCAGCCGCACCGCAGGAAGTCCGGTGGCCGCCAGCACGCGACCGACCAGCAGCGGCAGATCCTGCGTCATCACCTGCACCGCCGAGAGGTTGACCGCCACCGACAGGTGTTCAGGCCAGGTACTCGCCACCAGGCAGGCCTGCTCCAGCACCCAGGCGCCAATCTCGTTGATCAGTCCGGCGTCTTCCGCCACGGCGATGAACTCGTCCGGACGCACTTCGCCCAGCTCCGGGTGGTTCCAGCGCACCAGCGCCTCGAAACCGGTGACGGCGCGGCTGGCCAGATCGACCTGTGGCTGGTAGACCACCGAGAGTTGGTCCAGCGTGATAGCCGAGCGCAAGGCCCGCTCCAGCTGCAAGCGCCGGACGACTCCTGCGCTCATGCCCGCGTCGTAGAAACAGGCACGACCACGCCCACCCGCCTTCGCGCCATAGAGCGCGAGGTCGGCGTTCTTCAGCAGCTGCTCGGGCTGGTCACCGTCCCTGGGCGCCAGCGCGATGCCGACACTCACGCCCATCGGCACAGTCAGCCCTTCGATGTCCACGGAGGCACACAGCGTCGCCAGCACGCGGTCGGCGATGCGCTGCACCTCGTGGCGGTCTGCGACGTCCAGCAGGATCATCGCGAACTCGTCGCCGCCGAGCCGCGCCACCATGTCGCCTTCGCGGGACACCGCCATCAGGCGCTGGCCCACCAGGGTCAGCAGCATGTCGCCCACATCGTGGCCCAGCGCGTCATTGACCGTCTTGAAGCGGTCCAGGTCCAGGCAAAGGACAGCGAAGGGGTGTCCGGACAGGCGGATCAACGCCTCGTCGAGCATCAACCGGAAGTGGTGGCGGTTGCTCAGACCGGTCACGGCATCGATGTGCGCCAGCGTGAACAGCCGTGCCTGCTGCCGCTGCAGGACGGTATCCCGTGCCTCCAGTTCACCCAGCAGCAGGTTGAATCCGTCGTACAGCGCGCCCACCTCGTCGCTGCGCTGCGTGCGGACGCGGGTGGCGTAGGAATGGGTACGCGAAACGTCATGCATCACGTCGGCCAGCCCGGAGATGGGCTGGACCATGCCGTCCTGCACCTTGACCGCCACCGCGCTGGCCAGCAGCCCGATGACTGCCGCCCCCACCAGCACCAGCACCGCCCGGGCCAGCGTGGCGCTGAACGCGGGTGAGGCGTCGGTGCACAGCACGAGCTGCCCCACCACCGCACCATCCACCCGGACCAGCTCCAGCGTGTGGACGAGGGATCCTCGCGACGCCTCCGTCGCCGCCGTGCGGCGCCCGATCTCGAATGCGGACGGCACCGCCTGCCCCTTGTGTGCAAAGGACGCGAACACGGCCGCATTCGCGTCAAGCAAGGCTGCCCAGCGCACTTCCGGCACGGCCCCCAGGCCTTCGAGCACCCGGTGCGCGGCGGCGGGGTCCTCGAAGGACAGCGGTGCGCGCACGTTCTGGGCCAGCACCCGCGCCAGGCCCTGCGCGCGCTCCTCGACCCGGTGGCGCGAGTCGTGGTACTCCAGCACAGTGACCACCAGGAACAGCAGCAGCGAGGCCATCAGCGTCGAGGTGATGACCACCAGGCTCAACTTGGTGCGCAGGCGCAGGTTGTTCAGCATGCGGGCAATCACATGGTTCCTTCCCGCCGGACCGCACCATCGACCACGCTCATCGCCAGTGACAGCAGATCAGCCGACAGCCGCAGGCCCGCCGCCTGCGCCATGCCACGGTTGATCTCGAAACGCAGCCGGCCACTCTGGCGCACCAGACCGATCACGCCGCCCTGCTGCGCGAACCCAGGCAGGTCGCTCACCGTGAGCACCGGCTGCCCGCCCAGCTGTGCCAGCGGCAGGCCCGCCTCGGCGATGAACAGCACATGACAGCCACGCACCTCGTCGAGCTTGTTCACCTTGCGCCACTGGATCGGCACGCCCTGCAGCAGGCGGCCTTCCAGCGCCCGGAAGGCCTGGGCAAGCTCATCGCGGGCGCCGAACTGGCAGAGCTGCATGGCGGCCTGGCGGCCAGGCAGAGTGGCCGGCGGCCACTCGGTGAACTTGGCAAAGTTCAGCACGAAGGCGGCCTGGACCGCCGATTCGTCCGGTGCCGCCTCGGCCGTACCGCCCCACCCCAGCACGCCGAGCACGACGGCACACGCCATCCGGGCGGTCCAGCCTGAGCGGTGCGCACGTCTGATGGGGCGCGGCGGTGAAAGGGCGGAGGACATGTCCGAATCTGTGGGTCAGTGGGGTCAGTGGCTGATTTCCACGCGCAGCCCAACACCAGGGGCCACCTCGACTGGCATCGAGTAGCCCATGTCCGGCTGGATCTCGACCCGGCGCGGACCCCCCAGGTTGTAGGCCCGGGCACTCAGCACCACGTCACGGGCGACCGACCAGCGCGCGCTCAGGTCCAGCACCTTGCGGGCCGCGATGTAACTGGCAGATGCCGTGTCGTGGCCACGCTCGCTGGTGTAGCGCGCCCAGGCATCCACACTCAGGTGCGGCGAGAGGTCGTAGGACAGGCGCAGCGTCAGCAGGTGGCGCGGACTCTGCGTCAGTGCGCTGCCATTGCGGGACTGGGATTCCGAAACCTCGGTCGCGAGCCAGGTATACCCAAGCTGCTGCCGCAGGAAGGGCAAGGGCCGCCAGTCGGCGGACAGCTCCAGCCCCTGCACCACGGCACGCCCAGCCTCACGGCCCAGCGACGCGTCGATGTACGGCGTCTGCGCCATCACGACCTGCGGATTGACGGGTATCGGGGAGCGCAAGCCCAAGGGATCGTAGACCTGCCGGAACAGGGTCGCATCGAGCGCCAGCTGGTCATGGATGCGGCTGCGCAGACCCACCTGCAAGGCCCGGACGGACTCGACCAGGGTCGGCGCATCGGAGCCGGAGCGCAGCAGCACCGGCAGCGGATTGCCCGCGGCCCCAGGCGGAATCACGGCCACCGCCAGATCGGCGTCCTCCTCGCCGCGCGAGGGCACGCGGATGGCCTCCGACAGCGAGGACCACAGCGTCGTGTCCGGCGTCTGCTTCCACGCGACCGCCAGACTGGGCTGGCTGCGCGTCCCGGCGAAGTAGGTGTGGTCCACCCGCAAACCGCCCACCACCGACAACCGGTCGTCGATCCCCACCCAGCGGTCCTGCGCAAAGAAGCGCCAGTCCAGCAGGCGCCGCCGTGCGGGCGTGAACTGCCCCAGGCCCTGGGTCTCGTTGTGGTCCACGTAAAGGCGGCCCCCCACGCCCCAGGTGATTTGGTGCGCGGCATCGGCGGGTCGGAAGGCATGGGACACCTCCACATCGGCGGACTGGCTGTCGACGCTCTGCGAGCCGCGCTCCTCGCCCGATTCGATGGCCACCCAACCAGACACCGTGAACCGGGACTCTTCCGCCAGCCGCCGGGTCAGCGTGCCGTGGGCGTGGGCGCGGCTGAAGGTCTGCGTGGTCGGAGATTGCAGCGAATACGGCGGGATCACCACCGGCCGCAACCGGGTGTCGTCGACCCGCGAATGCAGCACCTGTGCCTGCGCGCTGACCTGGGTGTGGGCATCGACATCGCGGTCGAAGCGCAGCCCCGCAGTACTGACCAGCGAAGCGTCATTGGCGTCACCACCGGCGGGATCGGAAGAGCGCCCGGTGCCATCCGCATGGGCGTACAGCCGCCAGGCGCCAGCCGCCGCTGTGCCGCTGCTGCGGCTGCCGTGGAGCACAGCCGCCCCCTCGCTGCCCAGCTCCACATCGACTTGCTGTCCAAGACTGTCCTGCGCCCGCCGCGTGATGATGTTGATGACCCCGTTGACCGCATTGGCGCCCCAGACCGCCCCGGCCGGTCCGCGGATGATCTCGATGCGCTCGATGTCGGCCAGCGGCACGCGCTGCGTTTCCCACATCACGCCGGAGAACAGCGGCGAGTAGATGCTGCGGCCATCGATCAGCACCTGCAGCTTGTTGGAGAACCGCCCCGCATCCCCGCGCACACCCACCGCCCAGCGCCCCCCCGATAGCCGCGCCACGTCCACGCCCGGCGCCAGCCGCAGCGCCTCGGGCAAGGAGCGCACACCCGTGCGCAGGATGTCGTCGCGCGTGATCACGAACACCGGCGCAGCCACATCGCCCAGGCGGTCGCTGCCACGGCTGGCACTGACGACCTCGACGCGCATCAGATCTTCCAGCGACAACTCCGCCAGCGCCCGCACACCGCCGGCGTTCTGTCCCTGCGCAAAAGGAGAAATCAGCGCAAGACACGCCAGCGCGGCGAACGTTCGGATTGCATGCATGTACGTCCGGGGCAGCTGGCGGCCCCGCTCCGAGAGAAGTTCTTGCTCTTATCGGTTCCGGCAGCGCTTAGCTTGAGATGTCACTTTCTGGCGCAACACCCGGTCCTGACCGGGTTAATGCCAACTGGCTCCAACCGGCACCGCACAGGTACACCGCCAGACTGAATCCCTGCACCTGCCATGACGCCGATCGCTCACTCCACCTCCCCTCTGCACCTGCGCCCGACCGCCGTTGCCGCCCTCGCCTGCCTGCTGTCGGGCTTCCACGCCGCAGCCCTCGCCCAGACCACGGCAGACACCACGCTGGAGACGGTCGTCGTCACCGGTTCGACCCGCGAACGCAAGCTGACCGAGGTGCCTTACGCCATCACCGCCGTCGGCGCCGAGGCCCTGCGCAACAGTGGCCCGATGGTCAACCTGTCCGAATCCCTGGCCCGCGTGCCAGGACTGGTGGTGGCCAACCGCAACAACTACGCGCAGGATCTGCAGATCAGCTCGCGCGGTTTCGGCGCACGGGCCGGCTTCGGCGTGCGGGGTCTGCGGCTGTACGCGGACGGCATTCCGGCCTCCATGCCGGACGGCCAGGGCCAGGTGGCGCATTTCGACCTCGCGGGCGCCGAGCGCGTCGAGGTGCTGCGCGGGCCGTTTTCGGCTCTGTACGGCAACTCGTCGGGCGGCGTGATCGCGCTGTTCTCGAAGCCGGTACGCGAGCGGCAGTTCGAGGTGGGCGTTGACGCCGGCAGCTTCGGGCTGCGCCAGGGCCGGGTATCGGTCGCAGCGCCGCTGGCGGACGGATTCGACATGTCGGCCAGCCTGTCGCGCCTGTCGATCGACGGCTTCCGACCCCAGAGCGGCGCCGACCGCCAGCTCGCCACCGCCCGCCTCGGCTGGAAAGGCGACCACGACCGTGTGACCGTCACGGTCAGCGACCAGAACCAGACGGCCGATGACCCGCTCGGCCTGACACGTGCCCAGTTCGCTGCCGATCCGGACCAGACCACGCCCGAAGCCGCCCAGTACGGCACCCGCAAGGTCATCCGCCAGACCCAGGCCGGCGCCAACTGGACCCACCAGTTCACCGACACCGGCCCGTTGTCGCGCACGCAGGTCACCGGCTACACCGGCTCGCGCGGCGTGATGCAGTTCCTCGCGATTGCACCGGCCACACAGGCCAACGTCCGCCACGGCGGTGGTCTGGTCGATTTCGACCGGCAGTACAACGGCGTCGATGCGCGTGCGCTGTGGCACTGGGACACGCTCGACCTGACCACCGGTGTCAACGTCGAGAAGCAGACCGACGACCGCCGCGGCTACAACAACTACACCGGCACCGCCGCCGCGCCGACAGCGCTGGGCGTGGCCGGCACGCTGCGCCGCAGCGAGACCAACCGCGCGGACACCCGTGAAGCGTACGCCCAGGCCGACTGGGCACTCGCCACCGACTGGCAAGCCAGCCTCGGCGTGCGCAGCGGCCGGGTGCGGATGCGGGTGAACGACGCCTACCTGAGCAATGGGGACGATTCCGGCGCGCTCGACTACCGCTACACCAACCCCGTGGCTGGCCTGCACTGGCGCGCCAGTTCGGCGCTGACGCTGCACGCCGCGGCCTCGCGCGGGCACGAGTCGCCCACGCTGGGCGAACTCGCCTACCGCCCCGACGGCAACAGCGGCTTCAACACCGACCTGCAGGCGCAGACCAGCCGCCAGGTCGAACTCGGGGCCAAGTGGCGCGAGGGTGGGCTGGCACTGGACGCCACCGTGTTCCGCATCGACACCGACCAGGAGATCGGCGTGGCCACCAATGCGGGCGGGCGCTCCTCGTTCCGCAACGTCGGTCGCACCGAGCGCTTCGGCGCCGAACTGGGCGCGGGCTGGCGTGTGATGCCGGGCTTGCGTGCGCAGATGGCACTGACGCTGCTCCACGCGCAGTACGCCGACGGCTTCCGCACCTGCACTGGCATCCCCTGCACCCTGACCGCCGCGACCAACACCACCACGGTCCCGGCGGGCAACCGCATCGCCGGCACCCAGCCCGCCTCGGCCTACGCCGAACTCGCGTGGACCACCCCGTGGAGCCCGGACGCCGAAGCCGCCGTCGAATGGCGCGCCCAGGGCCGCACCGCGGTGAACGACACCAACACCGACCACGCCGGCGGCTACGGCCTCTTCAACCTGCGCTACAGCCACCTGTGGCGCGTCGATGAAGCCGGCTCGCTGCAATTGCTGGCCCGCCTGGACAACGTCGCCGGACGGCGTGTCGTCGGCAGCGTCATCGTCAACGATGGCAACGGGCGCTATTTCGAACCCGGTGCGCCCCGCAGCGCGCTGGTGTCGCTGCGTTACCTCCGGCGCTTCTGAACCAGAGATCTGCCATGTCCATGTGCATCCGCCACCTGCTCGCCGCCCTGCTGACGCTCTGGCTGGGTCACGCCACGGCGGCGCCGGACCCGTTCGAGGGCGACCCCTACCAGTCGCACCCCTGGGTGGACATGCGCAAGGCGTACCTCGGTGCCGACGCGAAGGCGGTGTTCGACGCGCGGGTGCAGGTGCGCGGCCCGGTGTTCGCGGAAGACCCGATGAACGTGCCGATCACGGTATCGGTGAAAGACCTGCCCGGCGTGGACCGCATCGTCGTGCTGGTCGATCGCAACCCGATCCGCAAGGTGCTGGAGTACCAGCCGATGAGCGCGCTGCCGAGCGTGTCCTTCCGCTTCAAGCTGGAACAGGCCAGCCCGGTGCGCGCCGCGGCCAGGACGGCGGACGGTGTCTGGCACATCGGCGGCACGCTGGTGGACTCATCCGGTGGTGGCTGCACCGTGGCGGGCGCCACACGCAAGGACGGCTCGTGGACGCAGACGCTCGGCCTCGTCAGCGCCCGGGTGTTCGACGCGACGCCGATCCCCGGTGAATCGGCGGCGGTGGGGTCAGGTTCCCGGCTGCGGCTGAAGGTGATGCACCCGATGGACACCGGGCTGGTCGGCGGCATCCCGGCGTTCTACGTCAACCGCCTCTCGGTGCGCGATGCGCAGGACCGGGAGCTGCTGCGCCTGCAGACCTTCGAGCCGGTGAGCGAGAACCCGGTGTTCTCGTTCGACTTCCCCACCAGGCCGGCCGGTGCGCTGCGCATTGTCGGCACGGACAACAACGGCAACCGCATCGACGCGAAGCTGGAGTGAGCGCATGACGAAGCCGTCCTCCTCTGCCATCTGGCTGCAGACCCTCGTGCTGGCCGTGGGCCTGGCGCTGCTGGCCGCCGTGCCGGCCCTGGTCTTTGCCGAGGCGCCGAAGGTCGATCTGGCCCGCTTCGACCACGGACTGAGTGCCCGGGCACTCGCCGACGGGGTCTACGTGGTCGAAGGCGCCAACGACGACTTCACCGTCGCCAACGGCTGCAACATCATCAACACCGGTTTCATCACCACCGGGTCCGGCGTTGTCGTGGTCAATACCGGCACCAGCCGCCGCTACGGCGAACAGTTGCGTGCGCTGATTGCCCGCACGACGGGCGAACCTGTGGTGCAGGTGCTGCATCTGAACCTGCACCCCGACTACTTCCTCGGCAACCAGGGCTTCGCCGACGTGCCGCGCTCGGCCACACCGACCACCCGCGCCGGCATCGCCCGCGAGGCCGCCAGCTACGAGACCAACCTGTACCGGCTCTGCGGCGACTGGATGCTCGGCACCGAGACCGTGGCCCCTGACCGCGACACGCCCGCCGCACACGCACCGGGTGGCAGCGTCTGGCAGGTCGGATCGCGCACCTTCGAGCTGCGCGAGTTCAGCGGCCACACGGCGTCCGACCTCGTGCTGATCGACCGCACGAGCGGCGTGGGCTTCGTCGGCGGGCTGGTGTTCGTGCAGCGCATCCCGACGACGCCGCACGCCGAGGTTGGCCCGTGGCTGAAAAGCCTCGACGCGCTGGAGGCCCTGAACCTGCGCACGCTGGTGCCAAGTCATGGCCCGGTGCAGACCACGCCCGAAGCTGCCCGCGACGGCATCGCGCAGACGCGGCGCTACCTGCAGTGGCTCGACCAGCAGTTCGGCGACTGGGCGCGCCAGGGGCTGGAGATGAACGAGGTGCTGCGGGCGCCGGTGCCGGCCGAGTTCCGGGGCTGGGCGGCGTTCAGGACCGAGTACACGCGCAATGTCGCGCATCTCTACCCGGTCTACGAACAGCGGGTGCTTGGCGCCCGATGACCGCCCGGCAGCCCTTGGCTGTATGCACGGTCGAACATAAGGGAACGTCATCTGAACGAAAGCCTGTCTGACTCCAACAATGGGTTGATCGATCAACCAAGGTCAACCTAGGAGACAGACGTGGGCGTCCCGATTTCCCTTACCGTCAATGGCAAGCCCGTCAGCGCAGACGTGGACCCGCGCACCCTGCTCGTGGAACTGCTGCGCGAGAAGCTGCACCTCACAGGCACCCACCAGGGCTGCGACACCGCCCAATGCGGCGCCTGCACCGTCCACCTCGACGGCCGGGCGGTCAAGTCCTGCTCGATGCTGGCCGTGCAGGCCCAGGGCAGCGCGGTCACCACGATCGAAGGGCTGTCCCAGGATGGCGCACTGCACCCGATGCAGGCCGCTTTCCGCGAGTGCCATGGCCTGCAATGCGGCTTCTGCACCCCCGGCATGGTGATGTCGGCCGTGCAGCTGCTGCAGGACAAGCCCGACGCCAGCGAGCAGCAGATCCGCGAAGGCCTGGAAGGCAATATCTGCCGCTGCACCGGCTACCACAACATCGTCCAGGCCATCCAGTTCTGCCAGCGCGGCAGTGTGGCCGCCAGCGCCCGCGCCTGACCGAACGCCCCAAGGAGCCACCGAGATGTCCGACCTGTCGAATTCCCCCATCGGCAAGCCCCTGCGCCGCCGCGAGGACGAACGTTTCCTCACCGGCGCCGGCCAGTACACCGATGACGTGACGCTGCACGGCCAGACCTACGCCGTCTTCCTGCGCTCGCCCTACGCGCACGCCCGCATCCGCTCGATCGACACCACCGCCGCCCGCCAGGCCCCCGGCGTCGTCGCGATCTTCACCGGCGCCGACATCGCCGCGTCGAAGATCGGCGGCCTGCCGTGCGGCTGGCTGATCCACAGCAAGGACGGCACGCCGATGAAGGAGCCGGCGCACCCCATCATCGCCCACGACAAGGTCCGCCACGTCGGTGACCAGGTCGCGCTGGTCGTCGCCGAGTCGGTGCTGCAGGCCAAGGACGCCGCCGAGCTGATCGAGGTGGACTACGACGAGCTGCCCGCCGTCATCAACATCAGCCGCGCCGATGGTGCCGCCTCGTCGGTGCACGACGACGTGCCCGGCAACGTCTGCTACGACTGGGGCCACGGCAACAAGGACGCCGTGGACGCCGCCTTCGCCGTGGCGGCGAAGGTCAGCGCACTGGAGTTCGTCAACAACCGGCTGATCCCGAACGCGATGGAGCCGCGCGCCGCCAATGCGTCCTACACCCGCCACGACGAGAGCTACACCCTCTACGTCTCGAACCAGAACCCGCACGTCGAGCGGCTGCTGATGTGCGCCTTCGTGCTCGGCATCCCCGAGTCGAAGATGCGCGTCATCGCCCCGGACGTGGGCGGCGGTTTCGGCTCGAAGATCTTCCTGTACGCCGAGGAAACCGCGCTGGTCTGGGCCAGCAAGCGCGTGGGCCGCCCGATCAAGTGGACCGCCGACCGCAGCGAAGCCTTCCTGTCCGACGCCCACGGCCGCGACCACGCCACCAAGGTCGAGCTGGCGATGGACGCGCAGGGCAACTTCCTGGCGATGCGCGTCAAGACCATCGCCAACATGGGCGCCTACCTGTCCACGTTCGCGTCGAGCGTGCCGACCATCCTGTACGCGACGCTGCTGGCCGGCCAGTACAAGACCCCGGCCATCTACGCCGAGGTCAAGGCGGTCTTCACCAACACCGCGCCAGTCGATGCCTACCGGGGCGCAGGCCGTCCGGAAGCCACCTACGTCGTCGAGCGCATCGTAGAGACCGCCGCCCGCGACATGGGCATGGACCCGACGGCGATCCGCCGCCAGAACTTCATCACCACCTTCCCCTACCCCACGCCGGTCGGCCTGACCTACGACATCGGCGACTACAGCGCCCACCTCGACAAGGCCATCGCGCTGGCGGACGTGGCCGGCTTCCCGGCGCGCAAGGCGGCGTCCGAGGCGGCGGGCAAGAGGCGTGGCCTCGGCTATAGCTGCTACATCGAGGCGTGCGGTCTGGCGCCGAGCAACATCGCCGGGGCCTTGGGCGCTCGGGCGGGGCTGTTCGAGGCAGGCGAGGTGCGCGTGCATCCGACCGGCACCGTCACCGTCTTCACCGGCTCGCACAGCCACGGCCAGGGCCACGAGACCACCTTCGCGCAGGTCGTCGCCGGCCGCCTGGGCATCCCGGTCGAGAACGTCGAGATCGTCCACGGCGACACCGGCCGCATCCCCTTCGGCATGGGCACCTACGGCAGCCGCTCGCTGTCGGTGGGCGGCACCGCCATCGTCAAGGCGGTGGACAAGGTCATCGCCAAGGGCAAGAAGATCGCCGCCCACCTGCTCGAAGCGGCCGACACCGACATCGAGTTCGACAACGGCGAGTTCCGCGTGGCCGGCACCGACCGCAAGATCCCGTTCGGCGCCGTCGCGCTGACCGCCTACGTGCCGCACAACTACCCGCTCGACAAGCTGGAGCCCGGCCTGAACGAAAACGCCTTCTACGATCCGACGAATTTCACCTACCCGTCGGGCACCTACGTCTGCGAGGTGGAGGTCGATCCCGAGACCGGCAAGACCCGCGTCGAGCGGTTCACGGCGGTCGATGACTTCGGCAACATCGTCAACCCGATGATCGTCTCCGGTCAGGTCCACGGCGGCCTGGCACAGGGGCTGGGTCAGGCGATGCTCGAAGGCTGCGTCTACGACGAGGAGTCCGGCCAGTTGCTCACCGGCTCGTACCAGGACTACGCGATGCCCCGGGCCGACGACCTGCCGAACTTCACGGTCGATCACACCGTCACGCCCTGCACCCACAACCCGCTGGGCGTGAAGGGCTGCGGCGAAGCGGGCGCGATCGGCTCGCCACCGGCCTTCATCAATGCGCTGACCGATGCGCTCGGCGTGCGCGACATCGCCATGCCGGCCACGGCCGAACGGGTCTGGCGTGCCGCCAACGGCGTGGTCTGAACCGCATTGCACAGGAGATTTCCTCATGTACACCTTTGACTACCAGCACCCCACCGACCGCGTCGACGCGGCGGCGGCCTTCCAGGGCGACAGCCGCTATCTAGCGGGCGGGCAGAGCCTCGTGCAGGCGATGAAGCTGCGGCTGGCCTCGGCCGAGCGGCTCGTCGATCTCGGCGGCGTGGCCGATCTGAAAGGCATCACGGTCGATGCCGGCAGCATCACGATCGGCGCGATGACCACGCACGCCACGGTCGCCCGCTCGGCCGCCGTGCAGCAGGCCATCCCCGCGCTGGCGGAACTGGCCGGCGGCATCGGCGACCCGATGGTGCGCAACCGGGGCACCATCGGTGGCTCGCTGGCGCATTCGGACCCGGCTGCCTGCTACCCGGCGGGCGTGCTCGGGCTGGGCGCGACGATTCACACCGACCGCCGCTCGATCGCCGCAGACGATTTCTTCCTCGGGCTGTACGAAACCGCGCTGCAGCCCGGCGAGCTGATCGTCAGCGTGCAGTTCCCGATCCCCGAGGCGGCGGCATACATCAAGTACAAGCAGCCCGCGTCGCGCTTCGCGCTGATCGGCGTGTGCGTGAGCCGCTCGGCGGCGGGCGTGCGCGTCGGCGTGACGGGGGCGAAGTCGGCCGCCTACCGCGAAGCGGCGATCGAGGCGGCGCTGAACGCCAGCTTCACGCCCGAGGCGGCCAAGGCGGTGCAGATATCGGCGGCCGACCTCAACGGCGACATGCACGGCTCGACCACCTACCGCGCCGCGATGATCAGCGTGATGGCGTCGCGGGCAGTGGCCGCCGCGCTGGCCCGCTGACACGGCATGGCCATGAAGACGACGCCACGATGATGTTGCCGGATTCGGTCGATGCGGTGATCGAGCGGCTCGCCGGTCAGGACTATGTCTGTGACCGGCGGCTCGCCACCGCGCTGTTCCTGGCGCTGAAGCTGCGCCGGCCGCTGCTGCTCGAAGGCGAGCCGGGCGTCGGCAAGACGGCGCTGGCGCAGGCGCTGGCCGGTGCGCTCGGGGCCGAACTGCTGCGGCTGCAGTGCTACGAGGGGCTGGAGGTGGCGCAGACGGCCTACGAGTGGAACGTGGCGCGGCAGATGATCGAGATCCGCCTCGCCGAAGCCACGCACGAGGTCGATCACGACCGGCTGGCGCGTCACCTCTACTCGCGCGAGATGCTGATCGAGCGGCCCTTGCTGCAGGCGCTGACCCGGCCGCAGACGCCCGTGCTGCTGATCGACGAGCTGGACCGCGCCGACGAGCCGTTCGACGCTTTCCTGCTCGAAGTGCTGGCCGAGAACCAGATCACCATTCCGGAACTCGGTGTCATCCGCGCCGAGGCACCGCCGATCGTGCTGATCACCAGCAACCGCACCCGCGAGGTCCACGACGCGCTCAAGCGCCGCTGTCTCTACCACTGGGTCGAGTTCCCCGACGTGGCGCGTGAACTCGACATCGTGCGCCGCAAGGCCCCCGGTGCGCCCGAGCGGCTCTCAAGGCAGGTGGTCGAGTTCGTGCAGCGCATGCGCACGCTCGACCTGTTCAAGCTGCCCGGCGTGGCCGAGACGATCGACTGGGTCAACGCGCTGGTGGCGCTGAACGCGATCCGGCTCGACCCGGAAATGGTGCAGGACACGCTCGGCGTGCTGCTGAAGCACCAGGACGACATCGCCAAGCTGCAAGGCGGTGACACGGCGCGGCTGCTCGACGAATTGCGCGCCAAGGGGCTGCTGGAGGCGGCCGGGCCGGGAACCGCCGCGCCGTGATCGCCGAGAACATCGTCCACTTCGCCCGCGTGCTGCGCCGGGCCGGGCTGCCGGTCGGGCCGGACCGTGTGCTGGCGGCGATCGAGGCGGTCGAGCTGGTCGGGCTGGCGCGGCGCGACGATGTCCATGCGGCGCTGTCGGCGGTGATGCTGGATCGGCGCGAGCAGCAGGTGTTGTTTGATGCTGCGTTCGCTGTCTTCTGGCGCGATCCGAAGTTGCTGGAGCAGTTGCTGTACCTGCTGCTGCCGAAGATCACGGGCCGGGGCGAGAAACACCGCCCGACGCGCAGCAACCGCCTCGCCGAAGCCCTGGCCGCCCAACGCGAAGCCGCCCAGGCCCGCGAGGAACAGAAGGCTGCGCCGGACGAGATCACCTTCGAGACCACCTTCACCTTCTCCGAGCGCGAGCGGCTGCAGACCCTCGACTTCGAGACCATGACCACCGCCGAGTTCGACCGAGCGAGGAAGCTCGCCGAACAGGCGCCGCTGCCGGTGCAACCCGTGCGCCAGCGCCGCCACGCGCGGGCAGCCAGCGGCACCATCGACCTGTCCGCCACGCTGCGGCAGATGGCCCGCCAGCCGCTGACGCTGATTCCGCGCTACACACGGCCGAAAAAGGTGCTGCCGCCGCTGGTGGTGCTGCTCGACGTGTCCGGCTCGATGGACCGCTATGCGCGGCTGTTCCTGCACTACGCGCACGGCCTGACGCGCCGCCACCTGCGTGTCCACACCTTCACCTTCGGCACCCGGCTGTCCAACATCACCCGCTGCCTCGCCCACCGCGACCCCGACGTGGCGCTGGCACAGGCCGGCACGCAGGTCGAGGACTGGAAAGGCGGCACCCGCATCGGCGCCTGCCTCGACGACTTCAACCGCCACTGGGCGCGGCGCGTGCTCGGTGGCAATGCGGCGGTGATGCTCGTCACCGACGGGCTGGACCGCGACGACGGCGGTCGGCTCGCCGAGGCCGCCGCCCGGTTGCACCGACTCGCGCACCAGGTCGTCTGGCTCAACCCGCTGCTGCGCTTCGACGGTTTCGAGCCGAAGGCGGCCGGGGTGCGGGCGCTGCTGCCGCACGTGGACCGCCTGCTGCCAATCCACAACCTCGCCAGCCTCGCCGACCTGGAGCGGGCGCTGCGCCAACCACTGCATTCACAAGGAACCCCGCCATGGAACTCAAAGGCGAACGCCTGATCCCCGCCCCGATCGAGGCCACCTGGGCCGCGCTGAATGACCCCGAGGTGCTCAAGGGCTGCGTGATCGGCTGTGACACGCTGGAGCGCAACGGCGACGATGGCTTTCTGGCGCAGATGGCCGTCAAGATCGGGCCGGTGAGCGCCCGCTTCAAAGGAAGCATGAAGCTGACCGACGTGAACCCGCCGACGAGCTACACCATCCACTTCGAAGGACAGGGCGGCGTCGCGGGTCACGGCAAAGGCTCGGCCGACGTGACGCTCACCCCGACCGACGATGGCCAAACGCGGCTCGCCTACCTCGCCCGGGCGCAGGTCGGCGGCAAGATCGCGCAGATCGGCTCGCGGCTGGTCGATGCGGCGGCGGGCAAGATCGCCGACGAGTTCTTCCAGGCGTTCGAGGCGTACTTCACGGCCCAGCAGGCGCCTGTCGAGGGCGAGTCCACCACCACCGAAGACGAAGAAGAAGGCAAAGCGAAGAAATCATGGCTGCCGTGGAAACGCGGCTGAAGATGCGGCTGAACCGGGAGACCTGACATGGACAGCCTAGACCTGCAAGTGCTGCAACAGGCGCGTGACTGGCGCGCAGCGGGCCACGCCGTGTGGCTGGTGACGGTGATCGAGACCTGGGGTTCGGCGCCCCGGCCGCCCGGTGCGCTGCTGGCGGTGTGCGACAACGCACAGGTGGTCGGCTCGGTGTCGGGCGGTTGCGTCGAGGACGACCTGATCGACCGCGTGCGCCGCCAGGAGCGCGTCACCCACCCGGCGCTGATGACCTACGGCGTGACGAAGGAGGAAGCCGCCCGCTTCGGCCTGCCGTGTGGCGGCACGCTGCGGCTGGTGCAGGAGCCGCTGGGCGACACCGCGTGGATCACCGAGGTGCTGGCCCGCACGGCGCGGCACGAGCTGGTGGCGCGGGTGCTCGATCTCGACAGCGCCACGGTGACGATCGAGCCGGCAGCGCGGGGCGAGGCGTTCACGTTCGATGGCCGGCGCCTGCGGGCGCTGTTCGGGCCGCGCTGGCGGATGCTGATCATCGGCGCGGGGCAGCTCTCGCGGGCGGTGGCGCAGATGGCGCTGATGCTCGATTTCGAGGTGATCGTCTGCGACCCGCGCGAGGAATACCACCTGAGCTGGGACGTGGCCGGCACGACCTTCAGCACCGCCATGCCCGACGACCTCGTGACCGAGCTGCAGCTCGACCCGCACAGCGCGGTGATCGCCGTCACGCACGACCCCAAGCTCGACGACCTGGTGCTGCTGGAGGCGCTGAAGTCGCCGGCCTTCTACATCGGCGCGCTGGGTTCGCGGGGCAATACCGCCAAGCGCAAGGAGCGGCTGGCGCTGTTCGACCTGTCGGCGGCCGAGATCGACCGGCTGCACGGGCCGATCGGGCTGGACCTCGGCAGCCGCACGCCGGCGGAGATCGCGGTGTCGGTGGTGGCGGAGGTGGTGGCGGTGCGCAATGGGGTGGTGTTGCAGCAGAAGAAGGTGGGGTCGGCGGTGGCAGGGGTGGGATGCGCGCTGACAGCGCGGCAACCATGATCTCAGGCCTGTTGCTGGCTGCCGGCCTAGGCCAACGCTTCCACACGGCTGGCGGTGGCGACAAACTCACGGCGCGGCTACCTGACGGAACGCCCGTCGTACTCGCTTCGCTGCAGCGACTACAGGCAGCACTGCAGCCACTGAACGGCGGCCCGGTCACCGCCGTAGTGCGCGAGGGCCGGGACAATCTGGCCAACCTGCTGCGCTCGCACGGAGCCGAAGTGGTGGTCAGCGCCCGTGCGGCACAGGGCATGGGCGCGAGCCTGGCCGACGGCGTGGCGCACTGGCCGGCGGACCATGCCGTGCTGGTCGCGCTAGGCGACATGCCGGACATCGCGCCAACCACGCTCGCCGCGGTCGGCGACGCCTTGCGGGCCGGTGCGTCGATCGTGCGGCCCCGGCACTGCAGCCAAGCAGGGCATCCGGTCGGCTTCGCACCGCACTGGCTGCCGGCCTTGCAGGCGCTCGACGGCGACCACGGCGCCCGCGACCTGCTGCGCCAGTACCCGGATCAGGTCACCTGGCTGGCCGCGGACGACGACCCGGGCTGCTTGCGCGACATCGACACGCCCGCCGACCTCGCCCCCTTGAGCGCCCACCACGGCAGCGCCCGCGTCAGCGACAGCACCTCGCCGATCTCCTCCGCGCCCTCGTAACCCGGCAGCGTCTGCAGCGTCTGCTGCCAGCGCCGCCCCTGCAGCACCTGCCGCAACCGCAGCACGGCCGGGTGCTCCAGCGTGTCCTTCAGGCACACCAGGAAATAGTCCTCGGCCACGATCGGCACGAATGCCAGCCCGAATGCCTGCGCCGCCGCCTCGATGCCCAGCCCCACGTCGCCCAGCCCGCTGGCAATCGCGGCGGCCACGGCGAGGTGGCTGTCCTCCGGTGGATCGAAAAAGCTCGTGATCGCCGAGGACTCGACCCCCGCCTGCTGCAACAGGTGATCGGCCAGCAGCCGCGTCGCCGAGCCCTCCTGCCGGTTGACGAAACGCACCGGCCAGCTCGCCAGATCCTGCAGCGTGCGCAGCCCGAGCGGGTTGCCCGGCGCGACCATCAGCCCCTGCATGCGCCGGGTGCAGCCGATCAGCTTGTGCTGGCCCGGCTTGAGCAGCGGCTTGAGCGCCTGCGCGAACAGCGGCGCGGCGGTCTGGATGCGCGGCACGTGGAAGCCGGCGACCAGACAGCGCCCCTCGGCCAGCGCCCGCAGCGCATCGACACTGCCGGCGAAGCGCAGGTCGATGTGCAGCCGCTCGTCCGCGCTCGCCAGCTCGCGCAGCCGGGTGAGCGCCACGTCGTGGCTGGCGTAGACGGTCAGCACCTGCTGCGAGCCGTCGAACGCCTCGGTCAGCACCCGCTCCAGCTCGACCCGCAGCGCCTCGATGTGCGGCGTCAGCCGGGTGCGCGCGCGCGTCTCGGCCCACAGCAGCCGGTCGGCGAACGGCGTCAGGCGCGACGGCTGGCCCTGTGTCCACGTCACCAGCGGCTCGCCGAGCGTCTCCTCCCACTGCTTGAGCGCACCCCAGACGTGGCGGTACGACGCGCCGAGCGCCTTGGCGGCGTGCTGGATCGAACCGTGTTCGCGCACGGCACCCAGCAGGTCGAACAGCGGGTTGCGCAGGTCGGCGCCGCGCTGGTCCGGCTCGCCGAAGGTGTATTGCAGGTGGATGCCGCGGGTTTTCATGCCCGCGACGATACCGCACGCGGGTGCGCCAGCGCGGCCACCGCCTCAGCCGCCGCCACGCTGCATGTAGAGGTCGAAATAGCGCATGAACCGCTGGCGGGCGTCCTCGTCCACCTCAGTGAAACGGAACCCGATCGCCAGCCGCGGCAGCCGCACGAGGGCGATCTGGCGCGGCGGCAGCGGGTGCCACGCCAGGTCGAGCACGCCGCCGTCGATGTCCACCCGCGCCGCACCGCCCGAAGCCGTCAAGGTCAGCGCATGGCCCCGCACCGCGCCGGGCAGCCACGCCAGCCACTCCGCCTCGGTGCAGCCCTGGTCGCGCTCGAAGGCCGCCGCATAGTGGCCGATCACCGCCCGACCTCAGCCACCCGCGATCGGCGGCCAGATCGCCAGCACGTCGCCCTCGACCAGCGTGCGCGTGGCACGCTCGGCCGGGTAGACGTACACGCCGTTGATCAACACGAGATGTACCAGATTCATCGGCAGGTTGAACGGCGCAATGATGGTGGCGATGGTCGCTTCGGGCGCGATCTCCAGCGTCATCCAGTTGCTGGTGCGCCGGTCGGCCGGCAGGTAGTCGGTCAGCGACGCGTAGAGCTTGAACGTGATCTGCACAGACGTGGCCTCACCACTTGCCGGCGACAAACTGGTGCTGCCCCTGCGCACGGGCAATGTAGGCCTCCATCAGCAGCGTCGGATCGGCGATGAGCTTGTCCTTCCAGTCGCCCAGCCGCACTTGGCCCTCCACCAGCCCGCGCATCACGCCGACGTGCTCGGTCCAGCCGATCGAGTTGCAGCCGATCAGCAGATCGCCATCGAACTGCAGGCTCAGGTGACGCCCGGCGGCCAGATCGGTCAGCTCCACATGCTGTCCACCGGGAATGCCGTCCCACTTGCCGAACGACGCCGAAATCATGCCCAGCGTGTCGAGCACGTTGATCTGCGTGACGCCCTTGAGCGTGGCCTGCGTCTGGCCGACCATGTTGAGTGCGGCCACGCGGGCCTGCTCGGCGGCGTTGGGCTGGATGGCGCTGACGATGGTGGTGCCGCTCACCTTGTCGAAGGCTTCGGCGCAGTCGCCGGCCGCGTAGATGCCGGGGACATTGGTCTGCAGGTGCTCGTCGGTCAGCACGCCGACCAGGCAGGTGACGCCCGAGTCCTTCAGGAAGCCGATGTTCGGCCGCACACCCGTGGCGCTGATGACCAGATCGGCCTCCAGCGACTCGCCCGTGGACAGCCGCACCGTCATGGCCGAACCCTTGTGCGAGGGCTTGATCCCGGCCAACGCTGCGAGCTTGTCGAGAATGCCGGGCACGGGTCGCTCGATGGCCTCGACGCGGGCGCCTGTGTGGACCTTGACGTTCTTGGTCTCGCACCAGTCCTTGATCATCGTGCCGGCGGTCGGCCCCATCATGCGCGGCACCATGCGGTCGCCCATCTCGACGACGGTCAGTTCGACACCGCGCACCGCCAGCGCCTCCATGATGATGCAGCCGATGAAACCGGCGCCCATCTGCAGCACCTTGGCACCCGGTTGTGCGAGTTCCATGATGGCGCGCGCGTCCGCCAGCGTCCAGCAGGTGTGGACACCGGGACCGTGGATGCCGGGGATCGGCGGCGAGGCGGGCGAGGAACCCGTGGCGATCAGCAGCCGGTCGTAGACCACCGTGGTGCCATCGTCCAGATCGACAGCGCGGCCCTGCACATCGACGTGCGTGGCGCGGGCACGGTGCAGCGTGATGCCGAGTGCGGCGTAGTGGTTCTCGCCGTGGCGCAGGTGCGTGCCTTCCTCGCCGACCTTGCCGATGAGCAGGTAGGGGATGGCCATGCGCGAATACGGCGCTTCGGGTTCGTCGCCGATGACGATGACCTCGTCGTTCGGTGCGTGCTTGCGGATGGTTTCGGCGGCGATGATGCCGGCGGGGCCGGCACCCAGGATGACGTGTTTCATGGTTCGGTCGGTGCCAAAAAAACAAGGCGGTCGTGGCCGCCTTGTTTTGGGTTCATCGAGAAGTCAGCAGCTGGTCACAGGCCCAGACGCTCGCGCGTGGCCGCCTTGAGCTGGCCGTCGCCGTCCCAGCCGCGGATGTCGTAGTACTTCGGCAGCATCTCGGGCAGCTTGCTGACCAGGCCCTTGGCGGGGCCGGTCTTGGCCGGCTCGTTGAGCAGGCGCGGGGGCAGCGTGTCGTCCTTGCTGGTGAAGCCGGCGCGGTTGTTGAAGTCGCGCTCCAGGTTCCAGATCCGCTCGCCGATCTGCGACAGGTTTTCCAGCGTGAACTCTTCGCCGCAGGCCGCAGCGACCTGCGGCTGCACATCGGCCAGACCCCAGGCGAAGCTGGTGAAGATGCAGATGCCGGCCGAGTCGAACGCGGCGGTGGCGTCCTGGAAGGCCATCACGAGTTCGGGCTTGCCGTCGGCGGTCAGCGGGTCGGTCTTGACCGGGATGCCCAGCACTTCCGAGGCCACGGTGTTGCTGCGCAGGTGGCAGGCACCGCGGTTGGACGTGGCGTAGGTCAGGCCCATGCCCTGGATGCCGCGCGAGTCGTAGGCCGGGAATTCCTGGCCCTTGACGGTCATGCTCAGCTCGGGGTGGCCGTACTTGGTGCACAGGCGCTTGCTGCCCTGGCCGATCTCGATGCCGAAGCCTTCGCCCTTGGCCGTGATCTCGGCGAAGTGCGCCAGTGCTTGTGCCGAGCCGAACTTGGCGTCGATGCCGAGCTGCTCCTGCGTCAGCACGCCCATCTGGTACAGCTCCATCACCGCGCCGATGGTGGCACCGAAGGTGATCGGGTCCATGCCCTGTTCGTTGCAGAGCACGTTGGCGTATTGCAGCGCGTCCAGATCCTTGACGCCATTCGCCGCGCCCAGTGCCCAGGCCGCTTCGTATTCCAGGCCGCCCGAGGCGCCCCAGTACTGCGGCTTGTTGTCCACGGTGAAGTGGTTCTGGTCGATCTTCTGGATCCGGCCGCAGGCGATGGTGCAGCCGAAACACGCCTGGTTCGTCACCAGCGGCTTCTTGCCATCGCTCGCACGCGGCGTGGCCATGGCTTCCGCACCGATGTCCTTGGCGCCTTCGAAGGCCACGTCCTGGTGGTTGCGGGTCGGCAGCGCACCCATCTCGTTGATGACGCTCATCAGCACCTGGGTGCCGTAGGTCGGCAGGCCGGCGCCGGTGACGGCGTTGTCCTGCAGGATCTTCTTCTTCTCGTAGGTGACGCGCATGAACTCCTTGGGGTTGGCGATGTTGCCGACGCCCTTGGTGCCGCGCACGGCGATCGCCTTGAGGTTCTTGCTGCCCATCACGGCGCCGACGCCCGAGCGGCCGGCCGCACGGTGCAGGTCGTTCACCACGGCGGCGAACAGCACCTTGTTCTCACCGGCCAGACCGATGGAGGACACGCGCACCAGCGGATCCTGGTGGCCCTTCTTGATGATGCCTTCGGTCTCCCAGACCGACTTGCCCCACAGGTGGGCAGCGTCCTTCAGCTCGGCCTTGTCGTCCTCGATCGACAGGTACACCGGCTTGGCCGACGCGCCTTCGAAGATGACCATGTCCCAGCCAGCCATCTTCAGCTCGGCGCCCCAGTAGCCGCCCGAGTTCGAGCAGGCGATGGCGCCGGTCAGCGGGCCTTTGGTGACCACCGTGTAGCGGCCGCCCGTGGAGGCCATCGTGCCGGTCAGCGGGCCGGTGGCCCAGATGATCTTGTTCTCGGCCGACAGCGGATCGACCTTCGGATCGATCTCTTCGACGAGGTATTTGGAGGCCAGACCCCGGGAACCGAGGTACAGCTTCGCCCAGTCCATGCGCAGCGGCTCGGAGGTGACGGTGCCGGCGGTGAGGTTGACGCGGAGGATTTTTCCTGCCCAAGACATGTGTGTGCTCCTTAAGCAGTGCGGATCAGGCGGCAGACTGGTTGCCCAGCTTGTCGGCCCAGGACAGCATCTTGTTCAGACCCGTCCAGTTGGAATCGATGAAGGTGATCGCGCCGGTCGGGCAAGCCTCGACGCAGGCCGGCTCGCCGCCGCACAGGTCGCACTTCTGCACCTTGCCGGTTTCCTGCACGTAGTTGATCGTGCCGAACGGGCAGGAGATGGTGCAGACCTTGCAGCCGACGCAGGTGCTGTCGTTGACGACCTTGGCGCCGGTCACCTTGTCGAGCGTGATCGCTTCGACCGGGCAGGCGTGCAGGCACCAGGCCTCGTCGCACTGCGTGCAGGTGTAGGGGACTTTCTTGCCGGTCTCGTGGAAATCGAAGACCTTGATGCGCGACTTGGCCGGCGCGAACACGCCGTAGTTCTCGTAGGAGCAGGCCATTTCGCACTGCAGGCAACCCGTGCATTTGTCCGGGTTGATGTGAAGGCTCTTCTGCATGATGGGGTTCTCCGCAGTCGTCCGTTGGGGGGGTGCCCCGAGCGGGCGAGGCGCACACCGGGGAGGGTCTATGCAATCATCTGCATAACGACCGCGCCGGAAAACCTAGGCGTAACCCTGAAGAGCCTTACAACAGGCGGGAGATTGCTGGTTTCATGCTTATGAAGGCCGGTGCAGATGTACCAGCCTGACACGCTGGGTAGCCGCGACCCCATCTTCCGTGTTCAGCGTCCTGCGTTCGGGAAGAAGAGCTGATCTCCGCCGATCTTGTACGACGCGATCACCCCCTGCCCCGCCGGCGACACCACCCAATCGGCGAACGCCTGCGCGGCGGCCTGCTTGACGTGCGGGTGCCTGGCGGGATTGACGACCATCACGCCGTACTGGTTGAACAGCGCCTTGTCGCCCTCGACGAGGACCGCCAGATCGGCCCGGTTCTTGAACGCCAGCCAGGTGCCGCGATCGGCGAGCACGTAGGCGCCCGAGCTGGCCGCGATGTTCAGCGCCGGCCCCATGCCACAGCCGCATTCCTTGTAGCCGGCCGGCTTGGCGGCGGCCAGATCGGCGCCGGCCTGCTTCCACAGGCGCAGCTCGGCGGCATGCGTGCCGCTCTTGTCGCCGCGGGAGATGAACGACGCCTTGGCCGACGTGACCTTGAGCAGCGCCTCGGCGATGTTGCCGCCCCTGGCCTTGGCGGGGTCGCTGGCCGGGCCGATCAGCACGAAATCGTTGTACATGACGGCCTGCCGCCTGATGCCCCAGCCTTCGGCGACGAACTTCTCCTCGGCCACCTGGTCGTGGACGAACACCACGTCGGCATCGCCCCGGCGCGCCATGTCGAGCGCCTGCCCCGTGCCAACCGCGACGACGCGGATGTCGATGCCACTGGCCTGCTTGAACGCCGGCAGCAGGTGGCCGAACAGGCCGGACTGGTCGGTCGATGTGGTCGAGGCCATGACGATCGACTTGTCCTGCGCCTGCGCGGTCGCGGCCGGCAGCACCAGCGCAATCGTCAGGGTGCCCATCGCGGCGAAGGCGCGGCGTCGTTTCAGGTCCACGGCAATTCTCCTTTGAGGAACTGAGCCGCCTCGTGCGGCAACTCGTCATTGAAAAAACGGTCCACCGGCCGATCGACGACCAGCCGCCCGACTTCGAGGTAGACCACCCGGGTCGCCAGGCGCTTGACCTGCCCGAGGTTGTGCGTGCTCATCACCAGCGTCATGCCGCTGCGGGCAAAGTCGTCGATCAGGGCTTCGACCTCGCGCTTGGCGCTGGGGTCGAGGCTGGCGGTCGGCTCGTCGAGAAAGAGGATGTCGGGCTGCAGCGCCCAGGCCCGCGCCAGCGCCAGCCGCTGCTGCTGCCCGCCGGACAGCGCGCGCGCCGGCCGGTCTGCCGTGGCCTGCAAGCCCACCCGCGACAGCGCATCCAGCCCCCGGGCACGCCGCTCGGCCCGCGGCACACCGCCCAGCCACAGCGCCAGCATCAGGTTCCACCACACCGACAGGTGCAGCAGGAACGGCCGCTGGAACAGCATCGCCGCCACCGGCGCCCGGCCCGTCCCGCGCAGCGCGTGGACCTCGCGCCACCCGTCACAGGACAACAGGCCGTGCAGCAGGCGCAGCAGCGTCGTCTTGCCCGAGCCATTCGCGCCCACCAGCGCCAGCCGCTCGCCCCGGTGGAGCTGCAGCCGGATGCCGTGCAGCGCCGTCACCGCACCGAAGCGCACGGTCGCGCCGTCCAGCGTCAGCAGCACCTCGGCCGCGGGCATCGTCGTCACGCCAGCGCCTCCTGCGGCTGCCCGGCGCGCCACTGCACCAGGCCGATCAGTCCGTTGAGCAGCCCGACGACCCCCAGCAACACGATCCCGAGCGCCAGCGCCAGCGGCAGGTCGCCCTTGCTCGTCTCCAGCGCGATGGCCGTGGTCATGACACGGGTCAGGCCGTCGATGTTGCCGCCGACGATCATCACCGCGCCGACCTCGGCCACCGCCCGCCCGAACGCCGTCAGCAGCACCGTCAGCACCGCGAAGCGCTGGTGCAGCAACAGCAGCAGCGCCGACAGCAGCGGCCCCGCGCCCATCGAGCGCAGTTGATCACCGCCCTCGCGCAGCCCGTCCAGCACCAGGCGGCGCGACAGCGCAGTGATCAGCGGCAGGATCAGGATGCTCTGCGCGATCACCATCGCCGTCGGCGTGAACAGGATGCCCAGCGCCCCGAGCGGCCCGGAGCGCGACAGCAGCAGGTACACCGACAGGCCCACGACCACCGACGGCAGCGCCAGCAGCGTGTTCAGCGCCCAGACGACCACACGGTGCCCGGGAAACGTCGCCACCGCCAGCCACGCCCCGAGGGCGAGCCCGACCACCGCACCCAGCGCACACGCCACCGCGCTGACCTGCAGCGACAGGCCGGTGATGGAGAACAGCGCGGCATCGGCCTGGGCGATCAGGCGCAGCGCGGTGGAGAAACTCTCGGAGACGGTGGACATGGCGGCGCGATTCTGTCGCCGGATCCTGGCGCTGGCGATATGTCGGCGCTTGCATAGAGATCCACCCCAATGCCCGTCCCTTGCGCACCCGCCCACTATGATCGACGCCAATCCCTGAACCAACCGCCTCTGCCCACCATGTCGGAACTCGGCCCTTCCCCGCTCGCCACCGGTGGCGACCAACTCAGCGTCGAGGCGGCCCGCGCGGCCATCGCCGCCGCGCTGCGCCCGGTCACCGAAACCGAAACCCTGGCGCTGACCGCCGCGCTCGGCCGTGTCCTCGGCGCGGACATCGTCTCGCCGATCAGCGTGCCTGCGCACGACAACTCGGCGATGGACGGCTACGCGCTGCGCGGCAGCGACCTGCGCACGGACGCCGACACCGTGCTGACCGTGGTCGGCACGGTCCACGCCGGTGACGTGCCGGACTGCGTGCTCGGCGCCGGCCAGTGCGTGCGGATCATGACGGGCGCCGTGATACCAACCGGACTGGACAGCGTCGTGCCGCAGGAACTCTGCCGGGCCGCCGACGGTGTGGTGCGCATCAATCCCGGCACGATCCACCCCGGCGAGAACCGCCGCCTGCAAGGCGAAGACCTGCGCGCCGGCCACCCCGCGCTGACCACGGGCCAGCGGCTGCGCCCGGCCGACCTGGGCTTGATCGCGTCGCTGGGCATCGCCGAGGTGACGGTGGTCCGCCGGCTGCGCGTGGCGCTGTTTTCCACCGGCAACGAACTGCGCACGCTCGGCCAGCCGCTGGACGCCGGCTGCATCTACGACAGCAACCGCTACAGCCTGATGGGCGCGCTGGCCCGGCTGGACGTGGAGACCATCGACCTGGGCCTCGTGCGCGACGACCCGGCCGCGCTGGCCGCCACGCTGGACGAGGCGATTGCCCGCGCCGATGTCGTGCTGACCAGCGGCGGGGTGAGCGTCGGGGATGCCGACTACACGAAGGACTTGCTGGCCAGCCGCGGCGACGTGGCGTTCTGGAAGGTGGCGATGCGGCCGGGCCGCCCGTTTGCCTTCGGCCCGCTGCACCGCGGCGAGGACCGGACACCGGCCTGGCTCTTTGCGCTGCCGGGCAACCCGGTGGCGGCGCTGGTGACGTTCTACGCCTTCGCCCGTGACGGGCTGCTGCAGCTGGCGGGCGCCCGCCCCTCCCCGCTGCCAACCCTGCGCGCCCGCTGCACCACCGCCATCCGCAAGCGGCCGGGTCGGACCGAGTTCCAGCGCGCCATCGTCAGCTCTGGCGCGGACGGGCAGTGGGAGGTCCGCCTGACCGGCACGCAGGGCGCTGGCGTGCTGCGCAGCATGAGCGAGGCGAACGCGCTGGTCGTGCTCGGCCACGCGCAGACCTCGGTGGCCGCAGGCGATCCGGTCGAGGTGTGGCTCTTCGACGGGCTGGTCTGAGCGGCTCGACCAGATGCGTGGCGCAGGCATGGCGCATGTTGGCGCCGACTGTTCGCTCCTGGTACACCGCCCGGGGAGATACCCTGAGCCGAGGCACCGCTGCACGGTCCGCACACGGCCGGCAGCTAGTAGGATCCCCAAGGTTTCCTGAAATGGGTGGGGTGGCACATTTGTTGCCGAGGATTCACTCCCGAACGGCCACTTGTTCCAGCCGTTGTGACACCCCCACCTCAAAGAGGAGACCAACCATGCAGAAGAAACTGTTGAGCTTGCTGGTGTGTGCCGGACTTGCGTCCATGGCCGCCCATGCCACCGTGACCGATCAGATGATCGAAAACGACGCCAAGTCCACCGGCGATGTGCTCAGCTGGGGTATTGGCCAGCAAGGCCAGCGCTATTCCCCGCTCAAGCAGATCAACCCGTCCAGCATAGCCAAGCTGGTGCCGGTGTGGAGCTTCTCCTTCGGCGGCGAAAAGCAGCGCGGCCAAGAATCGCAGCCGGTGATCCACAACGGCAAGATGTTCGTCACGGCGTCGTACTCGCGGATCTTCGCGCTGGATGCCAAGACCGGCGCCAAGCTGTGGAAGTACGAGCACCGCCTGCCCGACGGCATCATGCCCTGCTGCGACGTGATCAACCGCGGTGCTGCGCTGTATGACAACCTCGTCATCTTCGCCACGCTGGACGCGCAACTCGTCGCGCTGAACCAGGACACGGGCGAAGTCGTCTGGAAGGAAAAGATCGACGACTACGCCGCCGGCTACTCCGCTTCGGCCGCGCCGCTGATCGCCGAAGGCCTGCTGCTGACCGGCGTGTCCGGTGGCGAGTTCGGCATCGTCGGCCGCGTCGAAGCGCGTGATCCGAAGACCGGCAAGATGGTCTGGAGCCGCCCGACGGTCGAAGGCCACATGGGCTACAAATACGACAAGGACGGCAACAAGACCGAGATCGGCATCTCCGGCGAGCAAGGCAAGACCTGGCCGGGCGACCTGTGGAAGACCGGCGGCGCGGCGACCTGGCTGGGCGGCACCTACAACGCCAAGACCGGTCTGGCCTACTTCGGCACCGGCAACCCGGCCCCGTGGAACAGCCACCTGCGCAAGGGTGACAACCTGTTCTCGACCTCCACCGTCGCCATTGACGTGAAGACCGGCCAGATCAAGTGGCACTACCAGAGCACCCCGAACGATGCCTGGGACTACGACGGCGTCAACGAGTTCATCACGTACGAAGACGGCGGCCAGATCCTGGGCGGCAAGGCCGACCGCAACGGCTTCTTCTATGTGAACGACGCCAAGACCGGCAAGCTGGTCAACGCTTTCCCGTTCGTCAAGAAGATCACCTGGGCCACCGGCATTGACCTGAAGACGGGCCGCCCGAACTTCGTGCCGGAAAACCGCTCGGGTGATCCCACCCAGGGCGCCGACGGCAAGAAGGGCAGCTCGGTGTTCGCCGCCCCGTCCTTCCTGGGCGGCAAGAACCAGATGCCGATGGCCTACTCGCCCGACACGAAGCTGTTCTACGTGCCGTCCAACGACTGGGGCATGGAAATCTGGAACGAGCCGGTCAGCTACAAGAAGGGTGCCGCTTACCTGGGCGCCGGCTTCACGATCAAGACGCTGTCGGACGGTCCCATCGGCGCCCTGCGCGCCATCGACCCGAAGACCGGCAAGATCGTCTGGGAAGCACCGAACAACGCCCCGCTGTGGGGTGGTGTGCTGACCACGGGTGGCAACCTGGTGTTCTGGGGCACGCCGGAAGGCTACCTGCAGGCCGCGGACGCCAAGACCGGCAAGATCGTCTGGAAGTTCCAGACCGGTTCCGGTGTCGTGGCGCCTCCGATCACGTGGTCGGACAAGGGCGAGCAGTACATCGCCGTGGCCTCCGGCTGGGGCGGCGCCGTTCCGCTGTGGGGCGGCGACGTGGCCAAGAAGGTCAGCTTCCTCGAACAGGGTGGCTCGGTGTGGGTGTTCAAGCTCGCGAAGTAAACTGAGTGCTCTTCGGCCGGCCTTGGTCGGCCCGACACGAAGCCCTGCAGCCCCGCGCCGCAGGGCTTTTTTCATTGACGCCCGGAACCCGAGACACCGACATGAAAGCCATCTGGAACGGCACCACCGTGGCCGAAAGCGACGACACCGTCGTCATCGAAGGCAACCACTACTTCCCCGCCGCGTCGCTGCGCCAGGACTGCGTGCTGTCCAGCAACCACCGCACGATGTGCTCGTGGAAAGGCGAAGCGCGCTACCTGAGCCTGTTCGTCAACGGCGAAGTGAACCCTGACGCTGTCTGGTTCTACGCGGAGCCGAAGGAAGCGGCGGCCGAGATCCAGGGGCGGGTGGCGTTCTGGAAGGGCGTGCGCGTCGTGGAAAGCAGCGCCCCATGACGATGCCCCACCTCGACCGGCGCCGGCTGCTCCAGCTTGGCGCGGGAGCTGCCGCAGGACTCGCCACCCCGCTGCTGCACGCGCAATCCGCCTGGCCGACGAAGGCGATCCGCTTCGTCGTGCCCTTCGCGCCGGGTGGCAGCTCCGAGATCATCGCCCGCGCCACCGCCGCCGAGATGCAGAAGATCCTCGGCCAGTCGGTGTACGTGGACAACCGCCCCGGCGGCGCCGGCAACGTGGCGATGGGAGAAGTCGCCCGCGCTGACGACCAGCACACCATCATCCTCGGCCACATCGGCACGCTGGCAGTCAACCCCTACATCTTCGACAAGCTGCCCTATGACCCGGTGAAGGACTTCCGCCCGGTCTCGCTGCTGGCCAAGGTGCCGAGCCTATACCTCGTTCATCCGGACCTGCCCGTGCGCAACATGGCCGAGTTCGTCGCCCATGCGAAGAAAAACCCCGGCAAGCTCAACTACGGCTCGGCCGGCAATGGCAGCGCCGGGCACCTGGCGATGGAGTACCTGAAGATGGCTTCGGGCACCTTCATCACCCACGTCCCTTACCGCGGCACCGGCCCGATGCTGACCGACCTGCTCGCCGGACGATTGGACACGGCGGCGATCGGTGCAGCAGCGGTGCTGCAGTTCATCCGCGCCGGCAAGCTGCGCTGCATCGCCACCGGCACCACCAGGCGCATCGCCCAGTTGCCCGATGTGCCGACCGTGGCCGAGCAGGGCTTCCCAGGTTTCGAGATGACGCAGTGGTATGGCCTGAACGTGCCGGCCAATCTGCCGCAAGCCGCCATCGACAAGCTGGCCGCCGCGGCCGCCAAGGCGATCAACGAACCGGCCACCGTGGAGCGCCTGGGCCATGACGCCGCCATCGCGGTGGGCAGCACGCCAGCCGACTACGCCAAGTTCATCGAGGCCGAGCAGAAACGCTGGAATCCGGTGATTGCGCGGGCGAAGATCAAGCCGGATTGAGGCGGACTGGACCGGCTCAAGGACTCCTGGCCGCCTCCCCATGCAGCCAGGTCAGAAACGCCTCCACCGTCGGCCGCTTCGCGTGGCGCGCCGGATAGACGGCGAAATGCGCCTTCACCCGGATCGCCTTGTCCAGCCCGAACACCGGCCGCAGCCGCCCCTCGGCGATGTGCCGGCCCGCCAGCGTGGCGCTTTCGAGGGCCACGCCCAGCCCCTGGATCGCCGCGTCCACCGCCATCAGCGCCCGGTCGAAGCGCAGCGAGATCCGCTCCGGGGCGCGCTGGCCAGCGTATTCGGCGAACCAGTCGGTCCACTGCACCACGTTGACGTTGCTCTGGATCAGCGGCACCTGCGGCAACTGCTCGATCTGCTTGAGCCGGTGTTCGCGGATGAAGGCCGGGCTGGCCAGCGGGACGATGCGCTCCTCGAACAGCGGCTCGATCACCACGTCCGGCCAGCGCGGCACGCCGTAGCGGATGTCGAGGTCGGCCTGTCCGAGGGCGAAATCGCTGTGGGTGTGCGCGGCGGACAGGTTCAGCGAGATGTCTGGACACGCCTGTGCGAAACCCTTGAGGCGCGGCATGAGCCACAGGCTGGCGATGCTGGGCGAGGAGTGGACGTACAGGCTGGTGCCGACGCCTTGCTTCAAGTCGTCGGTCGCTGCGGCGATGGCCGACAGCGCGCCACCGATGCGCCCCAGGTACTGCTCGCCGGCCGTGCTCAGCCGCACCCCATGCGCGCTGCGCTCCAGCAGCCGCACGCCCAGGTCCGCCTCCAGCCGGGCGATCTGGTGGCTGACCGCCGACGCCGTCAGGTGCAGTTCGGCCGCCGCCAGCGCAAAGCTGCGGCGGCGGGCGACCGCTTCGAAGGCCATCAGGTTGGCCACGGGCGGCATGTTGGCCATCGGGTCTTCCCTGTCGTTGAATGAAGATCCGTCATCTTAGGCTGATGACTCTTCGCTTGTCCTCATGCAAGGCAGCCGCGACCATGCGTGGCATTCCCGCCCCACAGACACACCTGCACTCAGGAGATTGACGCATGCTGCTCAAGGACAAAGTCGCCCTCATCACCGGCGGCGCCGGTCGCAACGGCCTCGGTTACGCCACCGCCCGGATGATGGCCGCACAGGGCGCCCGCGTGGTCATCCTCGACCTGGCCCGCGCCGAGCCGGCCGCCGCCGCCGCCGATCTCGGCGAGGGCCACCTGGGCGTCGTCGCCGACGTGACCGACAAGGCGTCCTGCGATGCCGCCGCCGCCGAAATTCTGCAGAAGCTGGGCCGCATCGACATCCTGGTCAACAACGCCGGCATCACCCAGCCGCGCAAGACGCTCGACATCACCGGCGCCGACTACGACGCCGTGCTCGACGTCAGCCTGCGCGGCACGCTCTACATGTCGCAGGCCGTGCTGCCCGCGATGCGCGAGCAGAAGTCCGGTTCGATCGTCTGCATCTCGTCGGTGAGTGCGCAGCGCGGCGGCGGTATCCTGGGCGGCCCGCACTACTCGGCAGCCAAGGCGGGCGTGCTCGGTCTGGCCCGGGCAATGGCGCGGGAATACGGCCACGACAACGTCCGCATCAACTGCGTGACGCCGGGCCTGATCGCCACCGACATCAACAAGGGCCTGATCCCGGACGACAAGCTGCAGGGCATCCTCGACGGCATCCCCCTGAACCGCATCGGCGAGCCGAACGACGTGGCCGGCTGCGTTGTCTTCCTGGCCAGCGACCTGGCCAAGTACCTGACCGGCGTGACGCTCGATGTCAACGGCGGCATGTTGATCCACTGATCGCCTGATCCCTGCCCCACCCCGCAACCCAGACCAAGATCCATAGGAGACAAGACATGATCGACCGCAACACCTTCACCCGCACCCTGTTCGCCCTTGCCATCAGCGCCCTCGTGCCGCTGTCCGCCCACGCCCAGGCCGCCATCAAGCTGACGCTGGGCCACGGTGCCGCCCCCGGCAACCCGCGCCACGAAGCCGCCGTCAAGTTCGCCGAGACGCTCAAGGCCAAGTCGGGCGGGCGCATCGAGGTACAGGTGGCGCCGTCCGCGCAGCTCGGCGACGACGCCGCGATGGTCACGGCGCTGCGCACGGGCGCGCTCGACATGTCGGCCAACTCGCAGGGCGCCGTGGCCAACGCAGTGCCGGAATACGCCGCCTTCGGCATGCCCTTCCTGTTCGCCAACCTGTCGCAGGCCTGGAAGCTGCTCGATGGCCCGCTGGGCAAGGAACTGGCGGACAAGAGCGCCGAGAAGGGCATGGTCGTGCTGGGCTACTGGGACAACGGCATCCGCCACATGAGCAACAGCAAGAAGCCGCTGCTCAAGCCGGAAGACCTGAAGGGCCTGAAGATGCGCACGCCGCCGGACGCCGTGACGGTGGACATCATGCAGGCGCTCGGGGCCGAGGCGCAGCAGATCAAGTTCGCCGAGCTGTACGTGGCGCTGCAGCAGGGCGTGGTGGACGGGCAGGAAAACCCGCTGATGAACATCCACGCCAGCAAGCTCTACGAAGTGCAGAAGTTCATCTCGCTGACGGGCCACAAGTACGAGATGACGCCCTTCCTGATGAGCAAGCGCACCTGGGACAAGCTCTCGGAAGCCGACCGCAAGGCGGTGCAGGAATCGGCGGTCGAGGCCACCGCGCTGCAGCGCCGCCTCTCGCAGGAAGCCGATGACAAGCTCATCGCCGACCTGAAGGCCAAGGGCGTGCGCGTGGACACCGTGGACAAGTCGGCCTTCGAGAAGAGCACAGCCAACGTCGATGACAAGTGGATGGCCAGCCCGATCGGGCCGTTCGTCAAGAAGGTCATCGCTGGCGCCCGCGCCAACTGACCCACGGCTGTACCGAGCTGACCCGCTGGCCGTTCTGGCCAGCGTTCCAACGTCTTACCAAGGGAGATGGCGATGACCCATGCTGACCAAGGCGCGAGCCTGCTTCAACGCGGCGTGACGGGGCTGTGCCGGGGCGTGCTGTGGGTGTCCACCTCGGTGATCTTCGTGATCCTGGTGGCCAACACGGTGTTGCGCTATGCCACCGGCTCCAGCCTGCAATGGGCCAACGAGGTGCCCGAGCTGCTGTTCCCGTGGCTGGTGATGGCCGGCGTGGTGCTGGCCGCGCAGCAGGGCGCGCACATCGCCACCACCTTCCTGATGGAGGCGGTGTCGCCGGCGGTCGGGCGCATCGTCGCCGTGCTGAGCTGGCTGGTGGTCGCGGGGCTGTATGGAACGCTGGTGGTCTCGACCTGGCGGATGCTGGAGATCGTGCATGACGAGAAGTCGCCGATCCTGCAACTGCCGGGGTCGATCACCTACGCCTGCGTGATGGTCGGCATGGCGCTGCTGGCGGTGCTGGCACTGCAGTCGGCGTGGCACGCCTGGACAACCCCCCCGACCGCCGCCGACCCGTCCGCCGAACCGGTCGTGCCGGTGGCGCACTGGTGAGCAGCATCCGTCCAACCCCCACACCCCCAACACCCGCGAAGACCTCGACATGAGCGCCCTCATCCTTCTCGTGTTCATGGGTGCGGCCATCGCGGCCATGCCCATCGCCCATGCACTGCTGCTCGCCGCCATGGCCGCCGCAGCCACCTCCGACAAGGTGCCGCTCGACCTGCTGGTGCAGCAGATGGTGGCCCAGGTGCAGAGCTTCCCGCTCATCGCCATCCCCTTCTTCATGCTGACCGGCACGCTGATGATGGGCGGCAAGCTCGGGGAAGCCTTGGTCGGCGTACTCTCGGCACTGATCGGCCGCTACCACGGCGGGCCGGCGCAGGTGGGCGTGCTGTCCTCGACGCTGTTCGGCGGCGTGTCCGGCTCGGCCGTGGCGGATGCCTCGGCCATCGGCTCACTGCTCATCCCCTGGCACCAGCGGCTGGGCTACCCGGCGGCGTTCTCGGCGGCCACGCTGGCGGCAGCAGCCACGATCGACATCCTGATCCCGCCGTCGATCCCGATGATCCTGTTCGCGCTGTCGTCCAACGCGTCGATCGCCTCGCTGTTCGTGGCGGGCGTGCTGCCGGGGCTGCTGATGTGCGCGGGCTTCATGGCGGCGTGCTGGTGGGTGGGCAAGCGGCGCAATTTCCCGCGCGACACCACGCCGTTCAACGCCACCGCCTTCGCCCGGCACCTCGCCTACGCCTCGCCGGCCGTGGTGCTGCCGGTGCTGATCATCATCTTCCTGCGCTTCGGCATCGCCACGCCGACCGAAGTCGCCGTGCTGTCCACGCTGTATGCCGGCGTGGTCTCGGCCGCGATCTACCGCGACCTCGACTGGAAGCGCCTGAACGCCGCCGTCATCGAGGCGGGTCTGGCCACGGGCGTGGTGCTGCTGGTGATCATGGCGTCGGCCGCGATCGGCTGGCTCCTCACCTTCGACCAGATGCCGCAAGGCGTCGTGCAGTGGGTGCAGCAGAACGTGCAGTCGAAGTGGCTGGTCATCCTGATGATGAACCTGCTGATGCTGTTCCTGGGCATGTTCATCGACCTGCCGGCCGCCGTGCTGCTGCTGACGCCCGTGTTCGTGCCGCTGGCCAACAGCATCGGCATGGACATGACGCAGCTCGGGATCATGATGGTCGTCAACCTCGCCATAGGTCTCTACACCCCGCCGGTCGGCACGACGCTGTTCATCACCAGCGCGCTGGCCAAGGTCAAGGTGGGCCAGACGGTGCGCGAACTCGGCCCGTTCTACCTCGTCGCGTTCTTCGTGCTGGCGCTCGTGTCCTACGTGCCGGCCAGCATCCTGCGCTGAACGCCCGCCACCCCTCTGCATCCCCCTGCTTTCGATCCGAAGGACTTTCCATGACCGACACGTCCGCCCGACTGGACGACCTGGACGGCCTCGCCGCCGCCGCCTGGCGGGTCCGCCGCTACGCGCTGCGCATGGGCGAGGTACAAGGCCAGGGCTATGTGGGCCAGGCCCTCGGCTGGGCCGATGTGCTGGCCGTCGCCTACCGCCACGCGCTGCGCCTGCAGCCTGACAACCCGCTCTGGGAAGGCCGCGACCGCTTCCTGCTCTCGCACGGCCACTACGCCATCGCCCACTATGCGGCGCTGATCGAAGCCGGCGTGCTGCCCGAAAGCGAGCTGGAGACCTACGGCAGCGACGACAGCCGCCTGCCCATGTCGGGCATGGCGACCTACACGCCCGGCATGGAGATGTCCGGTGGCTCGCTGGGCCAGGGGCTGGTCATCGGCGTCGGCATGGCGCTCGGGCTGAAGCAGAAGAAGAACCCGGCCTTCGTCTACAACTCGATGTCCGACGGCGAACTCGACGAAGGCTCGACCTGGGAAGCCGCGATGGGTGCCGCCCACCACCGGCTCGACAACCTGATCTGCCTGATCGACATCAACAACCAGCAGGCCGACGGCCCCTCCAGCAAGGTCATGGGCTTCGAGCCGCTGGCGGACAAGTGGGCGGCGTTCGGCTGGCATGTGCAGCGGGTGGATGGCAACGACCTGCCCGCCGTGCTGCAAGCCTTCGACAACGCGCGCCACCTCGCCGAGGCCAAGCCCCGCGTGATCCTGTTCGACACGCTGATGGGCAAGGGCGTGCCCTTCCTGGAAACCCGCGACAAGAACCACTTCATCCGCGTCGATCCGCCCGAGTGGCAGCTTGCCCTCGACCACCTCGACGCCACCGCGCCGCAAGGAGCCGCCGCATGAACGCCCCCGTGAACCCCACCGCGTCGGCCACCACGGTGACAAAGAAACCCCGCCTGACCACCTCGGCCATGATCGCCTCGATCGCCTCCGAGGGGCAGCGCGTCACCGCCGCCCCCTTCGGCAAGGCGCTGGTCGAACTCGCGGCGCAGCGGCCCGAGATCGTCGGCCTGACGGCGGACCTCGCCAAGTACACCGACCTGCACCTGTTCGCCCAAGCCTACCCCGACCGCTTCTACCAGATGGGCATGGCCGAGCAGCTCCTGATGGGTGCCGCGGGCGGCATGGCCAAGGAAGGGCTGGTGCCGTTCGCCACCACCTACGCGGTGTTCGGCACGCGCCGCGCCTACGACTTCATCCACCAGGTGATCGCCGAGGAACACCTCAACGTCAAGATCTGCTGCGCCCTGCCCGGCCTGACCACCGGCTACGGCCCCAGCCACCAGGCGACCGAAGATCTGGCGATGATGCGCGGCATCCCGGGGCTGACCATCGTCGATCCCAGCGACGCGCTCGACATCGAGCAGGCCGTGCCGCAGATCGCCGCGCACAAGGGGCCGGTCTACATGCGGCTGCTGCGGGGCCAGGTGCCGCGCGTGCTTGACGAGATCGAGGGCTACAAGTTCGAACTCGGCAAGGCCAAGCTGCTGCGCGACGGCGCGGACGTGCTGGTCATCTCCAGCGGCCTGCTGACGATGCGGGCGCTGGAGGTGGCGCAGGATCTGGCGGCAGACAACATCGGCGTGGCCGTGCTGCACTGCCCGACCATCAAGCCGCTGGACGAAGCCGCGATCGTCGAGGCCGTGCGCTACCAGCACCGGCTGGTGGTGGTGGCCGAGAACCACTCGGTCATCGGCGGCCTGGGCGAAGCGGTGGCGAGCACGCTGCTGCGCCACCGCGTGCAACCGGCCGGCTTCCAGCTCGCGGGCCTGCCGGACGCCTTCCTCGACGCCGGCGCCCTGCCCACGCTGCACGACCGCTACGGCATCAGCCGCGAAGTGCTCGGCACGCGCATCAAGACCTGGCTGCGTTGACATGACCGCTCCGACCCCGACCGCCCTCGCCCACGCCATCCGCTTCCTGGCCATCGACGCCATCGTGCGGGCTACCGAGGGCCACCAGGGGGTGCCGCTGGGCATGGCCGAAATCGCCACCGCCCTCTACACCCGGCACCTGAAGTTCAACCCCGCCGACCCGACCTGGCCCGACCGCGACCGCGTGGTGCTCTCGAACGGCCACGGCTCGATGCTGCTGTGGGCGCTGAACTACCTGACCGGCTACGAGAAGATTTCGCTCGACGAGATCCGGCGTTTCCGGGAACTGGGCGCGCACTGTGAAGGCCACCCGGAGTTCGACCCGAGCAAGGGCGTCGAAGTCACCACCGGCCCGCTCGGGCAAGGCATCGCCAACGCCTTCGGCATGGCGATCGCCGAAGCCTCGCAGCGCGCCCGCTTCGGCCCGGGGCTGGTCGATCATTTCACCTACGCTTTCGTCGGCGATGGCTGCCTGCAGGAGGGCATCGGGCAGGAGATGATCTCGCTGGCGGGCCACCTGCGGCTGGGGCGGCTGGCGCTGCTCTGGGACGACAACCAGATCACCGACGACGGCAGCACGGCGCTGTCGATCAGCGAGGACGTGGCCGAACGCTTCCGCGTGGCGGGCTGGCAGGTCGCCGAGGTGGACGGCCACGACATCGAAGCCGTGTCCGCCGCGCTGGAGGCGGCACGGCACGATCCCCGCCCGTCGCTGCTCGCCTGCCGCACCGTGATCGCTCGCGGGCTGGCGCGTTTGCAAGGGCAGCGCGGCGGCCACAGTGCGCGGCTCTTCACCGAAGACGCCGACGCCGCCCGGCAGTTGCTCGACTGGCCGCATGCGCCGTTCGAGACACCCGAGCCGGTGCTGCACGCCTGGCGCACGGCCGGCACGCGCAGCCACTCCGAGCACGCCGCCTGGACCACTCGCCGTGCCGCCCTGCCCACCGCCGAGCGCACCGAATTCGATCGCATCCTGGCCGGCGAGCTGCCCGCAGGCTGGCGCGAGACGCTGCACACGTACAAGCGTGAAGCCCTCGCCGCCCAGCGCATCCACGATGCCCCCGGCGGCATCCTCATCTCCGCCGACATCAACGACCGGCTGACCGACGTGCTGCCAGAGCGCATGGTCGGCTGCGCGGACCTGGAAGCGCCCACCAGCCACAAGCGGCGCCTGCACGCCTTCACCGCCGACGACCCGAGCGGCGCCTACGTCCACTGCGGCGTGCGCGAACACCTGATGGCGGCAATGGCCAATGGCATGGCGGCCCACGGCGGCGTCGTCCCGCTGGCCGTCACCTACCTCGCCTTCGCCGACTACGAGCGGCCGGCGATGCGCATGGCGGCGCTGATGGGCCTGCCGGTGAAGTTCGTCTTCAGCCACGACTCGATCGGCGTGGGCAAGAACGGCCCGACGCACCAGCCGGTGGAAATCCTGGCCTCGCTGCGCGCCATGCCCAACATGCTGGTGCTGCGTCCGGCCGACGCGGTGGAGGCCGCCGAGTGCTGGGAGGTCGCGCTGGAGCACCGCAGCGGCCCGGTCAGCCTGGTGTTCGCCCGGCAGGCGCTGCCCACGGTGCGCCGTCCGTCTGCTGAAGGTGAAGGCAAAAGCGACGACAGCGACAACCGCAGCCGCCGCGGTGGCTACGTGCTGGCAGAAGCCGAAGGCGGACCACGCGCCGCCACGCTGCTGGCGACCGGCTCCGAAGTCGCCATCGCCTTGAAGGCCCGGGGCCTGTTGCAGGCTGAGGGCGTGCCGACGGCCGTGGTGTCAATGCCGTGCTGCGAACGCTTCGACGCGCAGGACGCGGAGTACCGCCGGGCGGTGCTCGCGCCGGGGTCGGTGCGGGTGGCGATCGAGGCGGCGGTGCGCTTCGGCTGGGACCGCTACCTCGGCGACGAGGGCGGCTTCGTCGGCATGACCGGCTTCGGCGCCTCGGGGCCGGCGGATGCGCTGTACGAGAAGTTCGGCATCACCGCCGCAGCGGCGGCGGCGACCGTGCGGCAGTTGCTGGCGCAGCGGGCCTGAGCCGCCTCAGACGATCCGCCCCTTGTCGATGCGCAGGATGCGGTCACAGCGCCCGGCGAGTTCCGGGTCGTGCGTGACCAGCACGAACGCGGTGCCGCGCTCGCGGGCCAGCGCCAGCATCTGCGCGAAGACACCGCCGGCCGTCTCGCGGTCGAGGTTGCCGGTCGGCTCGTCCGCCAGCACACAGGCCGGGTCCGTCACCAGCGCCCGCGCGATCGCCACCCGCTGACGCTCGCCGCCGGAGAGTTCACCTGGCCGGTGCTCCAGCCGCTCGCCGAGGCCCATCAGCCGCAACTGCTGCGCCGCCCGCTCCCGCGCCTGCGCGATCGGCTGGCGGCGCATCAGCAGCGGCATCGCCACGTTGTCGATCGCGGTGAACTCGGGCAGCAGGTGGTGGAACTGGTAGACGAAACCGAGGTGCTGGTTGCGCCAGCGGCCTTGCTCGGTGGCGTTCATCGTCGCCATGTCGCGCCCGGCCAGCGTCACGCGCCCAGCGTTCGGCGCGTCCAGCCCGCCGAGCAGGTGCAGCAGCGTGCTCTTGCCCGAGCCGGACGCGCCGATGATCGCCACCGTCTCGCCCTTGCGGATCGCCAGATCGACACCGTGCAGCACGGTGACATCCAGCCCGCGCGGGCCACCCTCCTGGAAGCGCCGGGTCAGCCCCGCAGCCTGCAGGATCACCGAACCATCGTTCGCCACGTTCACTTCACTCATAACGCAGCGCCTCCGCCGGATTGACACGGCTGGCGCGCCAGCTCGGATACAGCGTCGCCACGAACGCCAGCACCAGCGAGATCACGCCGATCGGCACGATGTCGCTGGCCTGCGGATCGCTGGGCATGCGCGAGATCAGGTAGACGCTGCTCGGCAGGAAGCTCGCGTTGAACAGGCTTTCGAGCGCCGGCACGATCACCCCGACGTTGAACGCGATCACCAGCCCCAGCGCCAGCCCGGCCAGCGTACCCATCACCCCGGACGCGGCCCCCTGGACCATGAAGATGCCCATGACCGAGCGCGGACTCGCCCCCAGCGTGCGCAGGATGGCGATGTCGGCCTGCTTGTCGGTCACGGTCATCACCAGCGTCGAGACGAGGTTGAACGCCGCCACCGCGACGATGAGCGTCAGGATGATGAACATCATGCGTTTCTCGATCTGCACGGCGTCGTACCAGGCGGCGTTGGTGCGGGTCCAGTCGCGCACCTGGACCTGCGGGCCGAGCGTGGCGGTCAGCTCGGCCGAGACCTGGCGGGCCAACTGCTGGTCCTTCAGGCGCAACTGCACGCCCTGCGGACCGCCGGTGCGGAACAGGCGGGCCGCATCGTCGATGTGCATCAGCACCAGCCCGTTGTCGTATTCATAGTGCCCGGCATTGAACACCCCGACCACCGTCATCTGCTTCAGCCGTGGCACCACGCCGGCCGGCGTCGTCTGGCCGCTCGGCGTGACCAGCGTGACCGAATCGCCCTCGACCACGCCCATCGAGCGGGCCAGTTGCGCCCCCAGCACCACGCCCCAGGCGCCCGGCTGCAGCTTCTTCAGCACGGTGTCCTTGAGCTGCGCGGCCAGGGGGGTGACGTGCGATTCCTCCTCGGGCGAGATGCCGCGGACCATCACGCCGTGCATGTCCTCGCCGCGGGCCAGCAGCGCCTGCGCGGAAACAAACGGCGCGGCGGCCGCCACCTGCGGGTTCTTCAGCGCGGCCTCGGCCAGCGTCTGCCAGCGGTCGAGGCCGTTGCCGGTGGTGTCGAAGATCTCGACGTGGGCGATGACGCTGAGCATGCGGTCGCGGACTTCCTTCTGGAAGCCGTTCATCACGCTGAGCACGATGATCAGCGCCGCCACGCCGAGCGCGATGCCCAGCATGGAGACGCCGCTGATGAAGGAGATGAAGGCGTTGCGACGACCGGCGCGTCCTGCGCGGGTGTAACGCCAGCCGATTCGGACTTCGTAGGGCCAGTTCATGGGCGCGGATGCTACCCGAGGCGGCGGGGTCGATAATCCGCGCGCCATGCTCCATGCCCCCGCCCACCTGCTGATTGCCCACGCCAGCGCCGTTTCGGCCGCCGGACTCGCCGCATTGAACGTCCTGCGCCTGCCGAACCTCGACGCCCTGCTCGGCCGACTCGCGCCGCAGACCGACGCGACACCACGGCCCGACGACGACGAGTACACGCTCAGCGCCCCGCACGAGCGCGTGCTGGCCGAGGCACAGGGCTGGCACGGCGCCGACGGCCGCTGGCCCTGGGCGGCGGCCAGTGCGGTGGACGACGGACTGCGCGCCGATGACGACACCAGCGGCGCGCCTTGGGGCCTGATCACGCCGGTCCACTGGCACGTCGGCAGCGACCAGATCGCCCTGGTCGATCCGGCCGCGCTCGCGCTGACTGAAGCGGAGTCGCGCACCTTGTTCGATCTGCTGAAACCCTCGTTCGATGCCGAGGGCTGGTCGCTGCAGTGGGGTGCGCCGCTGCGCTGGTATGTGCGCCACCCGGCGTTGGCCGAGCTGCCGACCGCCTCGCTCGACCGCGCCATCGGCCGCAACCTCGACCTGTGGCTGAGCGACGCGCCGCAGACGCGCAAGCTGCGGCGACTGCAGGTCGAGGCACAGATGCTCTGGCATGAACACGACCTCAACGAAGCCCGCGAGGCCACCCACCAGCTCACGGTGAATTCGTTCTGGCTCAGCGGCTGCGGCCCGGCCCAGGCACGCCGGCCGATCGCGGACCTCGCCGTCGAGACGCGCCTGCGTGCTCCGCTGCTCGCCAACGAATGGGCGGAGTGGGTGGCAGCGTGGCACGCGCTGGATGCGGGGCCGGTCGCGGCATGGCGCCAGCGCGCCGAAGCGGGCGAGCGGGTCACGCTGACGCTGTGTGGCGAGCGGGTGGCACAGACATGGACACCGCGCCCGCAAGGCTGGTTCAGCCGCCTGCTCGGCCGATCCCGTCCGGTCAGTGCCGTCGCTGTCCTGCAATCCCTTTGAGCTGAACCCGAACCGCGAGCCGACCATGAGCACTCCCCAGATCGACATCCGCGACGTGCCGCCCCGCGCCGCCTGGGCGCTGGAGCAGGCCGGCGTTCACCCGCTGCTCGCCCGCCTCTACGCCGCCCGCGGCATCCGCAGCGCCGATGAACTCGACGACGGCCTGTCGCGCCTGCTGCCACCTTCGGCGATGGCGGGCACCGACGCCGCCGCCCGCCTGCTGGCCGACACGCTCGATGCGGGCGGCCACATCGTCGTCGTCGCCGACTACGACTGCGACGGCGCCACCGCCTGCGCTGTCGCGCTGCGCGGGCTGGCGATGCTGGGCGCGCAGCCGGGCACCTTGCACTACGTCGTGCCCGACCGCGCCATCCACGGCTACGGCCTCACGCCGACCATCGTCGATCTGGCGATGGAGCACCGCCCCGCCCTGCTGGTCACGGTGGACAACGGCATCGCGGGCCATGCCGGCGTGGACCGGGCACACGCGCTCGGCATCCGCGTGCTGGTGACCGACCACCACCTGCCCGCCGTGGACGAACACGGCGAGCCGACGCTGCCCGACGCCGACGTGATCGTCAACCCGAACCAGCCGGCCTGCACGTTCGAGAGCAAGGCGATTGCCGGGGTCGGCGTGATGTTCTATGTGCTGCTGGCGCTGCGGGCCGAGCTGCGCCAGCGCGGGCGATTCGATGCAGCGAACCAGCCGCGTCTCGATGCCCTGCTCGATCTGGTCGCGCTCGGCACGGTCGCCGACGTGGTGAAGCTCGACGCCAACAACCGCCGCCTCGTCGCGCAGGGCCTGAAGCGCATCCGCGCCGGGCGCATGCAGACCGGCGTGGCCGCGCTGTTCGCAGCCGCCGGGCGTGATCCGCAGCGGGCGAGCGCCACCGATTTCGGCTTCTCGCTTGGGCCCCGGCTGAACGCGGCCGGGCGGCTGGCGGACATGACGATCGGCATCACCTGCCTGCTCACCGACGACCCGACCCAGGCCGCAGAACTCGCCCGCCTGCTCGACAGCATCAACCGCGAGCGGCGCGAGGTCGAGGCCGGGATGCGCGAGCAGGCGGAGGTGCTGCTGGAGTCGCTGATGCCGAAGGGGGAACCGCCGGCCGCGGTGGTGCTGTTCGATCCCGAGTTCCACGAAGGCGTGGTCGGCATCGTCGCCGGGCGGCTGAAGGACCGGTTGCACCGCCCGACCTTCGTGTTCGCGGCGGGGGCGGACGGACTACTGAAAGGCTCAGGCCGGTCGATCCCCGGTTTTCATCTGCGCGATGCGCTGGACCTCGTGACCAAGCGGCATCCGGGCTTGCTGCGGCGCTTCGGCGGGCACTCGATGGCGGCCGGCTGCACGATCGAGGCCGACCACTTCGGCACCTTCGCCGAGGCGCTCAGGGCGGTCGCCGAGGAAGGGCTGGACGCCGCGACGCTCGACCACCGGCTGGCGACCGACGGGCCGCTCGATCCGCGCTGGTTCGACGCCGCCACGGTCGGGCTGCTGGATCAGCAGGTCTGGGGACAGGCGTTCGAGGCACCGCTGTTCGCCGACGAGGTGGAGGTGCTGCGGCAGAAACTGGTCGGCGAGAAGCACCTGAAGCTCAGCGTGCGGCTGCACGGGCAGGTGCGCGATGCCATCTGGTTCGGGCAGATCGAGCCGGTGGGCGAGCGGGTGCGGCTGGCCTACCGGCTGGCGCTGGATACCTGGCAGGGCCAGATGCGGGTTCAGATGCTGGTGGTCTCGGCCGGCTGAACCACCTGCCGCAACTTGATCGCGGCCACCGATGTGCGCAGCGACGCGGCCTGCGTCGCCAGCGATTCGGCAGAGACCGACGATTGCTCGACCATGTCCACGTTCTGGCGCGTGATGGCGTCGAGTTCATTCACGCTGGTGCTGACCTGCTCCAGCGCACAGTTCTGGGCCTGGCTGGCGGCGGTGATGCCGGTCAGTCGCGTGGAGATGTCGTCCACCCCGCTGATGACCGAAGTCAGGCGCGCGCCCGCGTCTTCGATGGACCGCAGCGAATGGCCGGTCTGCTCGGTGGTGGATTCGATCAGGCCGCGCACTTCGGCCGCCGCATCGCCGCAGCGGTTGGCCAACTGCCGGATCTCGCCGGCCACGACCGAAAACCCCTTGCCCGCCTCGCCTGCCCGTGCGGCCTCGATCGAGGCGTTGATGGCCAGCAGATTGGTCTGGAACGCGATGTCGTCGATGACCGCGTTGACCTCTGCGACCCGGTTCACGCTCTGCTCCAGCGTGTGCATGACCTGGATGGACTCGGCCATCGCCGCACTGCCGAGCGCGGCGTCGTCACGCAGGTGTGCGGTCAGCCGCTGCAGTGCGTCGGCCGCGGCGGTGTTGTTGCCCACGGCCTGGCTGAGCTGCTGCACCGTCAGCAGGGTGCGCCGCAGGCTGCTGGCCTGCGTATCGGTGCGCTGCGACAAGGCCCGCCCGTCGCCTGCCACCGAGGCACCCGCCCGGTCCACCCCGACCGCGCTGCCCCGGATCTCGCCGACCAGCGACGACAGCCGCTCGCTCATGCGCTCCAGCTCGACGCCGACCGCGGCCAGCTCGTCCCGGCCCTCGATGCGCACCTGCATCGACAGATCGCCGTTGGTCACCGCCACCAGACTGGCCATCACCTGCCGCAGCGATCCCATGAAGCTGGTGTAGAAGCTCAGGCCAAGATAGAGCACACCGAGCAGGCCCAGTGCCACCGCCAGCCCCTGTCCCCACAGCCGCTGCTGCAGGCCCTGGATGCGCTGGTCGAGCCGCAAGTCGAGCTGGACCCAAAGCTCCTCGTCAAAGCGCCACAGCGCCTGCAAGGCCTCCATGCCCGCCGCGTGGTAGGGCGCGGCTTCTGCGCTGACGGCCTCGGGTTCGAAGTTGGCACGGGTCAGGGACAGCATGCGCCCGGTGGCATCGGACGCCGGACGCACTCCCTCGGAAATCTCGACGCCGGTGCGGGCGAGTGCCTGCAACTGCAGCACCACGTCCTCGGCCGAGCGCTGTGCGTCATCGGCGAGGTTGAGCATGATCGTGCGCTCGCGAACCGACGAATCGCGCAGCAACAGCTCGCCACCCTGCACATCGAGCCGCCCGATCGCATCCATCCACGGCAGCATCCGTTCGATGCCCAGATCCATCATGAAATAAGTGTCTGCGCGCGGGTCGAACAGCAGCTGCGAACGCTCGCCGATCAGCTTCAGCAGGTGGCGCAGGCGTTCGGCCTGCACCCCCTGTTCGGCCATCGCCTCGGTGCGGCGCTCGGACAGGTGTCCATCGGCCAGCGCCACCAGCCGGGCACGCTCGGCTGGCCAGAGGTCATCCAGGGCAAAGGTCGTCGTCTGCGCCAGGACCTCGTCCGTGCGCTGCACCGCCTGGCGCAGCTTGGCCCGCAGGGCATCGCGCGCGGGCGTCAGCGCCACTGCGCCGGCCGCCACCTGGTTGGACACGCTGCGGTGCGTCTGGACCAGCAGCGCCAGCTCGGTCACCTGCTGCGCCAGCACGGCGCCTTCGCGCTCCGCCCGGGCGACGGCCATGTCGTCGCGCGCCTGAAGCATCGCCAGCGCCAGCAGCAGGAACAGCGGTATCGCCAGCATCGCCCCCACCAGACCCATCTTGGCGGGCATGCGCATGGCGCGCATGAGGTGCAGGCCTGGTCGCAGCAGAAACGCCTGGGGGGCTCGGTCGGGCGGGTTTCGGTCGTCGTGTGTCATGTCAGCCCCTGGGCGTCACGTGGTCGAGCGACAGGCGCAGGGCATCACCCTCCTGCCGCAGGGCATCGCAGGCGTCGGCGAGCTGCTGCACGAGGTGGTCCTGCTCGACCGTGGCCGGCACCACGTCGCGGGTGAGCTCGCGCACCCGCATCGACTGCTGGTGGCTGGCGCGTGTCAGCTGCAGCAGCACCCCCATGTGGACGTCGAGTGCCTGGCAGCCCTCTGCGGTGCGCCGCACGGCGAGGCAGGCGCGGTCACTCATCTGCCGGCCTTCGTCGATCTCCGCGACCGAATGGCCGACGATGCCGCGGATGGTGCGGGCCGCGTCTTCGCTGCGCTGCGCCAGCGCACGCACTTCCTGCGCCACCACCGCGAAGCCACGTCCGGCGCTGCCGGCGCGGGCCGCTTCGACCGAAGCGTTCAGCGACAGCAGCTTGGTCTGGAATGCCACCGTCTCGACCAGCCCGATGACACGCGTGATCTCGCGGCTGCGCGCCTGCATCTGCGCCATGCGTTCACCCAGACCGGACACCGCCTGGCGGCTGTGCTGGGCGTCGACGTGCAGTCCGCGCACCTGCTCGGCCGCGTCCGCGACCTGCTCGGTGCATTGCCCGAGCGCCGTGTCGAACGCCCGGACGAGCTGAGAGCCTTCCTCGAAGCCTTGGCGACTCTGACCACGGCTGTCCCGCAGGGCGGCCTGGCGGGCCGCCAGCTCGGCGGTCTGGTGCGCCATGGCGGTCACACCGCGGTCAAGCGTGGCAAAGATCCGCGCCATGCCGGTGGCCGAACGGCCGACGATGTTCAGCGCCTGGCCGATCTCGTCCTGCCCCCAACCGCGCGACCGGGTGGACAGGTTGCCGCTGCCGATGTGCTCCAGGTGCTGGCAGAGCGTGGCCAGTCCGCCCGCCATCACACGGTGCAGACACACCATCAGGTACAGCCCGCACAAGGTCAGCAGCACAAAGGTGGCACTGCGCCGGACCAGGCGCGTGGTGTAGGCGGAGTGATCGGCCTGCACACGTTCACCCATCGCGGTGAGCGCCAGCGTCTGCAGCCGCGCGCTGGCGTCGACCGCGTCCGAGACCTTCAATGCAAAGGCGCTGGCGTCGATCTCGCTGCGCAGGGCCAGCTCGCTGCCGGGCGCCATTGCGGCGATGCGCAACAGCTTCTCGGTTGTCCGGAGAAAGCCCTGGATACGCACCATCAACCGCTCGGCTTCGACAGGGTCGACCAGCTGCTGACTGCGCACCTGATCGAACATCGGTTGCGCCTGGTCGAGCAACAGCTCCGACTTGACCATCAGCAAGCTGACGTCACGGAGCTTCATGTCGTGCGCCCCGTCCACATACAGACGCTGGCCGATCCGTCCGATGCGGCTGAGGTTGGCCATGAGCTGGAACTGCGGATCGGCCAGTCCGGTGCGCAGTACCTTGACACCGACATCGCCGTCCAGCACCAGCGCACGGTCATTCGACAGCGTCGACCGCAGTGCCTGCAGATCCCGACCATAGGCGATGACCGCCACCCAGCGCGGCGAGGGCGTGCCCGGCACAGCAGACGGCGAATCGTCGTCCAGATGCGCCAGCATGCTGTCGCGGCTGGTGGCCAGTTTGCGTGCGCTGCGCTCGATCGCGGAAGCGGCCCCCGAGCCGAATTCCGCATCCAGCATGCCCGCCAGCGCCTTGTACTGCACCGCTTCCTGAATGCGCAGCAACGGCAGGCGTTCCGCAGGCAGGCGCTGCTCCCGGCGCAGCATCTGCCAGAACAAGGCATCCAGCGTGATGTTCAGCTCCGTGAGCGCCTGGTACTGGGCAAAGCTGCCCACAGAACCCTGGTGGAGCACGTGCCGCTCCCGCCACAGCTCCAGCGTGTCGTGGATCAGCAGCCCGCCTGGCAGCATCAACGCCAGCGCCACGAGGGCGGTCTTGTGGGCCATGCGCAGGTTGCGCAACAGCCCGATGCCCAGCGACCAGATGCCGTGGTGTCCCCACAGGGTCAGAAGCAGCGCACGGGCCACGGCCAGCTGCTGCGTCCACCACTGTCGCGCGGCATGTGGCACACCGCCCCCGATGCGGTCGGTCGAGCCTGTCACTTCGTCGGCGGCCATCCCATTCCTCTCATGCGTCGTCGTCTACCGGTCGATGCCCCGTCGGGGCATGCGCTGACGGCCTTATCGGCAGCATCGCTCTTCGCTGGATGATAGGCAGCGCTCCGCCCGGTGACGGCCGAAGAAGGCGCGGCATCACCGCCTTATCCGCGGCTGGTCGCTGCAGGGAATTTCCGACACTCGACGACACATCCTGCCGTCCCGAGAACCCGCATGCCTCCCATTTCTTCGCACCGCCCCGCCTCCGCTGCCCGGCTGCACGACTCGGCCGGAGCCGGGCGTCTGCAGTCGGCCGTGGCCACGGCGGCAACTGCGGTGGCGGGTGCCGCCGGACTGCAGTTGGGCGGCTGGGCCGGAGCGGCCACGGCCGTGGTGGTGCTGGGAATGCTCGGGGCCTGGCTGGCAGGCCAGCGCGGATTGGCCAGTCGGCCTGGCGCAGACGCAGACACCACCCGGAACCGGGCGGTGTCGCGCCTGGCCGAACCGGTGGTGTCGCGCTGGCAACAGATGCTCGGCAACACCCAGCGCAGCACGCACCAGCACCGGCGGCAACTCGACGCCCGCATCGTCCACATCGGTCAGCAGCTGGAATCGACGCTGAACCTGCACGCAACCGCGTCCACGGCCGCCCCGCTCACCGACGAACTGATGGAGCGCCACCGCAAGGCGCTCGACACGCTGCTCCACCACAGCCGCTCGACCGCCCGCCTGCGCCACGACACGCTCGACTTCGCGCGTGCCATGACACAAGCGCTGGAGGAGCTGAACGCCCTCGCCCGCGAGGTGCAGACCATCAGCCGCGCCACCCACCTGCTGGCGCTGAACGCCTCCGTCGAAGCCACCCGGGCCGGTGAACGCGGTGGCGGCTTCGCAGTGGTCGCACAGGAAGTGCGGCAGCTCGCCGCCCAATCCCGCCAGGCGGGTACACGCATCGCACGCCAGGTGGACCAGATGCAGGCACCGCTGGACGCCGTGGTGCAGCGTGCCGGGCGCGACGATGTGGACCCCGCAGCCAGCGAGCACGACATCAGCGCCCTGGCCGAGGAGCATGCCCGCCGCGTGGTGCACGGGGTGGCCGAGGAGGTCGGCGATGTGCGGCGTAACGCGCGCGAGCTGTACGAGCAGTGCCAGCAACTGCAGGGCGAGATGCACACGCTGCGGGTTGATCTGAAGAACTTTGACCGGACGGCCCCGGCCATGGAAGGTCTCCAGCAGGACATGCAGCGCCTGCGCCACTGGCTGCTGGGCGCCGACGATCCGATGGCAGGCACTGCCGCAGGCTGGCTGCAGCGGCTGAACACCGACATCGACACAGTCCAGCGCGAGCGCCAGCGTACCGATACCCCCGTGGATTGACATGAACGCCGACGACGAGATCATCGCCGCTGCACGCGCTGGCTTCATGGACGAGGCGCTCGACACCCTGCGCCAGCTGGAGCAGGGCCTGCTGCGCATGGAGCAGGATCCGGACGACCGCGAAGCCGTGCACGAGGCCTTCCGGGCTGCACACACGCTCAAGGGTGCGGCTGGCATGTTCGGCCTCGATGCGCTGGTGCGCCTGACCCACACGCTCGAAGGCACGCTCGACGCCCTGCGCGATGGCGGCCAGGCGCTCACCGATGCGACGATGGCCGAGTTGCTGCGCGGAGGCGACGCGCTGGCGGTGCGGGTCGCCGCGCTGCAGTACCCGCCGGACAAACCCGAGACGCCTGTCACCGGCCTCTGGCAGATCAAGCTTCAGATGGGTGCCGACGCGCTGCGCAACGGGCTCGACCCGCTGTCCTTCATCCGCTATCTGGACACGCTGGGCACCGTGCGTGCGATCTTCACCCGCGACACCCGGCTGCCCGCGCTGCAGGCGCTCGACCCCGAGGCCTGCTGGCTCGACTTCGAGATCACGCTGGAAACCGCCGCCACGCGCTCGGCGATCGTGGCCGTGTTCGATTTCCTGCAGGACGACTGCACGCTGACGCTGCAGCTGATCTCGCCGCCTGCGCCGACGCCCAGGAACGACCCGCCCGTGCCGGCACAGCGCCCACTGGACGAAGGCCGCTTCATCCGCGTTCGCGCCGACAAGCTCGATCGGCTGGTGGACCTGATCGGCCAGCTGGTGATCGCGGGCTCCGGTGCCACCAGTGCCGCCCGCGAGGCGCACGCGCCAGCTTGCATCGAGGCAAGCCAGCGGGTGCACGAGCTGGTCCAGTCCGCGCGCGACGGTGCGCTGGCGCTGCGCATGGTGCCGGTCGGCCAGACCTTCAGCCGCTTCCAGCGCGTGGTGCGCGATGTCGGCAAGGCACTGGGCAAGGAGGTCACGCTGCAGATTCTCGGCGGTGACACCGAACTCGACCGGATCATGGTCGACGCCATCGCCGACCCGCTGATGCACCTGGTCCGCAACAGTCTGGACCACGGGCTGGAACCCCCCGCGGAGCGCGCCGAACGCGGCAAGCCCGCACGCGGACTGCTGCGCCTGCAGGCACGCCAGGAAGCGGGCAGCGTGGTGATCGAGGTCTCTGACGACGGCCGTGGCCTGGACCGTGCACGCATCCTCGCCAAGGCTGTCGCGCGCGGACTCGTCGCGCCCGGCGCCTCGCTCGACGACGCGCAGGTGCACGCATTGCTCTTCGAACCCGGTTTTTCCACCGCCGAACAGGTCACCGACCTGTCCGGCCGCGGCGTGGGCATGGACGTGGTGCGCCGGCAGGTGGAGTCGCTGCGCGGGCAGATCCTGCTGCACAGCACACCCGGCGAAGGTACGCGGGTGCAGATCCGGCTACCGCTGACGCTGGCCATCATCGACGGCTTCCTGACCCGGGTGGCCGACGTCGGCTACGTGCTGCCGCTGGACATCGTCACCGAGTGCATCGAGACGCCGCCAGCCCTGTCCAGCCGCCTGCACTCCGGTCCGCGCGCCGAGAGTGGCTGCCTCGACCTGCGTGGCCAGGTGCTGCCCTACCTGGACCTGCGCGTGTGCTTCGGCCACGGCGGCGAGCGCCCGGCAAGGCAGAGCCTGGTGGTCGTTCGAGGCAGCACGGGCCGGATCGGCCTGCTGGTGGACCGCCTGCTGGGCGAACACCAGACCGTCATCAAACCGCTGGGGCCGCTGTTCCAGCAGCTGCCCTGCGTCGCGGGATCGACCATCCTCGGCAACGGTGAGGTAGCGCTCGTCCTTGACGTGCCCGCGCTGGCCCGCCTGCACACCGATTCCCCACGACTGTCCCGTCCCGCATCGGAATGCCCATGACCACCGCCCGGATCTCGCCGCTGTCACTGCTCTTTGCCCCCGTGACCGCGCTGACGCGGCAGCTTCGCATGGGGGTCAAGCTTGGCCTGATCGTCGCCGTGCTGCTGGTGCCGCTGGTCCTGCTGGTGGTCACGCTGGTCCGCCAGGAAAACGCGGCTGTCGAGTTCACGCGGGCCGAGCTGTCTGGCGTGCCGGTGGCGCACGAGACGATGGATGTCGCCCTGCTGCTGCTGCGCTTCCACAGTGAGCAGACGCTGGCCGCCACCCTGCCCGCCGCCCGCACCGCGCAGGAGGAGACCCGCCAGGCGCTGCACAAGGCGCTGGCGTCCGTCGACGCTCAGCTGCAATCCTCCGGACTGCAGCTGAGCGGACCGTGGACCCGTTTGCACGACAGCATCCTGCGTTACACACGCGATGGCGAGCCGGCCGACAACCTCGCCCACCGGCACGACCGACTGGTCCACGAAACGCAGGCCCTGGTCCATCTCGTGGCCGAGAGGAGCGGCCTGATGCTCGACCCGGAAGCCCCGACCTTTGTGCTGATGGATCTGACCTTTGATCGGATGACACGCCATGTCCAGGCGCTGGCGCAGGTACGCGACATGGCGGTGCAGGCGCTGGCGCGTGGCAGCTGGCAGCCAGTCGATGCGGCAGGGCTCGCGCTGGCGCGGCGCCAGCTCGAAGAAAGCCAGATCGACGTGCAGGCCCGGATTGATGCCCTGGAACGCGCGGGCGAGAAGGCGCCCACGGGCTGGAAAGAGGCCAGCGTTGCCGTTGGCCGCTATCTGGCGCAGGTCGACGCGCTCACCGCCAGCCCTGGCGCCCTGCGCGGTGACCCGCTGGCCCTGATGCGCAGCGGAACCGAGGCGCTGGATCAGGTCGATGCCTTCCACAACCTCGCCATCCACCGGCTGCAAGCGCTGCTTGCCGAGCGCCAGGAGAAACTGGCCAACTTGCGCAACCTGAAGGTCGCGGCAGCCGCCACCGGGGTGCTGCTGGCCCTGTACCTGTCGGCAGGCATCGCGCGCTCGATGGGACACACGGCCCAGCGCATCAGCGAACAGGCCGCCGCTGCCGCACGTGGCGAGCTGGGCGACGGGCAGACCGTTGCCGGCCGGGACGAACTCGCCGGCATCGCCCGCTCCTTCGAGTCCGTCCGCTTGACGATGCGCGCCATGCTGACCGAGCTGCGCCGACTCTCGGACGCCCACGCCCGGGGCGAGATCGACACCTTCATCGACCCGGCCCCCTTCCAGGGCGAATACCGGCACGTGGCCGAGCTGGTGAACGCCACCGTGCGCGACCACATCCAGGTGCAGCGGCAGGCACTGGACGTCATCAGTGCCTTCGGGCGCGGCCAGTTCGACGCACCGCTGGCACCGCTGCCTGGACAGAAGGCGTTCATCAACCACGCGATCGAGCAGGTCCGCTCGCATCTCCAGGCGCTGGTTGCCGACACGGATGGCCTGGTGCGTGCCGCGGTGGCCGGCCAGCTCGACGCACGGGCCGACGTCCGCCGCCACGAGGGCGACTTCCGCCGCATCGTCGAGGGCATCAACCAGACACTCGACGCCATCGTCACCCCGCTGAATGCCGTCCGCGCGACGATGGCAGGCGTAGAAAAGGGCGACCTGACCCGGCAGGTGGACGGCCACTACCAGGGCGCGTTTGCCGACCTGCAACGCGCCGTCAACACCACCGTGATGCGCCTGGCCTCCACGCTGGCGGACGTGAGTCTGGCCGCCCAGGCGCTCAGCGTCGCGGCGCACCAGGTCTCCAGTACCTCCCAGATCCTGTCGCATTCGGCCTCGGAACAGGCCGCGAGCGTCGAAGAGACCACTGCCTCGCTGCTGCAGATGGCCGGCTCGATCCGCCTGAACTCGACCAACGCCGGCACCACCAACGCCATGGCCGCCGAGGCCGCCCGCGAAGCGCAGGACGGTGGCAACGCCGTCACCCGCACAGCCGAGGCCATGACCTCGATCGCGGCGAAGATCTCGATCATCGATGACATCGCCTACCAGACCAATCTGCTGGCGCTCAACGCGGCCATTGAGGCGGCCCGGGCGGGCGAACACGGCAAGGGCTTCGCGGTGGTCGCAGCCGAGGTACGCAAGCTCGCCGAACGCAGTCAGATTGCTGCGCAGGAGATCGGCCAGCTCGCCGGCTCCAGCGTCAAGCTGGCCGAGCTGGCCGGGGCGGTGCTCTCGCGCATGGTGCCGCGCATCGCGCGCACCAGCCAGCTCGTGCAGGACATCTCGACCGCTTCGGGCGAACAAGCCCAGAGCGTCCAGCAGATCACGACCGCCATGAACCTCCTGAACAACACGACCCAGCAGAACGCCGCCGCGTCTGAACAGCTGTCGGCCACCGCCGAAGAACTGTCCGGTCAGGCCTTGGCACTGACGGACATGATGACCAGCTTCCGCCTCACCCAGTCCGAGCTGCAGCCTGGTGCCAACGGGCTGCGCAGCGTCCAGGGCGGTGCGGCCACGCGTGCGCTGCGCCCTGCGCATCTTCACCTTCCATCCGGGCGCCACTCCTCGCTGGATGAAACCCAGTTCAGCGCGTTCTGAACGTCTCGAACGTGCTCCACGACCACAGGCGACCAGAGGCGACCCTGACCATGCTTTCCAAGAACTCTTTCCAGGCCGTGACCACCATGTTCCGCCAGGTCTCCGGTATCCAGCTGTCCGACGCCAAGCAGGCGCTCGTTGCCGGCCGTCTGCAGAAGCTCGCGCAAGCCCGCGGCATGCGCGATGTCGATGCCTACGTCGACCTGCTGATGCGCGAAGGCGACGCACAGGAGATGGTCAAGGTGGTCGACAAGCTGACCACCAACGAGACCTACTTCTTCCGCGAGCCACAGCATTTCGACCACCTGCGGCGTCTGCTGTCGGAGCGCCGGGCCAGCGCGGCGGCAGGCGACTTCCGGGTCTGGAGCGCGGCCAGCTCATCGGGCGAGGAGGCCTACAGCATCGCCATGGTGCTCGGTGAACACTTCGGGCTGAAGGGCTGGCAGGTGGTGGGCACCGACCTGTCCACCGCGATGGTGGACACCGCCCGGCGCGGCCTCTACCCCATCGAGCGCGCCCGGCTGACCCCCACGCCGTTGCTCAAGCGCTGGTGCCTGAAAGGCCAGGGAGACAACCTGGGCAAGCTGATGGTGGCGCCGGAGCTGCGTCAGCTGGTGCGCTTCGAGTGTGCCAACCTGACCCGCACGCTGCCCGAGATCGGTCAGTTCGACCTCGTCTTCCTGCGCAATGTGCTCATCTACTTCGACAACCCCGGCAAGGCCGACATCGTCAAGCGGGTGCTGACGCGGCTCAAGCCGGCCGGACTGTTGTTTACCGGGCACGCCGAATCCATCGCCAACCTCGGGATTCCGACTGTCGGTGTGGCCCCTGCCGTCTACCGCCACGCCTGATCCGATCGAGCACTGATCGCGTGGCACAGCAACTGTTCCTCATCGACCCGGCCGCCGTCGGGCGGCTGCACCTGCACCAGACGCTCGCCGCCGCGGGCTTCGACATCACCGGCACCGCCGCCGATCCAGGTTTCGCATGGCCAAAGCTGCAGGCGCGCTGGCCGGATGCCATCGTGCTGGACATCGACTGGCCACGCCTGGAGGTGCGGAGCTTCCTGAAGCGGCTGACCGAGGAGCGGCCCACGCCGGTGGTGCTCTGCGCCACCTCGCTGACGCGCGTCGACCCGACTGTCCAGCAGGCCCTGGCGGCGGGCGCAACCCTCTTCGTCAACCGCGATTCGCCGGACGCCCTGGTCGCCGCCGTGCGCCAGGCCGCACGCACACCGCCACCGCAACCATCGCCGTCATGTACCGGTCCAACCACTGCTGGCGTGCGTCGCCCGGCCTTGGGCAGCAGCACCGGTCGACCGTCCACGCGGGTTGTCGCCATCGGCATCTCCACGGGGGGGGTGCAGTCCATCGAGGCCGTGCTCCGCCAGCTCGGGCCGGACACGCCGGGCATCGTGCTCGTGCAGCACATGCCGGAGAAGTTCACTGCCTCGTTCGCCGCGCGGCTGAACAGCCAGTACGCGCTGGAGGTGCTGGAAGCGCGCGATGGCGATGCCGTGCTCGACGGGCGTGTGCTCATCGCACCTGGTGGCAAGCAGATGAGCCTGCGCCGACATGGCGGGCATTTCGCCGTGGAGGTGCGCGAAGGCCCGCCGGTCAACCACCACCGGCCGTCGGTGGACGTGCTGTTTTCGTCGGTGGCGCGCTGCGCCGGCCGCCATGCGCTCGGCATCATCATGACCGGCATGGGCGGCGACGGTGCACGCGGGCTGCGGGAAATGCACGAGGCGGGCGCCTGGACCGCGGCGCAGGACGAGGCGACCAGCATCGTCTTCGGCATGCCAGCCGAAGCGATCCGACTGGGCGCCGTGGACGACGTGCTGGCCCTGAACCGGATCGCTGAGTGGATCCAGACAATCAGCCGAGTTCCCGGGCGAGACCGGACGAAGGCTGCAGCGCGGTGAACCGAATGGCACACTGCCACGTTGGACACGGTTCTGTGTCCAGACTTGGCAACGAGCCGGACTTATCCGATGGTCTTGGGAGCCCCGACATGTCCACAACGGACGAACGATCCGTCTTCCTGCGCCGTGAATCCGAAGCGCGCAGCTACTGCCGCCGCTTCGATGCCGTCTTTGCCACGGCCAGCGGCAGCCTGCTGCGGGACACCGCGGGGCGGGCGTACATCGATTTTCTCGCCGGCTGCGCCGCGCTGAACTATGGGCACAACGATCCGGACATGGCCGCGGCCCTGATTGCCCACATCCAGGGCAACGGCATTGCCATGGGGCTGGACCTGCACACCGACGCCAAGCGGGCCTTCCTGGACACCTTCGAGCGCGACATTCTTCGCCCCCGTGGCTTGTCCCACCGCGTGCAGTTCACCGGCCCGACCGGCACGAACGCGGTCGAAGCCGCGATGAAACTGGCGCGCAAGGTCACCGGGCGCCACAACGTCATCGCCTTCACCAACGGCTACCACGGCGTCACGCTGGGCGCACTGGCCGCCACCGGCAGCCGCTACAACCGCATGGGCGCACCGCTGTCCGGCGTCACCCGCGCGCCCTACGACGCCTACATGGGCGCACACACCGACACCGCCGACCTGCTGGAGCGCATGCTGGACGACCCGTCGAGCGGCGTGGACCTGCCAGCGGCGATCCTGCTGGAGACTGTGCAGGGCGAAGGTGGCCTCAATGTCGCATCGGCTGGCTGGGTCTCCCATGTGGCCGCCATTGCCAAGCGCCATGGCGCGCTGCTCATCGTCGATGACGTGCAGGCCGGCTGTGGCCGCACCGGCAGCTTCTTCAGCTTCGAGGGCATGGGCGTGGTGCCGGATCTGGTCGCGCTGTCCAAGTCGATCTCCGGCTTCGGGCTGCCGATGGCGCTGGTGCTGGTCAAGCCCGAGCACGACCGCTGGCTGCCCGCCGAACACAACGGCACCTTCCGCGGCAACACGCACGCCTTCGTGACAGCGCGGGTGGCGATCGAGAAATACTGGCGCACCCCGGACTTCCAGACCGGCACCGCCCAGCGCGCCGCACTCGTCACGCAGCGGCTGGAACAGATGTCCCGGCTCGTCCCTGGCTCGGTACTCAAGGGGCGCGGCATGATGCAGGGCCTCGATGTCGGCACGGGCGAACTGGCCGCCCGGATCTGCACGGAGTGCTTTGCGCAAGGGCTGGTGGTCGAGACCTCCGGAGCGCACGACCAGGTGGTCAAGATCCTCGCGCCACTCAACATCCCGATCGAACTCCTGACCCAGGGCCTCGACATCCTCCACGCAGCGACCCTGGCCGCCACTGCAATCGACCTGCTCACCGCGGCCTGACCGATGGACCTGATCCCTGACCCGCAGGCGCACATCCTGCGGTTGCCGCACGCCGACCACCGCGTGCGCTGGCAAGCCGGCGAACGCCTGCACCACCTCTTCGAAGCCCGCTGCGACGCCCTCGCCCGCGAAGGCCGCGCCGACAAGATCGCCGTCCACAGCGACGACGCGGTGCTCACCTACGCCCAGCTCGACGCCCGCGCCAACCAGCTCGCCCGCCACCTGCTCGCCACCGGGTTGCGTCCGGGCGACCGCGTGGCGCTGCTGTTCGACAAGACGGTCCACAGCCACATCGCGGTGCTGGCGGTGCTCAAGCTCCACGCCGCCTATGTGCCGCTGGATCCTGGTTTCCCGGCCGACCGCATGGCCTTCATCTGCGAGGACGCGCAGGCCCGCGTGCTGCTGAGCGTGGCGCACTACCGGGGACTGGCCGAGGGCGTGGTGCCGACGATGCTCGCCATCGACGAACTCGACGCCGCGATCGACCGCCAGCCCGACGCCCGGCTCACGCTGCAGGAGCTGCAGGCGGCTGGTGGCATCGACAGCGCACTCTGCTACGTCATCTACACCTCCGGCTCGACCGGGCGACCCAAGGGCGTGCCGATCGACCACAACGCCATCTGCAACTTCGTGCGGGTGGCCGTCGAGACCTACGGCTACCGCGACACCGACCGGGTCTACCAGGGCCTGACGCTGGCCTTCGACTTCGCGGTCGAGGAAACCTGGGTGCCGCTGCTGGTCGGCGCCACCCTCTTCCCCAACCAGAGCGGCAGCAGCCTGCTCGGCCACGACCTCTGGCAGTTCCTGCAGTCGCGCCAGATCACGGCGCTGTGCTGCGTGCCGACGCTGCTGGCCACGATCGAGCAGGACCTGCCCGATCTGCGCCTGCTGATCGTCTCCGGCGAGGCCTGTCCGCGCGACCTCGTCACCCGCTGGGCCGGACCGCAGCGCCGCATGCTCAACGCCTACGGCCCGACCGAAACCACCGTCACTGCCACGCTGGCCGAGCTGCACCCGGACGAGCCCGTCACCATCGGCCGGCCACTGCCCACCTACGCGATCGTCATCCTCGATCCGGACACGCCGCGTGCGCTGGCTGCGGGCGAGATCGGCGAAATCGGCATTGCGGGCGTCGGCGTCGCCGTGGGCTACCTGAACCGCGCCGACCAGACCGCCAAAGCCTTCATCCCCGATTTCCTGGGGATCGAACACAACACCTCCGGCCGCCTCTACCGCACCGGCGATCTGGGCCGCATCCGCGAAAACGGCCAGGTCGAGTACCTCGGCCGCATCGACACGCAGGTCAAGATCCGCGGCTACCGCATCGAGCTGGCCGAGATCGAGTCGGTGCTGATGCAGGTGCCGGCCGTGCAGCAGGCCATCGTCCACACGCATGAATCCGCGCCCGGCGTGGTCGAGCTGGTCGCCTACTACACCGTGCGGCCCGACCACGAAGCCCCCGGCAGCGAAGCCCTGGCCGAGGCGCTGCGGACGCAGTTGCCCAGCTACATGGTGCCGGTCTACTACGAGCACCTGGCGCACATGCCCATGCTCGCCAGCGACAAGACCGACCGCAAGGCCCTGCCCCCGCCCAGCCGCGGCCGGCTGCACCGCGCGGACCATACCGCCGTGCCGCCCGAAGGCCCGCTGGAAACGGCGATCGCCGAGACGCTGGCGGGGATGCTGAAGCTGCCTGCCGTGTCGGTCGAAGACAACTTCTTCCAGGATCTGGGCACCAGTTCGCTGCTGTTGGCGCATTTCAGCGCCCGCCTGCGCGAACGGCTCGGCCGCCACGACCTGTCGATGAAGCTGATCTACGCGCACCCGACCGTGCGCACCCTGGCCACCCATCTCGCCAGCACCACCCCGGCAGCGGCGAGCACCACCACCGCCATTGCGCCACGCCCGCCGCACCAGGCGAGCACCGCGGTCTACCTGGTCTGCGGGTTGGCGCAGGTGCTCGCCGTGCTGGTGTACAGCTGGCTGCAGTTCGACGTGTACCTGCGCGGCTTCGACTGGCTGATGGCCACCACCAGCCCGCTCGCCGCCTACGGGCGCGCCGTCGCGGTCGGCGGCGCCACCTGGGGGCTGACCGTGCTGGTGCCCGTGGCACTGAAATGGCTGCTCATCGGCCGCTGGACCGCGGGCGAGTTCCCGGCCTGGGGCCTGCGCTACTGGTGTTTCTGGGTGGTGCGGCAGTTGATGCGCTTCAACCCGATGCAGATCTTTGCCGGCACGCCCCTGTACACGCTCTACCTGAGGGCCCTCGGCGCCCGCATCAGCTTGCGCGCGCTGGTCGTCACGCCGACGATGCCCATCTGCACCGACCTGATCGCCATCGGCGAGGACAGCGTCATCAGCCGCCATGTGCTGCTCAACGGCTACCGCGCCGAAGGCGGACGCATCCGGACGGGTTCCGTGCAGATCGGCCGCCGCTGCTTCGTCGGCGACAACACGCTGATCGACATCGACACCGCGATGGACGACGACAGCCAGCTCGGCCACAGCTCCTCGCTGCAGCAGGGCCAGCACCTGCGTGCCGGCGAGCTGGCCCACGGCTCGCCCGCGCAGACCTGCCAGACCGCGTACCAGACGCTGCCCGAGACGCAGCGGCCATCCGCACTGCGCATGGTCCTGTTCAGCGCCGCGCAACTGGCGACGCTGCTGCTGGTCTACCTGCCGCTGCCGCTGTGGCTGATCCACCTGGCCCTGAACGCGAACAACGAACACATCGACCTGCTGGACCGCGTGACAGATTCGCTCTCGATGGCGCCGCTGATCGGCGTCGTCGGCTTCGTGGCGGTGCTGGTCGGCCAGACGCTGCTGATGTTCACCGTGCCGAAGCTGTTTGCGCGCCAACTGGAGCCAGGCCGGATCTACCCGCTGTATGGCCTGCACCACCTCGTCCTGCGCGGCGTCACGGTGCTCACCAACTCCAAATTCCACTGTGCGCTGGCCGGGGACAGCTCCTTCGTCACTGGCTACCTGAAAGCGCTGGGCTACCGCTTCCTCGGCGGTGTGGAACAGACCGGCTCGAACTTCGGCATGAACCAGACGCACGACGTGCCCGGCCTGTGCGAGTTCGGGCGCGGCACCATCGTCTCCGACGGACTCATCCTCAACAACACCGACCTGTCGAGCCGCAGCTTCCGCCTGCGCGCCACCACCATGGGTGCGCAGAGCTTCGTCGGCAACGCGGTGCTGTTCCCGGCCGGGGCACGGGTGGGCGACAACTGCCTGCTCGCCACGCGGGTGCTGGTGCCGCTGGACGGACCGGTGCGCGAAGGCGTCGGGCTGCTGGGCTCGCCCAGCTTCGAGATTCCGCGCTCGGTGCAGCGGGACATGGAGTACCAGATCCCGCGGAACAGCGCCCTCTTCGCCGAACGCCTGCAGCGGAAGAACCGGTCCAACCTCGTCACGGTGGGGCTGTTCCTGGTGATGGAGGCCGTTGGCGCGGCCCTGGCCTCGTTCGTGTTCTATCTGTTCTACGGCCTCGGCCACGGTGGATCGCTCGCGCTGGCCGTCGGCGGTCTGGCGAGTCTGGCGGTACTGGTGGTCTACCTCGTGCTGATCGACCGCGCCAGCAGCGGCTGGAAACGCCTGGAGGCCCGCACCTGCTCGATCTACGACCCGGCCTTCTGGGACCACGAACGCTTCTGGAAACTCGCCCTCTCCGGCGACAGCGCCGTCATGCTGATGCTGCGCGGCACGCCCTTCATGGGTCTTCTGTGGCGCGGGCTGGGCGTGCGGGTCGGGCGGCAACTGCTCGACGATGGCACCTCGATCACCGAGAAGACCCTGCTCACGCTCGGCGACCACTGCACGCTCGGCGAGCTGAGCACGCTGCAGAGCCACTCGCTGGAGGACGGTGTCTTCAAGTCCGACCACATCGTCATCGGCCATGGGCTGACGCTGGGTTCGCGGGGCTATGTCCACTACGGCATCCGGGCCGGTGACAACGTCCACATCGCCCCGGACGCCTTCGTGATGAAGGGCGAAGAGCTGGCCAGCGGCTCGACCTGGCAGGCCAACCCGGCGCAGGCCGTCGCCCACGCGGTCTGAGCGGGGCCAGGGTGCGCTCGACCACCGCCGCGCTGCTGGCCCTGTGCGGCCACGACCCGGCGGCGGTGCAGGCCCTGCAGCACCTGTTCCGGCCCGCGCCGCATCCGTGGCCGTCGCACATCCCTGCGGCAGAACGCGCTGCCTGGACGCTGCCACTGGACGACCTGGCACGCTGGCTGGCGGTCGATGGGCGGCTGGCGGCGCTCGTGCCTGCGCGCGCCGAGCGGTGGCCGGTGGTGCGGCAGGTGGCGCATGTCGGCGGACGGTTGTGTGCAGAACGGGCGCTGGCCGCGTTGCAAGGCCAAGCCAGCCCCGCCCTTTTCCATGGCCACGGCCTCGCCCGACGGCCAGATGGCAGCCCGCACTGGCCCGCTGGCTGGACCGGCTCCATCACCCACGGTCCGCGCAGCGCGAGTGCCGCCGTCTGCGCGACCCGGTGGGCGGGTGGACTCGGCATCGACAGCGAGGAAATCCCCGCGCCGGACATCGCCGCGGACGTGGCCGCCGTGTGCTGCACCGCACGCGAGCGGCTGGAGCTGACCCGGTCTGGCGCGCTCGACCCGGTGCAGCTGGCGATCAGCTTCGCAGCCAAGGAGGCGTACTACAAGGCGGTGGCCCCGCGGGTGGGCCGCTACGTGGAGTTCGACGAGGTCGAGGTCACGGTGATCGACCCGGCGCGGCGCCACTGCACCGTGGTGGTGAACGGCGATCGCCCGGACCTGCAGGTGCTGGCCCCGACGGCCGAGGCGCGCTGGGCCGAGGTGGACGGCGCCGTCCACCTGCTGCTGGCCACCCGCTGAATCAGGTCCGCCTCACGCGCCTCAAGCGCCACACAGCCGCGCCTTGGCCGCCAGATACTCGCGCCGCAGTTGCGCCACCCGCTCGGCGGCTGGCACGACCGCGTTCACCGCGCCAATGCCCTGCCCGCAGCCCCAGATGTCCTTCCACGCTTTCCTCGCGTCGCCACCGAAGTTCATCTTGGTCGGGTCGCTCTCGGGCAGGTTGTCAGGATCCAGCCCCGCCGCGCGGATCGACGGCTTCAGGTAGTTGCCGTGGACACCGGTGAACAGGTTCGAATAGACGATGTCGTCGCTGTTGCCGTCCACGATCGCCTGCTTGTAGGCATCGCTCGCCCGGGCCTCCTCGGTGGCGATGAAGGCCGAGCCGATGTAGGCGAAGTCCGCGCCCATCGCCTGCGCGGCCAGCACGGCGCCGCCGGTCGAGATCGAGCCGGAGAGCGCCACTGGGCCGTCGAACCACTGGCGGATTTCCTGGATCAGCGCGAACGGGCTTTTCACGCCGGCATGTCCACCCGCGCCCGCCGCGACCGCGATCAGGCCGTCGGCGCCCTTCTCGATCGCCTTCCTGGCGAAGAAGTTGTTGATGATGTCGTGCAGCACCACGCCACCCCAGGCGTGGACGGCGTCGTTCACGTCGGTGCGGGCGCCGAGGCTGGTGATGATGATCGGCACCTTGTACTTGGCACAGAGCGCCATGTCGTGGTCGAGCCGGTCGTTGCTCTTGTGGACGATCTGGTTGATGGCGAACGGGGCGGCGGGGGCGTCCGGGTGCGCAGCGTTGTAGGCGGCCAGCGTTTCGGTGATCTCGGCCAGCCAGTCGTCGAGCTGTGACGCCGGGCGGGCGTTGAGCGCCGGCATCGCGCCGACCACGCCGGCCTGGCACTGGGCGATGACGAGTTTCGGGTTGCTGATGATGAACAGCGGGGAGCCGATGATGGGCAGCGGCAGGTTGGCGAGGATGGGCGGCAGGGGCAAGGCGGTCTCCTGATCGTGGGGTGATGGAACGGTCGGGGCAGTGTGCCGTTTTCGGGGACGTGGAGGTGTCGCTCAGGTGCCGAGCCGGTAGACAATGGAAACTTGAACCTGCCAGAAGGAGGCTTCGAATGGGCACGCCGTATGAAAAGGATGTGGTCGCATGGGCGATGGAGCAAGCGGCACTGCTGCGTGCGGGCAAGCTCTCGGCCATCGACATCGAGCACATCGCCGAGGAGATCGAGGACGTGGGTAAAAGTGAAAAGCGCGAACTAGCCAGTCGCATGTCGGTGCTGCTGGCCCACCTGCTGAAGTGGCAGCATCAGCCGGAGCGCCGGGGCAGCAGTTGGACCCGCACGATCAAGGCACAGCGCAGTTCCATTGCCGTGGCGCTGAAGCAAACCCCCAGCCTCAAGGCATCTTTGAGTGACCCCGACTGGCTCACCGTCACTTGGGAGGATGCTGTGGCCAAGGCGGGAGAAGAAACCGGCTTGGGAACCTTCCCGGAAGACTGCCCTTGGTCGATGGACCAGGTGCTGTTGGTGGAGTTTTTCCCCGAGGCTTGAGACTTGGCCCCACGATGACCCACGCACGCACTGCCATCGTCCTCGGCGGCTCCGGCTCCGTCGGCGGCGCCTTGCTCCACGCCTTGTTCCACGACGAGGGTTTCGGGACTGTCATCACCCTGTCGCGCCGGTCGCTGCCCGAGGCGGTCGCGCTGGCCCGCGCCACAGGCCGCCGGCTGGTGGAGAAACTCGTGCCCGACATGGCGCCGGCGTCCCTCGCCGCAGCGACCCTGGAGGTAGCGCGAGCGGTCGGCGGCGAGCTGGAGGGGTTCAGCGTGCTGGGCGTCGGCGCCGGCACCGCGAAGCTCGCGCTGGAGGCGCATCGCGCGTGAGCGAACAGCCATCCCCCCTTGAATGAGCCTGTTCGGTCCGAGACGATGGTGTCCACCTGAACTGACTGGTGGACACCATGAGCGAGCCAAGCCCGATCCGAAGAAAGCACAGTGCCGAGTTGAAGGCACGGGTGCT
>NZ_JANPAB010000108.1:0-87489 GCF_031429695.1 Sphaerotilus sp.
GTCGCCTTCCTGGATCAGGTCGTGCTTGACGGTGATGCCGGTGATCTCGCTGAAGGCCTTGGCCAGCGTCTTGGATTCGTACTCGTGGGTCGTGATCGTCTCGGAGACGACCGAGATTTCCTTGATGCCCTTGGCCTTGAGCTTGGCGGCGGCGTCGATGAACCACTTCATCTCGGCGGCCTGCTGGTCCTTGCTCAGCGTGGAGGGCTGGAATTCGCTGTCGATCCATTTCTTGGCGGCGGCCTCGTCGGCGTAGGCCGGCTGACCGACCGCCACCATCGCCGCCAGCGCCACGGCAGTGTGGCACAGCGTCTGCAGGGTGGTTTTCTGGGTCTGCGTCTTCGTCTTCATGTGCGTCTCCTCGTTGGAGCTGCCCCGGCCATCTGAAAGAACACCCGACCCCGGAACAGCACCGGCCGAATGTCCTGAAACCTTGAAGCGTCGCAAGCGGATGGCTATCCCTTGCGCATCACCAGCGCGAGCGCGGCCATCGACAGCACGAAGCTGATCCAGATGCTCGGCTCCTCGTTCAGCGAGAACCATTCGGCGAACTTGCCCGCCAGCCCGATGAACACCAGGTTGAGGTAGGCGGCGGTCAGCAGGCCGATGAAAAGCCGGTCGCCGCGGGTCGTCTCGATCGGCAGGAAGCCCCTGCGGAGCGTGGTGGGCGAGCGGAGTTCCCACACCGTCATGCCGACGAGCATCAGCCCGATGCAGGTGAAGAACACGGCCACCGGGGTGGTCCAGAACATCCAGTCGAACATGTGCATGTCTCCTTGGTGCGGTGGGTCAGACCCGGCCCATCGCGAAGCCCTTGGCGATGTAGTGGCGCACGAACCAGATCACGATCGCGCCCGGCACGATGGTGAGCACGCCCGCGGCGGCCAGCGTCGCCCAGTCCATCCCGCTGGCGCTGACGGTGCGCGTCATCGTCGCCACGATCGGCTTGGCGTTGACGCTGGTCAGCGTGCGCGCCAGCAGCAGCTCGACCCAACTGAACATGAAGCAGAAGAACGCCGCCACGCCCACCCCCGCCTTGATCAGCGGCAGGAAGATCGTCAGGAAGAAGCGCGGGAAGCTGTAGCCGTCGATGTAGGCGGTTTCGTCGATCTCGCGTGGAATGCCCGACATGAAGCCCTCCAGGATCCACACCGCCAGCGGCACGTTGAACAGCAGGTGCGCCAGCGCCACGGCGATGTGCGTGTCCATCAGCCCGACGGTGCTGTAGAGCTGGAAGAAGGGCAGCAGGAACACCGCGGGCGGTGTCATCCGGTTCGTCAGCAGCCAGAAGAACACATGCTTGTCGCCGAGGAAGGTGTAGCGGCTGAAGGCATAGGCCGCCGGCAGCGCCACGGTCAGCGAGATCACCGAGTTGATGCCGACGTAGATCAGGCTGTTGATGTAGCCCGAGTACCAGGAAGGGTCGGTGAAGATCAGCGCGTAGTTTGCCCAGGTGAAGTGCTGCGGCAGCAGGCTGAAGCTGGAGACGATCTCGCTGTTGGTCTTGAAGCTCATGTTCACCATCCAGTAGATGGGCAGCAGCGCGAACACCATGTAGGCCAGGAGGAACAGCGAGCGTTTGTGGAAGCGGTGCTCATGCATGGCCGGCTCCTTCCTTGGTGGTCTGGGCGGTCTGGCCGAGGCGCTGCATCCAGTTGTAGAGCACGAAGCAGAACAGCAGGATGATGAGGAAATAGATCAGCGAGAACGCCGCCGCCGGGCCGAGGTCGAACTGGCCAACGGCTTTTTGCGTCAGGTACTGGCTGAGGAAGGTGGTGGCGTTGCCGGGACCGCCGCCGGTGAGCACGAAGGGCTCGGTGTAGATCATGAAGCTGTCCATGAAGCGCAGCAGCACGGCGATCATCAGCACCCCGCGCATCTTGGGCAGCTGGATGTAGCGGAACACCGCGAGCTTGCTGGCGCCGTCGATGCGGGCGGCCTGGTAGTACGCATCGGGGATCGAGCGCAGCCCGGCATAGGCCAGCAGCGCCACCAGCGGCGTCCAGTGCCACACGTCCATCAGCAGCACGGTGAGCCAGGCGTGGGTGGCGTTGCCGGTGTAGCTGTACGCGATGCCCAGCCCCTGCAGCGCCGCGCCCATCAGGCCGATGTCGGCGCGGCCGAAGATCTGCCAGATCGTGCCGACCACGTTCCACGGGATCAGCAGCGACAGTGCCACGATCACCAGCGTGGCCGATGCTTTCCAGCCGTCTGCCGGCATCGACAGGGCCAGCGCGATGCCCAGCGGCAGCTCCACCAGCAGCACGGCGCAGGAGAACTGCAACTGGTTCCACAGCGCGGCGTGCAGATCCTCGTCGCGCATCACGGAGGCGAACCACTCGGTGCCGACGAACACGCGCCGCTCGGGGCTGATGATGTCCTGCACCGAGTAGTTCACCACCGTCATCAGCGGCACGACCGCCGAGAACAGCACGCACACCAGCATCGGCAGGATCAGGAACCAGGCTTTCTGGTTGACGGGCTTGATCGGGGCGTTCAGGGCACTCATGCCACCAGCTCCTCGTTGGGACCATAGAAACAGGTGTGGGCATTGCGCACCTGCAGCCCGACCGCCTCGCCGACCGCCGGCACGGGCGCCTCCCCCGGCAGGCGCACCTTCACAGTCGCACCCTCGGTTTCGCAGGTCACGACCGTGTAGGTGCCGATGTCCTGCACCCGCTGCACCGTGGCGGCCAGCGTGCCGACGGTGCCGGGTGGATGCAGCGTCACGTACTCGGGCCGGATGCCGAGCGTGCGGTCACCGTCCGGCAGGAAGTTCATGCCCGGCGAGCCGATGAAGTGGCCGACGAAGCGGTGCGCGGGCCGCTCGAACAGGGCTTCGGGCGAGCCGAGCTGCACCACCCGGCCGCGTGTCATCACGACGACCTGCTCGGCGAAGGTCAGCGCCTCCACCTGGTCGTGCGTCACGTAGATCAGGGTCAGTTTCAGCTCGCGGTGGATCTGCTTGAGCTTGCGGCGCAACTGCCATTTCAGGTGCGGGTCGATCACCGTCAGCGGCTCGTCGAACAGCACCGCTGCCACGTCCGGCCGCACCAGTCCGCGGCCGAGCGAGATCTTCTGCTTCTGGTCCGCCGACAGGCCGGCGGCGCGCTGGTCGAGCTGGTGGCTCATCTCCAGCATCTCGGCGATCTGGCCGACGCGCTGCCGGATCTGGTCGATCGGCACCTTGCGGTTCTTCAGCGGGAAGGCGAGGTTCTCGGCCACGGTCATCGTGTCGTAGATGACCGGGAACTGGAACACCTGGGCGATGTTGCGCTGCTGCGGCGTGGCGCGGGTGCGGTCCTCGCCGTCGAAGCGCACCGTGCCCTGGGACGGCACGAGCAGGCCCGACATGATGTTGAGCATCGTCGTCTTGCCGCAGCCCGAGGGGCCGAGCAGCGCGTAGGCGCCACCGTCGTGGAAGGTCATCTTCAGCGGCAGCAGGGCGTAGTCGGCGTCGTCCTTCGGGTTCGGATTCGGCTTGTACGAGTGCGCGAGATCAAGCTCGATGCGGGCCATCAGCGCGTTCCTCCTGGCGTTTGTGGCCTTTGCGGTCGTTGCGGTGCGAGCAGCAGATCGCCGGCGGTGTCAAAGGCGTAGACCTGCGCCGGACTCACCTGCAGCGTCACGGCGGTGCCGATCGCCAGATCGTGGACACCCGTGAGCTGCGCGACGAGTTCGCCGACGAGGGTGTGGACGTGGACAAACGTGTCCGAGCCGGAGATTTCGGCCAGCTCGACGAGGCCGGGCAGGGTGATGTCGCCGGGGCGTGACGCCAGCCGCAGGGCGCCGGCGCGGATGCCCAGCGTCAGCGTGCGGCCCACGGCGCCGGGCAGCGCCATCGGCAGTACCGGCCCCCCTCGCAATTGCGCACCCCCCGCGACGATCTGCGCTGGCAGCAGGTTCATCGGCGGATCGCTGAACGCGCGGGCGACGCGGATCGACTTCGGCCGGTGGAACACCTCGGCGGTCGGGCCGTACTGCAGCAGCTCGCCCGCGTCCAGCACGGCGGTGTAACCCCCCAGCAGCAGCGCCTCGCCCGGCTCGGTCGTGGCATAGACCACCGTGGACTGTCCCGCGGCGAAGAGCTGGGTCAACTCCTCGCGCAGCTCTTCGCGCAACTTGTAATCCAGGTTCACCAGTGGCTCGTCCAGCAGCATCAGCGGTGCGTCCTTGGCTAGCGCCCGCGCCAGGGCCACGCGCTGCTGCTGGCCGCCGGAGAGTGCAGCGGGCAGGCGGTCGAGGAAGACCTCGATGTGCAGCCGCGCCGCGATTTCGCGCACCCGCCGCTGCAGCGCGTCGCCTCGGTCGCCACGCAGCTTGAGCGGCGAGGCGATGTTGTCGAACACCGTCATCGACGGGTAGTTGATGAACTGCTGGTAGACCATCGCCACATTGCGTTCGCGCACCGGCGTGCCGGTCACGTCGCGGCCATCGACCCGCACCCGCCCGGTGGTCGGTGCATCCAGCCCGGCCATGATCCGCATCAGGCTGGTCTTGCCGGCCTGGGTCGCGCCCAGCAGCACGGTGACGGCGCCGGGCTGCGGGGCCAGCGTCATGTCGTGCAACCAGGTCTCGGCGCCGACCCGCTTGCCGATGCCCTCTAAGGTCAACTGCATGGAAAGGCTTTCATCTTGGAAGGGTTCTTGTCGGGGCAATCGTTCGGCGGTGGCGGTGCGGCGGCCATCCAGTCCTGCACGCGCTGGCGTTCGCTGGCGCTGTAGTGCAGCCCGAGCTTGCTGCGCCGCCAGAGCACGTCGTCGCCGCAGGTGGCCCATTCGGTCGCTTGCAGGAAGCGCAGCTCGGCCTCGTGCAGCCCTGGTGCAATCTCGGCGCCCAGACCGGCGAGGTCGTGGACGCCCGCCAGCAGCGCGCCGATCCGGCTGCCATACGCCCGCGCCAGCCGCCGCGCCAGCCGCACCGGCAGCCACGGGTGGCGTTGCTGGACTTGCAGCACCAGGCGCTCGAAATCGGTGTCGGGCCGCTGCGCCGTGCCGATCCAGTCGCGGAAATCGCCGCCCGGCAGCGTGCGGCTTTCGGTCCAGGGCTGGCGGGCGTCACCCAGCATCTGGCCGACCTCGGTGGCGGCGTCTTCGGCCAGCTTGCGGAAGGTGGTGATCTTGCCGCCCCACACGCTCAGCAGCGGCGCGGCGTCGGTGTTGCTCTCCAGCAGGTAATCGCGCGTGACGGCGGACGGATCGCCCGAGGCGTCGTCCAGCAGTGGCCGCACGCCCGAGTAGCTCCACACCACGTCGGCGGGCAGGACCGGGCGCGTGAAGTAGCGGCTGGCCTGTTCGCACAGGTAGGCGATCTCGTCTACGTCGATGCGGGCGCCGCGCGGGTCGCCGTGGAGTTCCTGGTCGGTGGTGCCGATCAGCGTGAAATCGCCCTCGTAGGGGATGGCGAAGATGATGCGCTTGTCGGGGTTCTGGAAGATGTAGGCGTGGTCGTGCTCGAAGCAGCGCGGCACGACGATGTGACTGCCCTTGACCAGACGCAGGCTGCGGGTGGCCAGCGCCTCGCCGCGGGCGGACTGGGCTTGCTGGCGCAGGAAGGATTCCGCCCAGGGGCCTGCCGCGTTGACCAGCGCCCGCGCCTGCACGGTGTGTGCGCGGCCATCGCCGGACTGCAGCGTCGCGCGCCAGCCGTCGGCGCTGCGCACGGCGGCGGTGCAGCGGGTGCGGGTGAGGATGTGCGCTCCCTGGGCCTGTGCATCGAGTGCGGTCAGCACCACCAGCCGCGCATCGTCCACCCAGCCGTCGGAGTAAACGAAGCCACGGGTGAAGGCGGGCTTGAGCGGGGCGCCGGTCGGGTGGGTGCGCAGGTTGATGCCGCGCGAGCCGGGCAACACCTCGCGCCGCGCCAGGTGGTCGTAGAGGAACAGGCCGAGCCGGATTAGCCACGCGGGGCGCATCGACGGGTCGTGCGGCATCACGAAGCGCAGCGGCCACATGATGTGCGGGGCGCTTTTCAGCAGCACCTCGCGCTCCTGCAAGGCTTTGCGCACCAGCGAGAACTCGCGGTACTCCAGGTAACGCAGCCCGCCGTGGATGAGCTTGGTGGACGAGGACGAGGTGTGCGAGGCCAGGTCGTCCTGCTCGGCCAGCACCACGCGCCAGCCCCGCCCCGCCAGGTCGCGGGCAATGCCGGCGCCGTTGATGCCGCCGCCGACGATGAGCACGTCGCAGTCTGGGGGGGTGTCGCTGGCCGTCATGGCGTCATGGGCGTGGTAAGCAATGGAGTTCGTTTTTGTGGTTTTGCGATTCGTTTTTGATTTCTTTGATTTCGTTTTGATCGCCTTTTTTCGTTTTAACCGCAGACACCCGATTCAAGTGTGAGTATTTACCCGGTTTGTGTTCGTTTTGCGCCTGTGTAGGCTGCGCTTCCATGACACCGAATCCCCGCCAATCCGATCTTCTGGAAGCCGTGCGCCTGGGCGGCTCGGTCACGGTCGAGGCGCTCGCGGAGCGGTTCGGCGTGACGCTGCAGACGGTGCGCCGCGACGTGAAGCTGCTGGCCGAGGCCGGGCTGGTGGCGCGTTTTCACGGCGGCGTGCGCCTGCCCGGCTCGACCACCGAAAACCTCGCCTACCGCCAGCGCGAAACCCTCAACGCCGAAGGCAAGCAGCGCATTGCCCGCGCCGTGGCCCGCGCCGTGCCCGAGGGCTGCTCGCTGCTGCTCAACATCGGCACGACCACCGAGGCCGTGGCACGCGAGCTGCTGCAGCACCGCGGCCTGCGCGTCATCACCAACAACCTGAACGTCGCCGGCATCCTCTGCGCCAACCCGGACTGCGAGGTGATCGTGGCCGGTGGCGTGGTGCGTCCGCGGGACCGGGGCGTGATCGGCGAGGCGGCGGTCGATTTCATCCGCCAGTTCAAGGTGGACATCGGCCTGATCGGCATCTCCGGCATCGAGGCCGACGGCACGCTGCGCGACTTCGACTACCGCGAGGTGACGGTGGCGCGGGCCATCATTGCCCAGTCGCGCGAGGTCTGGCTCGCCGCCGACCACGTCAAGTTCAACCGCCCGGCGATGGTCGAAGTGGCCCGTTTCGCCGACCTCGACCGGCTCTACACCGACAGTGCGCCACCCGAGCCGTTCCCCGCGCTGCTGGCCGAGGCCGGCGTGCAGTGCGAGATCGCCTGAGGCCGCCGCTCGACCGCGAAAGGAGTTCCCACATGCCGTACATCCTTGCCCTCGACCAGGGCACATCCAGCTCCCGCAGCATCGTCTTCGACGAGACCGGCCGCATCGTCGCCCAGGCGCAGCGCGAATTCCGCCAGATCTTTCCGCAGCCCGGCTGGGTGGAGCACGACCCGGACGACCTCTGGACCTCCCAGCTCGCCACCGCCCACGCCGCGCTGGCGCTGGCCGGCCTGACCGCCCGCGACATCACCGCCATCGGCATCACCAACCAGCGGGAAACCACGCTGCTGTGGAACCGCCGCACCGGCCGGCCGCTGCACAACGCCATCGTCTGGCAGGACCGCCGCACCGAGCCGCTGTGCGCCGAACTGCGGGTGCAGGGGCTGGCGGAGGCGATTGGCGCGACGACCGGACTGGTGGTCGATCCGTACTTCTCAGGGACCAAGCTGCGCTGGCTGCTCGACGAGGTGTCGGGGGCGCGGGCGGCGGCGGAGCGCGGCGAGCTGGCATTCGGGACAGTCGATGCGTGGCTGCTGTGGCAGTTGACGGGTGGCCGCGTCCACGCCACTGACGTGAGCAATGCGTCGCGCACGATGCTGTTCGACATCGGCGCCAACCGCTGGGATGCGGCGATGCTGGCGCGGCTGGACATCCCGGCATCGGTGCTGCCGGCTGTGCATCCGTCGAGCCATGTGTTCGGCGAAACGGACGCGGCGCTGTTCGGTGTGTCGATTCCCGTGGCGGGCATGGCGGGCGACCAGCAGAGCGCGCTGTTCGGGCAGGCGTGTTTCACGGCGGGACTGGCCAAGAACACCTACGGCACCGGCTGTTTCATGCTCATGCACACGGGCACCCAGCGCCCCGTGTCGCACAACGGCCTGCTCACGACGAGTGCGGCGCAGACCGGCCCGACGCCCGAGTTCGCGCTCGAAGGCAGCGTCTTCATCGGCGGCGCGGTGGTGCAGTGGCTGCGCGACGGGCTGAACGCGATCCGCGGCAGCGGCGAGGTGCAGGGCCTGGCGGAGAGCGTGCCGGACGCGGGCGGGGTGATGTTCGTGCCGGCCTTCACCGGGCTGGGCGCGCCGTACTGGCAGCCGGACGCCCGCGGCGCCATCGTCGGCCTGAGCCGCGGCACGACGGTCGCGCACATCGCCCGCGCCGCGCTGGAGAGCATCGCGTTCCAGTCCACCGCGCTGCTGCAGGCGCTGAGCCGCGATGCGGTCGCCAATGGCGGCGCGGCCGTCACCGAGCTGCGCGTCGATGGGGGCGCCTGTGTCAATGATCTGTTGATGCAGTTCCAGGCCGATCTGCTCGGCATCCCGGTCGTGCGCCCGCAGGTGACGGAGACGACGGCGCTCGGCGCGGCCTACCTCGCGGGACTGGCCACGGGGGTGTGGCACAGCCGGGAGGAGCTGTCGGCGCAGTGGCGCGTGGAGCGCCGTTTCCTGCCGACGATGGCGCGCGACCGCGCCGACGAGCTGATGGCGCAGTGGGCGCGGGCGGTGCGGCAGACGCTGACGCACTGACGCCGGCAGGATTCAGCCCGGAGCGGCCGGACGCAGCAGCGGCGCGAGCAGATCGTCGATCAGCAGCAGCACGTCGTAGACCGCGTACTGCAGGTTGATGCGCAGCGCAGCGCCGCCCGTGCCGGTGTCGCGGGTCAGCGCAGCCCAGATCGCCTGCAGCGTGGGTTGATCGGGCGGGCCGCTGCCGAGCAGCGGCTGCAGCAGCCCACGCTCCAGCCCGGTGGCCAGCAGCGCGCCGAGCTGTTCGCGCAGGGCGTCCAGCTTCGACAGGGTCTGGCGGTAGTCCGTGCCGATCTGTGCTTCGGCGGCGGTCAGCACCCGGAACACCGTGCGGCGCACCCCCTCGCGGCGCGGGCGCATCGGCTCCAGCGTGGCCGGATCGGTGCCGCGGCGGGCGGTCACCAGCTCCGCGCCCATCGCCAGAAAGCGGGCCTGCAGGTCGTGCCGGCCCTGGCGTTCGTACAGCGCCGCAGCCGAGGCGAGCAGGCTGGACACTGCGCTGTCCACCTCGCCATCGCCCGTGTTGTAGCGCGTCAGCAGCCGCCCGAGATCGACCAGCAGGGTGTCGGTCTGCGCGAGCTGGTGGTGCAGGATCGGCCGCATGGGGGGTCACCGGTCCGGTGTCATTCGAACTCGACGATCTGGCTGACCTGGCCGGTGGTGTCGTCCCGGACCGAGCGCACGAAGAAGCCTTCCTCGATCAGCTCGGCCTTGATCGTGAACACCGAGGTGGCGTCGCTGCCGTTCTTGATGAGGTTGGTTTCCGGATCGACCAGCAGGTTGTCGATGCCCACCTTGTCCACCACGACCGCGCCCTTGATGCCGGCCAGGATCTCGCTGTAGGCCTGCTTGGACAGCTCGTTGTTCGGGCTGTACTTCTGGTACAGCTCGACCAGCTTGCGCTCGTTCAGCCACAGCTGGAGGATCGTGCCCCAGGCGAAGCTCACCATGCCCTCCGGGTGGCCCAGGTCGTTGCTGGTGAGCAGGGCCTCGTGGAGCAGCTTGATGGCCTCGCCGCTGCTCTGCGGGTTGTCGCCGCGGCTGGCGGGTGCGCTGGTGGATTTGCGGTTCAGAAACTCCAGCTTGATGAGGTCCGGCTTGACCAGGATCCGGCCGCCCGCGGCGCGCAGCGTGTACTCGATGCTGGCGAGCTTGCCGCCGATGAAGTCCACGAAGGTGCGCGCCGGCATCGTGAACTTCAGCGTCGAGGTGTAGCGCGCCCCGGCGATCAGCACGGGAATGGTCAGCTCCATCTTCGGGATCTTGAAGCGGGGCGCCGTGAAGTGCTGCAGCACCGGATCCTGTGCGTAGGCGAGGGCGACCTGCCGGGCGTACTCGTCCGACATCTGCCGCGCCTTGATCAGCTCGCGGAAGATGTAGCCGGTGTAGTCGGACAGCGTGATCTCGGACATGGCGGTGTCTCGCAGCGGCGGTCAGGCGGCCAGCATGTTGAGGATCTTCTCCAGCCCGGCCGGGATCTCGTCCTGCACCGCCTTGACGTTGACGGTCAGGGCGTATTCCTTCTTGACTTCGACGCCGGTCGACGTCTGCCGTTCATACGACGCCGAGACCTTGAAGTTGACCGGCCCGAAGCCGCCACCGGCCGACACGCTCACGCCGAGCTTGTCGGACACCTTCGACGATTCGACCGAGTTCAGCTTGACCTTGAAGTCGATGATCACGTGCTCGATGCGCAGGCTCGGGATGGGCAGCATCGCCAGCAGCGGCACCCGGATGGCGACCTCCTTGTTGACCTCGTTGCCCTCTGCATCGACGTCCTTGCGGGTGTGGCTGAAGTCGACCATCACCAGGGTCTTCTTGCCGTCCTCGGCGGTTTCGAAACCGACGTTGTTGATGAAGTTGACCGTCGCCAGCGAAGACGCGACCTGCGCATCGACCGCCGCTTGCAGCGGCCCGCCGATCATCTTGCGGAAGTCGATGTTGTTGAGTTCGCTGGTCAGGTTGGTGCTGGGCACGGCCCGGGCGGCCAGATGGCCCTGCGCGCCAGCGACGGCCCTGCTGAGGCCGTGGCCGACCGCGGCGGCGGTGGCCTCGATGTCCGCCGGGGAGCCGGTGGTCGTGGGGTGCATGCTTGTCGCGGGGACGGGGGGCTTGCTGGTGGCCATGAGAATCTCCTTGGCTGTCCGGGGAGGGACGGCAACACGCCGTGGTGGGCAGTGAGGAGATTCTGGGAAGGCCCCGGCTTCGGGGCATCCTCAGTCTTGTGGATCGACGTTGATCAGATGGCGCTGAAATGCCAACTAAATCACGTTTGATCGCACAAGGTGGCTCAGCCGAGGACACGCATCGACAGATCGATCGCGTGGACTTCCTTGGTCAGGCGGCCGATGGAGATGCGGTCCACGCCGGTGGCGGCGATCTCGCGGATTGTGCTCATGTCCACGCCCCCCGAGACCTCCAGCAGCGCACGCCCGGCGTTCAGGGCCACGGCCGCGCGCATGTCGTCGAAGGAAAAATCGTCGATCAGCACGCTGGTGGCGCCGGCCTGCAGGGCTTCTTCCAGCTCGGCGAGGTTCTCCACCTCGATCTGGATCGACACGCCCGAGTGCAACGCCTGGGCGGCGCGCAGCGCGCCGCTGACACTGCCGGCGCTGGCGATGTGGTTTTCCTTGATCAGGATGCCGTGCCACAGCGCCATGCGCTGGTTGGCCCCGCCGCCCACACGCACCGCGTACTTCTGCGCCTGGCGCAGGCCGGGCAGCGTCTTGCGGGTGTCCAGCACCAGGCAGCCGCGCGGGTTCGGCGACAGGCCGGCGATGGCGTCCGCATAGCTGCGTGTCACGGTGGCCACACCCGAGAGCATCTGCAGGAAGTTCAGCGCCGAGCGCTCGGCACTCAGCAGCGCGCGGGCGTTGCTGCGGATGCGGCAGACCTCGGTGGTGGCGGTGAAGGCGTCCCCTTCGGACAGGAACCACTCGATCTGCGCCGCCGGATCGCAGGCCAGCACGCAGGCGTCGAACCAGTCGCGCCCGCACAGGACGCCGTGTTCCTTGGCCATCACCCGGGCGTGCACGGCGCGCTCGGCAGGCACCAGCATCGCGGTCCAGTCGCAGCGGCCGATGTCTTCGCGCAGGGCGTCGTGCACGTTGCGCAGGCGGGCGGCGTCGAGGGTTTCGTTGTCGTCGAAGGTCAGGGTTGTCATGGTGGAGGCAGCACGGAACGGCGAGAAAACAGCAGGGAGGGTGAGCGTAGCACCGTGCAATCATCGCGCCATGGACCTCAAGCAACTCGACTACTTCGTCCACGTCGCCGAACTCCAGAGTTTCAGCAAGGCCGCGGTGGTGCTCGACATCGCGCAATCGGCGCTGAGCCGGCAGGTGCGGGCGCTGGAGATCGAGCTGCGCGAGACGCTCTTGCTGCGCAACGGCCGCGGCGTGGTCCTGACCGAGGCCGGGCACCGGCTGTTCGAGCACAGCGTGGGCATCCTGCGGCGGGTGCAACTGGCGCGTGACGAGATGGCCGCGACCCGCGACGAACCATTGGGGCGCATCACGGTCGGCCTGCCGCCCACCATCGGCCGCCAGCTCACGGTGCCGCTGATCGACGGCTTCCAGCGCCGCATGCCGCAGGCGCGGCTGGCGATCGTCGAAGGCCTGTCCACCCACATCACCGAATGGATCACCTCGGGCCGGGTCGATCTGGGCCTGCTGTTCAACCCGGACGTGCAGCCCGGGCTGGAGATCGCGCCCGTGCTGGAAGAGCGGCTGTGTCTGGTGCAGCGGGCACCGCCGGGTGCCTCGGTGGCGCGCGGGCCGATCCCGCTGGCCGAACTGGCGGCGGTGCGGCTGGTCCTGCCGGAGCGTGCGCACGTGATCCGGCGGCTGCTGGACACGCAGGCGATGCTGGCCGGCCTGGCGCTGGACATCGCGTGGGAGGTGTCGAGCATCGCCTCCATCATCGACCTCGTCTGCGCCGGCTATGGCCACGCGGTGCTCACGGCCAGCGCGGTGGCGGCGTCCGGGCGGGCGGATGTGCTCTCGGTGCGGCCCATCGTGGCGCCGAGCCTGCCGAGCGTGCTGTGTCTGGCGGCGTCGTCGCGCCAGCGCAGCACGCCGCTGATCCGCCTCACCCGCCGCTTGCTGGAGGAACTGGCGCGGGGCTTGCCGCAGGCGGCTGCGGCGCACTCGCTGCCGGGTTGAGGGCGGCTGGCCGGATCGGCTGCAGCGCCGCGTCCACCAGACCGACCAGCAGCGCACGCCCGTCCGGCTGGACCCGGAATTCACCGTAGCGCGCGGCCTGCCAGCGCTGGCCGTCGCCTTCGCGGAAGAACCAGGCGTCCGTGACCACCACCCAGCGGCCGCCCTTGGGCGCCAGCGCGATGCGCAGCGTGTCGGCGGGCAGGGCGGCGCCGGGCGGGGTGTCCAGCAGCCGCTCCAGTTGCGCCACGCCGCGCGCATCGACGCGGGCCAGCACCTGGGGCGGCGACAAGCGGTCGGCGCCGTCGAGCTGGCCGCGCAGCGTGTCGCCGAGCCGGTAGTTCAGCGCCATGTAGTCGCCCTGCATCAGCGCGCGGGGATCGACCGGCGCCAGCTCGATGAAGACCGGGCGGCCGTGGGCGATGAGGTCTTCCTTCTGCCAGATGGCGCCGTTGGCGGTCACCAGCACCGCCACGGCGCTCAGCAGGATCCCGAGGCGGGCGCGGTCTGGCGACGAGGCCCCCGGGGCCGCCGCGGCGATCGGCGCAGCACGGCTGGCGTGCAGACCCCACCACGCCAGCAGCCCGAGGCCCGCGCCCGTGCCGGCCAGCACGGCGGCCTTGGTCGTCAGCGGCCAGTCCAGCGCGTAGTAGAGCGCGCCGACGATCCACACCGCCGCCAGTCCTGCGGCCACGGCGCGCTTGTGTTTGGGTTGCCGTGCCGTGACGCACCAGGCGACCACCCACCACACGGCTCCAAGCCACGGCATGAAACCAGCGAGCACCAGACCCACGGCCATGGCACCTGCCCACCACGGGCGCTTCATGGCTGGCCTGCGCAGCCAGAGCAAAGCACTGGCTGCAGCGGCCAGCGCCACCGACGCCCCCGATTGCCAGGACCACCATCCGTTGACCGCGGTGAACCCCCCTGACCCCAGATCCCCCTGCGCATCGACCACCGCGCCGACCAGAAACGTCATCCCGGAGCCGGCGGCCGATGCGACCAGCGTGGCGAGGATCCAGCCGGTGCCGATGGCGTCGAGTGTCCGGGTGCCGTGCCGGTCGGCCGTCCACACCGACAGCACGGTCCACAGCAGAACGGCCGCCTGCGTGGCCAGCCAGATCCCCCAGTGGCGGCTGCCGTGCGTGCCCACGCCCGCCAGCAGCAACCCGACCGCGCAGGCGCCGAGCAGTGCCTGCAGCCACGCCCCGCGGATCAGCGCGGCCACCCCCAGTGCCACGGCCGCCAGCACCAGCGAAGCGCTGGGCACCGCCATGTCGCGGTACAGCCCGAAGCCCAGCGTCACGCCGCCCAGCAGCAGCATCGGCACCGCCAGTTGTTCGACAAACGGCCCGACCCCTTGCGCGCGCAGCACCACGCCGGCGCCGACCAGCAGCAGCGGCCCGACGAGGTAGGGCCCGATGCCGGACACCAGCAGGTCGCCCAGGAGCAGCCCGACGACACCGGCCAAGGGAAGGGTGGCCAGCCACGCGCCCAGTGCGGTCAGCAGGACGACGGGCCAGGGTCGCTCGGCGGGATGGGCGGTCATGCTGAAACTCCCTGCGCCAGCGGGCGCCGCACGAGCCTGAGAATCAGGGAGACGCTGAACGCCAGCAGCCCGGCTGCGCACACCCCCACCAGCAGCAGGCGGCCCACGGTGTCGCCGCCACCGGACTCGAACACCAGGCGCGCGAGGCCTGCCACCAGCAGCGTGTCCAGCCCGAGCGCCACGGCGCTGAGTGCGAACACGTCGAATCCCGCGGGCCGACCCAGCACCGCGGCCGCAGCGACCAGCAGCACGAGACCCAGCGCGTAGTGCGGCGACACGCTGCGGTCGAACAGGCCCCAGAGTGCCGCTGCGCTGACCATCACCACCGTCAGGGTCACGCTGCCGCGGAAGGACCACGGCCCGGTGCCGAGACGCTGGCGCAGCGCCGGCCCGGACAGCACACAGACGCCGATCGCCACGGCCCAGCCGATCAGGTAGACCGGCAGATCCCGCGGGTCGGTGCGCCAGCGGTGTCCCGTGTGCGCCTGCACCCAGAGCGTCACCGCCGTCAGTGCAACCAGCGACCAGGGCGCCCAGACCACGTCGCTGCGCACGCCAAGCGCCAGCGGCGCCGCCAGCACGGCCCACAGCGCAAAGAGCTGCCAGGCGTCCGCGCCGGTCTGGTAGGTCTGCCCGAAAAACGCGAACAGTCCGCCGATGCCCAGCAAGGCGAGCAGCCCCGCTGCTGGCCGGGCCGCCCGCAGGCGCCAGGCCAGCGCACAGGCGCCGACCACGCCCACCTGCAGCAGCGCGAACTGGCCTGTGCGCCCGAGCGTGTCCCAGTTCGCGGCGATCCACAGGACCAGACCGAAGCCGGTCAGGCCCGCAGACACGGCGGCCAGTCCGTGCAGCGCGGGGGTGTCCGGGGCGACCGGTGCTTCCGGGTGGGTCGGGCTCATCGGTGGATCCTCTGCGGTGGTTCCGGTGCGGTCAGCGTAGCACCGCGGCGGTGCGCGGGTGACTGGGTTCCTCTGGATATGCCGGATTGATATAGCAGATAGTGACAGTGCCCCCTGTTCGGCATGGTGCGGGATCGCCAGAATCCGCGCATCCCATTGCTTCTGCGCCGACCCCATGCCGTCCACCCTGTCCCCCTCGACCGCTCCGGCGATCCGCGGCATCTCCTCGATGGCCACCCGCCAGGTGCTGGCCGAGCTGGTCGCTGCTTATGCCGCTGGCGCTGGCGCCGGTGCCGCCGTGGCCATCGAATCGGTCGGCGGAGTGGACGCGGCCAGACGGGTGCTGGCCGGCGAGGCTTTCGACGTGGTGATCCTCGCCTCCGACGCCATCGACAAGCTGATCGCGGCCGGCCGGGTGCTGGCCGACAGCAAGGTCGATCTGGTGCATTCCGGCGTGGCGGTGGCCGTGCGTGCAGGGGCGCCGCGGCCGGACATCGGCTCGGAGGCCGCTGTGCGCGCCGCGGTGCTGGCCGCCCGCAGCGTGAGCTACTCCACCGGCCCGAGCGGCGTGGCGCTGGCCAGGCTGTTCGCGCGCTGGGGCATCGCCGACGCGATCGCCGCGCGGCTGGTCACGCCGCCGCCCGGTGTCCCGGTCGGCCTGCTCGTGGCACGCGGCGAGGTCGAACTCGGTTTCCAGCAGTTCAGCGAGCTGATCAACCTCGACGGCATCGACGTGCTCGGCCCGCTGCCGGCCGCCATCCAGATCACCACGGCGTTTTCCGCCGGCGTCTGTGCCGGCACGGCGCAGGCGGACGCGGTGCGCGCCCTGCTGGACTTCATGACTTCCCCGCAGACGGCCGACGCCAAGCGCCGCCAGGGCATGGACCCGGCCTGACGCCGGAACCCCCGACTTTCACCCGGCTACCCCAGGAGACTCCCCATGATCATCGACGTCCACGGCCACTACACCACCGCCCCGGCCGCCCTCGGCCTCTGGCGCGATCTGCAGATCGCCGCGCTGAAAGACCCGTCCAAGGCGCCGAACCCGGCTGATCTGAAGATCAGCGACGACGAGCTGCGCGAGTCGATCGAGACCAACCAGCTCAAGCTGATGAAGCAGCGCGGCTCGGATCTCACCATCTTCAGCCCGCGCGCCAGCTTCATGGCGCACCACATCGGCGATTTTCAGACGTCGAGCACCTGGGCCGCGATCTGCAACGAGCTGTGCTTCCGCGTGGCCGAGCTGTTCCCGGACCACTTCATCCCGGCCGCGATGCTGCCGCAGTCGCCCGGGGTGGATCCGGCGACCTGCATCCCCGAGCTGGTCAAGTGCGTCGAGCAGTTCGGCAACGTCGGCATCAACCTGAATCCGGACCCGTCGGGCGGCCACTGGACCTCGCCACCGCTGAGCGACAAGTCGTGGTACCCGATCTACGAGAAGATGGTCGAGTACGACATCCCCGCGATGGTCCACGTCTCGACGAGCTGCAACGCCTGCTTTCACACCACCGGCGCGCACTACCTGAACGCGGACACGACGGCGTTCATGCAGTGCCTCACCAGCGACCTGTTCAAGGACTTCCCGACGCTGAAGTTCCTGATCCCGCACGGCGGCGGCGCGGTGCCCTACCACTGGGGCCGTTTCCGCGGGCTGGCGCAGGAGCTGAAGAAGCCGCTGCTGTCCGAGCACCTGCTCAACAACATCTACTTCGACACCTGCGTCTACCACCAGCCGGGCATCGACCTGCTGACCAAGGTGATCCCGGTCAAGAACATCCTGTTCGCCAGCGAGATGATCGGCGCCGTGCGCGGCATCGACCCGGAAACCGGCCACTACTACGACGACACGAAACGCTATGTCGCCGCGACCTCCAACCTGACCGACGAAGAGCGTCACCAGGTGTTCGAAGGCAACGCCCGCCGCGTGTTCTCGCGCCTCGATACCGCGCTCAAAGCCAAAGGACTCTGACCATGACTTCCCTGATGAACCAGCTCGGCGTTGTCAAACGCGGCATCGTGCGCGCCGATCCGGCCGCCGTCGACAAGCTGTCGCGCTTCGGTGTAGCCACCATCCACGAGGCCATGGGCCGCGTCGGCCTGATGAAGCCGTACATGCGGCCCATCTACACCGGTGCCCGGATCTGTGGCACGGCCGTCACCGTGCTGCTGCAACCCGGTGACAACTGGATGATGCACGTCGCTGCCGAGCAGTTGCAGCCGGGCGATGTCGCCGTGGCCGCCTGCACCACCGACAACACCGACGGCTTCTTCGGCGACCTGCTGGCCACCAGCTTCCAGGCGCGTGGAGCCAAGGGCCTGATCATCGATGGCGGCGTGCGCGACGTGGACGAGCTGCAGGCGATGGGCTTCCCGGTCTTCGCCAAGGCGATCCACGCCAAAGGCACGATCAAGGCCACGCTGGGTTCGGTCAACATCCCGGTGGTCTGCGCCGGTGCGTTGGTGAACCCGGGTGATGTGGTGATCGCCGATGCGGACGGCATCGTCGTCGTGCCCGCCGGGATGGCGCAGCAGGTGGCCGACGCGGCCGAGAAGCGCGAGAGCTTCGAGGGCGAGAAGCGCGCCCGCTTCGCCGCGGGCGAGCTGGGGCTGGACATGTACAAGATGCGCGAGCCGCTGGAAAAAGCCGGCCTGCGCTACATCGACTGATCTAGCGGTGACCCGGCGATGAGCAACTCCCAGTTCTGGCGCGGCGGCCTCGTCGGCTATGGCGAAGTCGGCCACATCCTGGCCGAGGATCTGCGCGCGCAGGGCGTGGCCGTCCACGCCTTTGACCTGAAGCTGGCGGGCGAGGCGGGGGCGCCGTTGCGCACCCATGCCGCCTCGCACGGCGTGGTCCTGCACAGCAGCCACGCGGCGCTGGCGGGGCAGTCCGATTTCATCGTGTCCGCCGTCACCGCGTGATGGTCAAGGGCCTCGAAGCCATGGTCATCGAGAGCTTCACCACGGCCCGGCACTACGGTGTCGAGGACGCGGTGATCGCCAGCCTGCACGAGACGTTTCCCGGCATCTACTGGGAAAAGCAGGCCGCCTATTTTTTCCAGCGTGCCATCGAACACGGCCGCCGCCGCAGCGAGGAAGTGCGGGAGGTCGCCGAAACCGTGCGCGACGCCGGCCTGTTCGGCACCCGCGGCACCCCCGAATTCGCCCGCAGCGCCGACTGGCGCACCGAGGCGGACCGCCTTCTTGATCACGTCAACGACAGCAAGCACAAGGACTGAGACGCCATGAGCAAACCCACCACCGGTGATTTCACCAAGACCGCAGGCTGGATGGACTGGTATGCCGGCCCGACCAAGCCCGCGTTCCAGTTGCCCGCAGGCGCCGTCGATGCGCACTGCCACGTCTTCGGCCCGGGCGCCGAGTTCCCCTACGCGCCGGAGCGAAAGTACACGCCGTGCGACGCCTCGAAGCACGCGCTGTACGCCTTGCGCGACCACCTCGGCTTCGCCCGCAACGTCGTCGTGCAGGCCACCTGCCACGGCGCCGACAACCGCGCCATGCTCGACGCCTGCGTGTCCTCGGGCGGCAAGGTACGGGGTGTGGCCACCGTGCGCCGCAGCGTCACCGACGACGAACTGCAGGCGATGCACGCGGCCGGCGTGCGCGGCGTGCGCTTCAACTTCGTCAAGCGGCTGGTGGACTTCACGCCCAAGGACGAGCTGATGGAGATCGCCGCCCGCATCGGCAAGCTGGGCTGGCACGTCGTCATCTACTTCGAGGCGGTCGATCTGCCCGAGCTGTGGGACTTCTTCACCGCGCTGCCGACGACCGTGGTGGTTGATCACATGGGCCGCCCGGACGTGTCCAAGCCGATCGACGGGCCGGAGTTCACGCTGTTCCTGGAGTTCATGCGCCAGCACCCGAACGTCTGGAGCAAGGTGAGCTGCCCCGAGCGGCTGAGCTTCACCGGCCCGAATGCGTTGGGCGGCGAACGCAACGCCTACACCGACGTGATCCCTTTCGCCCGCCGCGTGGTCGAGGAGTTCCCGGATCGCGTGCTCTGGGGCACTGACTGGCCGCACCCGAACCTGAAGGACCACATGCCCGACGATGGCCTGCTGGTCGATTTCATCCCGCACATCGCGCCGACCGCCGAGCTGCAGCACAAGTTGCTGGTGGACAACCCGATGCGCCTGTACTGGCCGGACGAAACCGGCGCCTGAGTCTGTGTCACAGCACAGCACGACACACCACGAGGAGACAAGCCCATGAACCCGAGCACGAACACCACCACCCGCGTCGCGTTGACGCTGATCGCCGCTGCGGCACTGTCCGCCTGCAGCACCACGGCGATGCGCGCCACGCCGGTGGCCTGCGCCGAGCTGCCGACCGCGCTGGCATCGCTGAAGAACGTCCGCATCACCGCGTCCAAGGAAGTCGCTGCCGACGACAAGGGCACGCCCGCCCACTGCCAGGTCACCGGCGTGGCCAACGAGCGCACCGGCGTGGACGGCAACCGCTACGCCATCGGCTTCGAGATGCGCCTGCCGCAACACTGGAACAAGGGTTTCCTGCACCAGGTCAACGGCGGCAACGACGGCAAGGTCGTGCCGGCACTCGGTGCGCTGCCTGTGCTGTCCACCAACGGCCTGCAGCGCGGCTTCGCGGTGATCAGCTCGGACTCGGGCCACAGCGAGGCCGACCCCTCCAACAAGGCGTTTGCGCTGGCGCAGGGCAATGCCTTCGGCATCGACCCGCAGGCCCGGCGCGACTACGGCTACACCGCCAACGACACCATGTTCACCGTCGCCCAGTCGGTGATCACCAGCCACTACGGGCAAGCCCCGGTGCGCAACTACATGGCAGGCTGCTCCAACGGCGGTCGCCACGGGCTGGTCGCGGCCACCCGCTACGCCGACCGCTATGACGGCATCCTCGCCGGCGCGCCGGGCCTGAACCTGCCCAAGGCGGCGGTGCAGCACGCCTGGGACGTGCAGAGCTGGCAGATGGTCAACCCGGCTGACCCGGACATCCGCAAGGCGTTCACCACGGACGACATGAAGCTGGTCGCGGCCAAGGTGCTGGAGAAGTGCGACGCACTCGATGGCGCGGCCGACGGCGTGGTGGGTGATCTGGCGCGCTGCCAGTCGGTGTTCAAGCTGGCGGACCTGCAGTGCAGCGGTGCCAAGACCGCGCAGTGCCTGAGCGCCACGCAGGTCACGGCGCTGAACCGCGCCTTCGCCGGCCCACGCAACAGCAAGGGCGAGGCGCTGTACAGCGACTGGTCGTTCGACGCCGGCATGGGGTCGGGCAACTGGCGCTTCTGGAAAATGGAAAGCCAGATCCCGCCGTGGGACAAGCTGCCGCTGATCGCGACGATGGGCGCCGGTTCCCTGGCCTACGTCTTCACGACTCCGCCGACGATGACCAACGGCACGCCGGCCGCACTGCTGAACTTCCTCACCAAGTTCAGCTTCGACGCCGATGCGCCGCGCATCTTTGCCCGCAATGACCTGCACACCGAATCGTCCATGCAGTTCATGACGCCGCCGGATGTCGATGACCCGAAGCTCGCCGCCTTCCGCCAGCGCGGCGGCAAGCTGATCGTCTACCACGGCAACAGCGACGCAGTGTTCTCCATCAACGACACGCAACGCTGGTTCGGCAAGCTGCAGGCCAACGCCGGGGCGGACGGCGCCGCGTTCTCGCGCCTGTACAGCGTGCCCGGCATGGCGCACTGCAGCGGCGGCCCGGCCACCGACCAGTTCGATGCACTCGGCGCCCTGGTGGACTGGGTGGAAAAGGGTCAGGCGCCGCAAGCCTTGACTGCCAGCCTCAACCCCGCCAACAAGGAAGTCCCCGCCGACTGGTCCAAGACCCGCACCCGCCCGCTGTGCGCGTGGCCGCAGGTGGCGCGCTACCAGGGCGGTGACCTCGAATCGGCGAGCAGCTTCCGCTGCGTCGCACCCTGAAAAGGAGTTTTCCATGGCACTCGACAAACCCTATCTGGACGTGCCCGGCACGACCATCTTCGACGCGGAACAGTCGCGTAAGGGCTACCACCTCAACCAGTTCTGCATGTCGCTGATGAAGGCGGCCAACCGCGAGCGGTTCAAGGCCGACGAGCGCGCCTACCTCGACGAGTGGCCGATGACCGAGGAGCAGAAGCAGGGCGTGCTGACCCGCGACCTGAACCGCTGCATCGCCGCGGGCGGCAACATCTACTTTCTCGCCAAGATCGGCGCCACCGACGGCAAGAGCTTCCAGTACATGGCCGCCAGCATGACGGGCATGACGCAGGAGGAGTACATGGCGATGATGCTCGGCGGTGGCCGCTCCATCGAGGGCAACCGCTACTTGGGCGAAAACGGCGACGCCCAGCCCCAGAACCAGCCGCAAGGCGCGGCCCACCAGCCAAGCCCGCAACAGAAAGCAGGTGCCTGAGATGGCCCGCATCACCGCCTCCGTCTACACCTCGCACGTCCCGGCCATCGGCGCCGCCATCGACCTCGGCAAGACCCAGGAGCCGTACTGGCAGCCGCTGTTCAAGGGCTACGAGCCGTCCAAGCAGTGGATGAAGGACAACACGCCCGACGTGATTTTCCTGGTCTACAACGACCACGCGACCGCGTTCAGCCTGGACATGATCCCGACCTTCGCCATCGGCTGCGCGGCCGAGTTCACGCCGGCCGACGAGGGCTGGGGGCCGCGTCCCGTGCCGAAGGTCATCGGCCACCCGGAACTCGCCGCCCACATCGCGCAGTCGGTGATCCAGGACGATTTCGACCTGACCATCGTCAACAAGATGGACGTGGACCACGGCCTGACCGTGCCGCTGTCGCTGATGTGCGGGCAGCCCGAGGCGTGGCCGTGCCCGGTGATCCCGTTCGCGGTCAACGTGGTGCAGTACCCGGTGCCATCGGGCCGCCGTTGCTACAACCTCGGCAAGGCGATCCGCAAGGCCGTGGAGAGCTACGACCAGCCGCTGAACGTGCAGATCTGGGGCACGGGCGGCATGACGCACCAGTTGCAGGGGCCGCGTGCCGGGCTGATCAACCGCGAGTGGGACAACGCCTGGCTCGACAAGCTGATCGCCGATCCGGAGGCCGCCGCCGCCACGCCGCACATCGACTACGTGCGCGAAGCTGGCTCGGAAGGCATCGAGCTGGTCATGTGGCTGATCGCCCGTGGCGCGATGGCGGACGTGAACGGCGGCCCGGCGCCGACCCTGAGCCACCGCTTCTACCATGTGCCCGCGTCGAACACGGCGGTGGGCCACGCCATTCTCGAGAACAACGGTTGAACCCGATTCGAACCCCATTCTTCGAACCCCATTCAAGGACTCTCTGACATGAGCACTCCGCATCAAGGCCCCATCCGCGTTGCGCTGGCCGGCGCCGGCGCCTTCGGCATCAAGCACCTCGACGGCATCAAGAACATCGACGGCGTCGAAGTCGTCTCGCTGATCAGCCGCGACCTGGACAAGACCCGCGAGACCGCCGCCCTGTACGGCATCGGCCACGTGACGACCGACCTCAACGAGTCGCTGGCGCTGCCCGAAGTCGATGCCGTCATCCTCTGCACGCCGACGCAGATGCACGCCTCGCAGACGCTGGCGTGCCTGAAGGCGGGCAAGCATGTGCAGGTGGAGATCCCGCTGTGCGACGTGCTGGCCGAGGGCGAGGAGGTGGTCCGCGTGGCCAAGGAATCGGGTCTCGTGGCGATGTGCGGCCACACCCGGCGCTTCAACCCGAGCCACCAGTACGTCCACCACCAGATCACGGCCGGCGCGTTCAACGTCCAGCAGATGGACGTGCAGACGTATTTCTTCCGCCGCACCAACATGAACGCGCTGGGCCAGGCGCGCTCGTGGACCGACCACCTGCTGTGGCACCACGCCGCGCACACGGTCGATCTGTTCGCCTACCAGTGCGGCTCGCCGATCGTGAAGGCCAACGCAGTGCAGGGCCCGATCCACCCGGCGCTCGGCATCGCGATGGACATGTCGATCCAGTTGAAAGCCGCCAACGGCGCGATCTGCACGCTGAGCCTGTCCTTCAACAACGACGGCCCGCTCGGCACCTTCTTCCGCTACATCGGCGACACCGCGACCTACCTGGCGCGCTACGACGACCTGTACACCGGCAAGGAAGAGAAGATCGACGTGTCGCAGGTGGCGGTGTCGATGAACGGCATCGAGCTGCAGGACCGCGAGTTCTTCGCCGCAATCCGCGAAGGCGGGCAGCCGAATTCGAGCGTCGAGGGCGTGCTGGCCTGCTACCAGGTGCTGCACGCGCTGGAACAGCAGCTCGACGCGGGCTGACCGGCCATGGCTGCGCGCACCATCGGCCTCGGCTGCATGAACCTCAGCCACGCCTACGGTGTCCCGCCGTCGGCGGACGACGCGGCGGGGCTGCTGCTGCGGGCGCTCGACCTGGGCGTCACGCACTTCGACACCGCGGCGCTCTATGGCTTCGGCGCCAACGAGACGCTGGTGGGCCGCGTGCTCGCGCCGCACCGCCACCGCTTCACGCTCGCCAGCAAGTGCGGCATGACCGGTGTGGACGGCAAGCGCGTCATCGACGGCCGGCCCGCCACGCTCAAGGCGACCTGCGAGGCGGCGCTGCAGCGGCTGCGCACCGACGTGATCGACCTGTACTACCTGCACCGCTGGGACCAGTCGGTGCCGATCGAGGACTCGGTCGGCGCGCTCGGCGAGCTGGTGCAGGAGGGCAAGATCCGCGCGATCGGCCTGTCCGAAGTGTCGGCGGCGACGCTGCGGCGGGCGCACGCGGTGCATCCGATCGCGGCGGTGCAAACCGAGTATTCGCTGTGGACGCGCAACCCGGAGATCGCCGTGCTCGACGCCTGCCGCGAACTCGGCGCTACGCTGGTCGCGTTCAGCCCGCTGGCACGCGGTTTCCTGCCGGGCACGCTGCGTGACGTGTTGGCCTTCGACGCCAAGGACATCCGCCGCGCCATGCCGCGTTTCGCGCCGTCGAACTACGCCGAGAACCTGGTGCTGCTCGACGGTGTCGCCGAGGTGGCGCATGAGGCCGGCTGCACGCTGGCGCAGCTCGCGCTGGCTTGGCTGCTGCACCGAGGCGAGCACATCCTGCCGATCCCCGGCACCACCTCCATCGCCCACCTCGAAGAGAATCTCGGCGCGGCGCAGGTCATGCTCACCCCTGCGCAGATGCAGCGGCTGGACACGCTCATCCACCATGACACCGTGCGCGGCGCCCGCTACAACGCCGCCACCCAGACCGAAATCGACACCGAGGAGTTCTGACCATGCCGCACCGCCCGACCCACCCGACCCGCCGCCAGGTGCTGACCACCCTGGCCGCCGCTGCTGCGCTGCCGACGATGGCGCCAGCGCAGGCTCAGGCCGCGTTCCCGAGCAAGCCGATCACGCTGCTGGTGCCGTTCGCGCCGGGGGGCATCGCCGACATCACCGCCCGCACGGTGGCGCAGGCGATGGGTCCGCTGCTCGGGCAGACCGTGGTGGTCGATAACCGGCCAAGCGCGGGCAGCATCGTCGCCTCGCAGGCGGTGGCCAAGGCCGCTCCGGATGGCTACACGCTGCTGCTCATGAGCAATGGCCACGCGGTGAGCGCCAACCTGTTCAAGAAGCTGCCCTATGACGTGGCGAAGGACTTTGCGCCGATCACCACGCTTGGCTTCTTCGAGATGGTGGTGGCGGTGGACGCCGGCTCGCGCTTCAAGTCGCTGGGCGAGTTGCTGGCCTACGCCAAGGCCAACCCCGGCAAGCTCAACATCGGCACCATCGCCGTCGGCTCGACCCAGCACCTCGCCGCCGAACTGCTGAAGATGCGTGCCGGGATGGACGCGCTGATCGTGCCGTTCAAGGGATCGCCCGATGTGCTGCGGGCGCTGAAGGCCGGTGACATCGACGTGGCGGTGGAGATCCTCGGCCCCACGATGTCGCAGATCACCGGCGGCTCGGTGCGGGCGCTGGCGCTGACCGACGACCGGCGCAACCCGGTGCTGCCGGACGTTCCGACGGTGCAGGAGTCTGGCGTGAAGGACTACGACGTGACCTCGTGGAATGCGCTCGCGGCGCCGGCTGGCACCCCCGCCGACGTGGTCGCCAAGATCGGCAAGGCCGCCCGAGACGCGCTGGCAACCCCGGCAGTCCACAAGCGGCTGCAGGAACTCGGCGTGCGCGCCCAGGCCGGCACGCCCGCGCAACTGGAGACGCTGCTCGCCACCGACACCCGCCGCTGGCGCGACGTGATCCAGGCCGCGAAGATCGAGTTGCAGTGAGGAACCTGGTCCCGCTGGGCAAGCCCGCCGCCATCGGCTGCACACTCGCCGCCGTCGCCTTCTTCGTCTCGCTGGACACGACGACCAAGCTGCTGGCGTCGGCGGTGCCGGTGGCGATGGTGGTCTGGTTCCGCTACCTGTTCCAGGTGCTGCTGACACTCGCCACCGTCACGCCCGCCCAGCGCCGCACGCTCCACCACAGCCGCCGCCCCGGTCTGCAGGTGCTGCGCGGGCTGATGCTGGTCCTGGCCACGGTGCTCGCCTTCTACAGCCTGAAGGTCATGCCGATCGCCGAGTTCACCGCCGTCGTGACACTCACGCCGCTGTTCGTCACGCTGCTGGCGGTCTGGCGGCTGGGCGAGCGGGTCACGCCACTGGAGTGGCTGCTGGTGCTGGGCGGCATGGTGGGCGCGCTGGTCGTGATCCGGCCGGCGCACGACCTGTTCCACTGGGCGACCTTGCTGCCGTTGCTGCTGGTGCTGGTCAACGCCGTGTTCCAGACGCTCACGCGCCGCCTGGCCGAGGTGGACGACACGGTGACGACGCAGTTCTACACCGGCTGTGTCGGCGCGCTGGCCGCGACGCTGCTGCTGCCGTGGACCTGGCAGACGCCGCAGAGCCTGCACGTCTGGGGGCTGTTGCTGCTGCTGTGCGTGGTCGGTTCGGTCGGGCACCTGCTGCTGATCATGGCCTACGCCCGCGCACCGGTCGCGACGCTGACGCCGTTCCTGTACTTCCAGATCGCGTTCGCGGGCGTGTCGGGCTGGCTCGTCTTCGGCCATGTGCCGGACCTGCCCGCCTTCGCTGGCATGGGGCTGATCGCGCTGTGCGGCAGCCTGGGCACCTGGCTGGTCGCGAGGACGCCGCATCTGCCCAAAGGGGTGCCGCAGTGAACACCGTGCCGGCGATCCGCGCCGTGCTCTTCGACTGCGATGGCACGCTGGTGGACAGCGAGCCGATCTGGCTGGCGACGATGTGCGATGCCATCGCCGCGCTGCCGGACGGGCCGGCGATCACGCTGCAGTTCAGCGACATCGAAGGGCAGAGCATGGCGCGCAGTCTGGCCATCGTCGAGGAGCGGCGGGGCCGGCCGCTGCCGGTCGATTTCGAGGCACAGGTGCGGGCCGAAATGGCGCGGCGCTTCGAGACCGACTTGCGTGAGATCCCTGGGGCGACCACGCTGCTGGAGGTGCTGGACGGCCTGCGTGTGCCGTTTTGCGTGGCATCGAACGGGCCGCGGGAGAAGATTGCCCTGGTGCTGCGGCTGACCGGGCTGGACCGCTTCGTGCCGCCCGCGCGCATCTTCAGCGCGGCGGACCTCGGCCGCTACAAGCCCGATCCGGCGCTGTTCCTGCACGCCGCCGAGGCGCTGGGTGTCGAGCCGGCCGCTTGTGCCGTGGTCGAGGACAGCCGTGCCGGGATCGAGGCAGGGCTGAATGCCGGGATGCGCGTGTATGCCTACCTGCCCCACACCCCGCTGCGTCCCGACGACGCGGCGCGGGGTGTGCAGCGTTTGGTGCATCTGGCGGCGCTGGGCGATCAGCCTTGGGGTTGAGGTTGCCGGAGCCGCTATGCTTGCGGCTCATATGAACGAACTCGACCGTACAGAACCTGCTCCGCGCCGCCCTCGCAAGACCAAGGCCGCCGAAACGCCCGCCATCCAGGAGCCGGGTCGCACCAACGACCCCGAAGCGACGATGGCCAACATCCTCGAAGTGGCGACCACCGAGTTTGCCGAGAAGGGACTGGCCGGCGCCCGCATCGACGAGATCGCCGCACTGACGCGCACCAGCAAGCGGATGATCTACTACTACTTCGGCAGCAAGGAGGGGCTGTACGTCGCCGTGCTGGAGGAGGCCTACCGCCGCATCCGCCACATCGAGACCGACCTGCACCTCGAAGACCTCGACCCGGAAGCGGCGCTGCGCAAGCTGGTCGCCTTCACCTGCGACTACCAGCGCGAGAACCCCGAGTTCATCCGCCTCGTGCTCAACGAGAACATGCACCGTGGCGAGTTCCTGGCGCGCTCGGAGTCGATCCAGAAGCTCAACGTCCCGGCCATCCACGGCCTGCGCTCGGTGTACGAGCGTGGCGTGCAGGCGGGGGTATTCCGCCCGAACCTCGATCCGGTCGATCTGCACATGTCCATCTCGGCCCTCTCGGTCTTCAATGTGGCCAACCGCCACACCTTCGCGCTCATCTTCAAGCACGATTTTGACGACCCGGCCACCATCGCCAACCGGCGCGACAACATCGTCGAGATGATCGTTCGCTTCGTCCGCATCGCTGGTTGACCGCTCGCGGCCAGCACCTCGGGTTGTTCCGGGGTATCCATCAGGGTTAGCCCTGATGAAAGAAAACTAACCAGTTCGTACATTACGGCATCCTTTCTAGTTTTCCAAGGAGGCCGGGATGGCCAGACTGATGACTCTCTTCTGTCGCGGCACCGAAGTGCTGATCGCGCTGCTGCTGGCGATCATGGTGGTGCTGGTGTTCGGCAACGTGGTGTTGCGCTACGCATTCAACTCGGGCATCACCATCAGCGAAGAGATGTCGCGCTGGCTGTTCGTGTGGATGACCTTCCTCGGTGCGGTCGTGGCGCTGCAGGAAAACGGCCACCTGGGCACCGACATGCTGGTCAGCAGTCTGGGCCGCACCGGCAAGCGCATCTGCCTGGTGATCGCGCAACTCGCGATGCTCTTCGTGACCTGGCTGCTGTTCTCTGGCGCCTTGGCGCAAGCGCGCATCAACTACGACGTCGAGGCGCCGGTGTCCGGTGCGTCGATGGCGATCTTCTACGGCGCGGGTGTCGTGTTCGCGGTCGCTTCCGGTCTGATCCTGCTGGGCCAGTTCTGGCGCTCGATCACCGGGAAGATCACCGATGCCGAGCTGGTGCTGGTGCAGGAGTCCGAAGACCTCGCCCAGGTCCATGCGCTGCACATCGACGAATCCGCCCCCCTGCGCAAGTAACCCCGCCCGATCAGGACTTTTCACCATGACCGTACTCATCTTCCTCGGATCGCTCCTGGGCGCCATGGCGCTGGGCATTCCTATCGCCTATTCGCTGCTGGTGTGCGGTGCTGCCCTGATGTGGCACCTTGACCTGTTCGACGCCCAGATCCTGGCGCAGAACGTCATCAACGGCGCAGACTCGTTCCCGCTGCTGGCGGTGCCGTTCTTCATGCTGGCAGGCGAGATCATGAACGTCGGCGGTTTGTCGCGGCGCATCGTCAAACTGGCGCTGACGCTGGTGGGCCATGTGCGCGGCGGCCTCGGTTATGTCGCGATCGTCGCGGCGGTGCTGATGGCGGCGCTGTCCGGTTCGGCTGTGGCCGATACCGCCGCACTCGCCTCGCTGCTGCTGCCCATGATGGTCGCTGCCGGTCACGACAAGGCACGCGCTGGCGGCCTGATCGCCTCGGCGGGCATCATCGCCCCGATCATTCCGCCGTCGATTGGCTTCGTGATCTTCGGCGTCGCCGCCAACGTGTCCATCGGCAAGCTGTTTCTGGCCGGCATCGTGCCCGGAGTCTTGATGGGCGTGTCAATCGCGATCACCTGGTGGATTGTGGCGCGCAAGGAAAACGTCGTGCCTCCGAAGAAGTCCACGACCGCCGAGAAGCTGCAGGCGCTGCGTGACTCGACCTGGGCGCTGGTGCTGCCGTTCATCGTGCTGTTCGGCCTGAAGTTCGGTGTCTTCACGCCGACCGAGGCGGCGGTGGTGGCGGCGGTCTATGCGCTGTTCGTCTCGACCGTGATCTACCGCGAGCTGTCGCTCAAGCAGACCTATGAAGTGTTCGTGGCTGCGGCCAAGACCACGTCCGTCATCATGTTCCTGGTGGCGGCTGCGATGGTCTCGGCCTGGCTGATCACGGTGGCGCAGATTCCGGCGCAGCTCATCGATCTGCTGCAGCCGTTCATGGGCAACCAGACACTGCTGCTGATCGCGATCATGCTGTTGGTGATGGCCGTCGGCACTGCCATGGACATGACGCCGACCATCCTCATCATGACCCCGGTGCTGATGCCGGTGGTCAAGGCGGCTGGCATCGATCCGGTCTATTTCGGTGTGCTGTTCATCATGAACAACGCCATCGGTCTGGTGACCCCGCCCGTGGGCACCGTGCTCAACGTCGTGGCAGGCGTCGGGCGCATGAAGATGGACGAGGTCACCAAGGGGGTCGTTCCTTTCATGATCGCCGAGTTCATCGTGATGTTCCTGCTGGTGCTGTTCCCCTCGATCGTCACCGGTCCGGCACGCTGGCTGGCGAATTGATGGCCGCCCACCGTCAACACAACGTTCTTTTCAACCGTTCCCCCATTCCTGTTCCTGTTCCCGTTCACCGTTCACCACTAGGAGACATGTCATGAAACGTCTGATGCTCAAGACCTTGGTTGCCGCCGCCGCCCTCGCCATCGCCGGTGTTGCCGCTGCCCAGGACAGGACCTTCAAGTTCGCCCTGCAGAATCCGAAGGGCCACCCGCTCGAAATCGGCGCCAACAAGTTCGCCGAACTCGTCGCCGCCAAGTCGGGCGGCAAGATCAAGGTCAACATCTTCCCTGGCGGCACGCTGGGCGGCGATGCAGCCAATGTGTCGGCCCTGCAAGGCGGCACGATCGAGTTCGTGATGCTGAACTCGGGCATCCTGGCCTCGCAGGTCAAGGATTTCGAGGTCTTCGACTTCCCCTTCATGTTCGCCAACGGCAAGGAAGCCGATGCGGTCGTGGACGGCCCCTTCGGCCAGAAGCTGCACGCCAAGCTGGCCGACAAGGGCATCATCGGCCTGGCCTTCACGGAACTCGGTTTCCGCAACATCACCAACAGCAAGCGTCCGATCAACACGGTCGAAGACCTCGCTGGCTTGAAGCTGCGCGTGATCCCGAACGCGATCAACGTGGACTGGGTCAAGGCTGTGGGTGCCAACCCGACCCCGATGGCCTTCCCCGAGGTCTACGCCGGTCTGGAACAGAAGGCGATCGACGGTCAGGAAAACCCGTTCAGCGTGATCCTGGCCAACAAGCTGTTTGAAGTGCAGAAGTACCTGGCAGTCACCAACCACCAGTACAACCCCCAGTCGATCATCTTCAGCAAGAAGGTCTGGGACACCCTGAGCCCGGCCGAGCAGAAGGCGTTGCAGGACGCTGCCACGGAAACCAGCAAGTTCCAGCGCCAGGTTGCCCGTGATTCGGCCGGCACCGCCCTGGCCGATCTGAAGAAGGCCGGCATGCAGGTCTCCGAGTTCAGCCCTGCCGAGCAGGCCAAGCTGCGTGACAAGTTCAAGCCGGTCATCGAGAAGCATGGCGCTGCCATTGCCGGCACCGTGACCGAGCTGCAGGCCGAGCTGGCCAAGCTGCGCAAGTAAGCGTGGCCCGCGACCGGATGCGTCCTGCGTCCGGTCGTACTCTCCCGTCTTTCCGGCGGGTCTTCTCTCCCCACCTCCCCCAAGCTCATGATCCGCGGCACCACCTCGCTCATCGCCCACATCGGCTTCCCGACCTTCGCGTTCAAGGCGCCGATGATCTACAACCCGTACTTCGAGCAGGCGGGCATCGACGCCGTCGTGGTGCCGATGGGCTGCCAGACTGCGGATTACCCCACCTTCCTGCGCGCGGTGTTCACCTTGACGAACATCCGTGGCGCGCTGATCACCATGCCCCACAAGGTCACGACCACCGGGTTGGTGGATGTCCTGTCGCCCACGGCCAGCATTGCCGGTGCCTGCAATGCCGTGCGCCTGGGCGCTGACGGTCGCCTTGAAGGGGACATGTTCGACGGCGAGGGCTTTGTGCGTGGTGTCCTGCGCAAGGGCTTTGCGCTGGCGGGCAAGCGCGTGCTGGTGGTCGGCAGCGGTGGCGTGGGCTGTGCCATTGCCGCTTCGCTTGCCGCCGCTGGCATCGGCGCGATCACGCTGTTCGACCGCCACACCGAGTCGGCCGACGCGCTGGGCGCTCGGCTTCGCCAGCATTACCCGGCGCTCGACGTGGCCACCGGCTCGAATGACCCCTTCGGCCACGATCTGGTCGTCAATGCCACGCCGATGGGCATGAACGAAGGCGACCCGCTGCCCCTCGACATCGACCGCCTGTCGCCCGACACCTTTGTTGGCGAAGTGGTGATGAAAACCGAGATGACGGCTTTCCTGACGGCGGCTGCGGCGCGCGGCTGCCGGGTGCAGATTGGCTCGGACATGCTGTTCGAGCAGATTCCTGCCTACCTCGAATACTTCGGCTTGCCGACGACGACCGCGGACGTGCTGCGTTCGGTCGCGCGTCTGAGCTATTGAGCCCCCAACTTTTAGGATCCACCATGACCTTGGCCTCTGTTGCTGACCGCGAAGCCATCGGCGAACTCCCCAATCCGCTAGGCTTGCTGGGCATCGAGTTCGTCGAGTACGCCACCAGCCGCCCGCAGGCGCTGGGGCAGGTGCTCGAACGCCTGGGCTTCGTGCCCGTGGCGCGCCACCGCTCGCGCGAGGTGATGCTCTATCGCCAGGGCGACATGCACATCATCGTCAACGCCCACCAGGGCGGGCTGAGCGGGCAAGCCGCACCGAGCGAGACGCCGGTGATCGCCGCCGTGGCGTTCCGGGTGCGTGACGCGGCGTCGGCCTACCGGCGGGTGCTCGAACTCGGTGCCTGGGCCGTGCCGACGCAGGTGGAGGTGATGGAGCTGAACATCCCGGCCATCCACGGCGTCGGTTCCAGCCGCATCTATTTCGTCGATCGCCACCGCGAGTTCTCGATCTACGACGTGGACTTCGTGCCGATTCCGGGAGTGGACCAGCGCCCGCCTGCCCAGCAGGGCATGCACCTGTTCGGTGTGGTGCAGTACATCGGCATGGACCGTGCCGACGACTGGACCGCTTTCTACGGTGAGCTGTTCGGATTCGCCGAACTGCCGCGCGAACAGAGCTTTGGTGTGCTCACCAGCGGCCGCATCCTGGCCAGCCCCTGCGGCCAGTTCCACTGGCAGCTCATCGAGCCGGAGCCAGACGCTGCCACCTTCGAACATGACGAACTGCTGCAGCGCATCGCCTTCGGCTGCGACGAGGTGCTTGCGACGGCCGCCGTGCTGCGTGAGCGCGGCGTGGAGTTTGTCGAATCGGCCCACGGCGTGCGCACCGACGAGCGTGGCGCGCTGACCCGGCCGTTGCTGGGCGGGCTGGTGTTCGAGCTGGTCCGGTCCACGCGCTGAGACGGTCGATCATGAACGCGCAGATCATCCAGAACGTCGCCGATTTCGGCATGGACACCATCACGCTCGCCGGCCCGCTCGAAGCCAAGCTCAAGGCCGTGCGTGCGGCCGGTTTTACCCAGATCATGCTCGCCGCCCGCGACATCGTCGGCCACCCGGACGGGGTGGACGTGGCGGTGCAGGCGGTGCGCGACAGCGGCTTGCGTGTCACCGGCTTCCAGGTGCTGCGGGATTTCGAAGGCTTGTCTGGCCACCTGCACAGCTACAAGGTCGAGATCGCCAAGCAGATGATCCTGATGGCGCACGCGCTTGGCGCCAAAGTGCTGCTGGCCTGTTCGTCGACCTCGCAGCACGCCACTGGAGACGTGGACGCCGTTGCCCGCGACCTGCGCAAGCTCGCGATGCTGGCGATTCCCTACGACCTGCGCGTGGCCTACGAGGGCTTGTCCTGGGGTCGCCACATCAACGAGTACCACCAGTCCTGGGACGCGGTGCAGCGCGCCGATTGCCCGAACCTGGGCATCGGCATCGACTCGTACCACATCATGGCCACGCAGACGCCGCTCGACATGCTCGACGACATCGATCCGGCCAAGATCTACCTGGTCCAGCTCGCCGACTTCATGTGGAACGAGGTCCGCACCGCGCAGGAGCGGATGGACACCGCACGCCACTTCCGGGTGTTCCCTGGCGAGGGGGTGCATTCCGAGGCGCTCACGGCACTGGTGCTGAAGCTGGATGCACTGGGCTACCGGGGCGACTACAGCTTCGAGGTCTTCAACGACGACTACCAGCAGCTCCCGCTGCCCTTCGTGGCGCAGCGGGCCTGGGACTCGGCGGTGTGGCTGGCCGAGGGGGTGCTGCGCCGCTCGGTGCCGCTGCCGGGGCAGATGCGGTTGCGGCGGATCTGAAGCGCGGCTGAACACACGACCTTGGGACAGGCCGCGCTTGTCCCCTGGAGGGCGGGCTGGCACGTTGCTAGAGCACTCCCGCCTTCAGAAGGAATCGGTCATGTTCTCGTTCTTGACGTCCGCATCGCGCCGCCTGGTGGTCTCCACACTGCTGGTCGCCACCGGCCTGTGCGCCGGTGCAGCCCAGGCCGGTGGCGTGCAATGGTCCATCGGCATCCAGTTGCCGGCGCCGCCCGTCGTGTTCTATCCGGCGTCGCCGCAACGTGTTTACGCACCCGAGCCGGTGTATGTGCAACAGGCGCCCCGTGTTGTCTATGTCGAGCAGCAGCAGCGGCCATGGCCCCGCCACCACCGCCACCACTGGCAGGATGACGATCGCTGGGACGACGGCAGCCGTGGCCAATGGCGTGACAACCGCGGCGACTGGCGCCACGGACGCTGACGTGTCCGTCGGCGATCCGCCGTCAATACACCGTGTCGTGGTCGCCCACGTTGACCAGAACAATTTCCTGGTCAACGATCAGCAACTCCAGCGTGATGCGGTAAGACAGGTTGATCGAGACCGAGTGCAGGCCGTCCAGCCGTCCCTTCAGTGCATGTAGCCGCAGGGAAGGGTGGTGCGGATTCAGCTCCAGCAATTGCAGGGTCTTGCCGTATGGCCGCACCAGTTCCGGGTGGCGTTTCAGGAACTGCCGGGCGCGACGGGTGTAGTGGTCCGTGAAGACCAGCGCATAGGTCATGCCTGTTGCAAGCGGGCCAGATGCGCCTCTGCGGATTCCCTGGTGTAGGCGCCTGCAGCCAGATCCGCGCGCGTCTGGGTGAGTGCCGCCTCCAGCTCACATTCGCGCAGATAGTGGTACTGCGCCATGTCCATCACCACATAACGCTCCTTGCCGCGCACCGAGATCACGGCTTCGGCTTGTTCGGCGAGAACCGCCTCGATGGCGGCAACGCCCTTGGTCTTCAGGTCGTTGGCGGTGAGCTGGTGCATGGCGGTTCCGATCAAGCAGGTCAATCGGGCCCAGTATAGTGCGTATCACCACACGATGAAGCGCACTGCCATGCCGAGGCGCTCAACCTGCCAGCGCCGGCAACACGGTCCCGCGGCACTCGCCAAACCCTAGCGCCACGGCTCCCACTGCGCTGCACCGCCCCTTCAGGATCACGCCGTCACCGTCTGCCAGGAAAGTCCGCTGCTCGCCATTCGGCAGCGTGATCGGCGTCTTTCCGCCCATCGACAGCTCCAGCAATGAACCCGCCTGATCCGGTGCCGGGCCTGAGAGCGTGCCGGTGCCCAGCAGGTCACCCGCTTGCAGGTTGCAGCCGCCAGCGGTGTGGTGCGCCACCAGTTGCGTGGCGGTCCAGTAGGCGGCTTCGCTGAAATTGCTGCTGCTCAACCGCACTGCGCTGGCCTTGGATGCCGACATCTGCGCGGTCTCGATCCACACCGACAACTGCACGTCGATTGCGCCGGCCGCCCGGTTGGCGGCGCTGTCGAGGTAGGGCAGCGGCTGCGGATCGCCGGCGGGTCGCGTGAAAGGCAGCCGGAACGGCGCCAATGCCGCCATCGTCACGATCCACGGCGAGATCGTCGTCGCGAAGTTCTTGGACAGAAACGGCCCGAGCGGCTGGTACTCCCACGCCTGCACATCCCGCGCCGACCAGTCGTTGAGCAGCACCATGCCGAACAGCGCCGCCTCGGCCTGCGCCATGTCGATGCGCTCGCCCAGTGCGTTGCCGGTGCCGATGACCAGGCCGAGTTCCAGCTCGAAGTCCAGCCGCTTGCAGGGGCCGAATTGCGGTGAGTCGCTGTCGGGCGCCTTGGTCTGGCCCATCGGACGGCGCACGGTCTGGCCGCTGACGCCGATCGACGACGCTCGACCGTGGTAGCCGATCGGCACCCACTGGTAGTTCGGCAGCAGCGGGTTGTCAGGGCGGAACAGCTTGCCCACGGTGGTGGCGTGGTGGATGCCGGTGTAGAAGTCGGTGTAGTCGCCGATCGTGCAGGGCAGCGCGAATTCGAGCGCCGACTGTGCGATCAGGCAGGGCGCCAGCGCCCTCTCTGCCGGGCTGCCCATGGTCAGCGCCCGCGACAGCGACTCGCGCACAAGCTGCCAGTCCGCCGGCCCGCGGGTCATGAACGCATTCAGATCACCCTGCACCAGCGGCGCGAGCGCAGCGGTTTGCGCGTCGGTGTGCTCGGCGGCGAGGACAGCGGCGGCAAGGTCCAGCGCCTGATCGCCGATCGCCACCATGATCCGCCACGGTTCGTCCGTCCCGGCGCGTCGGGCGCGGGCATAAGGCAGGTTCTGGATCGGGAAATCGGTCGCGCCATCGTTGGCGGAGGCAACCCAACTGCACAGGGCCAGGTCGTGGGTGGCGTCGAGGTGAGTGTTCGGGTTCATGGGGTGGTGGTGTCCGGGGTGGTGCCGTGGCGTGCAGCGGCCATCGCCTCGCGCAGCACGGCCATGTCGCCGATGTGGTTGGCCAGCAGCAGGATCAGCCGGGCGTTGACAAGGCGGCTCGTGTCGTCGTCGAGACCGCGGTGGGTGTCGATCAGCAGGTCGTAGAAGTCGTCGCCGGGCGTGTAGGTGCGCAGCGGGGCGGGGGCGTTGGCGCCGAAGTTCGGCTGGGTCTGGAGGTGCGGCATCGCGGTGGGCCTCAGGCTTCAAGCGTTGCAGGTCGCACGCAGCACGGCGGCGCGCACGGCGTCGGGATCGGGGCGGCGCCAGCGGGCGGCGACGAGCTGGTCCGGGCGGATCAGGAGCGCCGTGCCGGGCTGGGCGTCATAGCGCCGCGCCGCGACACCCTCGGCGGGCAGGCGCAGCGTGTGCACCGGGATTGCATCGCCGGCCAGTGGATCGAACGCTGATGTGCCCGCGTCTCCGAACAGCAGCAGCACGAAGCCGTTGCCCGTGTGTTCCAGCAACCAGCCGTCGCGGCCGTCCACCGTCACGGGTGCATCGTCCATCGGCGCCCCCGGCGTCATCCGGCCGCCGAAGGTATTGCCCTCGGCGTCCGGCGTGGACAGTGGCGAGCCGCGGTGGTGTGTCGGTACCGACAGCCGGCCCGAGTTGACCAGCGCCCGTGCGAAGGCGTGGTCATTCGCCAGCGTCAGCACCGCGTTGCGGATGTCGCGTGACGCCTGGCTCTTGGGCGTCATGAAATCGGTCGAGCGGGTCGAGTTCAGCAGGTTTTCATCCGCCGCCTCGCCTCGTTCACGGTGGTAGGTGTCCAGCAGCGCCTCGGGCGCTCGCCCGTCGATGACCAGCTTGAGCTTCCACGCGAGGTTGTCGCTGTCCTGGATGCCGGAGTTCGCCCCCCGCGCCCCGAACGGCGACACCTGGTGCGCCGCATCGCCGACGAACAGCAGCCGCCCGTGCCGGAAATCCGCCATGCGCCGGCACTGGAAGGTGTAGACGCTGACCCACTCCAGCGTGAACTCGCGCTCTGGCCCGAGCATGGCGCGGATGCGCGGGATGACCTGCTCCGGCTTCTTCTCGTGCTCGGGATCGGCGTCCCAGCCGAGCTGGAAGTCGATGCGCCAGACGTTGTCGGCCTCGCGGTGCAGCAGCACGCTCTGGTTCGGGTGGAACGGTGGGTCGAACCAGAACCAGCGTTCGGCCGGGAAATCCGCCTTCATCACCACGTCGGCGATCAGGAAGCGGTCCTGGAACACCTTGCCCTCGATGTCGAGGCCGAGCTGGCGGCGGATCGGACTGCGTGCCCCATCGGCGACGACGAGCCAGTCGGCATGCAGCCGGTAGGCGCCCTCGGCCGTTTCCACGTCGATCAGCGCGCCGTCATCGTCCCCGGTGAGCGGCGTCACCCGCGTGACCTTGCTCAGCCAGCGCAGGTCGAGGTTCGGCAGTTGGGCGGCGCGATCGACGAGGTACTGCTCCACGTAGTACTGCTGCAGGTTGACCATGCCGGGGCGGCGGTGGTCCGGCTCGGGCAGCAGGTTGAAGCTGAACACCTCGGCATCGCGGTGGAAGGTGCGCCCGACGTTCCACGTCACGCCCTTGTCCACCACCGCCTGCCCGCAGCCGAGCCGGTCGAGGATCTCCAGCGTGCGCTTGGCGTAGCACAGGCCGCGCGAGCCGACGCTGACGGTGTTGTCATCGTCCAGCAGCACGACCGGCAGCCCCTGTTGCGCCAGATCGATCGCCGCGCTCAGCCCGACCGGACCCGCGCCGACGACGACCACCGGGTGCCGCGTCACCGTGTCCGGCGTGTCCAGCTCGGCCGGGCGGCGCCAGGCGTAGCGGGGATAGGTGTAGGTGCTCAGCATCGCCGTGTTCCTGCCCGGTCAGCCTTCGTGCATCCAGGCGGCATGGCGCGGCGCCCGTTTCGTCTGCGACCACTCTTCGAGCATGTCCCACTTGCATTCGTCGAGCTTTTGCATCATCTCCGGCGTGCCGATGTCGGCCGCCAGTTCGAGCCGGTGGCCGTTCGGGTCGAAGAAGTAGATCGACTTGAAGATCGTGTGGTTGACCGGCCCGAGCACGTCGATCCCGGCCGCGACCAGCTTCGCCTTGGCCGCTTCGAGGATCTCCATCGACGCCACCTTGAACGCGATGTGCTGTACCCAGCCCGGCGTGTTCTCGTCGCGGCCCATCGCGGGCGAGTTCGGCAGCTCGAAGAAGGCCAGCACGTTGCCGTTGCCTGCGTCGAGGAAGACGTGCATGTACGGGTCCGGCGCCTTGGTGGACGGCACCTCGTTCTCGGCGATGGCCAGCACGAAGTCCATGTCGAGGTGGTCGCGGTACCACTCGACGGTCTGCTTGGCGTCCTTGCAGCGGTAGGCGACGTGGTGAACGCCGTGGGTGATGGGCATGGGGGTTCTCCTGCGCAGTGGGACAGCGGGGATCGATCAGCCTTCGAGGGCCTGCCACATGGCGACATCGCGCTCGGCGGTCCAGATGCGCGGGTCGCGGTGGCCGTTGGCTTCGTCGTAGGCGCGGGTCACGTCGAACGGCATGCAGTGGTTGAAGATGACCCAGTGGCCGAACTTCGGCTTCAGCGTGGCGAAGGTCTCTTCGTACACCTTGCGCAGATCGCGGCCTTCCGCTGCGCCGGCCTTGACGCTGGCATACAGCTCGCTCACGAACGCCCGCGTGCCGGCCAGACCCGCTTGCACCTGCTCGGGCGTCTGCAGCGCGGCACCACGGCCCGGCACCAGCTTCTCCGGTTGCAGCGCGGCGAGGTTGTCCAGCGTCTGCGGCCAGTCCTGGAAGTAGGCGTCGCCCGCATACGGCGTGGCGTCGAACTCGACCAGGTCGCCCGAGAACAGGATCTTTTCCTTCGGCAGCCACGCGACGGTGTCACCCTTGGTGTGGCCGCGGCCGAGCTGCAGGACCTGCACTTCCACCGAACCCAGCCAGATCGTCATCTTCCCCGTGAAGGTGATCGTCGGCCACGTCAGGCCCGGTGGGACCGATTCGACGTTCTGGAACAGCCGGGGGAAGCGGCCGATCTCGCTGGCCTTGTCGAATTCGCCGCGCTCGACGATCAGGTCGTAGGTGTCCTGGCTGGCGATGATCTGTTCGGGCTCGTAGGCCGTCGCGCCCAGCACGCGCACCGCGTGGTAGTGGCTCAGCAGCACGTACTTGATCGGCTTGTCCGTCACTTCGCGGATGCGGCGGATCACGTCCTGCGCCATCACCGGCGTGGCCTGCGTGTCGATGACCATCACGGCGTCGTCGCCGATGATGATGCCGGTGTTCGGATCGCCCTCGGCGGTGTACGCATAGGCGTGGTCGGACAGCTTGTCGAAGCTGACCTTCTTTTCTTCCAGGTCGGCGGCGGAGGCGAAGGTTTTGGTCTGCGTCATGGCGGTTTGTTCCTGTCGAACGAGTTCGTCTAATCCGAACGATGGTTGATCTTAGTCACGGCGTTTGTTAATGTCTAATGCATTCGCATTAGTAAAAACCCGCAACCCATTGCCGCAGACCATCGCCATGACCGAAGAACCCACTCCCCGCGGCTCCCGTGGCATCCAGAGCATCGAGGTCGGCGGCCAGTTGCTGCACGCACTTGCCCACGCCGGCCGCCCGCTGGCGCTGAAAGACCTGGCCCGCGAAGCCGACATGACGCCCGCGAAGGCGCATCCCTATCTCGTCAGCTTCGGCGCGGTCGGGCTGGTCGAGCAGGACGCCGAAACCGGCCGCTACGGGCTGGGGCCGCTGGCGCTGCAGTTGGGGCTGATCGCGCTGCAACAGGTCGATCCGGTGCGGCTGGCCTCGGCGGAATTGCCGGCGCTGGCACGCGAGGTGGGGCACACGGTGGCGATCGCCGTGTGGGGCAACCGCGGGCCGACCATCGTGCGGCTGGAGGAGGGGCCGCAGGCGGTCCACGTCAACATGCGGCACGGGACGGTGGTGTCGGTCGATGGCACGGCGTCCGGCCTGCTGTTCGCGGCGCACCGGCCAGCGGCGGAGGTCGAGGCGGTGCTGAAGGCCGAGGGTGCCGGCCGCACGCTGGCCGATCTGGCGCCGCAGCTCGACCGGGTGCGCGCCCAGGGCTGGAGCGGCGCGGTCGATGGCTCGGTGCGGGGGGTCAGCGCGGTGGCGGCGCCGGTGTTCGACGGCTTCGGGCAGATGGTGCTGGCGCTGACGGCGATCGGGCCGAGTGCGACGCTGGAGGTGCGGGAGGCGGCGGAGGTGGTGCGGGTGTTGCGGGGGCGGGGGCGGGGGGTGTCGGCGCGGTTGGGGTGGCGGGGATGAGGTCCAATTCAACGGGCAATGTCGTCAACTTTGGGGATGCCGGCCAAGGTGACACAGGCTAACTTCAGTCGAGACCGGACGCATTTCCCCCTGCCGAGGAGGTTCGCACCATGCCCGTCACGCTGGACAGCCTGTCGAAAGTCGTCACCATCGCGTCGGCCGGGATCGCGGTGTTCGCGGCATGGATCGCCTTGCCGCTGGATGCCGAGCTTAAGCGGCTTCAGACGCAGACCCAGAAACTCGACATCGACCTGAAGGCCGCAGAGGGTCGCCTGAAGGAAGCCGAGGCCCGACTCAAGGAAACTGAGTCCGGACGCAAGCTGTCCTTCGACCTTTACCAGGAAGTTCGCAAGATTCTCGAGAGAAAGGACAAGACGCCCAAGGACGAGGAGGCGCTTCGGGTGCTCATTGAGTCGCTGGCGGACGATCCCTTCCGGTACAAGTTGCTGGGCGTGCTGGCGGTCAGTGCGAGTACGCCGGAGATCAAGCGAGCGGCTACAGAAAGCTCTTCGTTCTTTAAAGAGGAAGCACAGGCTGTTGTCCAGAAGGCGCCGGTGATCCCGGCACCGGGCGAGCCGGCTGTTCGGTCCACAGCAGTGGGTAGCATGGACGTCGACGTGTTCTATTGCGCTGCGAAGCAGGCCACGTCCGAGCCGATTGCCAGGAGCGTTCTGGCGCTCAGGCAGTCAGGCGAGTCGGGGCGATGGCGTCTGCGGTTCCTGCCGGACAGCGTCAACCAGCAGCCTGGCTATGGCATCACGTCCAACGAGATCCGATACAACGTGCCGGACGAAACGGAGGCAGCGAGGACGCTTGCCGATCGATTAGCCAAGACAGGGCTAAAGGTGGCCTTGCGAGAGTCGCAGCAACCAACCCGGTGGTACATCAGTGTGTTCATCTGCCAGTGAGGCGGGTGTCGCCTGTTCGAATGAATTGCGCCTCAGCGCAACAAATGCGACCGCTGCGCATCCAGCCGCAACACCAACTCCCCAAACAACGAATTCGCCCAAGCAAACCAAGGCCGCGTGAACCTGCGCACATCGTCCTGGTGAAACGACTCGTGCATGAACCCGGTCCCCGCATGGCTCGCCTTGAGCATCGCCAGACACCGCAGGATCTCGGCGTCGTTCGTGCTGGTCATCGCCTGCATCGTCAGCGCGATCGGCCAGATCATCCCCAGCCCGCAATGCGGACCGCCAATCCCGCACGCCGCCCGGCCGCGGAAGAAAAACGGGTTGTTCTCGCTCAGCACGAAGGCACGGGTGGCGCGGTAACGCGGGTCGTCCGCCGCCATGCAGCCGAGATACGGCAGCGACAGCAGGCTCGGCACGTTCGCATCGTCCATGTAGAGCGCATTGCCGTAGCCATCGATTTCATAGGGCAGCACCCCCTCGGTCGGCAGCGCCGCCGCGACCTCATCCGCCAGCTCCCGCGCTGACTCGGCCAGCGCCGCCTGTCCGAGCGCCGAAGCCAGCGCATCGAGCTGCCGCAGCGAGGTCACGGCCATGAAGTTGGCGGGGACCAGGTAGGGGTACTGGCACGCGTCGTCCGACGGCCGGAACCCGGAGCGGATCAGCCCGTTCGGCCGCGCCGGCCAGCCTTCGCCGTCGAAGGGCAGCGTGTCGGTCGGGCTGAGCGCCAGACGCTGGAAGCGGTAGGGGCCGGGGCCGTCGCGGCGCTGCTGCTCGCGCAACGTCTGCAGCACCAGCCACATCGCGCGCGTCCAGTCCGCATCGAACGGTGACGTGTCGCCACACGCCTGCCAATAGCCGTGGCCCAGGCGGATCACGCTGCACAGCGAGTCCAGCTCCCACTTGCGCTCGTGCAGCTCGGGGCGCATCGCCGTGCGGTCGTCCGCCCACTGGCTGCCTTCCTGCGTTTTGTTGAACGCATTCGCATACGGGTCGATCAGCACGCAGCGCACCTGCCGGTTCACCACCCCGGCCAGCATCCGCTGCAACCGCGGCTCGGACGGCGTCAGCGCGAGATACGGCCACACCTGCGCGGTCGAATCGCGCAGCCACATCGCAGGGATGTCGCCCGTGATGACGAAGGTGTCCGGCCGCTCGCCATCGGTGAATTCGACCGTCGTGTCGAGCGTGTTCGGCAGCGCATTGGCGAAGAGCTGGCCCAGCTCGGCGTCGGCCATGCGGGTGCGCACGCGGTCGATCGTGGCTTCGACCGCCTCGCTGGTGAAACAACGCTGGTGCAGTGGCGGGCGTTCGGTCATGGCAGGCTCGCGGTTCGATTCGATGCAAGTACAAGCACAAGCGCCCCCGCTGCAGCAGGACAGCGGGGGCGCTTGGCGGGTGGTGATCAGGGCCGGATCAGGCCAGGGAGAGCTTGACCTGGTACCCGGGCTGGTTTTTCGGATGCGTCTGGTTGGTGAACACCGTGCGGTCCGCCTTGAGCACGATCACCTCGAAGAACGGGCGGAAACGCTCCTCGGTGACGTTGAACGCCTTCAGGAACTTGGCGAACATTTCCTGCTCCTCACGCTCGGGCTGGCCGTCTGCCAGGGAGGAGTCGATCAGATTGACCAGGATGCACATCTTCTGCGCGTCACTCAGCAGCGGCGTGGCTTCGGTCAGGAAGGTGTCGAGCGAGTTCTTGCGGCGGTACTTCAGCGCCGCGTCCAGCAGCGCCTGGTTCTGCGCGCCGACGCCGATCGTGCCCTTGCCGTCGTCCTGGCCGCCCAGCACGGACAGCAGGTGCCCGACTTCCTCGGCGTCCATCTCGCCGTCCGCGCTCATCATGTAGATCAGCGAGGTGGTGAACGCCAGGTGCGGCGTCATCTTGTCGCCGGTGTCGGTCTTGAACATGTCGAACAGGCCCATGCGGGTAACTCCTTCGGTGCGTTGTGGGTAAGAGGCGAGAAATGCCGATCTGAGGGCGGGGCGGCGGAATGCAAGGCGTTGACCGCTACAGTCCGGTCCATGGCATATGAACTTCATTACTGGCCGACCATTCAGGGTCGAGGCGAATTCGTGCGGTTGGCGCTGGAGGCGGCGGGTGCGCCGTACACCGACGTGGCCCGCGGCGACGAGGCGGCGGGGCAGGGCGTGCCCGCATTGATGCGCCATCTGAAAGACACCAAAGCGGTCCAGCCCCCGTTCGCGCCGCCGTTCCTGAAAGACGGCAACATCGTGATCGGACAGACTGCGGTGATCCTGCAATACCTGGCGCTGGAGTGGAAGCTGGTCGGGCGCAGCGAGCAGTCACGGGTCTGGACGCAGCAGATCCAGCTTACCCTCGCCGACATGGTCAGCGAGGCGCACGACACGCACCATCCGGTGGGCGTGGGCCTGTACTACGAGGACCAGAAGCCCGAGGCACTCCGGCGCGCGCAGGAGTTCTGCTGCACGCGCATGCCCAAGTACCTGCAGTGGTTCGAGCAGATCGTCGCCCGCAATCCGGCCGGCACGCGCTTCCTGGTCGGCGGCAAGATGAGCTATGCGGACCTGTCGCTGTTCCAGTTGATCGAGGGTCTGCGCTATGCCTTCCCGAAGGCGGCGGTGAGCGCACTGTCCCGCACCCCGCTGATCGTGGATCTGCACGACCGCGTGGCCGAGGTGCCGCGCGTGGCGGCGTATCTGGCGAGCGAGCGGCGCATTCCATTCAGCGAGCAAGGCTTGTTCCGCTGTTATCCGGAACTGGATCTGGTCACCTAGGCGACCTCGGGGGCGCGGTGGCGGTGCTTCAATCACCAGCATCCCACCTCAGACCCGCAGGAGCCAGAGCATGAACCGGGAACTCTCCCCCAAGAGCCAAGACCTCGTCGATCGCGTCCAGGCATTTTTCGACGCACACATCTACCCGAACGAAGCGCGCTACGAAGCCGAGATGCACGCGCTGCGGGCGACGGGCAATCCGTGGCAGGTCGTGCCGCTGGTGGAAGAGCTGAAGCCCGTCGCCCGCGCCGCCGGGCTGTGGAACCTGTTCCTGCCGCACCCGTACAAGGGCGAGGGCGGTGTCTCCAACCTCGATTACGCGCCGCTGTGCGAACTCATGGGTCGCGTGGTGTGGTCGGGCGAGGTGTTCAATTGCTCGGCACCGGACACCGGCAACATGGAGACCATCGAGCGTTACGGCACCGCCGCACACAAGGAGCGCTGGCTGGAGCCGCTGCTGGACGGCAAGATCCGCTCCGCCTTCCTGATGACCGAGCCGGCAGTGGCGTCGTCGGACGCGACGAACATCGAGTGCTCGATCCGGCGTGACGGTGACGACTACGTCATCAACGGGCGCAAGTGGTTCTCTTCCGGCGCGGGTCACCCGAATTGCGCGATCTTCATCGTGATGGGCAAGACGGATTTCGAGGCCGTGCGCCACGAGCAACAGTCGATGGTCCTGGTGCCGCGGGACACGCCGGGAGTGACGGTGCTGCGTCCGCTGAGCGTGTTCGGCTACGACGACGCACCGCACGGGCACATGGAGGTGTTGCTGGAGAACGTGCGGGTGCCGGTGGAGAACATCCTGCTCGGCGAAGGCCGTGGCTTCGAGATCGCGCAAGGTCGTCTTGGCCCGGGCCGCATCCACCACTGCATGCGCTCCATCGGTGCGGCCGAGCGGGCGCTGGAGATGATGGTGGACCGGCTCTCCACCCGCGTCGCCTTCGGCAAGCCGCTGTCGGCACAGTCGATCTGGCATGAACGCATCGCCGAGTCGCGCTGCATGATCGACCAGGCGCGCATGTTGACGATGAACGCCGCGTACAAGATGGATACCGTTGGCAACAAGGGCGCGCGCCAGGAGATCGCGATGATCAAGGTCGTCGCGCCGAACGTGTCCTGCAAGGTGGTGGACTGGGCGATCCAGGCGTATGGCGCGGCGGGGGTGAGTCAGGACACCTGGCTGGCCGAGATGTACGCGCACCAGCGCACCGTGCGACTGGTCGATGGCCCTGACGAAGTCCACCGCAACGCCATTGCCAAGATCGAGATTGCCAAACGAACGGTCGCACGCGCGGCCAGACCCGCCTGAACGGCGAGGCAGCACCGCACGGCTCAGCACTGGAGAGTCCCCATGCACACGGATCTGTACGACAACCCCATGGGCTTGATGGGCTTCGAGTTCGTCGAGTTCGCCTCGCCCACCCCCAACCTGCTGGAGCCACTGTTCGAGCTGATGGGCTTCTCGCTCGTTGCCCGTCATCGGTCCAAGGATGTGGTGCTGTACCGGCAAGGCGAGATCAACTTCATCGTCAACCGCGAGCCGCGCAGCACGGCGGGCTATTTCGCGGCCGAACATGGTCCCTCGGCGTGCGGGCTGGCATTCCGGGTGAAGGATTCGCACAAGGCCTACGCCCGTGCGCTGGCACTCGGCGCGCAGCCGATCGAGATCCCCACCGGGCCGATGGAACTGCGGCTGCCAGCGATCAAGGGCATCGGTGGCGCGCCGCTGTACCTGATCGACCGGTTCGAGGATGGCAAGTCGATCTATGACATCGATTTCGAGTTCCTCGACGGCGTTCCGCGTCGCCCCGAAGGCCACGGCCTGCGGCTGATCGACCACCTGACGCACAACGTCTACCGCGGCCGGATGGCGTTCTGGGCGGGCTTCTACGAGCGCCTGTTCAACTTCCGCGAGATTCGCTACTTCGACATCCAGGGCGAGTACACCGGCTTGACCTCGAAGGCCATGACGGCACCGGACGGCAAGATCCGCATCCCGCTGAACGAGGAATCCTCGCGCGGCGCGGGCCAGATCGAGGAGTTCCTGATGCAGTTCAACGGCGAAGGCATCCAGCACGTCGCGCTGCTCACGGACAACCTGATCGATACCGTGGACCGGCTGGCGCTGGCCGGTGTGCCGCTGATGACGGCGCCGAACGAGGTGTATTACGAGATGCTGGACGAGCGCCTGCCCGGCCACGGCCAGCCCGTGGCGGAGCTGCAGACCCGCGGCATCCTGATGGACGGCTCCACCGCGGACGGCCGGCCGCGCCTGCTGTTGCAGATCTTCTCGCGCACGATGCTCGGGCCGGTGTTCTTCGAGTTCATCCAGCGCAGCGGCGACGACGGCTTTGGCGAAGGCAATTTCAAGGCGCTGTTCGAGTCGCTGGAGCGGGACCAGGTGCGCCGCGGGGTGCTCCAGGCGTGATCGGGCGACAATCGCGGGATGACTGATATCGACAAGGGCACCAGCGCGCGCCTGCCCACGCCGCACGGCGAGTTCACGATCACCGCGTATTTCGACCGTTCCACTGGCATCGAGCACCTGGCGCTGCACTGCGGCGATGTGGCCGGCGACGAGGTGCTGGTGCGGGTCCACTCCGAGTGCCTGACCGGGGACATCTTCGGCTCGCTGCGCTGTGACTGCGGCCCGCAGCTGCAGCTCGCCCTGGCGCGGATCGCCGCATTGGGCCGCGGGATGGTGATCTACATGCGCGGCCACGAGGGGCGGGGCATCGGCATCGAGCAGAAGCTGCGGGCCTACAACCTGCAGGACCAGGGCATGGACACGGTGGAGGCCAATCTGGCACTCGGCCACCCGGCCGACAGCCGCCGCTTCGAGTCGGCGGCGGCGATTCTGCGGGACATGGGTGTGCGCTCGGTCTGCCTGATGAGCAACAACCCGCTGAAGGTGCTGGCGCTGGAGGCACAAGGCATCACCATCGTGCAGCGCGAGCCGCACGAGATCGACGCCAACCCCGAGAACGCCGCCTACCTCGGCACCAAGCGCGACAAGCTCGGGCACTTCCTGCGCGCATGAGGCAGCGCTGACGCCCCACGCTATCGCTGCAGGCGGCGATAGAGCGTGGTGCGGCTGATGCCTAGCCGGCGCGCGGCTTCAGACAAATTGCCCTGGCACTCAGTGACCGTGCGCTCCACGTCATCGGGCAGGGCACGTGGCGTTTCCTGGGCGGTGTCCGGTGCTGGCGTGACATCAATGCCGCCACGGCAGGCTTCCACCTGCACCCACAGGACGGATCCGCCGATCCGGCGCAGCTCGAACGGCCAGCCCTGGCCGATTCGGCTGTGACCGTGCAGCATGTCCACCGTGGTCTCGAAGATGGCGTCGATGCGCAGCCCTGCGATGTCCCGGCGTGCCAATCCGAGCAGGTGCAGCCCGGCCATGTTGGCCCCGATCAGCCAGCCGTCCTCGGACAGCGCGACCAGCCCTTCGGTCAGGCCCGCAATGCCTTCTCGGTACTTGTGGATGCGCAGGCGCAGGCTGTCGCGGTGGCGGGTCTCGAACAGGCGGTGCTCGATCATGCGGGCGGCCGAACGAACGAGGCCCAGCGTGTGGCGGTGGAACTGGCGGTGGTCGCTGGAAATGTCGATCGCGCCGAGCAGCGTGCCGGCGGGGTCGATGATCGGCGCGGCGGCGCAGGTCAGGAAGCCGTTGCGCTCCAGGTAGTGCTCGCTGCCGTGGACCACCACCGGGCTTTGCTCGGCCAGCGCGGTGCCGATCGCATTGGTGCCGCGCCACTGTTCATGCCAGTTGGCGCCTGGACGCAGCGCCACCCGCTCGGCCCGGTTGGCGAAACCCGCATCGCCCAGGGTGTCGAGCAGCAAGCCCTGCGCATCGGAGAGCAGCACGATGCTGTCGCTGTCGCGGGTCTGCTCGTGGATGAATTCCATCGCGGGGCGGGCGTGGGCGACAAGTTCGTGCTGCTGCTCGCGGGCCTGGGCCAGTTGCAGGGCCGAGGCATGGGGCGTGCCGGGCGTGCGACCAATGGGAGTGAGGCCCGCCGCCCGGCTGCGTTCCCAGGAGCGCAGGAGGGCCGGGCTGCAGGCGGCCAGATCCGAGCTGTCCGCCTGTCCCTCGACCATCGCGCGGCGGGCTTCCCGCAGGCGGGCCGCAGTCATCGGGGCGGTCTGATTGGGCTTGGTGACCTTGCTCATTCAGTAATTACCCTTATGTCTGGCGCTTCCAATCGTCACGACATGGACCATTCCAAATTCGACCAATTCGCGGCTTCAGGTTGACGAAATTCAGGCGGATGGCGGGATACCCTGATTTGCTGCAGCGCAGGGTGTCCCAGGTGTTCACCTTGTTCCGCCAGTTGGACAGGGTTCAAGCAGGAAACGGGCCATTTCGTGGCAACTGGCCAGCGGTCTGTCCAGGCGGTTTCGGCTGGCACGACCTTCGCGTAGTGACGGGTGTCCGCAACCTTTCCGTCACACCGCAGGAGACATCCCATGATCTATGCCCAGCCCAACACCCCGGAAGCCAAGGTCCAGTACAAGACCCGCTACAACAACTTCATCGGTGGCCAGTGGGTCGCTCCGGTGAGTGGCCAGTATTTCGACGTGATCACCCCGATCAGCGGCAAGGTCTATACCCAGGTCGCCCGTTCCAGCGAAGCCGACGTGGAGCTGGCGCTGGACGCCGCCCACGCCGCCAAGGCCGGCTGGGCTGCCACGCCCCCGGCCGTGCGCGCCAACATCCTGTTGAAGATCGCTGACCGCATCGAGCAGAACCTGGAGCTGCTGGCCTACGCTGAAACCGTGGACAACGGCAAGCCGATCCGCGAAACGCTGAACGCTGACCTCCCGCTGACGGTCGATCATTTCCGCTACTTCGCTGGCTGCGTGCGGGCCCAGGAAGGCGCCCTGAGCGAGATCGACGGCGAAACCATCGCCTACCACTTCCAGGAGCCGCTCGGCGTCGTCGGCCAGATCATTCCGTGGAACTTCCCGATCCTGATGGCGGCGTGGAAGCTGGCTCCGGCCCTCGGTGCAGGCAACTGCGTGGTGCTGAAGCCGGCCGAATCGACCCCGATCAGCATCCTGGTGCTGGCCGAACTGATCGCCGACCTGCTGCCAGCGGGCGTGCTGAACATCGTCAACGGCTATGGGCGCGAAGCCGGCATGCCACTGGCGACGTCCAAGCGCATCAACAAGATCGCCTTCACCGGATCGACCGCCACCGGCCGCGTGATCGCCCAGGCCGCCGCCACCAACCTGATCCCGGCCACGCTGGAGCTGGGGGGCAAGTCGCCCAACATCTTCTTCGAGGACATCATGGCGGCCGACGACGCCTTCTTCGACAAGGCAATCGAAGGCATGGTGCTGTTCGCGTTCAACCAGGGCGAGGTCTGCACCTGCCCGTCGCGGGCGCTGATCCAGGAATCGATCTACGAGCCGTTCATGGCCCGCGTGCTGGAGCGTGTCAAGGCGATCAAGCAAGGCAGCCCGCTCGACACCGACACCATGATGGGTGCGCAAGCCTCTGCCATGCAGATGGACAAGATCCTGTCCTATCTGGACGTCGGCAAGGCCGAAGGCGCGCAAGTGCTGATTGGCGGCAACCGCGCCGAAATGTCGGGTGATCTGGCCGGTGGCTATTACATCCAGCCGACGCTGTTCAAGGGCAACAACAACATGCGCATCTTCCGCGAGGAGATCTTCGGCCCGGTGCTGGCGGTCACGACCTTCAAGGACGAAGCCGAAGCCCTGGCCATCGCCAACGACACCGTCTACGGTCTGGGTGCCGGCGTGTGGAGCCGTGACGGCAGTCGCGCCTACCGCATGGGCCGTGCCATCCAGGCGGGCCGCGTGTGGACCAACTGCTACCACGCCTACCCGGCGCACGCGGCGTTCGGTGGCTACAAGGAATCCGGCATCGGCCGCGAAACCCACAAGGCCATGCTGGACCACTACCAGCAGACCAAGAACCTGCTCGTCAGCTACTCGCCGAACGCGCTGGGATTCTTCTGATGCCCGCGGACACGACGCTTGCCGTGTCCACCCGCGTGTCGGCCACCGAAGCAGCGCTGGCCCATCTGGCCACGCTGCTTCGGCAGCATCCCGGGATGCTGCTGTACCAGTCGGGGGGCTGCTGTGACGGCAGCAACCCGCTGGCGCTGAATCCCGGCGACCTGTCGCTCACCGTGACCGACCAGTGTGTCGGGACGGTGGGCGCCGTGCCGTTCTACATCGACACGCGCCAGTGCGCCTACCTGCTCGGGCAGGCGCTGACCATCGATCTGCGGCCTGGCAACCTCGGTTCGTATTCGCTGGAGGATGGCACCGGCTGGTACTTCGTGACCCTCACACCGACCTGCCCGGTGGCGTGAGCTTGCGTCACTTCACTTCACGATCTTCATCGTGATATCCACCGCGCGCAGGTGCTTGGTGATCGAGCCCACTGCGACGCGGTCCACCCCGGTTTCCGCCAGCGAACGCACGGTCTCCAGCGAGGCGCCGCCCGAGTACTCGACCAGCGTCCGCCCGCCGCAGTCGCGGTGCTCATGCACCATGCGCGCCACCGTCTTGACCAGCTCCAGCGGCAGGCTCTCCACCAAGAGCAGATCGATGTCCTCGTCCAGCGCGATGCGGGTCTCTTCGCGCGTGCGGATCTCCGCCATGATCGGCACGCTCAGGCCCATGGCGCGTGCGTAGTGGATCGCCTCGCGCAGCCCACCGGCGGCGGCGCTGTGGACATCCTCGATCAGGAAACCGTCGTACAGCCCGAGCCGGTGGTTTAGCCCGCCACCCACGAGCACGGCGTATTTCTGCGCGCTGCGCATGCCGGGCAGCGTCTGGCGGGTATCGACGATCCGCGCGCCGGTTCCGCTCACGGCGTCCACATAGCGGCGCACCGAGGTGGCTGTGCCACTCAGCGTCTGCAGGAAGTTCAACGCCGTGCGTTCGCCGGTGAAGAGCATGCGGGCGCAACCGGTCACTGTGCACAGCAGGTCGTCAGGCTGCACGCGGCTGCCCTCCGGTGTCGCCCAGGTCACCGACACGGTCGGGTCGATCATCTGGAACGCAGCGGTGAACCAAGGCTGGCCACATAGCACGGCGGCCTCGCGGGTCGTCACACGGGCGGTCACGATCTGCCCCCGCGGCAGCAGCACGGAGGTGACATCGCCTTGGCCGATGTCCTCGGACAGGGCTTGCTCGACGCACAGGTTCAGGTCGGCAGGCGGGCGGGTGGTGTTCATCAGGACGGATTCCGGCAAAGGGAGGCGGGATAGGGCGATTTTCACCGCAGTCGATGGGCTGCGTAAGATAGAACCTATCAATGGATTTTCAAAACACGATTGATCTGTCACGCCGTCGAGATTTGTGATTCGGCATTCTTGCTTGCCTGAGCATTCCTTTGAACCGCATACGCCAGCCACGCTAGGCCCCTCGAAGTGAAGGTGGTTGGACCACGGTAAACAAAAGATACTAACGGCTTAACTGCTTGCAGATGGGACTGACCGAATAAGGGGGATTGTTTGTGATTCAAGGAGGTTTTCGTTAGTATCTTTTTATGCGAAGCGATACCCTCTCCCTGTTTTCCACCTCGGACGGCAATCACCTCGCCGATGCGCTGCAAGCGCAATTCACGGCATGGCTTGCCTCATCACCTGCACGCGGGCCGCGGCAGCAGGGCGCTTTGCGGGAGGAATCGGCACAGATCTACGCCGACATGTGGCAGGCCTTCATTGCCTACTGCGCACCGTTTGACGGGGATTCGGGCATCCGAAGCGTTTGCCTCGATCCGGCGGAGGCACTCAGCCGCGAAGATCTGCTGGCCTTCCTCGCGTTCGCGGCGGTGCGCCCACAGCGCCAGAGCCGCACCGGGCGTGCACATGCTGAACTGACCCCACGTTACGCCTGGCGCCTGCTGCAACTCATTGACCGTGTACTCAACCTCGGCCGAGAAGAAGGGGGTCTGACGCCGGTCGACGCTCCGCTGTTACTGATGCAGGAGGCGCCGTACCGCTACGCGAACGCGACCGCCTTGACCCCCGTGCCGGATGTGCTCACCGATACGCAGGCACTTGCGCTGATCCGTCACTGCACCGCTGTTGCTGCGCTGGACGTGCCTGGTGGCGTGACCTGGAAGGTGGTCCGCGACCGGGCTGCCGTGGCGTTGATGCTCGGTGCCGGCCTGGCACCGGGACAGATTCGCGTGCTGACCGTCAAGGAGGTAGCCGTCGACGGTGGCCCTGTCGCTGGAGTGCCGTGGAGGCTGTCGGTCGCAGCGGACGGCAGCTCGGCGGCTCACCAGGTGCCGATCGCGCCCTGGGCGGCAGGGCAGTTGAAGTTCTGGCTGGCGGTGCGCGCAGCGCAGGGAGCGGCGATGCAGCAGTCTGGCTGGGTGTTTCCGTCCACAACGGCCGGCAAGCCCTGGTCCCATCCGGCCTGCCACCGTGCAGCGGTCAGCGTCATGGAGGAAGCGGGTGTCGAGGGCGGTTCCCCTTTTCGGCTGCGGCACACCTTTGCCGTGCGCCAATTGCTGAGCGGGCATGCGGAAGAGGAAGTTGCACGCTGGATGGGCTACGCTGACATCGGACCGATGAAGCGTTACCGGCACGTGTTGACGGCACCAGCAGCCGGGCTAGTTTGACGCAGCACGCTATAAAGACGCTATAGAGGCGTGCTTTCGCAGCGGGTCAGGCGCTCCAGCTCCTGTCGCGCCTGGTCATTGGCGTAGCGGTCGAACTGCACGCGCAGGCGCGCCAGCTGCCGCATCCGCATCAGCTTGTCCAGCTGCGTCAGGCTGCGGTCCAGTGCAAGGCGGTCCTGAACGATCTGGGCCTGCCGCTCCTGTCGCGCCACCAGCCTGGGGTAGGTGGCGGTCTGGCCGAGCAGAAACCGTTGCGCCGCGCCGAGATCGTTCGCCAGAAACCGCACATAGCCAGCAGTGTGCGGATGGGCTGCTGCGGGCCAGCGCTGGGTCAGGGCGCGGCGGAGTGTCGTCTGTAATCGGTCGACGTCAGCGCCCACACGCTGGGACTCGTCCGCGAGACGCTGCAAGCGCGAGGTCAGCTCTCTCTGCCGGGTTTCCAGTGCATCGACCAGCGCACGTCCGCGCAGCGGCAGGTGCAAGCGTTCCGCCAGCGCCTGCGCAACGCGGCCGTACTCGTTGTCCGGCTCGCTGACCGTATCCAGATAGCGCAGCCAGACGGGTTGCCAGCGCTCCAGGTAGGTCTCCGTGGACGACCGGGGCAGGTCGCTGCCGTCGCCCTCGATGATGGCGTGCAGGTGTGCCTCGTGCAGTGTCACCGTGTGGTCACCGTCCAGATCCGGCGAGCGCCGCAGCGGTGTTCCAGCACGGGTTCGGCCTGCAAGCGCGGAAAAGAACTGGCTGGCGTAATCGAGGTCCGCATCAGATTCGATATCAGCCGGCAAGTCCGGACAGCTGCGGCGCAGATGGTCGATTGGCTCGGAGGTAAACACGCACCGATTGTGGCGCCCCAGGTTGCGCTGGTTGCGCGCGGACGGGTGGATCAGGCGCTGAAAACCGCCGGAGTGGCATTGCGTGAGTACGAAGCGCATCGGTGCAGTGACCGGTGCGTGGCTGCTCAGGGCATCCATTTCCCGCACAGACAGCGCGGAGTTGTCCCACAGGCGCAGCGTGTTGCCGGCCGCGTCGCCGGGGTCGGCTTGCCCGGTACCGGCGTAAAAGAACAATCCCCGGTCGCCCGGTCGCAGTGCCGCGAATTCCTTGTCCAGCACTGCGGACACCATGTCTGCACGTGCACCGACCGCGGTGGCGCTGACCCGCAGGCGTCGGGCCGGCACCGCATTGAACGCCTGCTCGCCGTACACCCGCGCAAGCGGCTGCAGTGGTGCGGCGGATTCCACCAGACGCGGGCTGGACCGGTCGGTCGGCATGGGCGTCGGGTCCGCGAGCAGGGTCTGCAACGAAGCGCCGGTGGACACGCTGCGCACGATGTCGGCCACCCACAGCGTAGTCGCTTCGCTCCGCGGGTTGGCAGACCGACTGTCGTACTCTCCCGACACCAGCCAGGCGCGGGTCGCACCGACGCTGGCACCCGACCATCCCGCCAGCGACAGCAGTATCACCAGCGCGCCGATCACACCGGCGCACGATCTGGTCAGGCGCGGCGGCCCGACCTCAGTATTCGACGGGCTGGGTGGTCGGTGGTTCATGGCGGATCAGGGTCGGTACGGGCGCCGGAAGAGGTGGTCGCAAGGGTGGCGCAGGGATCGGCGGCGGTGACAGCACTGGAACCGACTGTGGCAGTCGGCGTTGCACACGCAGTCTGGGACGCTGGGTCAGCGCTGCGTAGAGACCCCCAGTGAACAAGGCCACCGCGCCAAGCAGCAGCGACGTTGGGTGATACCAGCTGAAACCGATGAGGCTGCCAGAGGCCAGACCCGCTGCTCCGCAGAGCAGGCCGAGCGCCAGCAAAGACCGGCGCGCCGGGCGCCCGCCCATCAGGACACCGAGTGTCCACGCGACGGTGCCGCAGCCGTACAGACCGGCCAGCAACAGTGGGAGTTCACCAAGCGCCTGCCAGAACCAGTCCGCGTGCGGGCGCAGGTACCAGTCCTGCATGGAGACGCCGTCCCCCAGTGTCAGGTCGATCGCCACCATGCCGACAACGGCGAGCAGCATTGCCAGCCAGGGCAGCAGCAGCCAAGCCAGCAGCGCGCGTCGGTGTATCCAGCGGTGAATCAAGGCGTAGGTTCCAATTCCAGTTTCAGAAACAGCTTCAAAGCGCCAATATTCTCACATCAAGTTGGTACTGCCTCGTTTGCCGGGCGACCCATCCAGCTGCGGTATCGTGTGTGCATTGCCCTGAAAGACGAATATCCATGACCGTACGAGACATTCTGAAGATGGGAGACCCGCGCCTCTTGCGGGTGGCGCATCGTGTCGAAACATTTGACAGCCCGGAGCTGCATGCGCTGGTGGCCGATCTGTTCGAGACCATGGAAGCGGTGCAGGGCGCAGGCCTCGCCGCGCCGCAGATCGGTGTCGATCTGGCTGTGGTGATCTTTGGTTTCGGGCGCAACCAGCGCTATCCGGACGCGCTGCCCGTGCCCCGCACCGTGTTGATCAATCCGACCATCACGGCGCTGTCCGACGAAGAGGAAGAGGGCTGGGAGGGCTGCCTGTCCGTGCCGGGCCTGCGCGGTTTGGTACCCCGCTGGTCGCAGATCCGCTACACCGGATGGGACACGGCCGGGAACTGCATCGAGCGTGAAGTCAGCGGCTTCCACGCCCGGGTCGTGCAGCATGAGTGTGACCACCTGATCGGCCGCCTTTACCCGATGCGCATCCGGGATTTCAGCCGCTTTGGCTACACCGACGTACTGTTTCCCGGACTGGACGCTCAGGGCGATGACTGATCGGCGCCGGCCCCGCTGGTCGGTGGCTTGCGCATCAGCGCCATCGCGGTGCCGATCAACCCGGCGACCTCGCTCATGTTGCCAGGCACGATCATCGTGTTGTTCTTCTGCGCGAGCTGCGCATAGGCGTCCACCGCCTTCTCCGCCACCTTCAGCTGGACCGCCTGCGCGCCACCCGGCTGCTGGATGGCGCTGGCGATCTTGCGGATCGCGTCCGCGGTCGCGTCGGCCACCAGGGTGATCGCTGCGGCTTCGCCATTGGCCTTGTTGATCTCGGCCTGCTTCTCGCCCTCGGACCGGGCGATGAAGGACTCACGCTGGCCGTTGGCGATGTTGATCTGCTCCTGCTTGCGCCCTTCGGATGCGGCGATCAGCGCGCGTTTCTCGCGCTCCGCAGTGATCTGCTGCTGCATGGCATGCAGGATCTCGTTCGGCGGCGTCTGATCCTTGATCTCGTAGCGCAGCACCTTGACGCCCCAGTTCAGCGCGGCCTCGTCGAGCGATGACACCACGGAGGCGTTGATGATCTCGCGCTCCTCGAAGGTACGGTCCAGCTCCATCTTGCCGATCACCGAGCGCAGCGTCGTCTGCGAGAGCTGGGTGATGGCGCTCACGTAGTCGGATGAGCCGTAACTGGCGCGCATCGGATCGGTGACCTGGAAGTAGAGGATGCCGTCCACCTTGAGTTGCGTGTTGTCGCGCGTGATGCAGACCTGGCTCGGCACGTCGAGCGGGATTTCCTTCAGGGAATGGCGATACGCCACCCGGTCAACGAAGGGAATCAGGAAATTCAGCCCTGGCGACAAGGTGCCGTGGAATTTGCCGAGGCGCTCGATCACCCAGGCATTCTGCTGGGGCACGACCTTGAGCGATCGGGCAACGAAGATGATGGCCACGACCAGGACGACCAGCGCAAACATGTCCATGAGGAATCCCCTTGAGTGGAGTGATCAGGTCAGACCGGGTGGTCATGCGGTGCGATGACACCCAGCACCAGCCGCGCACCATCAATGGCAACGATGGCGTATTCACCGGGCCCAGGCGGGGGCGTGCTGCCTTGCCAACGCGCTTGCCAGGAGGCCCCACGGTAATGGACGGTGGTCAGACTGTCGTGCGTCCAGTGGGTGACCGGCACCCGTTGGCCAATGTCCAGGTCAAAACCAGCCGCGCCGCCAGGGGCTGCGGCCTTGGAGCGACTGCGCCATCGCCACAGCACCATGGACGCGCCGCCGACCATGGCACACACCAGCATCTGCACAGCGAATGAGGCCCCCAGGTGTGCCGCTGCACCGGCCGTGACCATGCCCACGGACAGCAGCAGCAGATAGACCGTGCCAGTCAGCAACTCGGCGCCGAGCACGACACCCGCTGCGATCCACCAAAGCATTGATTCGGTCATGGAACGAGTGTATGCCGCTAGCCGTTGCGGTGCCACTGCCCCGAGGCCAGCACCTCGTTCGGCCGGAACTGGGCCTTGTAGACCATCTTCCGGCTGTGCTCGATCCAGTAGCCCAGGTACACGAAGGGCAGTTGGAGCGTGCGCGCCTGCTCGATCTGCCACAGGACGTTGAAGGTGCCGAAACTGGCGTCGTCGTCGGGCTCGTAGAAGGTGTAGACGGCGGACAGCCCGTCGTTCAGCACGTCGAGAATCGACACCATCTTGAGCGCGCCTTGTGAACCATCGGCCTGCGCCGGCTCACGGAACTCCACCAGCCGCGAGTTCACCCGGCTCTGCAGCAGGAACTGGGTGTACTGGTCGACGGAGTCCTGGTCCATGCCGCCGCCGCTGTGTCGGGCCGTCTGGTACTTGAGATACAGCGCGTAATGCTCGGGCACGAAGCGCAGGCGTGTCACGCTGACCTGCATCTCGCGGTGGTCACGCCATGCGCGCCGCTGGCTGCGGTTGGGCTTGAACTCGTTCACCGGCACCCGCAGCGGCTGGCAAGCCTGGCAACCATCGCAGTAGGGTCGGTAGGTGAACAGCCCGCTGCGCCGGAAGCCGGCGGCAACCAGCTCGGAGTAGGTGTCCGCGTTGATCAGGTGGGACGGCGTGGCGACCTGCGAGCGCGCCATGCGGCCATCGAGGTAGCTGCATGCGTAGGGCGCCGTGGCGTAGAACTGGAGTTCAGCCAGTGGCAGGTCTTGGGGATGCGTCACGCGGAGGACTCGCCTGTCGGTGGATCGGGATCGAGGAGGGGCAACTGCCTCCACATCGCTGCATCATAGGTCCACTGCGTCGGGGCCGGCAGCTTGGTGACCTGCGCCAGATGCGCTTCGAACGCCGCCCGCTCCACGGGGGCCGCGCCCATGGAGGCCAGGTGCCGTGTCTGCTGCTGGCAGTCGATCCACGCAATGCTCTCCGTGCGGCAGAACGCCACCAGCGCCGCCAACGCGATCTTCGATGCATCGGTCTGCAGCGCGAACATCGACTCGCCATAGAACATCCGCCCGATGCTGACCCCGTAGAGCCCACCGACCAGGCGGCCGTCCACCCAGGTTTCGAAGGAGTGGACACCGCCCGCACCGTGCCATTGCCGATAGGCCTGCTGCAGTTCGGGAACGATCCAGGTGCCGCGCTGGCCTTCGCGTGCCACCCCGGCGCAGTGCCCGATGACCTGATCGAACGCAGTGTCGATGCGCACCTCGCAGCCCTGCGCCTGCACGAAGCGCCGCAGCACCTTCTTCAGCGAGCGGTGCAGCCGGAACTGGTCGGTCTGCAGCACCATGCGAGGCGCTGTGCTCCACCACAGGACAGGCTCGCCCGGGCCGTACCACGGAAAGATGCCGTGGCGGTAGGCCAGCTCCAGTCGCCGCTGGCTGAGTTGTCCACCGGCGCAGAGCAGCCCCGGCGCTTCGGTGTCGGGGCCGAGCGCACGACTGGTCGGAGGAAACGGAGCGTGTCCGTTGTCGTCGTCCGGAAGCCAGTCGACCATGCGCGTGCGGTCAGCGCAGCTGCAGATCGTCGTTGCTGAACGAGATGTCCAGCGGTTCGATCAGCACCTGCTTCGGGCCATCTTCAACCACGCCGGCGTTCCAGGCCGCGATGCCCTGGGCGCGGGCGATCTCGACAGTGCGTTCCGCGTCTTCCGCCTGGACGAAGATCGCGAAGCCGGCGCCCATGTTCAGCGTCGAGTAGGCCTCGCGGTCGTCCTGCCGGGCCTGTTCCTGGATGAATTTCAGCACCGGCGTGACGGGCGGCACCGTGTGGATGCGGTAGGTCAGTTCACTCGGATGGCGCAGCAGCTTGCGCCAGCCGTGGCCGGTGATGTTGGCGCAGTAGTGCGGCGTGATGCCGGCTTTCCACAGCGCCTCGGTGACCGGCGAATACAGCACGGTCGGTGCCAGCAGCGCTTCGCCGTAGGTGACGCCTGGCGAGATTTCGGTGAGGTAGCCGTTTGGCAGGCGCTCGACCAGCTTGCGCGCCAGGCTCAGGCCGTTGGCGTGGATGCCGCTGGAGGCCAGCAGGATGATCGCGTCGCCCGCACCCAGCTTGTCGCCGACCGACAGGCGCTCTTTCGGGTTGATCAGGCCGGTGCAGGAGGCCGCCAGGTCAATGCGGCCTGCCTCGACGATGCCCGCCAGTGCCGGCGTTTCACCGCCGCCCCACGCGACGCTGCAGACCTCGCAGGCGCGCTTCCAGCCCGCGACCAGAGCCTGTGCGCGCTGGCTGTCGCCAAACCAGTCCGAGCCACCGGCCGCCCAGTAGGCCTGCACCACCAGCGGCGTGGCGCCGACGGTGATCAGGTCATTGATCGCCATGGCGATCGTGTCCTGCGCGATGCCGTCGTAATAGCTCTTGCCGGTGAGGGTGGCCATCTCGTCGGCCACCAGCGTCTTGGTGCCCAGGCACTCCACGATGGACGCCAGATAGAACGGACCCACATCGACCACGTAGGCCGATTCACCGCGCGAAGCGGCGACTTCGGTGAACCCGTGGCCGGCGAGGTGGACGGCGGTGGACGCGGCAGCGCGCTGCGCGGTGACCTTGAGCGGGTCGATCAGGTCGTAGTTGACGCCGGCCTGCTCGTAGCTGAGGGTGCCGGTCTGGTCGGAGGGTTGGCCGTGGGAGTGGTCGGAGGGCGAGGCAGATTGATTCATGGGGCTGGATTATCGACCAGCCCGGCCCGCCTACAATCCGCCCCCATGTCGTATATCGTCCTCGCCCGCAAGTACCGGCCCCGCAGCTTCACCGAAATGGTGGGCCAGGAGCACGTCGTGCAGGCCCTGAGCAATGCGCTCACGCGCCAGCGCCTGCACCACGCCTACCTGTTCACGGGCACCCGCGGCGTCGGCAAGACCACCGTCTCCCGCATCCTCGCCAAGAGCCTGAACTGTGTCGGCCCGGACGGCACCGGCGGCATCACGGCCGCGCCCTGCGGCGTCTGCAACGCCTGCCGCGACATCGACGCCGGCCGCTACGTGGACTATGTGGAACTCGACGCCGCCTCGAACCGCGGTGTGGACGAGATCAGCCAGTTGCTGGACCAGTCGGTCTACAAGCCGGTGGTGGGGCGCTTCAAGGTCTACATGATCGATGAAGTCCACATGCTGACGATGACCGCGTTCAACGCGATGCTCAAGACGCTGGAGGAGCCGCCGGAGTACCTGAAATTCGTGCTAGCGACGACCGATCCACAGAAGGTGCCGGTCACCGTGCTGAGCCGCTGCCTGCAGTTCAACCTGCGGCCAATGGCGCCACAGACGGTGCAGGAACATCTCGATCAGGTGCTCCAGGCCGAAGCGGTGCCGGCCGAGATCGGCGCGCTGCGGCTGCTGTCGCGGGCGGCACGCGGCTCGATGCGTGATGCGCTGTCCCTGGCAGACCAAGCCATCGCTTTCGGCGGCGGGATCCTGGACGAAGCGGGTGTGCGACAGATGCTGGGCGCCGTGGACCGCGGCCATGTGGTGCGGATCGTCGAGGCGCTGGCCGCCAGCGATGGCGCGGCGCTGGTGCGCACCGTGGACGAACTGCGCGGACTGGGCCTGTCCGCCGCGGGCACGCTGGAAGAACTGGCGACCTTCGCACAGCAGATGGCGCTCGTTCAGGCCGTACCGGATGCCGCCGATCCCACCGACCCGGATACGCCTGCCGTTCGCGCGCTCGCACCGCTGCTGGCACCGGACGAAACGCAGGTCCTCTACAGCATCGCGCTGCACGGCCGGGCCGAGCTTGCGCTGGCGCCTGACGAATACAGTGGCTTGATGATGGTGCTGCTGCGCCTGCTGGCGTTCCGGCCGCAAGGTGCGGCGGTCGTGGCCACGCCGGCAGCGCCGCGCGTGGCACCACCGGTCGCCGTTGTGGTGAAACCAGCGCCTCCGGTCGTGTCGTCCCGTGAACTGCTGCGGCCGGTCGCGGCGAGCACGCGTGTCGCGGTGGTGCCTGCCCCCGTGCCCGTTCCTGTGTCTGCACCAGTTCCAGTTCCAGTGCCTTCTCCAGCACCCGTCGCAGCCAAACCCAGCGGCTTGGCGCCCTGGGAAGAAGGTCCGCCAGCCGACTGGGACGAGATCCCGTTGGAGGGTGATCCGGTGCCAGCGCAGACGCCGGTTCGTGCTGCCGAGTCGTCCGCCCCGTCGCTGGAAGATCCTCTCGTGACCCGCTGGACCGCGCTGTTCACGGAACTCGCCGGCCGCGGTGGCATCAATGGCCTGGTGCGCGAACTGGCCTGGCAGGCGCAGTGCCTGTCCATCGACGAGCAGGCGACGCCGTGGCGTTTCGTGTTGCGCGTCGAGCGTGAATCGCTGCGCCAGCAGGGGCACCGGGATCGCCTGCAGGCGGCGCTGAGCGAGTTGCTGGCGGAGCCGGTGGTGCTAGACGTCGTCGCCGGTGCGGTGTCCGACAGCGCCGCCCGGCGCGATGCCGCACGCCGTGTGCAAGCCCAGAACGACGCCGAGGCCGTGATCACCAGCGATCCGCTGGTGGCCGAGCTGCTCGCGCGCTATCCGACCGCGCGCATCGTGCCCGGCTCGATCCGCCCTGTGGCCTGAATCGCCTTCTCCCTCCGTTTTCCATTGCAATTTCTCCGCAAGACCGCTCCCAGAAAGGACACCCCATGCTCAAAGGACAGCTCGCCGGCCTGATGAAACAGGCGCAGGCCATGCAGGACAACCTGAAGAAAGCCCAGGACGAACTCGGCCTGATCGAGGTCGAAGGCCAGTCCGGCGCCGGTCTGGTCAAGGTCGTCATGACCTGCAAGCACGACGTCAAGCGCGTCACCATCGACCCCAGCCTGCTGGCCGATGACAAGGACATGCTCGAAGACCTCGTGGCCGCTGCATTCAACGACGGCATCCGCCGCGCCGAAGCCCTCAGCGCCGAAAAGATGGGCAAGCTGACAGCGGGCATGCCGCTGCCGGGCGGCATGAAGTTCCCCTTCTGATGCGGGACGGCGCGTGAGCGCTCCGGACGCCCTCGCCACGCTGGTGGATGCACTGCGCCGGCTGCCCGGCGTGGGCGTCAAGTCGGCACAGCGCATGGCTTACCACCTGCTGCAGCACGACCGGGATGCTGCGATGCAGCTGTCGTACGCACTGGACCACGCTGTCCACAGCGTGCGGCATTGCGAACGCTGTCACACCTTCACCGAGCAGCCGGTGTGTGTCACCTGCCTCGATCCGGTACGCGACGAGCGCACGCTGTGTGTCGTCGAGACACCGGCGGATCAAGCCGCGATCGAGCGGACTGGCAGCTACAAGGGCCTGTACTTCGTGCTGATGGGCAAGCTCAGTCCGCTCGACGGCATAGGCGCCCATGACATCGGTTTGCCCGAATTGCTGGAGCGGGTCGGAGACGGTCTGGTGCAGGAGTTGATCGTCGCGACCGGGTTCACTGCAGAGGGCGAGGTCACGGCCCACGTCATCGGCGAAACGCTGCGGGCGCGGGGCGTGAAGGTCACGCGGCTGGCGCGGGGCGTGCCGATCGGCAGCGAACTCGAATACGTCGATCTCGGCACGATCGCCTACGCATTCTCGGACCGCCGCTGAGCACGGCGGCGGCGATCCTCCCGGGCGGGCGATTTATTTGCGTGCGAGGCGGGTTGGGCGGATCTTGGTGTCCTTGACCGCATTGCCACGTGCGGCAGCGAGCTGACGCGACGCTGCCGTGCCACCAGCCTTGGTCACCCGCTCCGAGCGGGCGGCCAGGGCCAGCTCCCGCCGCGAGAGCTGGCGATCCGCCTTGCCGGCCGCTGCCATTTCACGCCGGGAAGCGCCGGCTTCCTTGACCGGTTGCCAGATCACGAGGGCCTGCGCTTTCTTGAAGCGCGTCTCGTCGTCAATGTGGTTCCAGTGGGCAATCTGCGTGGCCGTCACACGGTAGCGCTTGGCCAGCGCGAGCACGGTGTCACCCTTGCGGGCCTTGATGGCCACCTTGCGCAGCGGCGGCAGATCGGGCGCCAGCGCCATGTGGGCGTTGTCGGCAACGTGTTCCGGCACATCCTGCACGCGTTGTTCGCTGCGCTGCACCAGCAGCGTCGAGCCGGCCTTGACCAGCATCTTCGGCGGGATGTGGTTCATCTCGCGCAGCGACGCTTCGCTCATGCCGGCTTGCCGAGCGGCTTCGGCGCTGCGCATCGTGCTGGGCACGACCCACGCCGTCCAGCTCGCCAGCGGTCCACGAAACTCGCCCAACCGGCGGATGAAGCCCCCTGCGTTGTCGTAGGGCAGCAGCACCTGCGGTGTACCGGCCGCCAGGATGACCGGCTTGTTCATCTGCGGATTGAGCGCCTTGAACTCGTCCAGCGTCATGCCCGCCAGCCGTGCCGCAACGGCCACATCCATGTCCCGGCGGATCGGCACGCTCACGAAGTAGGGGTGGTTTTCCAGCGGCGGCAGCGCCAGGCCGAAGTCCTGCGGAGCCATCACGATGTTCTTGACCGCCTGGAACTTGGGCACGTAATGCCGCGTCTCGGCCGGCATGTTCAGGCTCTCGTAGTCGGTGGGCAGACCGGCACGCTGGTTGCGCTCGATGGCCCGCTTCACATTGCCTTCGCCCCAGTTGTAGGCGGCCAGCGAGAGCTGCCAGTCACCGTTGAACATCTTGTTCAGGCGGCCCAGATAGTCCAGTGCCGCCCGGGTCGAGGCCAGCACGTCGCGCCGGTCGTCGCGGAACATGTTCTGCTTGAGGGCGTAGTCCTTGCCGGTCAGCGGCATGAACTGCCACATGCCGGAGGCGCGCGCCGAGGACATGGCCTGCGGATTGAAGGCGCTCTCGATGAAGGGCAGCAGCGCCAGCTCGGTCGGCATCTTGCGGCGCTGCAACTCTTCGACGACGTGGAAGAGGTAACGTGAGCCGCGCTCGGTCATGCGCTTGACGTAGTCGGGACGGCTGGCGTACCAGCGCTCGTGTTCGCGTACCAGATCGCTGTCGAGTACAGGCATGCCGAAACCGGTCCGTACGCGGCCCCAGAGATCCTTGCGGGCGTTGATGTCGTTCAGCACCATCGTCTGGCCGCTGAGCGGGTCTTCCAGCGGGCCGACGGCATCACGCGGATCTTCGACGATGGACGGCATGGCCGCAGCCCCGGCCGGCAGCACCGACTTGGCGATCACCGGCTCGATGCCCGGAACCGGTGACAACGGGCCTTCCGAGCGCAGCAGCGCCAGCGGCTGCTCCTTGGCACCGACGGTGGTCATCATCGGCGGCGGCTTGACGTCGTCCTGGCTGTTGTCGGGCATCGACGCACAGCCGGTCAGAGCCAGCATCAGCGCCGACAGGGCAAACGTGGTGGGGCGTACATGACGGGTCATTGAAACTGGTCTTTCCATCGTCGTATCGTTGCGAGCACCGACACCGGATCCCGGCCATCGGCGCCTCGGGCGACCGCACAGGCGATCACGTCCGGCTGGTCGCAACGCAAATAAGGGTTGATCTGCCGCTCCCGCCCGATGGTCGAGGGCAGGGTGGGGAGACCGCGTTCACGCAAGGACTGGCACTCGGCCTGGTACGCCGCCAAGGCGGGGCTGTGCGGCTCGACTGCGCGCGCGAAACGCAGATTGGCCAAGGTGTATTCGTGGGCGCAGCAGACCAGCGTCTCGGCTGGCAGTGCAGCAAAGCGGCCCAGCGACGCATGCATCTGCGCTGGCGTGCCTTCGAACAGCCGGCCGCAGCCGCCCGAGAACAGCGTATCCCCACAGAACAGGACCGATCCGGTGAAAAACGCCAGGTGTCCCAGCGTGTGCCCCGGGACGGCCATCACCTCGATGTCCAGGCCGAGGCCCGGCAAGGCAATGCGGTCTCCGTCGTGGACGGGGATCACCGGCACAGGCATCGGCTCGTTGCCCGGACCCCAGATCTGCGCCGCCCGCGCCCGCGGATGGTCGCGCAGTGCCCGCAGACCTCCGACATGATCGGGATGCTTGTGGGTCACTAGAATGCCTGTGAGCTGCAAGTCGGCCCGGTCCAGTGCGGCAATGACCGGCGTCGCATCTCCCGGATCGACCACCACCGCCTCGCGGCCGTCGTGGATCATCCAGAGGTAGTTGTCGTCAAAGGCGGGTAGAGATAGCAGATTCATGGCGCAGGATTCCCTGATTATAGAGATGGCCCCCTGGTTGAAAGCACCGGCTGGCCGATATCTGCTTGCCTGGGAGCAGCGGCAGCTGGACCGGGTCGTGGCAGACATCTTCGGCTACCACGCCGTCCAGGTGGGCTGGCCAATGGTGCAGGCCTTGCGTTGCAGCCGCATCAGCCACCGCTGGATGCTCAACGACGGGCAGCTCGATGCCGACCTGCTCTTTACCCCGGCGCTCCTCGGTACCGGCGATGCGGGCCTGCGCGGAGGGGATGGCGCCTTGCCTGTCAGCGTGCTCACCGACTACGACGCACTCCCTTTCCCCAGCAACAGCCTGGATCTGGTCGTTCTGCCGCACACGCTGGAGATGACGGCGGACGCGCACCACACCTTGCGCGAGGTCGAGCGCGTGCTGATGCCGGAGGGCCGTGTGGTCATCGTTGGCTTCAATCCGGCCAGCCTCTGGGGCCTGTGCCACCGGCTGGACACGGTCGGTCGCCGCATCGGCATGACCAGCCCGGTGATGTCGGAGACCGGCGAATTCATTGGCTGGCGGCGGCTGCGCGACTGGCTGCGCCTGCTGGGTTTCGAGATCGAATCGGGGCAGTTCGGGTGCTATCGTCCACCGTTTGCCTCGCAAGGATGGCTCGACCGCAGCGCCTGGTGGGACGAGGCCGGCGAGCGCTGGTGGCCGGTCTTTGGCTCGGTCTACATGGTGACCGCCGTCAAGCGCGTGCGGGCGATGCGCCTGCTCGGCCCGGAATGGAAGCGCAAGCGCCGCGCGGGTGCCGCACCCGCCACCGTCGCCCAGCGCCAGCCGCACCCCACGCCAGGCCCCTCCCGGAACTCGACTGAATAGCCACACTGCATGACCGAAGACACCGTTTCCCCCGCTCCAGCCACCGCAAAACCTGCGCTGTCCGTGACTCGACCGCAGGTGGTCATCTACACCGACGGCGCCTGCAAGGGCAACCCCGGCCTCGGTGGCTGGGGCGCCTGGCTGCAGAGCGGCGACCATGCCAAGGAACTCTTCGGCGGCGAGCGCGACACGACCAACAACCGCATGGAAATGACGGCGGTGATCGAGGCGCTGGCAAGCCTGAAGCGCACCTGCGACATCGTGCTCTACACCGACAGCGAGTACGTCAAGAACGGCATCACCACCTGGATTCACGGCTGGAAATCGCGCGGCTGGAAGACCGCGGCCAAGCAGCCCGTGAAGAACGCCGACCTCTGGCAGCGCATGGATGCGCTGTCGCAGTTGCACAAGGTCGAGTGGCGCTGGGTCAAGGGCCATGCGGGTGATCCGGGCAACGAGAAGGCGGATGAACTCGCCAACCGCGGCGTCGAGGTCGCACGCAAGGGGTGACCTGAAAAGGGTCGCGCCGGATTTGCTTGACACTTAAACAATCAATGCCTAAGGTATGGGCTTGCCCTGCCTGGAGCGTTGCATGAAGATCGTCTGTATCGGTGGCGGCCCCGCCGGCCTGTACTTCGCCCTGCTGATGAAGCTGCAGGACGCCACGCACGACATCACCGTCGTCGAGCGCAACCGGCCCTACGACACCTTCGGCTGGGGCGTCGTGTTCTCGGACGCGACCATGGACAACATGGACCAGTGGGATCCGGTGACGGCGGCCGAGATCCGGCAGGCGTTCAACCACTGGGACGACATCGAGCTGCATTTCAAGGGCGCGGTCATCCGCTCCGGCGGCCACGGCTTCGTCGGCATCGGCCGCAAGAAGCTGCTCAACATCCTGCAGGCCCGCTGCGAGCAGCTCGGCGTGAAGCTGGTGTTCGAGACCGACGTGGTGTCCGACGAGGAATTCCCCGACGCCGACCTCATCATCGCCAGCGATGGCATCAACTCGCGCATCCGCCAGCGCCACGCCCACGTCTTCCAGCCCGACGTGGTGACGCGCCCCAACCGCTACCTCTGGCTCGGCACGCACAAGCGTTACGACGCCTTCACCTTCCTGTTCGAGAAGACCGAACACGGCTGGTTCCAGGCCCACATCTACAAGTTCGACGCCGACACCTCGACGGTGATCGTCGAATGCCCGGAACACGTCTGGCGGGCGCACGGGCTGGACCGGATGGACACGGCCGAGTCAGTGACGTTCTGCGAGCGGGTGTTCGCGAAGAACCTGCAGGGCGCGGCGCTGATGACCAATGCGCGGCACCTGCGCGGCTCGGCGTGGCTGAACTTCCAGCGCGTCAAGTGCGAACAATGGTCGCTGTTCAACGGCCGCAGCCACGTCGTGCTGATGGGCGACGCGGTCCACACGGCGCATTTTGCGATCGGCTCGGGCACCAAGCTGGCGATCGAGGACGCGATCGAACTGACGCGGCAGTTCAAGGAACTCGGCGACACCCCGGCGCAGATCCCCGCCGTGCTAGCCCGATACCAGGCGCTGCGCCACATCGACGTGCTGCGGCTGCAGAACGCGGCGTGGAACGCGATGGAGTGGTTCGAGGTCTGCGGCGAGCGTTACTGCGACCAGTTGCCGCCGCCGCTGTTCATGTACTCGATGCTGACCCGCAGCCAGCGCATCAGCCACGAGAACCTGCGCCTGCGCGACGCGGGCTGGCTGAACGGCTACGAGCGGTGGTTTGCCGAGCAGGCGGGCGTAACGCCGCCGCCGGGTCAGCTCACGCCCCCGCCGCCGATGTTCACGCCGTACCGGCAGCGCGGGGTCACCCTGAAGAACCGCATCGTCGTGTCGCCGATGGCGCAGTATTCCTGCGTGGACGGGCTGCCCGCCGACTACCACCTGATGCACCTCGGGGCGCGGGCGATGGGCGGCGCGGGGCTGGTGTTCGCCGAGATGACCTGCGTGTCACCGGATGCGCGCATCACGGCGGGTTGCCCGGGCTTGTGGAACACGCAGCAGCGCGACGGCTGGAAGCGCATCGTCGATCACGTCCACACCTGGTCGGACGCGAAGATCGCCCTGCAGCTCGGCCACGCCGGCGCGAAAGGCTCGACCCGCGTCGCGTGGGAAGGCATCGACCAGCCGGTGCGCGAGGACGAAGGCGGCTGGCCGCTGATCTCGGCGTCGCCGCAGCAGTACCTGGACGGCGTGAGCGACTGGTCGCGGGCGATGACGCGGGCGGACATGGACCGGGTGCGCGATGACTTCGTGCGCTCGACCGCATGGGCGGCGGAAGCCGGGTTCGACTGGCTGGAGCTGCACTGCGCACACGGCTACCTGCTGTCGTCGTTCATCTCGCCACTGACGAACCACCGCGAGGACGCTTACGGGGGCACGCTGGAGAACCGGCTGCGCTACCCGCTGGAGGTCTTCCGCGCCATGCGGGCGGTGTGGCCAGTCGAGCGGCCGATGTCGGTGCGGATCTCGGCGCACGACTGGGTGGAGGGTGGCATCACGCCGGACGACGCGGTGCAGATCGCCCGCGCGTTCAAGGCGGCGGGCGTGGACATGATCGATTGTTCGTCCGGACAGGTCAGCAAGCAGGAGAAGCCGGTCTACGGCCGCATGTTCCAGACTCCGTTCGCCGACCGCGTGCGCAACGAGGCGGGCATCGCGACCATCGCCGTGGGCGCGATCTCGGAGGCGGACCACGTCAACAGCATCATCGCCGCCGGCCGCGCCGACCTGTGCGCCGTCGCCCGGCCGCACCTGGCGAACCCGGCCTGGACGCTGATGGAGGCGGCGCGGATCGGCTACCTGGAGGTCGCGTGGCCACGGCAGTACAGCGCGGGCAAGGTGCAACTGGAGCGCAACCTGGAGCGCGAACGTCAGCTCGCCGCGCAGGCCGCTGCGTTGAACGCGCCGCGTGGTGGAGACGCTTGATGAACACCACCTTGAGCCTGGCCGGCCAGCACGCGCTGGTGACCGGCGCCGCCAGGGGCATCGGCGCGGCCATCGCCCGCACGCTCGCGGGTCAAGGCGCGATGCTGACGCTGCTCGGCCGCCAGCGCGACGCCTTGCAGCGTCTCGCGGACGAACTGCCCGCCGCTGCGGGGCAGGTCCACGGCATCGTCGTCGCGGACGTGGCCGATCCGACGCAGGTGGACGCCGCCTTCGCCGAGGCCCGCGCCGCCCGTGGCCCGCTGGCGATCCTGGTCAGCAACGCCGGACAGGCCGAGAGCGCGCCGTTCGGCAAGACCTCGCTCGACCTGTGGCAGCGCATGCTGGCGGTCAACCTGACGGGCAGCTTCCTGTGCGCACAGGCCGCGTTGCCCGACATGCTCGCCGCCGGCCGGGGCCGCATCGTCCACATCGCCAGCACGGCGGGGCAGCGCGGCTATCCCTATGTCAGCGCCTACGTGGCCGCCAAGCACGGCGTCATCGGCCTGACGCGCTCGCTCGCGCTGGAGGTGGCGACCAAGGGCGTGACCGTCAACGCCGTCTGTCCGGGCTTCACCGAGACCGACATCCTGCAGGCCAGCGTGGCCAACATCGTCGCCAAGACCGGTCGCACCGAAGCACAGGCCCGCGCAGAACTCGCCAGCGGCAGCCCGCAGCGGCGTTTCGTGCAGCCGCAGGAGGTCGCCGACGCGGTGGCGTGGCTGTGCAGCGAAGGCGCGGGGTCGGTCACGGGGCAATCGATTTCTATTTCTGGCGGGGAGGTGATGTGATGGGCAAAGGGCATGACATGGCAAACGACGAACACCTGGGCCACGAAGCCCGCGCTCAGGGCGATGACCACCTGGACGTGAAGGTCTGGCTGCGCCTGCTGGCGTGCAGCACCGAGATCGAGCAGCACATCCGCCAGCGCCTGCGCACCCGCTTCGGCACCACGCTGGCGCGCTTCGACTACCTCGCGCAGCTCCAGCGCCACCCGGACGGGCTGCGCATGAACGTGCTGTCGCGCTACCTGATGGTGACCGGCGGCAATGTCACCGGCCTGACCGACCAACTCGTCAAGGACGGTCTCGTCGAGCGCAGCGACGACCCGGAAGACCGGCGCTCCTACCGCGTGGCGCTGACGCCGGCGGGGCACGAGGACTTCGCCGCGATGGCCGCCGAGCACGCGCAGTGGCTGGCGGAGCTGTTCGGCGGCTTGTCGGTCGAAGCCAAGGACGCCCTCTATCACCAGCTCGGCCACCTGCGCCAGCACCTGAACTCGACCCTTCGGAGCACCACGCCATGACCGATCCCGCTTTGCTCGCCGGCACCCGTCAGCGTCTGGCCGACCACGCCGCCACGCACTTCCTCTGGCAGGTGCAGGCCGGCGTCGGCACCCTCACGCTCAACCGCCCCGAGCGCAAGAACCCGCTGACCTTCGACTCCTACGCCGAGCTGCGCGACCTGTTCGGGCGGCTGAAGCACGCCGAGGACGTGACGGTGGTGGTGGTCCAGGGCGCGGGGGGGAATTTCTGCTCCGGCGGCGATGTCCACGAGATCATCGGCCCGCTGATCGCGCTCAAGGCGCCCGAACTGCTGATGTTCACGCGCATGACCGGCGACCTGGTCAAGGCGATGCGGGCGTGTCCGCAGCCGATCGTCGCGGCGGTCGATGGTGTCTGCGCCGGGGCGGGGGCGATCGTGGCGATGGCCAGCGACCTGCGGCTCGGCACGGCGCGCAGCAAGACGGCGTTCCTGTTCAACCGGGTCGGGCTGGCGGGCTGTGACATGGGCGCCTGCGCGATCCTGCCCCGGATCATCGGGCAGGGGCGGGCGAGCGAGCTGCTCTACACCGGCCGCTCGATGGGTGGGGAGGAAGCCGAGCGGTGGGGATTCTTCAACCGGCTCGTGGCGCCCGAAGGACTGGCCGACGCCGCGCAGATGCTCGCCGCGGACCTGGCCGCCGGGCCGACCTTCGCCAACGGCATCACCAAGACGATGCTGCACCAGGAGTGGTCCATGACGATCGACCAGGCGATCGAGGCCGAGGCGCAGGCGCAGGCGATCTGCATGCTGACCGAGGACTTCTCGCGGGCCTACCACGCCTTCGTGGCCAAGCAGCGGCCACGGTTCGAGGGGAACTGAGATGCACGATCTGCTGGACTGGCCGTTCTTCGAGCCGCGCCACCGTGTGCTGGCGACCGAGCTGGACACCTGGGCGCAGGAACACCTGTCCGGCGCCCACGGCCGCGATGTGGACGCCGAATGCCGGGCGCTGGTCACGGCGCTGGGCGACGCGGGCTGGCTGCACCACGCGGTGGGCGACGTGATCGACACGCGCACGGTCTGCCTGATCCGCCAGACGCTGGCGCGGCATTCTGGGCTGGCGGACTTCGCGTTCGCGATGCAGGGACTCGGCTCTGGCGCGATCAGCCTGGCCGGCACGCCCGAGCAGCGGGCGCAGTTCCTGCCCGGTGTCGCCAGCGGCCGGACAATCGCCGCGTTCGCGCTGTCCGAGCCGGACGCGGGATCGGACGTGGCGGCGATGGCCTGCGCGGCCCGGCTGGACGAGGGCGGGAACCACTACGTGCTCGACGGCGAGAAGACCTGGATTTCCAACGGCGGCATCGCGCACCAGTACGTCGTCTTCGCCCGCACGGGTGACGCCCCCGGCGCCCGAGGCATCAGCGCCTTCGTCGTGGACGCCGACACGCCCGGCTTCGAGATCGCCGAGCGCATCGACGTGATCGCGCCGCACCCGCTGGCCCGGCTGCGCTTCAGCGGCTGCCGCATCCCGGTGGCGCGGCGGCTGGGTGCGTCCGGCGAGGGCTTCAAGATCGCGATGCGCACGCTCGACGTGTTCCGCACCTCGGTGGCCGCCGCCGCGCTCGGCTTCGGGCAACGCGCCTTGGCCGAGGGTCTGCACCGCGCCCGCACCCGCAAGATGTTCAAGGGCGTGCTGGCCGATTTCCAGCTCACCCAGGCCAAGCTCGCGCAGATGGCGACGACGCTCGACGCGGCGATGCTGCTGACCTACCGCGCCGCGTGGCTGCGCGACCAGGGGCGCACGGTCACCAAGGAAGCCGCGATGGCCAAGCTCGCCGCCACCGAGGGCGCGCAGCAGGTTATCGATGCGGCCGTGCAGCTCTGGGGCGGGTTGGGTGTCGTCAGCGGGCAGCCGGTGGAATTGCTCTACCGCGAGATCCGGGCGCTGCGCATCTACGAAGGCGCCACCGAAGTCCAGCAGCTCATCATCGGCCGCGAGCTGCTGCGCGAGCCGACCTGAACCCGTCGCGACCTGTCGCTTCACGAGGATCTGCCATGACCGCCCACCTCGACACCTTTGCCCGCGACCACCTGCCGCCCGCATCCGCGCAGCCCGAGTTCCTGTTCGAGCTGCCCGAGCTGCAGTTCCCGGCGCGGCTGAACTGCGCCACCGAGCTGCTGGACCGCCGCGTCGCCGACGGGCAGGGCGATCGGCTGTGCATTCGGGCGCCGGGTGGTCTGCGCTGGACCTACGCCGACCTGCAGGCCCACGCCAACCGCATCGCCAATGTGCTGGTGCAGGACATGGGGCTGGTGCCGGGCAACCGGGTGCTGCTGAGCGCGCCGAACAACCCGATGCTGGCGGCCTGCTGGTTCGCGGTGATCAAGGCCGGTGGCATCGCGGTGGCGACCATGCCGCTGCTGCGCGCCAAGGAGCTGACGGCGATCGTCGAGAAAGGACGGATCAGCCACGCGCTGTGCGATCTGTGCCTGGCGGGCGAGGTGCGGGCGGCACAGCGCCAGGCCCCGGTGCTGCAACAGGTTCGCTTTTTCAACCACCCCGGTGCGCAGGGACTGGAAGCCGCGATGGCGCACCACAGCGACCGCTTCGACAACGTGGACACGGCGGCCGACGACACCTGCCTGCTCGCCTTCACCTCGGGCACCACCGGCGTGCCCAAGGCGACGATGCATTTCCACCGCGACGTGATGGCGGCGTGTGCGTGCTGGCCGAAGCATGTGCTGCGCCCGCAGCCGGACGACGTGTTCATCGGCAGCCCGCCGCTGGCGTTCACGTTCGGGCTGGGCGGGCTGCTGCTGTTCCCGATGTCGGTGGGGGCGTCCACGGTGCTGCTAGAACGCGCCTCGCCCGAGCACCTGGTCCAGGGCATCGAGGACCACGGCGCCACCATCCTCATCACCGCGCCCACCTCGTACCGCACGCTCGCCACCCACGGCCAGCGGCTGCGCAAGTCGGCGCTGAGGCGCTGCGTTTCGGCGGGCGAGGCGCTGCCGGCCGCCACGCGCACGCAGTGGCGCGAGACGACCGGCATCGAGCTGATCGACGGCATCGGCGCGACCGAGATGCTGCACATCTTCATCTCCGCCGACGAGGCCCACGCCCGGCCCGGTGCGACGGGGACGGTGGTGCCGGGCTACCGCGCCTGCGTGCTCGACGCGAGCGGCCGGCCCGTGCCGCCGGGGACGGTGGGCCGACTCGCGGTGAAAGGCCCGACCGGCTGCCGCTACCTCGACGACGCCCGCCAGGCGAACTACGTGCAGGACGGCTGGAACCTGACCGGCGACGCCTACTGGATGGACGCCGACGGCTACTTCTTCTACCAGGCGCGCACCGACGACATGATCATCTCGGCCGGCTACAACATCGCCGCGCCCGAGGTGGAAGGCGCGCTGCTGGCCCATCCCGACGTGGCCGAGTGCGGCGTGATCGGCGTGCCGGATGCCGAGCGCGGGCAGGTCGTCAAGGCGTTCGTCGTGCTGCGCGCCGGGGTCACGCCGGATGACGCCTTGGTCAAGGCGCTGCAGGACTTCGTCAAGCAGACCATCGCGCCCTACAAGTACCCGCGCGCCATCCAGTTCGTCACCGAGCTGCCGCGCACCGGAACAGGCAAACTGCAGCGTTTCCGACTGCACGAGGAGAACCCGACATGAACGTGCTGCTTCCTCCCGGCTGGCCCAGGCCGCGTGGTTATGCCAACGGCGTCAGTGCCCGAGGGCGCATGGTCTTCGTCGCCGGCATGATCGGCTGGGACGCGCAGGGCGTGTTCCACACCGACGACCTGGCCGGCCAGGTGCGCCAGGCGCTGCAGAACATCGTGGACGTGCTCGCGGCGGGCGACGCCAGACCGGAACACATCGTGCGCATGACGTGGTACGTCACCGACAAGGCCGCCTACGTCGCCGCCTATCCCGAGATCGGCCGGGCCTTCCGCGAGCTGATCGGCTGCTACAACGCGGTGATGACGGCGGTCGAGGTCAGCGCGCTGGTCGAGGACCGGGCGAAGGTCGAGATCGAAGTGACCGCCGTCGTGCCTGACTGAACCGAGCTGACCGGAGCCGCCATGTCCCCGCTTTACCGCGATTTCATCGACCAGGCGCAGATCGACGCGCAGTACAACGCCTCGCTGCGCGTTGCCGATCCCGCAGCCGAGATGCGCCACTACGTCGAGCGGGCGCAGCGGGCACGCGCCACGCTGTGCGACGTGCTGGACGTGCGCTTCGGTCCGACGCTTGCCGAGACGCTCGACATCTTTCCGGCTGACCAGCCCGACGCGCCGGTGTTTGTCTTCCTCCACGGCGGCTACTGGCGGGCGCTGTCGTCGAAGGATTTCAGCGGCGTGGCGCTCGGATTGCAGCCGCGGGGCGTCACGACGGTGGTGATCAACTACGCGCTGTGTCCGCGGGTGACGATCGACGAGATCACGCGGCAGACCCGCGCCGCGCTGGCCTGGGTGCTGCGCCATATCCACGAACACGGCGGCGACCCGACGCGGGTGGCGATCGGCGGCCATTCGGCGGGCGGGCACCTGACGGCGATGGCCCTGCAGACCCGCTGGGCCGAGGACTACGGGCTGCCGGCCGATCCGTTCAAGGCGGCGGTGCTGGTCAGCGGGCTGTACGACCTCGCACCGCTGCGCTACAGCTACCTGCAGCCGCAGATCCAGCTCGACGACGGCGTGATCCGGCGCAACTCGCCCGCGTTCAGCGTGCGGCCCTGCGCGACGCCGATCCGCATCACCTGGGGAGGAGCCGAGACGACCGAGTTCGCGCGCCAGTCGGAGGTGTTCCATGACGCCTGGCAGGCGGCAGGCAACAGGTCCGAGCTGGTGCCCGTGCCGGATGCCCACCATTTCAGCGCCATCCACGGCTTCGAGACGCCGGACGGCGGCCTCGCCCGCTGGGTGGCCGATGTTCTCGCTTGAACCGGGTTGAACTTTCCGCCATGACCTTGATACCGACCCCCATCACCCGCGACACCTGCGCCGCGCTGGACGCCGATGACGCGCTCGCGCCGCTGCGGGAGCAGTTCGACCTGCCGCCCGGCGTCATCTACCTGGACGGCAACTCGCTGGGCGTGCTCCCGAGGGCGACGGCGAGCCGCGTGCAGGACGTGATCCGCCACGAATGGGGCCGCGACCTGATCCGGAGCTGGAACACCGCCGGCTGGCTCGACTACCCGCAGCGCGTCGGCGACAAGATCGCCCGGCTGATCGGCGCCGCGCCGGGCGAGGTGGTCGCGGCGGACTCGACCTCGGTGAACCTCTACAAGGTGCTGAGCGTGGCGCTGGCCAGCGTGCGGGCGCGTGATCTGGATGGACGGCGCCGGGTCATCGTCTCCGAGCGCAACAACTTCCCGACCGATCTCTACATCGCCGAGAGCCTGGCCCGCCAGCACGGGTTCACGTTGCGGCTGGTCGAGTTCGACGAGATCGCCGCGCAGCTCACCGGCGCGGCGGGTGACGAACTCGCCGTGCTGATGCTCACGCACGTCCACTACCGCACCGGCCGCATGCACCCGATGGCCGAGGTCACCGCCGCTGCGCACGCGGCAGGTGCGCTGATGGTGTGGGATCTGGCGCATTCGGCGGGCGCGGTGCCGGTGGACCTGAACGGCTGCGACGCCGATTTCGCGGTCGGCTGCGGCTACAAGTACCTCAACGGTGGTCCCGGCTCGCCCGCGTTCCTCTGGGTGCATCCACGGCATCTGGCACAAGCCCCGTGGCAGCCGCTGTCCGGCTGGATGGGCCACGCGGCGCCGTTCGAGTTCACGCCCGGCTACCGGCCGGCGGCAGGCGTGACCGGTTTCCTGTGCGGCACGCCGTCGGCGATCGCGCTGGCGGCGCTGGAGTGCGGCGTGGACACCGTGCTCGCGGCCGAGGCGCACGGCGGCATGGCGGCGGTGCGTGGCAAGTCGCTCGCGCTGACCGACCTGTTCGGCGCGCTGGTGGCGCAACGCTGCGCCGGCCACGGCCTGACGCTGCACACGCCGACCGACACTGCGCAACGCGGCAGCCAGGTCAGCCTGTACCGCGAGGAGGGCGCTTACCCCATCGTGCAGGCGCTGATTGCCCGCGGTGTCATCGGCGACTACCGGGCGCCGGGCATCCTGCGCTTCGGGTTCACGCCGCTGTACCTGCGGTTCGTCGATGTGTGGGATGCGGTGGAGCATCTGGTGCAGGTGCTGCAGACCGGTGAATGGCGGGAAGAACGATTCAACCAGCGGGCAGCCGTGACATGAGCAATCCAGGCAACACCGAACGCATCGTCGCCGAGGAAGGCGCGCAGCTCGATTTCAGTCGCGACATGAGTTACGGCGACTACCTGCACCTCGACCAGATCCTGAGCGCGCAGCATCCGCTCTCGCCCGCGCACGACGAGCTGCTGTTCATCGTCCAGCACCAGACCAGCGAGCTGTGGATGAAGCTGATGCTGCACGAGCTGCGGGCCGCCATCCGCGGCGTGGCCGGCGACGACCTGCACAGCGCGTTCAAGCAGCTCAGCCGCGTCAGCCGGATCATGGAACAGCTCGTCAGCGCCTGGACCGTGCTGTCCACGATGACGCCGCCCGAGTACACGGCGATCCGGCCCTACCTGTCGAACTCCAGCGGCTTCCAGAGCGCGCAGTACCGCTGCATCGAGTTCGCGCTCGGCAACAAGAACGCCGCGATGCTCAAGCCGCACGCGCACCACCCGGCGCGGCTGGCGGAGGTGGACGCCGCGTGGCGGGCGCCGTCGGTGTACGACGAGACACTGCGGCTGATGGCGCGCAGCGGGATCGATCTGCCGGCCGACCGGCTGGAGCGCGACTGGACGCTGCCGCACGAGGCCAGCGATGCGGTGCATCAGGCGTGGCTCGTCGTCTACCGCGACCCGAAGCACCACTGGGATCTGTACCAGCTCGGCGAGAAGCTGGTCGATCTGGAGGACGCTTTCCGCCTGTGGCGCTTCCGGCATGTGACGACGGTGGAGCGCGTGATCGGCTTCAAGCGCGGCACGGGCGGCACCGGCGGGGTGAGCTACCTGCGCAAGATGCTCGACGTGGTGCTGTTTCCGGAGCTGTGGCGCATTCGCACGGAGCTGTAGCCCATAGTCCTATCGCCCAAGCGCCTCCACCACGACCGCCACTCCCGACAGCACCGCGTTCCCCGACAGCGGATCCCGCAGCCGCTCGTCCAGCACCGCGTTCAGGTTCGCCCCCGGCCGCTCGGCCGCCACGCCCAGCCGCGCCCCCGGCAGGTCGTGCCCCCAGCCATGCGGCAGGCAGACAACACCCGGCATCACGCTGTCATCAACGTGGATCTGCACGGTGATATGGCGATCTGGGCGCCCGGCATCGTCCGCCAGCCGAACCCGGGCCGAAGCGCCGTCCACCAGCCCGAGCCGTTGCGCATCGGCCGGGTGCATCTGCATCGCACCGCGGAATGGCCCCTTGGCCAGCGTCGGCAGGTTGTGCATCCACGAGTTGTTCGAGCGCACGTCGCGCCGGCCGATGATCACCAGCGGCGGCGCGGGTTCGTGCAGCGCCGCCAGCGCCCGTGGCAGATCGCCCAGCAGCATCGGCGGTGCCAGATCGACCCGGCCGCTTGGCGTACGCAGCACCTCGGGCAGGCGCGGAGCCAGCGCACCAAGGTCCACGCCTGACGGTGCATCGACCAGCGCCGCCAGCCGCAATCCACTCTGTCGGCGCCCGAAATCATCCCCGTGCGGTCCGGCGCGCAAGGCCAGATCCAGCCGCCGCTCCGGTCCGCGCCAGCACGATGCCTCGGCAAACGCCGCATCCGCCCGGTCGCCGGCCAGCCGCTCGGCCTCCTGGCGGGCGATCCGGTCGTCCAGCGCCGCCACATCGACCACACCACCCGGCCCGCGCCCCTGCGCGATCTCGCTCAGGCGCAGCAGGATCTCCCACTCCGCCGGCTGCCCGGACGCCTCCAGCCCGACCGGCGGGCTGTAGCGCGCATGGTTGCGCATCGACAACTGCCCGAAGGCGACATCGAAATGCCCATCCTCCAGTGGCGAACGACCGGGCAGGATCACGTCGGCGTGGCGCGTCGTCTCGTTCAGGTAGATGTCCACGCTGACCATGAAATCGAGCGTGTCCAGCGCCGCCGCGAGCCGCGGGCTGCCCGGCGCCGACAAGACGGGGTTGGACGCGACCGTGACCAGCGCCTTCACCGCCGGCTGCTCGGACGAGGTGGCAGGCGTCTCGATTTCCTCGGCCAGACAGGTGATTGGCCATTCGCCCATGACCTCGGGCGCGCCGCTCACCCGACTGTGGTGCCGACCCGTGCCGACGCCGCGCCCGATGCCCGGCTGGCCCATCGTGTTCGCCGCCAGTGCCGCAGCCTTCGGGAACATCACGCCGCCCTCCGCATCCAGCCGGCCGGTCAGCACGTTGAGCACGTCGATCAGCCACGCCGACAAGGTGCCGAAGGTCTGCCCATTGGTGCCGATGCGGCCATAGACGGCGGCCCGCGGCGCGGCGGCCAGTTCGCGGGCCAGGCGACGGATCGTGTTGGCCGGGACTGCGCAACGCCCGGCCACCGCGTCCGGCGTGAACGGCGCCACCGCAGCGCGAACCGCTTCGACATCCACTGCGCTCACCACCGCCGACGCCGCGCCGAGCCGCACCAGCCCCTCCTCGAACAGCGTGTGCGCCATCGCGGCCAGCAGGAAGACATCCCCGCCGGGCCGGATCGGCTGGTACTCGTCAGCGATGCGGGCGGTTTCCGTGCGCCTCGGATCGATCACGATCAGCCGGCCGCCACGCTGCCTCAGCGCTTTGGCCCGGCCGCGAAAATCCGGCACCGTCCACATGCTCCCGTTGCTCGCCACCGGGTTGGCGCCGATCACCAACAGCCAGTCCGTGCGGTCGATGTCGGGCACCGGCACGCTCAGCCAGTGGCCGTACAGCAGCCCGCAGGCGAGTTGCCGCGGGATCTGGTCGAGCGACGAAGCCGAGTACACATGCCGCGTGCCGAGCGCCTTCACCAGCGTCGGTACCGCCAGCGTCAGCCCGAGCTTGTGGACGATCGGATTGCCCAGCGTGACGCCAACCGCGCCCTTGCCATGGCGGGACTGCACGTCGCCCAGCCCGCGGGCGATCTCCGCAAACGCTTCGTCCCATGTGGCCGGCACATGCTGCCCGCCGCGGCGGATCAGCGGCTGGCGCAGGCGATCCGGGTCGTCGTGCAGATCTTTGAGCGCGATGGCCTTCGGACAGATGTAGCCGCGGCTGAATGGGTCGGCGTCGTCTCCGCGAACGGTGGCGACGTGCTCGATCCCCTGCGCGTCACGGGCAATGTCGAGCACGAGGCCGCAGCAGGCTTCGCACAGCGGGCAGATGCGGTGGGCGGTACGGTGCGTCTCGGGATGTGCGGTGTCGTGGGTCATTGCCGGGTCAGCTTCAGGGTTTCACCGACCTGGGCGCGTGCCACATCGTCGGCGTGGAACGGCAGCACGGGCCAGCGTTTGGCCGCGAACAGGCGCGTCTGGTCGTTCGAGTGCGGCGAAGCGGGGTCGGTGCTCTGGCCGTAGGTGAGGAGGGCCTGCGCCACCGGGCCACGGGCGTCGAAGGCGACGGTCTGCACGTAGCTGGTGCCGTAGTCGATCGGCAGGCCCTGCGCGTTGATCGGCACGCCGGCGACGTTGCCCATGTTGTTGAGCACGCCCTCGAACTCGTCGCCGCCGTGCAGACCGATGCGCTCGGTGCTGGTCGCCGCGTGCTGCACGGTGTTCAGCGGCGCGTCCAGCGCAAAACCGGCCTTGCGCACCAGCGTGACCGCGTCGGTCAGCGCGGTCCAGACCTTGGCCGCCGTGGCCGTGTCTTCCATCTTCAGGCCCATCGGCGTGTCGATCGGCTGCGCGGGATTGAACAGCACGCGCCAGACATTCGGGATCGCCCGCGCCGTGCGCCAGAACTCGCGGAAGAGGTGGGCACCGCGGGCGTCGCCTTCGTTGGTGCGGCTCCAGCCTCGCAGCGCCGTGCAGCCGTCGCGGGCGGCGGCGTCCGTCGGTAGCGTCAACGCGCAGGCGGCCAGCAGGTCGGGCATGACGATGCCCGCGATGTAGTTGCGGTCGCCGAACAGCCGGGCCTGCAGGCCCGTGGGCGTGACCTTGCCATTGGCGAGCATCGCGGGGATCTCGGTCAGGCTGGCGCGGGTACGGGGCCGCGAGACCTGCGCATCACCGACCAGCGGCGAGATGCCGTCGAAGCGCTGCGCCGGGTGCGTGTAGACGAAGCTGTCGTTGCTGTTCTGCACCCAGTCGCGGCGCACGGCCACCGGCATCCGCTCGCGGGGGATCAGCCCCGGCACGGGTGAGGCGACATCCAGGTTCCAGCCACAGGCGCTGCGGCTGCCATCGAGCACGAACAAGCCGGCCGGGCCGCGCAGGGCAGCCGCTTGCGGACTCGGCGCGCAGCGTTGCAGCAGGGAGGCATCCACGTCAGGCACGACGCTCAGGTCGGCGTACAGGGCCTGGCCGTGGCGGTCGGCGGCGATGGTGTTGACCCAGGGCAGGCCGAGGTTGCGCATCGCCTGCGTCAAGTCCTCCACCTTGGTGGCGCGACCGAAGCCCAGCCAGGTTTCGACGGCACGGGCGTTGAGCGTGTTGGCGTCCTTCAGCGCATAGGCTTTGGCCGTCGTCCAGTTCAACCCCGCCCGCGGCACCACGACGACCGGCCCCCAGCGCGTGCTCCACCAAGTGTGCGATTTGTCGGCGAGCGTGCCGTCGGGCTGGCGCACCTGGATCTTCAAGGTGCGGGCCTGCATCTTCTCGGGCTGACCGTCGATCAGGTAGGTGGTTGGATCACCCGGCTGCAGCGCCAGCTCGTGCAGCGTGAAACGCTTGCCGCTGGACACTGTGTGCGACCACGCCACGTCCCGGTTGAACCCGACCTGCACCACCGGGCTGTGGCCAACACTGGCGCCCATCACGTCGAAGCCGCCGGGGCCGGTGAGGGTCAGGTGCATCTGCCAGAAGCGGTTCACACCCGCCCACGGGAAATGCGGATTGCCCAGCAGCACGCCGCTGCCGTTGGCGGTGGTGTCCGCACCGAAGGCCCAGGCGTTCGAGCCCATGCGCGGCTCGATCACGCCGGCTTCGCGCATCGCCTCGGCGGCATCGGCGAGGTCGATCACTGGTGAGGGTAGTGCCGACGTGGTAGCGGCTGGCTTGGGGGGCTGGGCGGCAAGCGCGCCGTCGGCCAATGCGGCAATGCCGGCCTGCACGGTGGTCAGCTCGTTGAGGCGGCGGAACTCGGCCAGCGTCATCGGCTGCACCCACGGCTGGCCCTTGCAGGCGGCCGGAAGATCGCCGGACCGGTCGCTCAGGTAGCGGTTGTAACCAGCGACGTAGCCGGCTTCCAGCGCGCGCGCCTCGGCACTCATCGCCGCCGAAACGCGGGCGAGCGCGGCGTCGTCCATGTGCGCGGCAATGAAGAAGTCGATCTGTTCATTCGGCAGGACGCGCCGGCCCAGCAGCCCGCTGGCCTTGTCGCCGCCGAAGAAGCGCGCACGCTGACCGCGCACCGTGACAAGCTGGTTGGCGGTCTGGCAGACGTTGTCGCGGGCGTGGGCGTAGGCGGTGCCGTAGGCGAGGGATTCGGGGTCGGAGGCGGTGATGTGGGGGACACCGTGGTCGGTGGTGCGGATGGTGGCGGTGCGGTCACCGCCGATCAGCGCGCCGCCGGGGAGCGTGGTGCAGGCCGCCAGCAGCGATGCAACGGCCAGAGCGACGGCCGTGGTGGTGGCGGTGTGGGGCAGGGTGCGGAACATCGGTGTCCTCGAAAACCATCAGGAAGCTGGACCCATGATGGCCCACGCCCGCAGCCCGCACAGCCGGGATCGCCCTTGGTTTGGCGCCTCAGTCCAGCGGGAACACGGTGTCCATGTCGCCCGCGTGACAACCCTCGGCGATGGGCGTCCAGCCGTGGTGGACGACGACCCGCTGGCCGGCGTGGCAGACCTCGATCCGCGTGGCGCCCGGCACCGTGGCTTGCACGAATGCTTCGATCGACGCCGGCATGCTGACCCGGTAGCGCGCGGCGTTCAGGTCTTCGGGCGGGTGGTCGTCGTGGTGCAGCCAGGGGCTGAGCGTGGCGAGCCACAGCAGCGGCGCGAAACCGAGGTCCAGAGTGGCCGGTGTGTAGCCCTGCGTCTGGAGCCACTGCTGCGCGGCGGCGCGGTCGGCGTTCGGGCCGAGATTGCCTTGCGCCGTGGCGAACAGCTCGACCGCCCACTGGTTGCAGTTCTGGTAACGCTGGCTCCAGGCGTGGGCATTGGCGCTGTAGGTCGCCCCGAGCAGCGCCAGCGCCTGCCGCGTGTCGAGGACGGTGCGTTCCAGTCGCTCGGCCGCATCCGGCGGCAGGAACACCAGCGACAGCGCACCGCGCTCCGGGTCGTTGGTGCCGAAGAGGAAGCCGGACAGCCCCTGGTCGAAGAGCTTGGGCTGGCCCGCGTCGCAGGCGTAATACAACTGCCGCACCGACCACGGGCCGTTCGCGCTGTCCCGCACGGTGTAGCCCGCGTGCGAGTAGCGCAGGCCGAGCCGGTCAAGGTCTAGCCCCGAGCGCGAGACCAGGGCCACGCGCTGGCCGGTGCGCTCCAGCACGTCCTTGACGACGGCGCTGACCTGCAGCAGCCGAGCTTGCTGTGGGGCGGTGAGCGGGTCGGGATGGTTGCAAAAGCGCGGCAACCCGGCCCGCGCAACCAACGGCACCGCAGCGGCCAGGGCGATCCACACCCCCGCGGCGGCACGCCTCACAGCGTGACGGGATGCGAAGCCAGCTCGCGGTACCACTCGTCGCGCAGTGCCAGGAAAAACGGCGCCTGGGCATCGGCGCGGGCGAATTCGATGCCATAGGGGCGCTGGCGGGTGCGGATCTGCTGGCCGGTGGCGAGCTGGGCTTGTTCCAGCGTGGCCCTGGGCAAGTACAGCTCGAACTCGGGCTTGCCCACGGTCGCCGCGCCCACCACGCCTTGCAGCGTCAGGCGCACCACGCCCGGTCGGTCAGTCGCGTCGGCCATGTCGATCACGCGGTAATCGCCGTCGGCCACGTCGTTGCCGGGCGAGGAGCTGTTGCTGGACTTGCCAATCGAGTTGGACGCGCTGCTGGCGGCGCTCGATGCGCTGTCGGAAGCGGACGAAGCCGCCGTGCTCGCCGCTTGCGCAGGCAGGGTGGCAGCGCCAGACAGCAGCGCGAGGGCGATCAGGTGGGGCGTGGGGCGTGGGCAGAAAGTCATCGAAAGGCTCCTCTGAACAAGCCGCCCATTGTGGGCCAGGCGATCAGCGCGCCGCTTGCACGCTGCCCAGCACGGCCGCGCTGCCTTGCACGGCTGCACGCCGATGGTAGAAATTCAGCGCCCGCAGCCCGCCGAGTTCCTCGCCGCCGCCCGCCCGACCGGGGCCACCGTGCAGCGACTGCGGCATCACGTTGCCGTGGCCGCTCTGCAGTGCGCCGACTTCCGGGGTGATGACGTGGACACGGCCGTGGCTGGCGGTGAGGTCAAGTGCGGTGTCGGCCAGCGCGGCGGCAGAGTCGGCGCCGTCCTCGCCGTACAGCGAGCAGACGAGCGAGCCTTCTCCGCGGGCCACGAGCTGCCGGGCATGGGCGGCGTCTCTGTAGGGCAGCAGCGTGGCGACCGGACCGAAGACTTCGGTGGTGTGGATGACGGCCGTCCCGTCGGCGTCTCGCGTGCCGAGCAGCATCGGGGCGATGCAGGCGGCGACCGCCGGATCAGCGTCGATCAGCGCGGCGCTGCGGCCGTCGAACAGGGTCTGCGCGTGCTGCTGCAGCGCGGCGATTCCGTCTTGCACGCTGCGAAGCTGGGCGCGGCTGACGAGCGAACCCATGCGCACCGACTCGTTGCGCGGGTTGCCCACCGTGGTCTTCGCCAGCCGGGCGCCGATCGCTTCGGCCGCGGCGTCATAGAGCGCTTCGGGGACGAAGACGCGGCGGATGGCGGTGCATTTCTGGCCCGACTTGACCGTCATCTCGCGGGCGACTTCCTTGACCAGCAGGTCGAACGCCGCGCTGCCCGGCGCCGCGCCCGGCATCAGCACCGCCGAGTTCACGCTGTCGGCCTCGATGTTCACGCGCACCGAGCGTTCCGCCACGGCCGGGTGCCGCCGCAGCAGCGCCGCCGTGTCCGCCGAGCCGGTGAACGACAGCACGTCGAACGGCCGCAGTGCGTCGAGCAGCCCGGCCGAACTGCCGCAGACGATGTTCAGCGCACCCGCGGGCAACACCCCCGCCTCGACCACGTCACGCACCATGCGCTGCGTCAGCCACGCGGTGGACGTGCCCGGTTTCACCACGACCGGCACGCCGGACAACAGCGCGGGCGCCGCCTTCTCCCACAGGCCCCACGACGGGAAGTTGAACGCATTGATGAACAGCGCCAGCCCCTGCACCGGCACCTGCACATGCTGGCTGCCGAACGCGCCGCCCTTGGCCAGCGCCGCCGCCTCGCCGTCCAGCAGCGTGCGCCGATCGCCCAGCGCGTCGCCGAGCTTGGCGTAGGTGCCGAGCGTGTAGATCGCGCCGTCGATGTCCACGGCCGAGTCGTTTTTCACCGTGCCGCTGTTGGCCGTGGCGATCTCGTAATAGGCGTCGCGGTTGGCCTGCAGCACCTTGACGATGGCGCCGAGCAGCCCGGCGCGTTCGCGGTAGGTCAGGGCACGCAGAGCGGTTCCACCGACGCGGCGGGCGTGCTCGAAGCCGCCTGGCAGATCCAGACCGGTGGCGTCCACGCGGACCAGTTCGGTGCCGAGGGTCGGGTCGAACAGGGGAATGCCGGCGCCGTTGCCGGCCTGCCAGCGACCACCGAGAAAGTTGGAAATCAGTTCAGTCATGCAATTCTTTTGTGAGGAGTAATCGTGACGCCGCCGGGCCGCTCCCAAGGCGGCACAGCCCCCTCGGGGGGCAGCGCAGCACACGAAGTGGCAAGCGTGGGGGCCATATCAGCGGGTGAATTCAATGCGGCCTTCGCGCAGCAGGTAAAGCACGAGGGCGCGGCCGTTGGACACGGTGGGGCGATGGGCGCTGCCCGGAGGGCAGACCAGCCATCCTGCCGGATGGTCATCAAATTGCGCGTCAGCTTCGATCGGCATGATCAGGTCGATCTCGCCATTCGGGTGGCTGTGGTGCGGCCCGGCGATGTCTTTCATGTCGACCACGTCGACCGAGAAACCGTGAAGCTCATCGGAGGGTTTGAAGATGCGGCCGTAGCGGATGCCGCCGCCTTCGCGATCACACAGCCAGCCCGCTGCGACCCCGGTTTTGCAGGCCTGTTTCAGGCGGTCATAGGTGATACTTCCGGGGCCGTGTTCGGCATTCAGCCAGGCTTGCAGGTTGGCATCGAGGGGGCGCCTAGCCAGCTGAACCGTAAGTTCTGCGATATTTTCTTTAAAGTGCGTGGGTGACATGTCCATCTCCGTGCTTGCTAGTGTGCCGCGTTCAGGTGTAATATGAATTATTGTGCAGAACGAACAATAAATCTTCGAAAATCCCATGTCAAGCAATATATTGCATAAATCAGGGTTAACACTTAGCGAAGTGGCCGCTGACTTTGAACCAGTAAAGACTGAGGCCGGGCTGATAGATGGTTTGACGGCGGCAGGTAAAAACCCATTTCTGGTCGCGCTAGGGCAGCGGGTGGCGGCCTTGCGCGCGCGCCGCGGGCTCACGCGCAAGGCGGTTGCCATCGCCGCCGATGTGTCCGAGCGCCACCTGGCCAACCTGGAATATGGCCTTGGCAATGCCTCGATACTGGTCCTGTTGCAGGTGGCCGGTGCGCTTGAGTGTTCCTTAGCCGAGATTATTGGCGACCGCACCACCACATCCCCCGAGTGGTTGATGATCCGTGAACTTCTCGAGCAGTGTGATGACGCGACGCTCAAGCGTGTGCGCATAGTGATAGGGGAAATGCTGGGAACCGGTGGTGGCAATGTCATACGCAGTTCTCGTGTTGCATTGATTGGGCTGCGCGGCGCCGGCAAGTCCTCGCTGGGGCAGCTGTTGGCCGACGACCTGGGTTTCCCGTTTGTTGAACTGAGCCGGGAAATTGAAAAATTCGCGGGCTGCAGCGTCTCGGAGATCCAGGCGCTCTACGGCATGAACGCCTACCGCCGCTACGAGCGGCGCGCACTGGAGGAGACCATCCAGATCTATCCGGAGGCGGTGATTGCCACGCCGGGCGGCCTGGTGTCTGACCCGGCAACGTTTAACCTTCTATTGAGCCATTGCACGACGGTCTGGCTGCAGGCCACGCCCGAGGACCACATGGGGCGGGTGATGAAGCAGGGAGACCTCCGTCCCATGGCCAAAAGTAAGGAGGCGATGGAAGACCTGAAAGACATCCTTGCCGGTCGGGCACCTTTTTATTCCAAGGCGGAGTTCACCGTGAACACCAGCGCGCAACCCCTGTTGCCGACTTCTGCTGCGCTGCGCGAGTTGGTTCGCAATGCCCTTGAACTCCCGGTGGATGAAAAAATAAAAAAACATGCATAAAAGTGCTTGACTTCATTTTAATATAGGCATTATTATTCGTATATGAATTCTTGTTTATGCACTATGTTGCTTATTTTGAGGAGATGATGTGAACAATGACACTCGCGTTGACTATCAAACCAACCCCGGTCGCTACAAACACTGGGCACTGAAGTTTGACGGTCCTGTTGCCACGCTCACGGCCGACTTTGATGAAAGTGCAGGCTTGCGACCTGGCTACAAGCTCAAGCTCAACAGCTACGATCTTGGCGTCGATATTGAACTGAACGATGCAATTAACCGCATTCGCTTTGAGCACCCGGAGGTGCGCACGGTGGTGGTGACCAGTGCCAAGGAGAAGGTGTTCTGCTCGGGGGCCAACATCTTCATGCTTGGGGTCAGCAGCCATTCCTGGAAGGTCAACTTTTGCAAATTCACCAACGAGACTCGTAACGGCCTGGAAGACTCTTCCAGGTACAGCGGTCTGAAGTTTCTTGCCGCCGTCAATGGAGCCTGTGCCGGTGGTGGTTATGAACTGGCGTTGGCTTGTGATGAAATCATCCTGGTGGATGACCGCTCTAGCGCGGTAAGCCTGCCCGAAGTCCCGTTGCTGGGTGTCTTGCCCGGTACCGGCGGCTTGACGCGGGTCACCGACAAAAAACATGTGCGCCACGATCTGGCAGACCTGTTCTGCACCAGCGTCGAGGGTGTGCGCGGCCAGAAGGCCAAGGACTGGCGCCTGGTGGACGATATCGCCAAGCCGCAGGTCTTTGCTCAAAAAGTTCGTGAGCGGGCGCTCGAATTGGCCGCCATGAGTGACCGGCCGGCCGATGGCAAGGGTGTCATGCTGCCAGCGGTGGCCTGCGTGATCGAAGCAGACGCCCTGCGCTACCCGAACGTCGTGATCGAGATCGACCGCGCCAAGCGCACCGCCACCTGGACCGTCAAGGGCCCCACCGGCGTCCAGCCCACCGACC
>NZ_JANPAB010000109.1:0-10446 GCF_031429695.1 Sphaerotilus sp.
TGCCCAGGCCCTGCGACCGGATCATCTGCACGACCTGCAGCTTGAAGCTCGCGTCAAAGACTCTTCGTTTCGTGTTCGTCACGTTCGTTGCCCAGGTGATTTCCACCTATCGGTGTGTGCGAAATCATTAGATCAGGACACACCGCGCACAGCTTCACCGACGAGTTCGCCGAGGTCGCCATCGATGCCAGCCAGGTGATCTGGATCGCGACCGCCAACGACGAGCGCGCCATCCCCGAGCCCATCCTCAACCGGATGAACGTCTACGAGGTGCCGATGCCCGATGCGGACGCTGCCCGGCGCATCGCGCTGCGGCTGTACGCCGGCATCCGCGCTGCGCACGAATGGGGCCGGCGCTTCGACGAGACACCGTCGGAGGCGGTGCTGGAGCGTTTCGCCGAGATGGCACCCCGCGAGATGCGCCGGGCGTGGATGACCGCATTTGGCAACGCCAAGCTGGCGCGGCGCACCACGGTCGTGCAGGCCGATCTGCCCGACAGCGGGGCAGGCAAGCGCTCGCCGATCGGGTTTGTGCATTAGCGGTCTTGCAGCAGATCGAGCTTGCTCAGGCAGGCGCTACGGCGCGCCGAATCTGCAGCTTGCCGGCCTGCTTTCCAGCGTACATCGCCCGGTCCGCCAACTCCAGAAGAACGCCGAGGTCAACGCCATCCATCGGAGACAGCGCATAGCCGATCGTCGCGCCAACGCTGCAGTGGCTGCCCTGCACCGGGATGGGCGCACACATCGCCTGAAGCAGCTTGTCGCCGATCCGGCGGGCGGCATCTTCGTCGCGCAGATCGACAACCACCACCACGAATTCGTCACCGCCGATGCGCGCGACCAGATCGGCCAGACGCACCTGCGCCCTGAGCCGGGCGGCAATCTCGATCAGCACCGAGTCGCCAGCATGGTGGCCGAGGCGGTCATTGACCGGCTTGAAGCCGTCCAGGTCCAGCAGGTACAGCCCGACCAGCGCGCCCGGCCGTGCCCGCAGCAGCACAGGTGCGGCGGCGGTCTGCAAACCGCGGCGGTTCAACACACCCGTCAGCGCATCGGTGTCGGCCAACTGGCGCAGACGCTCGCTGTCCAGGTGATCCCGCTCGGCGGCGCGGCGCAGGCTGTCCACGCGGATGCCCATCACCACCTGCCACATCACCATCTCGACCAGCGAGGCGATCTGGAACACATGCAGCGTGACGGGCGTGGCGGGAATCCGGCCACTGACCAACAGCGCCAGCACCACCACGCCGGCCGTGTAGATACCCCAGCCGACGAGGATGTAGCCCGCGGCGCGGTCTCCCTGTCGCCAGCGCCGCCAGGCGATCGGCAGCGCCAGGACCGTCGGAAACTGCCCCAGAACCTTGGCGACCCGCTGGCCATCGCGGTAGGTGATCACGCCGGTCAGCAGCAGCACCAGCGTCACGGCGCACAGCAGCGCCCCAATGCGCATCGCCCGCGACAACCAGGGCGAGAGACCCCGGATATCGAGCGCGCGGTCGATGAAGAGGAAAGCCCCCAGCACCCCCAGCAGGATGCAGACCGGCGGCAGCAGCTCGGACAGCCACAGCGCCTCGCCCCAGACGTGCTGCAGCCCCATGCCCTGGAAGGCAAACTGGAACATGCCGACGCCGCCGACGCCGACCGCGTAGTACGCGAACATCCGGTCACGCAGGCTGTACCACTGCGCCAGGCTGTAGATCAGCAGCGACAGCATCACGCCGCTCGCCAGACCCTGCAGCATCTGGGTGCGTTCCTCGTGGAACTGGCGGCGCTGCGGCGATGTCATCTGCACCGGCACGAGCATGCTGCCGGAGGTCTCGACCCGCAGCACCATCGTGTAGCGTCCAGCGGACAAGGCCAACGGCATCACATGGGTGCGGGTCGGCAGGGGCCGCTCGGACAGCCGCAAGTGGTCGCCGTTGCGCACCACCACCGTCGGCTGGCCCTCGCGCAGGACATGCAGGTCGGCATGGTCCAGCGAGGCATAGCCGACGTCGAGCAGCCAGTCGCCCGCAGCGTCCGGCTCGACCTCCACATCCCAGACCAGCCAGGCCACGCCGCCGAACTCGCCGAAGTTCGAGGTTGGCACGGCGGGGGGACGGCGCTGCGGCAAGCGGGCCAGTACATCGGACAAGGTCCAGCGGGCCACATCCTCGGTCAGCACGGACAGCAGCGGCCAAACGTCCACCTCGGTTGCGCGGGTGTCCAGCACGGCGATGCCAGGCGCCCGGACCCGGGCCTCCACCCCGCCCGCTTGCACGCCCGACACCAGCAGACACACAGCCAGCAGCCCGCCCAGCCACCGGACCACCGCTGCAGCTCCCTGCCAGGACAACCAACGACAACGCGACATGCAGCCTCGAACTGCGCGGGAATCGAATGCCCTCCCGCCACCACGGCGAACCCGCGACGCACGGGTTCATGGTCGTTGTCGACGCAGGCCGGCTGAACTTGACGCCGATCCGTATGCGCTCAGGCCGGATCCGGCGGCAGCGGCGCGCTGAGTGGCCCGTAGGCGCGCAGTCCCGCCAGGTCCAGCACGCGCAGTCCACCGTATTCGATGCGGATCAGGCGCCGCGCCTGCAGCACACGCAGCGCCTCGTTGACCCGCTGGCGCGACAGCCCGACCAGATAACCCAGCTCCTGCTGCGTGATGCGCAGTACCTCGCCCACGCCCGGATACAGCACCGGGTGGAACAGCGCCGAGAGGTTGCGGGCGACGCGTGAATCCGGATCGTTGATGCGGTCGATCTCGCGCGCGGCGATGAACTGGCCGAGCCGCTCGTTGAGCTGGTTGAGCACAAAGCGGTTGAACGGCAGACTCTGCTCCAGCAGTTCGTGGAACACCTCGACCGGCACGCCCGCCACCACCGTGCGGCGCAGGGCTTCAATGTTGTAGCGGTAAGGCTCGCCCTTGAGCAGCGTGCCCTCCCCAAACCAGGCACCGGGCGGCACGCCCGTGAAGGTGATCGGCGTGCCCATGACGTTGTCGCTGCTCATCTTGAGCAGGCCGTCGATGACACCAAACCAATAGGTCGCCGGTCGGCCGATGCGGCAGATGTACTCGCCCACATCCGCCTGGACTGAGCGCAGCGACGACAACGCCAATGCCCGGTGCGCCGGTGCGAGCTGCGCCAGCCACGGAATTTCGTCGAGTTCGCGCCCCGTGGGCAGACGTGCGCGTTCGCGCAGAGCAGTCAGACTCATGCAAAAGGCCTCCAGGGCGGGAAACTCCGCTTGGGAGTGTCCCTAGGATTGTCGTCAGGTTGACATCCTGACGTCAAACCCGGGCATACGATGCCTCCACAACGAAGCGGCCCCGAAGCCCACCGCCCCTGTGCCCACGATGCACTGTTCCGCACTTCCCCTTTGCCCCATTTGCCCCACAACCCGAGGAGACGCGTGGTGACCACGACATTTCCGCGCCTGCTGCTGGACCATGCCCAGCGCCGACCCGACGCGCCGGCCCTGCGAGAAAAAGAATACGGCATCTGGCAGACCTTGAGCTGGAAAGCCCTCGCCGCTGAAGTCCGCCGCATGGCCGGTGGTCTGGCCGCCGCGGGCCTGCAGCGCGGTCAGCACATCGTGGTGATCGGCGACAACCGCCCGCGCCTGACGATGACGATGCTGGCAGCGCAGAGCCTCGGTGCGATCCCGATCCCGCTGTACCAGGACGCCACCGGACCCGAGTGTGTCTTCCCGCTCAACAACGCCGAGGTCGCCTTCGCGGTCGTCGAGGACCAGGAGCAGGTGGACAAGCTGCTGGAGGTCCGCGACCAGTGCCCGCAGCTCTCGCGCATCTGGTTCGACGACCCGCGCGGCCTGCGCAAGTACAGCGAACCGGGCCTGGCCTCGGTCGATGACCTGCTCGCCGCCGGGGACACCTACGAACGCCAGAACGCGAACTTCTTCGAGAAATCGATCGAGACGGTGCGCCCGGAAGACGTGGCCTCGATGTTCTTCACGTCAGGCACCACCGGCAACCCCAAGGGCGTCGTCCACACCCACGGTTCGCTGACCGACCGTGCGCAGGCAGGCGCTTCCTTCGACAAGCTGACCAGCAGCGAGGAGGTGCTCGCCTACCTGCCGCCGGCCTGGATCGGCCAGAACATCTTCAGCTACGCGCAGTGGCTGGTGTGCGGCTACGTGGTGAACTGCCCCGAGTCGGCCGCCACCGTGACGATCGACCTCAAGGAGATCGGCCCGACTTACTACTTCGCGCCGCCACGGGTGTTCGAAGGGCTGCTGACCAGCGTCACCATCCGCATGGAAGACGCCAGCCCGCTGAAGAAAAGCCTGTTCAAGGGCTTCATGGCATTGGCCAAGCGGGTCGGCCCGGCGCTGATGGACGGCAAGCCAGTCGGCCTGCTGGACAAGCTGAAGTACAAGCTCGGTGACCTGAGCATCTACGGCCCGCTGCGCAACTCGCTCGGCCTGAGCCGGGTGCGCGTGGCCTACACGGCAGGCGAAGCGATCGGGCCGGACCTGTTCACCTTCTACCGCTCGATCGGCGTCAACCTCAAGCAGCTCTACGGCTCGACCGAGACCGCCGTGTTCGTCTGCCTGCAACCCGACCATGAAGCGCGGGCCGACACGGTGGGCGTGCCCTGCGACGGCGTGGAGATCCGGCTGGCGGACTCGGGCGAGATCATGATCAAGTCGCCGGGATTGCTGAAGGAGTACTACAAGAATCCCAAGGCCACCGAAGAGGTGCTGACCAAGGACGGCTGGTACCACAGCGGCGACGCCGGTTTCATCGACGCGCACGGCCACCTGAAGATCATCGACCGCGCCAAGGATGTCGGCCGCCTCAAGGGCGGTTCGCACGACGGCGCGATGTTTGCCCCGAAGTACGTCGAGAACAAGCTGAAGTTCTTCCCGTTCATCAAGGAAGCCGTGGCCTTCGGTGACCAGCGCGACCGGGTCTGTGCCTTCATCAACATCGACATGGAAGCGGTCGGCAACTGGGCCGAGCGGCGCAACCTGCCTTATGCCGGTTACGCGGACCTCGCCGGCAAGCCGGAAGTGCTGGCGATGATGCGCGAGTGCGTCGAGCAGACCAACGCCGACCTCGCGCAGGACGAGATGCTCGCCGGCAGCCAGATCCACCGCTTCCTCGTGCTGCACAAGGAGCTGGACGCGGACGACGGCGAGATGACCCGCACCCGCAAGGTCAAGCGCGGCGCCATCGCCGACAAGTACGCGGTGCTGATCGACGCGCTCTACGGCGGCAAGACCGAGCAGTTCATGGAGATCGCCGTGAAGTTCGAGGACGGCCGCAGCGGCAGCGTCTCGGCCACGCTGCAGATCCTCGACACCAAGACCTTTCCCGCTGTCCGGAGGGCTGCCTAAATGTCCGTGATCGACCCAGGCAAGAACGCCGACAAGAAAATCGGCGAGGTCATCCTCGACGTGGCCAACATCTCCCTGCGCTTCGGCGGCGTCAAGGCGCTGACCGACATCAGCTTCAACGTGCGCGAGCACGAGGTGCGGGCCATCATCGGCCCGAACGGCGCCGGCAAAAGCTCGATGCTCAACTGCATCAACGGCGTCTACACCCCGCAGGAAGGCAAGATCAGCTTCCGCGGCCAGACCTTCAGCCACATGAACAGCCGGCAGGTCGCCGAGATGGGCGTGGCGCGCACGTTCCAGAACCTGGCGCTGTTCAAGGGCATGAGCGTGATCGACAACCTCATGACCGGCCGCAACCTGAAGATGAAGACCAACCTCTTCCAGCAGGCGATCCGCTGGGGAGCCGCCGCGCGGGAAGAAGAGGCGCACCGCGAGTTCGTCGAGCACATCATCGATTTCCTCGAAATCCAGGCGTTCCGCAAGACGCCGGTCGGGCGGCTGCCGTATGGCCTGCAAAAGCGCGTGGACCTGGGCCGCGCGCTGGCGATGGAGCCGCAGGTGCTGCTGCTCGACGAGCCGATGGCCGGCATGAACGTCGAGGAGAAGCAGGACATGTGCCGCTTCGTGCTCGACATCAACGAGGAGTTCGGCACCACGATCGTGCTGATCGAGCACGACATGGGCGTGGTGATGGACATCTCCGACCGCGTGGTCGTGCTGGACTACGGCAAGAAGATCGGCGATGGCACGCCCGACGAGGTGCGCGCCAATCCAGACGTGATCAGTGCCTATCTGGGCACCAGCCACTGAACGCCACGATCACGGGAGCACTGACATGGGATTTTTCCTCGAAGCACTCATCGGCGGCCTGATGACAGGCATGCTGTATTCACTGATCGCACTCGGCTTCGTGCTGATCTTCAAGGCGTCGGGCGTCTTCAACTTCGCGCAAGGGGCGATGGTCCTGTTCGCGGCCCTCGCCATGGCGCGGTTCGCCGAATGGATTCCGGCGCTGCTGCACATCGACAACAAGACGATCGGCAACATCCTGGCCTTCATCGGCGCGATGGGCGTGATGGTCATCGTGGCCTGGGTGATCGAACGCTACGTGCTGGGCAAGCTGGTGAACCAGGAGGGCATCACGCTGCTGATGGCCACGCTGGGCATCACCTACTTCCTCGACGGCGCCGGCCAGACCTTGTTCGGCTCGGACATCTACAAGATCGATGTGGGCCTGCCCAAGGACCCGATCTTCCTGCTGGAGAACGTGTTCCAGGGCGGCGTGCTGGTCGGCTCGGAAGACCTGTACGCGGCGCTGATCGCCGCGACGATGGTGGCGGTGCTGGCCGCGTTCTTCCAGTACACCTCGACCGGCCGCGCCCTGCGCGCGGTGGCCGATGACCACCAGGCAGCGCAGTCGATCGGCATCCCGCTGAACCGGATCTGGGTCATCGTCTGGTCGGTGGCAGGCTTCGTGGCACTGGTCGCCGGGATCATCTGGGGCTCCAAGCTCGGGGTGCAGTTCTCGCTGTCGCTGGTGGCCCTGAAGGCGCTGCCGGTGGTGATCCTGGGCGGGCTGACCTCGGTGCCGGGCGCCATCATCGGCGGGCTGATCATCGGCGTCGGCGAGAAGCTCTCGGAGGTCTACATCGGCCCGATGGTCGGCGGCGGCATCGAGATCTGGTTTGCCTACGCCCTGGCGCTGATCTTCCTGCTGGTGCGTCCGCAAGGGCTGTACGGCGAAAAGATCATCGACCGCGTCTGACCACCACAAGAAACACGGAGACACCTTCATGCTTTACCGTGAGAACGGCCAGTTCAAGACCAGCTACCGCTCGGACCAGCAGATCTTCCCGATCACGCAGGACCGCCTTGGTGTCCTGGCGCTGATCGCTTTCGCTGCGATCGCCGTGCCCTTCCTGGCGTCGGAATACACCTTCCGCGCCGTGCTGATTCCCTTCCTGATCCTGTCGCTGGCGGCCCTCGGGCTCAACATCCTGGTGGGCTACTGCGGCCAGATCTCGCTGGGCACCGGCGGCTTCATGGCGGTCGGCGCCTACGCGGCCTACAACTTCCTCCTGCGCATCGACGGCATGCCGCTGATCCCGGCGCTGCTGCTGGGCGGAGCGTGCTCGACGGTGCTCGGCGTGCTGTTCGGCATCCCGTCGCTGCGCATCAAGGGGCTGTACCTCGCGGTGGCCACGCTGGCAGCGCAGTTCTTCATCGACTGGAGCTTCCTGCGCATCAAGTGGTTCACGCTCGACTCGGCCTCCGGCTCGGTGAGCGTCTCGGGCCTGCAGGTGCTGGGCATGCCGATCGAGACGCCGGTGCAGAAGTACCTGTTCTGTCTGGCCTTCCTGTGCGTGTTCGGCCTGATGGCCAAGAACCTCGTGCGCAGCAACATCGGCCGCGAGTGGATGGCCATGCGCGACATGGACGTGGCGGCAGCCGTGATCGGCATCCGCCCGGTCTACGCCAAGCTGACCGCGTTCGCCGTGTCGAGCTTCATCGTCGGCGTGGCGGGCGGGCTGTGGGGCTTCGTCCACCTGGGTTCATGGGAGCCGGCAGCGTTCTCGATCGACCGCTCGTTCCAGTTGCTGTTCATGGTGATCATCGGCGGCCTCGGCTCGATCATGGGCAGCTTCTTCGGCGCCGCCTTCATCGTGCTGCTGCCGATCTTCCTGGACAACGTGCCGCAACTGTTCGGCATCCCGATCGACACCGCGCTCGCCGCCCACATGACCTCGATGATCTTCGGCGCGCTGATCGTCTTCTTCCTGATCGTCGAGCCGCACGGGCTGGCCCGACTCTGGTCCATCGGCAAGGAAAAGCTGCGCCTGTGGCCCTTCCCGCACTGAACCGTCCCGTTCCCACCCTGTCGATCCAGACCTTGACCTTGACCGTCACCACCACCCAGAGGCAGCCATGAAACTCCAGTTCAAGTCACTCGCCCTCGCTGCATCCATCGTTGCAGCCGTCGCCGGCTCCGTCGCCGCGCCCGCCGCCTTCGCCCAGGCCAAGGAGCAGTTCTTCCCGGTGCTGGTCTACCGCACAGGCCCCTACGCGCCCAACGGCGTGCCCTTCGCCAACGGCTATGTGGACTACCTGAAGCTGGTCAACGCGACCAATGGCCTGGGTGGCGTGAAGGTCACGTTCGAGGAGTGCGAAACCGGCTACGCCACCGACCGCGGCGTCGAGTGCTACGAGCGCATGAAGGGCAAGGGCGCGACCGTGTTCCAGCCGCTGTCCACCGGCATCACCTTCGCGCTGACCGAGAAGGCGCCCGGTGACAAGATCCCGCTCATCACCGCCGGCTACGGTCGCAGCGAATCGGCCGACGGTGGCGTGTTCAAGTGGAACTTCCCGCTGCTGGGCACCTACTGGATCGCTGCCGACGCGCTGATCCAGCAGATCGGCAAGAAGGAAGGCGGCCTCGCCAACCTCAAGGGCAAGAAGATCACCCTCGTCTACCACGACTCGCCGTTCGGCAAGGAGCCGATCCCGCTGCTGCAGGAACGCGCAAAGACCCACGGCTTCGAGCTGCAACTGCTGCCCGTGACGGCACCCGGCGTGGAGCAGAAGTCCACCTGGCTGCAGATCCGCCAGAGCAAGCCCGACTATGTGCTGCTGTGGGGCTGGGGCGTGATGAACTCGACCGCCCTCAAGGAAGCCGTGGCCACCGGCTACCCGCGCGAGAAGATGTACGGCGTGTGGTGGGCCGGCGCCGAGCCGGACGTGAAGGACGTGGGCGAAGCCGCCAAGGGTTACAACGCCGCTGCCATGCAGCACGGCGCGCAGCCGGAAGCCAAGGTGGTGCAGGACATCCTCGCCAAGGTCCACGGCAAGGGCGAAGGCACGGGGCCGAAGGAAGAGGTCGGCTCGGTGCTCTACATGCGCGGGATGATGTCGGCCATGCTGGGCGTCGAAGGCGTCAAGCGCGCCCAGGAACGCTTCGGCAAGGGCAAGGTCATGACCGGCGAGCAGGTGCGCTGGGGTCTGGAGAACCTGGCGCTGGACCAGAAGAAGCTCGACGGCCTGGGCTTCGCCAACGTGATGCGCCCGGTCTCGACGAGCTGCATGGACCACGTCGGTGCCGGCTGGGTGCGCGTCCACACCTGGGACGGCAAGAAGTGGGGCTTCACCTCCGACTGGCTACAGGCCGACGACATGATCCTGCGTCCGATGGTGCGCGCCGCAGCCGACAAGTACGCCGCCGAGAAGAAGATCGAGCGCCGCAAGCCGGAAGACTGCCAGTCCTGATCTGAGCTGAGCTGAGCTGAAGAAACTCCCGCGACCCAGGTGACACGCCCCATGAGCACTCCGAACATTCTCCTGAACGTCAACGGCATCGAGGTGATCTATAACCACGTGATCCTCGTGCTCAAGGGCGTGTCCCTGCAAGTGCCGGAAGGCAAGGTCGTCGCCTTGCTGGGCGGCAACGGCGCGGGCAAGACGACCACGCTGCGGGCCATCAGCAACCTGCTGGCGGGCGAGCGTGGCGATGTCACCAAGGGCTCGATCGAGCTGCGCGGAGAGCGCATCGAAAAACTCTCCACCTCCGACATGGTCAACCGCGGGGTGGTGCAGGTCATGGAAGGCCGGCACTGCTTCGCACACTTGACCATCGAGGACAACCTGATGACCGGCGCCTACACCCGCAAGGATGGCAAGGCGGCGGTCGCCGAGACGCTGGAGAAGGTCTACAACTACTTTCCCCGGCTCAAGACCCGCCGCACCAGCCAGGCCGCCTACACCTCGGGCGGCGAGCAGCAGATGTGTGCCATCGGCCGTGCGCTGATGGCGAACCCGAGGATGGTGCTGCTGGACGAGCCCTCGATGGGTCTGGCGCCGCAGATCGTGGAAGAGGTGTTCGAGATCGTGAAGGATCTCAACACCAAGGAACGTGTCACCTTCCTGCTGGCCGAACAGAACACCAACATGGCCCTGCGCTATGCCGACTACGGCTACATCCTGGAGAACGGCCGCATCGTCATGGACGGCGCCGCCCAGGATCTGCGCGAGAACGAGGACGTGAAAGAGTTCTACCTCGGCATGGGCGGCGGCGACCGCAAGAGTTTCAAGGACAACAAGAGC
>NZ_JANPAB010000110.1:0-61831 GCF_031429695.1 Sphaerotilus sp.
GCGACCCCCTGGCTCTCAGCGCCTTCGTGTAGGGCGACCAGTTCTTCGTCGTGTACTTCTTCTTCGCCGGCTTGCTCATCCCGTCAGCCTACCTCACCGCTCGACCACCGGCCGGCTGGGTGGGTTGTGCAACAAAGCCACACCAGAATCTCTTGGTCCATATTCATTCCCCTTGCCCGTTTGCCGAGCTGACCCGCATGCGAGCAATTGTTAGGCGAATCTGATGAAGCGACTTGAAATCCATCACGTTTTGCCGGCGGTCGTTTTCCGTACCACGGCTTGACCCCGCGATCAGGTGTTTTCTCGGCATATTCCATATTCAGATCGGAAACCATTTCCGACAGCGGCATCCCGCAAACCGGGTGTCATCCCCCCTGAACCGGGCAGAATGCTGCGCCATGCGTTCCACCGAATCCCCCACCCTGTCTCCCGAGCAGCGCAACGTGCTGCAGGCCCTGGCACTGAGCGTTTCCTACCGCACCCGAACCTGGATCCTCACGCTGCTGGCCGAACTGGCGTGGCCCAACCGGGACGGCAAGCGCTGCACCGGCGAGCAGGTGCGCGAGACGATGGCTGCGCTGGCCGCCGGCGGCTGGATCGTCGAACACCCGCAGCGCCTCGGCCACTGGCGCGTACATCCGGCGCACTACAGCACCGCTTACCTGGCCCTGCTGCAACGGGACGACCCGGACTCCCTGCGCGACGCCTTGCTGAACGCCGAGAGCAGCCGCAGTGCCACCCAGTTCGGCACCACCCACTGGTACTTCGAGAACATGGAACTCGCCTGCGCCGTCACACGGCTGGCGGTCTTCAGCGGGCAGGCACCGGAGCAACTGGAGCGGCTGCGGCTGGCCTGCCGCTGGGGCATGGAGTGGGAGGCGGTGCTGGAGCGGTCGCTGCATGACGTGCTCGACGGCGACTTGTTTGCGCGCATGCATCCATACCTGCAAGCCAAGACACTGCGCGAACACTTCGACCTGCTCGTTCAGCGGTGGGCCAACCCCGGGGCACTGCCGCTGCTGGCCATGGCGGACGCGCTGCGCCAGCGCGCGCAGACCGACCCTGCGCTGGACCAGGCCGTGCGCCTCAGCGGGCTGTCGCTCGCCCAGGCGGAATACCTGATGCTTGCCGGCCGCTTCGACGACATGGCCGCCGTGCTCCAGGCGCTGGTCGATCCGACCGGACAGCCGGAACTCGCGAGCGCCATCGTCATCTGGCGCGCGATGGCGAAGGCATTCGACGCCGTGCGCCAGTTCCGCCGTGCCGACTGGTCGGGCTGCATCGAGACGATGGAGATGGTGCTGGAGGCGCTGCGCCTGGTCTCGGGCAAGCGCAAGGGGCTGCTGCCGATGCCGATTGCCTGGGCTTACCCCCTGGCGCTGATGGCCCAGGGCACGCCCGCTGCGCTGCAGAAGGCGCTCAAGTTCTGTCTGGCCGAAGGCGGCAAGCGCCAGCCGATGATGGAGTCGTCCTGGGGCGTGTTCGCGCTGGCCCTGCAGATGAAGCTGGGCGACGCGCGGCGCGACCTGCAAGCCTTCACGCCCCGCACCAGCACCTTCCACATCGACCAGCTCGACATCAGCCGCTGGCTGGTGCGCGCCTGGCTGAAGGACCGCCCGGAGGCCGAGCCGCTCAACGCCCACCACATCGAAGCCGTGCAGGTGCTCGGGGAACGCCTGCGCAGCCTCGGTCTGGATGACCTGAACGCGCAACTCGACGCGGCTGTCGCCGTGGTCCAGGCACGTCCCGCGCCACCCACCTTTTTTGTCGCGACCCCGGCCGAAGGGGAAGGCTGGCGCAATGCGCTGTCCGCCTTGGCCGCCATCGCCAGTGGCGGCACGGGAGATGGCTCTGGCACCACCGTGGTCACGGCCGAAACCCGGCTGGTCTGGGTGATGACCATCAACGACTTTGGCGCACTCAACGACATCACGCCGATGGAGCAGAAACGCGGGCTCCGCGGCTGGAACAAGCCCAAGGCCGCTTCGCTGCTCAAGCTGTCGAAGGCCGAGGGCTTGCCGACCCACGACGCGGTGGTGGCGCGCACGCTGCGCGTCAATCCGCGTGACCGCAGCCTGCGTTTCGATCTGGCGGCCGCCGCCGTGACACTGGTCGGGCATCCGCACGTCGAGTTCGACGACACGCCGGACGTGGCGGTGGCGCTGACGGAGGTGCCGCCGGTGCTGGACGTGACGGACCTCGGCGACCGGCTGCGCGTAACGCTGCAGCCACCGCCGCGCTGGACGGATGCCAAGGCCGAACGGCAGGAGCCGCAACTCTGGATCACCAGCGCGGCCGATCAGAAGGAGGCCGACGCGCTGCGCGTGCTCACCATCCTGCGCGACGGGCCACAGCACGCCCGGCTCGTCCGCTTCAACGCCGCGCAGACCCGTGCCGCGCAGCTCATCGGCGCTGGGCTGGAGGTGCCGAAGGCGGCGTCGGCACAACTGGACGAGGTGCTGCGCAGCCTGGGGGCGCATTTCCAGGTCCACAGCGACACGACCGCGGCGGCGCGTGACGTGCCGACCGAATCCCGTCTGCGCGCCGAACTCACGCCCGAGGGCGACGGGGTGGCGCTGCGGCTGATCGTCATGCCCTTCGGGACGGACGGGCCGCGGGTCAATCCGGGCAGCGGTCGGGCGCGGATGATCACCAAGATCGGTGATGAGACGCTTGAGGTCCAGCGTGACCTCAGCGCCGAGCGTTCGCACCTCGAAACCACGGTGGACGCCTGCCCGATGCTCGCGCCGCCGCTGACGGATGCGCCCGCTGCGTGGCTGGTCGAGCAGCCGGACCAGGCGCTCGCGCTGCTGGAGCGGCTGCACACGCTCAACGCGGTGATGGCGCTGGATTGGCCCAAAGGCAAGGCGATCCGGGTGGACAGCGTGGGGCTGGGGCAGCTCAAGGTCAACGTCAAATCCGGCTCGGAGTGGCTGGCTCTGCAGGGCGGCGTGACGCTCAACGAGCAGTTGGTGGTCAGCCTGGGTCGCTTGCTGGACTGGAGCACGAGCGAGAAGAGCCGCTTCATCCCGATGGGCGAAGGGCGTTATCTGGCGCTGACGGAGGAGCTGCGCAGCCGGCTGGACGAACTCGCCAGCGTCGCCGAGATTCACCGCACCGACGCCGCCCGCGTGACGCCGGTGGCGGCGGCGTGGCTGGACACGACGCTGAAGGGCGCGGATCTGGACAGCGACAAGGCGTTCCGTGAGCGGATCGACCGGCTGGTGCAGGCGCAGCAGTTCGAGCCGGTGTTGCCGCGCACGCTGCAGGCGACGCTGCGGCCGTACCAGGAGGAAGGCTACCAATGGGCGATGCGTCTGGCCGAGACGGGGCTGGGCGCGGTCCTCGCCGACGACATGGGGCTGGGCAAGACCTTGCAGGCGCTGGCGGTGCTGCTGGCGCGGGCGGCGGGCGGGCCGGCGCTGGTGATCGCACCGACCTCGCTGATCGGGAACTGGCAGGCGGAGGCGCGGCGGTTCGCGCCGTCGCTGCGGCTGCTGCCTTATGCGGAAGGCGATGCGCAGGGGGACCGCGACGCGCTGCTGGCCGACCTCGGGCCGCAGGATGTCGTGCTGGTGTCCTACCAGTTGCAGCTGCTCAACGGGGCGGCCTTCGCGGCGCGGCAGTGGCACACGCTGGTGCTCGACGAGGCGCAGGCGATCAAGAACGCCACCGCCAAGCGCAGCCAGGCCGTGCATGAGCTGGGGGCGGATTTCCGCCTGGCGCTGTCGGGCACGCCGATCGAGAACCGGCTGTCGGAGCTGTGGTCGATCATGCGGGTGTGCAATCCGGGGCTGCTCGGGACGATGGGGACGTTCAACCTGCGCTTCGCGGTGCCGATCGAGCGCGACCGCCACCGCGGGGCGCAGAGGACGCTGAGGAAACTGATCGCGCCGTTCATCCTGCGCCGCACCAAGGCGCAGGTGCTCGACGACCTGCCACCGCGCACCGAGCTGACGATGCTGGTGGACGCCGAGGCGACCGAGCACGCGCACTACGAGGCGCTGCGACGGCAAGCCTTGCGCGACGCCGAGAAGGCGATGGAGGGCGACAAGCCGGGGCAGTCGCACCTGAACATCCTCGCGCAGCTCACGAAACTGCGCCGTGCGGCGTGTGATCCACGGCTGGTCACGCCGGAGATCAAGCTGGTGGGCGCCAAGGTGAAGGCGTTCGGGGAACTGGCGGCCGAACTCGCCGCCAACGGGCACAAGGCGCTGGTGTTCAGCCAGTTCGTCGATTTCCTGGCGCTGCTGAAGGAGCCGCTGGACGCCGCCGGGCTGCGTTATCAGTACCTCGACGGGTCCACGCCGTCGCTGGAGCGGACGAAGCGGGTGGCGGCGTTTCAGGGCGGAGATGGGGACTTCTTCCTGATCAGCCTGAAGGCGGGCGGGTTCGGGCTGAACCTGACGGTGGCCGACTATGTGGTGATCGCCGATCCGTGGTGGAACCCGGCCGCCGAGGACCAGGCCAGCGGACGCGCCCACCGCATCGGCCAGCAGCGACCGGTGACCGTCTACCGGCTGGTGCGGGCGGGGACGCTGGAGGAGAAGATCGTGGCGCTGCACCAGGACAAGCGGGAGCTGGCGGACAGTGTGCTGGAGGGCAGTGAAGTCGCTGGTGTGTTGCGGGCGGAAGAGTTGATGGCGTTGATGCAGGAGGGGCGGTAACGCGGAAGGCGGTCGATACGGTTGCAGCACCGTTGGCAAGCACCCATCATTCAGGCATCGCCATCCACCGCAGGAGTTGCAAGATGACTTCCGTGAACAGCCGAAATCTGCCTGACGAGGTGCATCGCGACATCGTGGAAACGGCCGTGAAGCCGCAAGGCAGGGTCAAGCTGGGGTCGCTGCTCGCGGGAATCGGCTGCGAGGCCAAGCTGACCGATGAGGAGTTCGCCATCTTCGAGGACGTGCGGGACCGCTCCCTGGCCCGTTCAGCGAGTTTCGACGAATGAAACCGCTCGACACGAATGTGGTGTCGGAGCCGCTGGAAACGCTCTTCCTGTCGGCGATCACGGTGGCCGAGTTACGCGCTGGCGTGGCGCTGATGCCGGTGGGCAAGCGCCGGACGCAGCATTGCGACAGCCGATGCTTGCATTGCCGCGATTGCCATGGCCAACGGGCTGGTCGTGGCCACTCGCGATACAAGCCCGTTTCAGGCGACAGGGTTGACAGTCATCAACCCCTGGGACGACCGTTGAACCCCCGCGTGGCGGAAGGCCCACCGAGCCGCCGTCACGCCAGCGCCATCGCCCTCGCCGCATGCGCCAGCTCCTCCCGGAACGCCGGATGCGCCACCGCAATCAACTCCCGCGCCCGCTCCCGCAGACTCTTCCCCCGCAGTTGCGCCACCCCGTACTCCGTCACCACGTAGTTCACGTCGTTCTTGCTGGTCGAGACGAGCGTCCCCGGCGTCAGCGTCGGCGCGATGCGCGAGATCGTGTCGCCCTTGGCGGTGGACGGCAGCACGATGATCCCGCGCCCGCCGTTCGAGCGGTTCGCCGCGCGGATGAAGTCGGTCTGCCCGCCGGTGCCCGAGTAGGGATTCGGCCCCAGGCTTTCCGAGCCGCACTGGCCGAACAGGTCCACCTGCAAGGTCGCGTTGATCGCCACCAGGTTGTCGTTCTGTCCAGCGATGGCGGGATCGTTGGTGAAATCGACCGGGTGCATCTCCAGCATCGGGTTGCGGTGCATCGCGTCGTAGAGCCGGCGCGTGCCCATGCCGAAGGTGGCGACGATCTTGCCGGGCAGGAAGTTCTTGCGCCGCCCTGTCACCGCCCCCGCTTCGAGCAGTGAAATCAGCCCGTCCCCGATCATCTCCGTGTGGATGCCCAGATCCTTCTTGCCGCCAAGCTGCATCACCACCGCGTCGGGGATGCTGCCGTAGCCGAGCTGCAGCGTGTCGCCGTCCTTCACCAGCTCGGCCACATGCAGCCCGATCGTGCGCTGGATGTCGTTCACCTGCGGCAGACCCACCTCCCGCAGCGGTGCCTCCGACTCGATCAGCGCGCTGACCTGCGAGACGTGGACGTGGCAGTTCCCGAAGGCGAAGGGCACGTTCGGGTTGACCTCCAGCACCACGTCGCGGGCACGCTCGATCGCCGCCATCGTGAAATCGGGGCTGAGACTGATGGAAAAGAAGCCGTGTGCGTCCATCGGCGAGGCCATCGACATCACCACCTCGCACCGCTGCTCGCACCGCCGCACCAGCCGCGGAATCTCCGAGAAGTGGCAGGGCACCAGATCCGCCCAGCCCGCCTTGAATCCGGCCCGCACCGCCGCGCTCAGGAACAGCGAGCGGTGGCGGATGTGCGGCGTGCTGTCAGCGGCCATGTACGCCTGCGGGGACAGCGGCAGCAACTGGCTCAGGGTCACGCCACTCAACTCCGTGCGGCGGGCGGCGAGGGCCTGCAGCAGCGTCGGCGGCTCGCCCACCGCCGAGGCCACGAGCACCGTGTCGCCGTCGCGCACGCGGCGGGCGGCCTCGGCGGCGCTGACGAGTTTCTGGCGGTAGAGGGACTGGGCAGCGGACATGCGGACTCCGGGAAGATGGATGGGCAGTGAAAGGAATCCCGCATTCTAGGAAGCACAGCCCGCCAGCGGCGACAATCCCGCCATGCTCGCCTACCGACACGCCTTCCATGCCGGCAACCACGCCGATGTCCTCAAGCACCTCGTCTTCACGCAGGTGCTGCGCTACATGGCGGAAAAGGACAAACCCTTCACCCTCGTCGACACCCACGCGGGTGCTGGCGGCTATGGGCTCGACAGCAACCACGCCCGCAAGCACGCCGAGTACGACGACGGGGTGGGCCGCCTGTTCGGCCAGAAAAACCTGCCCGCCGCGCTGAACGACTACCTCGCGCTGGTGCGCCGCTTCAACCCGCAGCCCGACCGCCTGACGCGCTATCCCGGGTCGCCCGCGCTGGCGCAGATGCTGCTGCGCGCCGACGACCGGATGCGCATGTACGAGCTGCACTCGACCGACTTCCCGCTGCTGCAGACCTCGCTGGAAACACGCCGTGAAACCGCAGTGATGAACTCCGACGGCTTCGCCGCGCTGCGCGCCGAGCTGCCGCCGCCGTCACGCCGTGGCGTGGTGCTGATTGACCCGAGCTACGAGATCAAGACCGACTACGCCAAGGTGGTCGGTGCCGTGCGCGACGGGCTGGAGCGGTTTGCCGACGCCGTGATCCTGGTGTGGTATCCGCAACTGCAGCGCCTCGAACCCAAGGAGATGACCGATCGCCTCAAGGCCGCAGCCGATGCGCAGTCCAAGCGCGGCTGGGTGCATGTGCGCATGTCGGTGGCCGAGCCGGACCAGAGCGGCTTCGGCATGCTCGGCAGCGGGATGCTGGTGATCAACCCGCCGTTCGTGCTGCACACGATGCTGCAGGAGGTGATGCCGCTGCTCACCGAAACATTGGGGCAGTACGCCGGAGCCAATTTCGTTCTTGAAAAACGTTCGAAATAGTTTTTTCTACTCGGGCTGCGCGGTGACGGCCAGCGTCAGCTCTGCACCCAGACCGCCCTGCACGCCACGGCTCAGGCGCAAACGACCCCCGTGCGCCCGTGCGACCAGGTCGGCCAGCACCAGGCCCAACCCGGGGAAGGCGGCATGGTCCTCGCGGTCGAGCGCCGATTGCAGGGCCTGCAGCCGGTCGGCCTCCAGGCCAGGCCCGTCGTCGCTCAGGCGCACACAGGCGCTGCCCACCTTCACGGTCACACGGCGGGCACCATGGCGCAGCGCGTTGTCGAACAGATTGGCCAGCGCCGCGGCCAGCAGATCGGGATCGGCGTTCAAGCGCCGGGACGGCCCGGCGTCGGACACCTGCACGTCCAGCCCTGCAATCGGCATCCGTGCCAGCATCGCCGCCACATCGACCGGCTGCCGATGCAGTTCTGCCCCGCTGCGGAACAGCGTCAGCAGCGCACTGACCACCCGCGCAAAGCGGCCCGCGGCGTCGCGTACACGCTGCAGACGGAGTTGCTGTTCAGGCGCGCATTCGCGCAACGCCACCGCAAGCTGTGCGTCCATGCCGGCCAACGGCGTGCGCAATGCGTGGGCAGCGTGCGCGGCGAAGGCACGTTCGTTCCGCACGCGCACGGCGAGCCGGGCACCGAGATCGTCGATGGCGTCACGGATCGGGCGCAGTTCCTCGCGCGTCACGGGTGGCAGGGGGTTCGTGGCGTCCATCGGGTCATGGTCCTGCACGTCAGCCACCAGCCGGTCGATCTGCGCCAGCTCGGAACGCATGCGCCGCAGCAACCCGATGACACACACCGCCCAGACCACCAGCGACGCCAGCATCGTGCTGACGGCGGCATCACGCAACGCTTCCGAGCGTTCGTCCAGCGAGTGCGCGACATAGAGGATCTGGCCCTGTCCGCCGACCTCCACGCCCAACACCCGCCAGCCGGACGCGGCATCCGACAAGCCGGTCCGAACCTGCGGAACGAAAGGCTCCGGCGGCGCGAGGGGTGAATGCAGCAGCACCTCACGGTCCGGCCCGACCAGCTGCCAGGCGAAGCGCCCGCGCACATAGCCGGCGGTCGGGTTGATCACCAGGCCGCCCGGGGGATGCCTGCGTGCCGCAGGCGCCGCAGGCAGCGGCGCCTGCACGATGCCGGACAGCGCCTCGGCCGAGGCCCGCAGCGTGTCGTCCAGCAGCTCATTGATTTCGTGGCGGATGGTCAGCACCACCATCAACGGCGCGACCACGCCCCAGACCACCGAGGTCCAGAGCAAAGCCGCCAGCATCCGGCGACGGATCGAGACCGGTGTCGGCGTGCTGCGCATCATGAAGCGACGGTGATGCGGTAGCCGAGGCCGCGCACGGTCTCGACGAAGCTCCGGCCGAGCTTGCGGCGCAGGTTCGAAATGTGGACTTCCAGGACATTGCTGCAGACCTCGGCGTCCTGCCCGATCACCAGTGCGTCCAGATCGCTGCGCGACACGATGCGCCCGGCGCGCAGCACCAGCGCTTCCAGCAGCGCCCACTCGCGCGCCGTCAGCTCGACACGCAGCTGCGCCAGCCAGACAGCCTTGGCGGTGAGATCAACCTGAACCGCACCAAAGTCGATGCGCTCGCCGCCCGTGCCTGCCGTGCGGCGGCACACCGCGCGCAGCCGGGCGGCCAGCTCCTCCGGCTCGAAGGGCTTGACGAGGTAATCGTCGGCGCCAGCATCAAGGCCCTGCACGCGGTCACTGAGCAGATCGCGGGCCGTCAGCATCAGCGCGGGCGTGGTCAGGCCGCGCTGGCGCAAGCGGCGCAGCCAGTCCAGACCGCTGCCGTCGGGCAGTTGCCAGTCGATCAGCAGCGCATCGTATGGCTCGCTGAGCAGCACGGCGGCCTCGGCCAGCTGCACACACCAGTCCACGATGTGGCCCTCGGCGCGCAGGTAGTCACGCAAGCCTTCACCGAGCATCGGGTCGTCTTCCAGCAGCAGCAAGCGCACGGGGAACCGTTTCGGTCAGAAGCGGCGCTTGACGCCGGTGAACATCGCCGCCACGAGGTTGGTGCGCTCGATGCGGCTCATCAGGAGGGCTGCCGCTGCATGCAACCCGGCCAGCGCCATGAGGGCCGAAGCGATCAGCTCGTGCAGTTCCTGCAGCCATTCTTCACCCCAGAAGGTGTTGGTGGTCTGCAGGAAGCCGGTCACGCCCAGGCCCAGCACGGTCGCCATCAGCACCAGCATCATCAGTGCGCCGAGCGGGTTATGGCCCGCGTGGTGCTCGATGCGTCCCTCCCGCAAAGCGACCAGGTGCGACCTCAGGCGGGATGGTGTCGGAAAGAAGTCGGCAAAGCGCGCGTGGCGCGTGCCGATGAACCCCCACACGATGCGCAGCACCACCAAGGCGCTGGCCGCATAGCCGATCCACTGATGAAGGTCTTTGCCGTCATCCACGACGAAGTAATTCGTCAGGACACAGGCGACCAGGCTCCAGTGGAAGATCCGCACGAACGGATCCCAGACCTGAACATCCGGCTGAGCGCCCGGCTGGATCAATGGGGGTGTTGGCATGGGTCAGTTTCGGCGTGGCATCACTGGAAAGCAACCGGGGTGGCCGTGGCCGGGTCGTAATGGATCTCGACCTTCTTGCCGGCCTTGTCGGTGCCGTAGATCTCGTAGCACTGGCCCTTGGTGACCTTGAAATTCTTGACCTTGAAGCCTTCGGCGGCCACCTTGGCCTTGAAATCAGCCTCGCTCATCCACTTGTCCTTGGGCGAGGTGCAGGTCGGGTCGGCCGCCAGCGTGGCGGTGGCGGTCAGCAGCGCGGCAATGAGGGCGAGGAGCTTGTGCATGGGGATTCCTGAGGGAGTGGGAGTTGGTGAAACCCATTGAACCCATCCGACATGAAGCCAGCGTGAAGTGAAAATGAACAATCGTGCGCAGCTCGCCGCGTCAACCCGCCACAGGTTCGTGGTCGCGGTCCGGTCGGTGCCAGGGATCGACATGGGTCATCAGGTTGAGCACGCGGTGGAGCTGCATGACGCGGTGGCGCGCCTCGACGGCGATGTCATGGCCCTGCTCCACCGTCAATGTCGCGTCCACCTCGATGTGGGCATCGACGACGATCATGTCGCCCATCTTGCGGGTGCGGATGTCGTGGACGCCGCTGACACCAGGTGTCTCGACCAGCGTGCGGCGAATGGCGGAGAGTTCCTCGTCATCGACGGCGCGGTCCATCAGATCGTGCATCGCCTCCCAGGCGAAGGCCCAGCCCATCCGGCCGACCATGAAGCCGACGATCAGCGCCGCGATCGGGTCGAGGATCGGATAGCCCAGCAGATTGCCGGTGATGCCGATGCCGACCACCAGCGACGACGCGGCATCCGAGCGTGCATGCCACGCATTCGCCACCAGCAGGCTCGACTTGACCCGCTTGGCCACCACCAGCATGTAGCGAAACAGGGCTTCCTTGGCCAGCAGCGCAGCCCCGGCGACCCACAGCGCGATGACGCCGACTGGGGCCACCGTCTCGGGGGATTGCAGCTTCTGGAACGCCGACCAGACCATGCCGAGGCCCACCGCCAGCAGCAAGGTGCCGAGCACCAGCGACGCCGCGTTCTCGACCCGCTGGTGGCCATAGGGATGGCTGTCGTCGGCGTCACGCTGGCTCTGGCGGTTCGCCACCAGCACGACAAAGTCGGCCACCAGATCGGACAGCGAGTGGATGCCATCGGCGATGAGGCCCTGGGATTTCGACAGGACACCCACCGTGATCTGGAGCGCCGTCAGCAGCAGATTGACCACCACGCTCACCCAGGTGCTGCGGGCCGCAGCGGTGGCACGCTCCTGGGCGGAGTATTCGGTGTCTTCGGGGTCGTCGGTCGGGTTGGAAAACTGCATGCCCCGAAGCGTACCCGAACCGTGCAAGGTCAGCGCAGCGCCTGCGCCTCGGCCGCCAGCTGCGTGATGCGCGCCCAGTCACCGGCCTGGACCGCGTCGGCCGGCGTCAGCCAGGAGCCGCCGCAGACCTTGACGTTGGGCAGCGCGAGGAACTGCGGCGCCGTCGCCAGGGTGATGCCGCCGGTGGGGCAGAACACCACGTCGTGGAAGGGGCTGGCAAACGCCTTGAGCAGGTTGATGCCGCCCACTGCCGTCGCCGGGAACAGCTTCAGGAAGCGGTAGCCATCGGCGTTGGCCATCATGACTTCGCTGGCGGTGGAGACGCCCGGCAGCAGTGGCAGGCCGATGTTCAGACAGGCGCGGCCGATCTCGCTCGTGTAGCCCGGGCTCACGGCGAACTGGCAGCCGGCGTCCTTGGCCGCCTGCGCGTCTGCAATGGAGCGCACGGTGCCGGCACCGACGATGGCCTCGGGGACGGCAGCGACCATGGCGCGGATGCAATCCAGCGCGGCCGGTGTGCGCAGCGTCACTTCCAGCACACGCACACCGCCGGCCACCAGCGCACGGGCCAGCGGCACGGCGTCTTCGACGCGGTCGATGACGATGACGGGGATGACGGGGCCGCAGGCGGCGAGTTCAAGGGTGTTCATGGTCAGGATCCAGAGGGTTCGGGTTCAGTGGGTCAGAGAGGGCATGCGGAGCGGTTCACAGGCTCACAGCCAGGTCACGGCGCCTTCTTCGGCGGTGAGCACGTTGCGGCGCATCCCGCCGAACAGCTCACGGCCCATGCCGTGACCCGCATCATCGGCCAAGGCATCCGACCGGCCTTCGACGGCACGGGCCGCCCATTCCTCGGCGGGCACAAGCGCCTCCAGCACACCCGTCACGGCATCGACACGCACCAGGTCGCCCGTGCGCACCTTGCCCAGCGGACCACCGGCCAGCACTTCGGGGCTGACGTGGATGGCGGCCGGCACCTTGCCTGACGCACCACTCATGCGGCCGTCCGTGACCAGTGCGACGCGGAAACCCTTGTCCTGCTGCACGGCCAGCGGCGGCGTGAGCTTGTGGAGTTCGGGCATGCCGTTGGCTTTCGGACCCTGGAAGCGCACGACGGCGACAAAGTCGCGCTCCAGCTCACCGGCCCGGAAGGCCACGTGCAGCGCCTCCTGGCTGTCGAAGACGATGGCGGGGGCTTCGATGACATGGCGGTCCTCGGGCACCGCACTGACCTTCATCACACCGCGGCCGAGATTGCCGGCCAGCAGCTTCAAGCCACCCGATGCGCTGAACGGCACTGCCGCGGTACGTACGATGGCGTCGTCGATCGGCGTGGTCGGAAGGTCGTGCCACACCAGCGTGCCGTCCGCGGCCTGGGTCGGCACGCGGCCGTACGCTGCCATGCCGCCATCGGCCACCGTCAGCACGTCGCCGTGCAGGCAGCCAGCGTCCAGCAGCTCGCGCAGCACGAAGCCCGGGCCGCCCGCGGCCTGGAACTGGTTCACGTCCGCCTTGCCGTTCGGATAGACCCGCGACAGCAGCGGCGTGCAGGCCGACAGCTCGGAGAAATCGGTCCAGTCGATCACGATGCCCGCCGAGCGCGCGACCGCGACCCAGTGGATCAGGTGGTTGGTGGAGCCACCGGTGGCCAGCAGCGCGACCATTGCGTTGACGATGCAGCGCTCGTCCACCAGCTCGCCGATCGGCGTGAAGCGCTGGCCCTTGCGGATCGACAGCACGGTACGCACGGCTTCGCGGGTCAGGGCTTCGCGCAGGCCGGCGTGCGGGTGGATGAAGGCGGTGCCGGGGACGTGCAGGCCCATCGACTCCAGCAGCATCTGGTTGGAGTTGGCGGTGCCGTAGAAGGTGCAGGTGCCGGCGCCGTGGTAAGCGGCGGACTCGGCTTCGAGCAGCTTGTCGCGGCCGACCAGCCCTTGTGCGAACTGCTCGCGGACCTTGGACTTGTCGCTGTTGGACAGCCCAGTGCTCATCGGCCCGGCCGGCACGAACACACACGGCAGGTGCCCGAAGTGCAGCGCCCCGATCAGCAGACCAGGGACGATCTTGTCGCACACGCCCAGCAGCAGCGCCGCGTCGAACACGTCATGTGCCAAGCCGACCGCCGTGGCCATGGCGATGGTGTCGCGCGAGAACAGGCTCAGCTCCATGCCGGCGAAGCCTTGCGTCACGCCGTCGCACATCGCCGGCACGCCGCCCGCCACCTGCACCGTCGCGCCATGGCGGTGGGCCTCGTCGCGGATCAGCGCCGGGTAGCTCTCGTAGGGCTGGTGCGCCGACAGCAGATCGTTGTAGGCCGTGATGATGCCGATGTTGGGGGCCTTCTCGGCCACCACGCGGAACTTGTCGGACCCCGGCAGCGCGGCGAATGCGTGGGCCACGTTGGCACACCCCATCCGGTCGGCGCCGCGGGGCCGGGCCGCCGCTGCCCGGGTCCGGCGAAGGTAGGCCTCGCGCTGCGGGCGGCTGCGTTCGCGGATACGGGCGGTGATGTCGGCGATCTGGGATTTCATGGCAGTGTCGATCTTGAAACTTGACACACGATTAAAGCGTAACAAAGTTACAGCGTCAAATCTTTCCATCCCGAAACGACTGCAGCCCGTCAAGGCGGAAAGCTTCCGGCATGACGGGCTGCAGGGGCAACTCACCGGAGCCACGTCAGGCGTAACCTGACTGTAACCCCGTGATTCGCCGGTTTGGGCCTTACTGGGCGTCGACGATGCGGATCTCCACGCGGCGCGCTTCGCGCCCGGTGCCCGTGCCGGTGGTGCTTTCCGGCTTGCGCAGCATCACCTGGTTCAGCGGCACGCCAGCGACGACCAGCGCAGCGCGTACCGCCTTGGCGCGCTGTTTGGCCAGTTCGGCGTTCATGGCCGGATCGCCGGTCGAGTCGTGGTAACCCGACAGCAGCACGCGGCGGGTCGGCTCGGCAGCGAGTGCCTTGATGGTCTCTGCCAGACCAGGATCGGCTTCCGGGGTGAGTGCCGCCGAGGCAGACTCGAAATACACCACGGCCAGCGCCGGGCCCGTCGGCGTGAGGTCCACCAGCACATCGGCCACGTCGACGCCACTGGCAGCCGCTGCCGCAGACTGGGCCACAGGTACAGCAGGGGCCTTCAGTGAACGGACCACGGCAAAGCCAATCACCCCCGCCAGCAGCACGGCCACGCTGGAAAACACCACCATCAGGCCGACCTTGCGGCCTTCGTCGCGATCATCTTCACTCATGCAATCCTCCTTATCGTTAAAAGATGCACAAGTTTAAAGGGCCAAGGCTCACCTGCGCTTGACGCCCCCCGTCACACCGAGGGCTTGTCGCAGCGGCACCACTGCGGTGACACTGACACGCCATGAACACTACTTCGACCTGTTCCGCACACTCGCTGGCTTTGCTGCAGACGACCCGACAGCAGTTGGTCAAGCGGCTGGACCAGGGCGGGCACTTCTGGCTCTACGCCTACGGCTCGCTGCTGTGGCGGCCGCAGTTCGAGCCGGCCGAAATCCGTCCAGCGCGGCTCTGGGGCCACCACCGGGCGCTGCGCATGCGCTCGCGGGTCAACCGCGGTTCACCGGAATGCCCGGGGCTGGTGTTCGCGCTGTTGCCCGGAGGCTCGTGTGTCGGGCAGGTCCACCGCGCGGGTGCCGCAGACGCAGTGCTGCAGCTCGACGCACTCTGGGAGCGCGAGATGCCCAACGGCGTCTACACGCCACGCTGGCTGCGCTGTCACACACCCGACGGCCCCGTCGAGGCACTGGCCTTCACGCTCGATCCTGCCCATCCCTCCCACGCCGGCCGGCTCGACGACGCCACGCACCTGACGATCTTCCGCGACGCCGAGGGCCGTTATGGCCGGACCGTGGACTACCTGCACCGCACCGCGCTGTGCCTGCAGGCACTGTCCATCCGCGACACCGAGGTGTCACGCCTCGTTCGGTTGGCCCGCGGAGACGGACTGCTGCCAGGCGACGACGGTGCTTGACGCGCGCAGGCGCTCCAGATCGGCGGTGGTGTTGATGTCCTGCAGCACGCCAGGGTCGGTCACCTCGACCGCATTCGACGGATAACGCACCAGCAGGCGCCGCAAGCCCTCCTCGCCGCTGAGCAGCACCAGCTCCGAGTACAGCTCGGCCGACAGACCCACCGGGAAGCCCTGCCGGCCGCGGTGCTGGGCATAGGCCACCGGCGCCGAATCCAGCGCGCGTGCCACCGCGCGCAGTGTCTCCGGCCGCACCAGCGGCATGTCGCCTGGCAGGATCAGCCAGCCCGGCACATGCGGGCGTGCACTGACACCCGCGGCAATGGAAAAGCCGACGCCCAGCGGCTCCCGGCTGGCCGATCCCACGGGTGGCAGCAGAATGATGTCGCGGGACGCCACGACGCTGCGCGCCACGTCGACCAGCGCTGCCACCGTCACCACCACCAGCGGCATCCCGGCGGACACCACGGCGTCCAGGGTGTGCGCCAGCACGCTGGCCGGGCCGAGCGTCTGCCCGAGCTTGGGGCCGGCGCCCTCGAAGCGCGTGCCACCACCTGCCGCCAGCACCACCACAGTCGGCAGACTCCGGGTGGGGATCATGTCGTGTTCCTCGTCTCGGTGCCGGCTGCGTCCATCATCCATCCCATCCCTGTTGACCCTGGTTCGCAATGCCCTCGCAGGCGTGGCCTTCCATGCCGACATGGGAACCCACATCGTCCATCAAGTGAACTGGTGCCTTCACTTAAGGAGAACTGCTAGCCACACCTGCCGGAAGGGATCAGTCCGACGTCAGGGAGGTGTGTTGCGCTGGAGCAGTGCGCTGGCATGGGGACGTTCCTATACTGCCGGGCATGAACCACATCGCCGATCTGCGCAAGAGCTACGAAGCCGGGGAACTCGACGAGCACAGCGCCACCAGCGCCCCGCTGCAACAATTTGACCAGTGGCTGCAGCAGGCCCTGAAGGCTGGCGTGCCGGAGCCGAACGCGATGACCGTGGCCACGGTCGGCGCCGATGCCCGCCCGTCGACCCGCATCGTGCTGATCAAGGGCTACGACGAACGCGGCATCGTCTGGTACACCAACTACGACAGCCGCAAGGGGCAGGAACTGGCCTTGCACCCCTGGGCGGCGCTGCAATTCCACTGGGTGGAGCTGGAACGGGTGGTGCGCATCGAAGGGTCGGTCGAGAAAGTGTCGGCCGAAGAGTCCGACGCCTACTACGCGTCGCGGCCACTGGATTCGCGCCTCGGCGCCTGGGCCTCGCCGCAAAGCCAGCCGATCTCCTCGCGCGCGGTGCTGGTCGGCAATGCAGCCCGTGCCGCGGCGCAGCACGGGCTGCACCCGCCGCGTCCGCCGCACTGGGGTGGCTACCGGCTCGCGCCGCAGCGCTGGGAGTTCTGGCAGGGCCGCAAGTCGCGCCTGCACGACCGGCTTGTCTACCGGCAGGACACCGACGGCCACTGGCTCCGCGAGCGTCTGGCACCCTGATTCCGCAGGAATCTGCGGAAATCGGCAGGCCGGTCGGGCAGAATGCGCCGTCCTGACCCACCCGGCGCCCGCCCTGTTCACCGTGCTGTTCGATCCGTCCTGGAAACCCTTGCTGTCCGTGCTGGTGCAGCCACCGGCCAGCCTGCTGCTGCTGATCCTGCTGGGCCTGTGGCTGATGCGACACCGGCCAAGGCTGGGGGGCACGCTGATCGTGTTGTCCACCGCCGGACTGTGGCTGATGTGCTGCCTCGGCACCGCCCACTGGCTGCAGGACAGCGTGCTGCGTCCCCCGCAAGCGCTGACCACTGCACAGATCCGCGCGCTGGTGCGCAGCCCGAACCAGCCGCCGACCGCCATCGTCGTGCTCGGCGCAGGTCGCCACCGGCTGGCCGCCGAGTACGGCACCGCCAACCTCTCCCAGCAAGCGATGGTCCGGCTGCGCTACGGCGTCTGGCTGGCGCGGCAGACGGGGCAACCGCTCGCCTACGCGGGCGGGGTCGGATGGGCGCAGATCGGCGAACGCTCGGAGGCCGAGACCGCCGCCCAGATCGTGCAGGACGAGTACGGCACCAGCCTGCGCTGGACCGAATCCCGCTCGCGCGACACGCGCGAGAACGCCGACCTGATGGTGCCGATCCTCGATGGGGCCGGCGTCAAGCGCATCGTGCTCGTCACGCACGCGGCCCACATGCCGCGGGCGATGCGCGCCTTCCGGGAGGCCGCCGGCAAGGGCCTGGTGGTCGTCCCGGCCCCTGTCGCCGCCGTGACCCGCGATGACCAGCCGATGCTGGACTGGCTGCCCTCGCAGCACGGTTACGGCCTGGTCCACAACGCGCTGCACGAGGTGCTGGGTCTGATCACGGGCTCTTGAACAGCGCCGACCACAGCACGTCCATGCGCTGCGTCACCGCCTTGTCCATCTCGATCGTGCGGCCCCATTCCCGGCTGGTTTCGCCCGGCCACTTGTTGGTCGCATCCAGCCCCATCTTGCCGCCCAGGCCCGACACCGGTGAGGCGAAGTCCAGATAGTCGATCGGTGTGTTCTCGACCAGCGTCGTGTCGCGGACCGGGTCCATCCGGGTCGTGATGGCCCAGATCACCTCCTGCCAGCTGCGGATGTCCACGTCGTCGTCCACCACCACGATGAACTTGGTGTACATGAACTGGCGCAGGAAACTCCAGATCCCGAACATCAGCCGCTTGGCGTGTCCCGGGTAGCTCTTCTTGATGCTGACGATCGCCATGCGGTAGCTGCAGCCCTCGGGCGGCAGGTAGAAGTCGGTGATCTCCGGGAACTGCTTGCGCAGGATCGGCACGAACACCTCGTTCAGGGCCACGCCCAGGATCGCCGGCTCGTCGGGCGGCTTGCCGGTGTAGGTCGAGTGGTAGATCGGATCCCGGCGCGTGGTCATGCGGCTGATCTCGAACACCGGAAACCAGTCCTGCTCGTTGTAATAGCCAGTGTGGTCGCCATACGGCCCTTCGAGCGCGTGCAGGTAACCATCCTTTTCCTTAAGCGGAATGCCTTGTTCGCTGCGACCTTCGAAGCCAGGCGCCGCGGGCGGGATGTGGCCTTCGAGCACGATCTCGGCAAAAGCGGGCACCTGGAGCATCAGATCCCCCTCGCCAACGCCGCTCTCGGCCAGCTCCGTGCGGCCTCCGCGCAGCAATCCGGCGAACTGGTACTCGGACAGACTGTCCGGTACTGGCGTGACCGCACCCAGAATCGTGGCCGGATCGGCGCCCAATACCACTGCGATCGGAAAGGGCATTCCAGGATTTGCGTGCGCAAATTCACGGAAATCCAACGCTCCTCCACGGTGGGCGAGCCACCGCATGATGGTTTGGCGCGGTCCGATCACCTGCTGCCGGTAGATGCCGAGGTTTTGCCGTTTCCGGGGCCGTGGAACCGACTGTGGACCGCGGGTTACCACCAATCCCCAGGTGATCAGCGGGGCCACGTCCCCTGGCCAGCAATGCTGGATGGGCAAATTACCCAGATCGATTTCATCACCCGAAATGATCAATTCATGGCAGGCCGGCCGACGCACCAGGGTCGGTTTCATGTCCCACACGGTCTTGGCCATTCGTAACAAACGACCGGTGTCCTGCAGCCCTCGGGGGGGCTCCGGCTCCTTGAGGCGCGCCAATAGTTCACCAATTTCACGTAACGAAGCGACATGCTCGGCGCCCATGCCGAGTGCTACCCGCTCCGGCGTTCCGAAAAGATTGGTAACAACCGGGATTGACGACGCGCGCCCACGAACTGTCGGGTTCTGGAACAGCAGCGCGGGACCGCTGTCACGCAAGGTGCGGTCAGACAGCCAGGTCATCTCCAATTCGGTCGCAACCGGTTCTTTCACTTTGAGCAAGGCCTTACGTTGCTCTAACAAGGCCAGAAAGTCTCTCAGATCGCGGTATTTCATAATTTTACAATCTCATTACGTTGTTTCTTATTGTTGACTGGTTATTTGGACGACTTCTAAAATTCGTCCGTTTTCGAACAAAGGGGGCTTGTGGCCTGCCGCGATCTGCGCAGCTGCCCCCTTCGATCCCGTTGCATGGGGATAGACCACCCGACAAGAATCACTCGAACGAGGGCTGTCAGGTGTTGCGCAACGGGGATTATCTAGGCGCCAGCCAATGGCCACACGGCGCCTGCAGTGATCGAAAGAGGAGTTGCATGACTGCACCCCGATCCTGGAAGCAAGTTCAGTCCGCCACCGCGCAGTCGGTGCGGGTGTTCATCGCGGATCTCGGTAACGGCCTGCTGGCCGTCAGCCACAACAGTCTGGCCGTCATTGGTCTGGCTGTCCTTAGTGTCACCTTTGTCATTGGCGGTCGCGCCGACGTGCGGAGCATGCTGGAAGAGCGTGCGCTGGACTGGCTGGTCGAGCGGCAGGAAGCACGCTCGGCTGCAGCGACCCAGCTGGACGAACCGAGCCTGCTGGCCCAGGGCGATTTCTCGGCCGTGGACCGGGCGACTGCCATTGATCCGAGCGAACTCAACCGCCAGCAGGCGGCGGTCGCTCAGTGGCTGGCGCGCCGCTACAAGGTGGCACCTGAACCGGTCAGCCGGCTGGTGCAGGAATCGTGGTCGCTGGGCAAGCGGGTCGGGCTGGAGCCGACGCTGATCCTGGCCATCGTCGCCATCGAGTCCTCGTTCAACCCGTTCGCCCAGAGCGCGGTCGGCGCACAGGGGCTGATGCAGGTCCTCACCCGCGTCCACGACGACAAGTACGTCGCGTTCGGTGGCAACCACGCGGCCTTCGATCCGCTGACCAATCTGCGCGTGGGCGTACAGGTGCTCAAGGACTGCATCGCCAAGGCCGGCTCGGTCGAGGGCGGACTGCGCCACTACGTCGGCGCGGCCAACCAAGCGAACGACGGCGGCTACGCCTTCAAGGTGCTGTCGGAGCAGGAGTTCCTGCAGCAGCTCATCAAGGGTCGCTCGGTGCCGGTGACGGCCCGCCTGCCAGTGCCGCCGGTGTCTGCGCCCATGGAGACGCCCGCGCCCAATCTGAACACGCCGGCCTCGCAAGGCAATCGCCCCTCGGCCAGCAATGGTGCCAACCCGGTACTGCAAGCCCGGCCAGATCGCGTGGCCGCGCTGAGCTACTGATAAACTGCCGCCACCACGCAACTGGCGTTCACGGACCCCGCCTGGGGTCCAAGGTGGGTCAACCACCGGGGAGCGTGGTCGCGGCAGACCCGGATCGGGGTGCTTGCCGCGGACTCTTTGCCGTGCGCCTGGGCAGCCCACCACCTCTGTTCCCCTGCGGGACGGGGTCGGCGGGGCCGGACATCACCGACAGGACTGCCTCCACATGTTTGACCGCGCTACCCAGACCCTCGCCGCCATCGATCCCGAGATCACGGCTGCCATCAACGCCGAAGTGCGCCGCCAGGAAGAGCACATCGAGCTGATCGCCAGCGAGAACTACACCTCGCCCGCCGTCATGGCCGCGCAAGGCTCTCAGCTCACCAACAAGTACGCCGAGGGCTACCCTGGCAAGCGCTACTACGGCGGCTGCGAATACGTCGATGTCGTCGAGCAGCTCGCGATCGACCGTGCCAAGCAGCTCTTCGGCGCCGAGCACGCCAACGTCCAGCCGAACTCCGGCTCGCAGGCCAACCAGGCCGTGTTCTTCGGCCTGCTGCAGCCCGGCGACACCATCATGGGCCTGAGCCTCGCGGAAGGCGGCCACCTGACCCACGGCATGCCGCTGAACATGTCCGGCAAGTGGTTCAAGGTCGTCTCCTACGGCCTCGACGCCAAGGAAGACATCGACTACGACGCGATGGAGCGTCTGGCCCACGAACACAAGCCGAAGCTGATCATCGCCGGCGCATCGGCCTTCGCGCTGCGCATCGACTTCGAGCGCTTCGCCCAGGTCGCCAAGGCCGTCGGTGCCTACTTCATGGTGGACATGGCCCACTACGCCGGCCTGATCGCCGCAGGCGTCTACCCGAACCCGGTGCCCCACGCCGACGTGGTCACGACGACGACACACAAGACCCTGCGCGGCCCGCGTGGCGGCCTGATCCTGATGCGCGGTGATGACATCGCCAAGAAGATCAACAGCGCCATCTTCCCCGGCATCCAGGGCGGCCCGCTGATGCACGTCATCGCCGGCAAGGCGGTGGCCTTCCTCGAAGCGCAGCAACCCGAGTTCAAGGCGTACCAGGAACAGGTGGTCAAGAACGCCGCCGCCATGGCCGAGACGCTGACGAAGCGTGGTCTGCGCATCGTGTCGGGCCGCACCGAGAGCCACGTCATGCTGGTCGATCTGCGCCCCAAGGGCCTGACCGGCAAGGAAGCCGAGGCGCTGCTGGGCCGTGCGCACATGACCTGCAACAAGAACGGCATCCCCAACGACCCGCAGAAGCCGATGGTCACCAGCGGCATCCGCCTGGGCTCGCCGGCCATGACCACCCGCGGCTTCAAGGAAGAGCAAGCCGTGCTGACCGCCAACCTGATCGCCGACGTGCTCGAAGCGCCGAACGACGAGGCGGTGCTGGCCCGTGTGCGCGAACAGGTCGCGGTGCTGACGCGCGACTTCCCGGTCTACCGCGGCTGATCGACACCGTGTCCTGACGATGCGCTGCCCCTACTGCGGTCACCAGGACACCACGGTCGTCGAAACCCGCGCCTCGGACGAAGGCGACGCGATGCGCAGGCGCCGCCGCTGCAGTGCCAGCACCTGCGACAAGCGCTTCACCACCTACGAACGGGTCGAACTGGCCATGCCTGCAGTGGTGAAGAAAAACGGCAACCGCATCGAGTTCGACCGCGCCAAGCTGCGCGCGTCGATGATGCTGGCCCTGCGCAAGCGCAACGTGAGCGTGGACCTGATCGACGCCGCCATCGCCCGCATCGAAAGCACGCTGTTCACCAGCGGCGAGAGCGAAGTCACCACCTCCCACATCGGCGAACTCGTCATGCGCGAACTCAAGCGCCTCGACAAGGTCGCCTATGTGCGCTTCGCCTCGGTCTACCGGCGCTTCGAGGACGTGGACGCCTTCAACCAGCTCATCCGGGAAATCTGAGGCGCCCGACTCCCCCGCCTCTCCCCCGAAATACCCCGCGCACTCCCCCTTCGGAGGGAAGCGCCCGCTTGCTCCGCCTGCCTAGACTGAACGCCTGCACATCACCACAGGCGGGCGGGGCAAGCGGATGATCCGGACAACGATTCAAGCCACCATGCGCGCGCCCCGTGTGCCCCACGCTGCCCGCGCCTGCGGTCTGACGCTGGTGGAGCTGCTGGTGGTGATGGCGCTGACCGCGCTGGTGCTGCACAGTGCCACGCTGTCCTTCTCGGGCTGGCTGCAGCGCCAGCACCTGCTGGGCGTCTCGGCCCAGTTCAACGCCGACCTGCAGTGGCTGCGCAGCGCCGCCGTCACCCGCCACCGCATCCTGCGGCTGAGTTTCCAGGACACGCCGGCTGGCACCTGCTACCTCCTGCACAGCGGCGACGCCGACGCCTGCCGCTGCACCGCCGATGTCCGCGCCGAGCCCGCGGTGCAGTGCGTGGACGGCACCGAACTGCTGCGCGCCGCGCTGGTGCCCGCCTCGCGCCGCATCCGCCTGCAATCGAACGTGGCCAGCCTGCGTGTCGATCCGCGCCACGGCACCTTCACGCCGACCGGCAGCGTGGACGTCGCCGCGCTCGACGGCAGCAGTGCGCTGCGCCACGTCATCAACATCCTCGGTCGGGTGCGTACCTGCACGCCTGGCCCGCGCTTTCCGGGATACAGCCCATGCTGATTCGCAGTCGTACCCGCGGCATGACGCTGATCGAGCTAGGCATCACGCTGGTCGTCGTGGCGCTGCTGGCGTCGCTGGCCGTGCCGGGCTGGCAGAACCAGGTCCACCGCACACGCCGCAGCGACGCCATCACCACGCTCGCGCAACTCCAGCAGGCGCAGGAACGCTGGCGCTCGCAGCGGCCGGTCTACGCCAGCGGGCTGGGAAATGACGGCCTCAATCTGCCCGCGGTCAGCCCCGCCGGCCACTACGACGTCGGCACCTCGGTGCTGCCGGACACCGCGCACCGGGACTACCGCGTCACCGCCATCGCCCGCGGCGCCCAGGCCGACGACCGCCTGTGCCGCTGGCTGGTCCTCGACGTGGACGCAGGACAGCTCCACCACCGCTCCGGCCCCGACGCGCAGCTCGCCAACACCGAGTCGCAGAACCGCCAGTGCTGGAAATCGTGACCCCAGCCCGCAGCGCCCGCGGCTGGAGCCTCGTCGAGCTGATGCTGGCCATCGCGCTGGGCTTGCTGCTGTTGACCGCACTGCTGCAACTGGCCGCAGGGCATGTGGACGAGCAGCGCCGGCTGCTGCTGGAGAGCCGCCTGACGCAAGACCTGCGCACCGCGATCGAGCTGGTCTCGCGGGACGTCCGGCGCTCGGGCTACTGGGGCGATGTGTCCGGCGGCGTGTGGGACAGCGCCAGGCCGACCGCCACGCTCGCCGCCAACCCCTACCGCGGCGCCGTGCTGAACGGCCCGTCCGTCGCCCCGTGGCTGGGCTACAGCTACAGCCGCGACCTCACCGAGGACCACGTCAACAGCAACCAGGAAAAGTTCGGCCTGCGCCTCAACACGGCAAGCCAGGTCATCGAGTGGCGCCTGTCCGGCAGCGCCATCGCACCCGACGAGCGCGACCAGTGGCAGGCGCTGACCGACCCGGCGCTGCTGCGGGTCACGCGCCTGTCGATCCGGCTGGAGGAGCAGCGCCAGAGCTTGCTGGACTACTGCCCGCAGACCGCCTGCAATGGCCAGGCGCGCTGCCCGCCCGAGCGGATCCAGCGCTGGGTGCGGATCGAACTCGATGCGCAGGACACCCGCGACAGCCGCGTCCAGCGCCAGCTCGCCACCGAAGCACGCCTGCGCAACGACGAGGTCAGCGGTGCGTGCCCGCTCTGAGTCGCGGCAGGACATGGGCGGCGCCGGCACGCTCGCGATGGTGATGACCCTGTTGCTGATCGCACACCTGAGCCTGCTCTACAGCCACCGGGCGCTGCTGTTCGAGCAGCGCGCCAGCGCCAGCCAGATCCGCGCCGTCCGGGCGCAGGAAGCGGCGCAGGCGGGCATCGACTGGGCGGTGTCCCGGCTGAACGACACGCGGAGTGTGGACATCCAATGCCTGCCGACACCGCAGTCCCCCGATGCCGCCCCGGCCACCGTGCGTGCGCGCTGGGAGCGCAGCCTCACCGCCGCCGTGCCGTGGCGGCCGGCCTGCGTGCAGACGGAGACCACGCCGGACTGGCAATGCCAATGCCCCGACAGCGGGACGGGCCAGATGCCGGCGCCCGCCACCACTGCCGACGTGCCCGCCTTCACCGTGGCCCTGCAGACCGGCCCCCGCGCGGGCCTGTGGACACTGACGGCCGAAGGCTGCTCCCACCCCGGCCCGGACTGCGCCGACGACAACGCCACCGAGCCCGACGGGCGCTACCGCGTCAGCACCGTGCTGGCCGCGCTGGGTCAGGTGGTGCAGCCACCGCTGGCGGCCCTGACCAGCGTGGGTGCGGTCGCCCTGTCCGAGGGCGCCAGCGTGGTCAACGCCGACTCCGCCAGCGGCGGCACCACCGTGCACAGCGGGGGCGCGGTCACGCTGCAGGCCCCCGCCAAGGTCCACGGTCCACCCGGACAACCCGCCGCCGCCGGCATCGTCACCGACGATCCGCCGCTGTCGGCGGGAGCTGATGCGCTCTGGCGGCGCTTGTTCGGGCTGGATGCAGTGACGCTGCGAGCATTGCCCACTTGGCAGACCGTGGCGTGTGCGGGCGGCTGCACCGGCAGCGACCTCGACAGCGCGTGGCGGCTCGGCGCCCGCGCGCTGTGGCTGGACGGTGATCTGGCGCTGGCCCAGGGGCGCTGGGGATCGGCCGACACACCGCTGCTGCTGGTCGTGCGCGGCACGCTGCAGATCGGCCCTGACGCGGTGGTCCACGGCCTGGTCGTGGCGGGCCGCGTGGACATCCGGACGCCGACCACCCCCCGCAGCCTGCTCCGCGGCGCGCTCGTCAGTCTGGACACCACCACCCTGGGCGGGGCCTTCGATCTGGTCCGGGATGCGGCGGTCCTCGCACGCACCGCGGGACTGGGCAGCGTGCTCGCGCCGGTGCCGGGCAGCTGGTTCGATCCGCACACCCGATGAACCGGCGCAGCCCCGGCCTGGCGCTGATCGAACTGCTGGTGGCGGTGGCGCTGCTCGGGCTGGGCACGGCGTCGCTGCTGCGCCTGCATCTCGACCTGCGGCGCAGCACCGATCTGTCCCGCCAGCGCAGCGAAGCCGTGCGCCACGCGGCGGCCGATCTGGAGCAACTGCGCTGGCGCGGGCCGGCCGACATCGCGGACACCGGGCCGGCACCGATCGACGCTGCGTCGTCGCCCACGCGCTACACGCTGCAGCGCCGGGTCCACACCGATGCCGCCGGCCGACTGCGCAGCGTGGCCACCACCGTGCGCTGGGAGGACCGGCAAACCGTGGGCTACGCGGTGACGCTGGGCACGGCGCTGACCGCAATCGACCCTGCGCTGGGGGCTGCCAACCTGTTGAACCGCGTCACAGCGTCGACCGGCCAAGGCGGCTCGGCGGCGCCGGAACGCTCGCTGCGCATCCCCGTGGCGGCCCGCGATCTCGGCGATGGCCGCCACGCCTTCAAGCCGCGCACCGACGAGGCACTGGTCTGGCTGTTCGACAGCCGCTCGGGCGAAGTGATCGGCCGCTGTGACAGCACGGCCGGGCTGCCTGCCGATGCGCTGAATGCCGGCAGCCTCGGCACCTGCAAGGCCCTGAGCGGTCTGCTGCTCAGCGGCCACATCCGGTTTTCCACCGACCGCGACACCGCCACCCTCACCGACGCGGAACAGCCCGCCAGCCTCGCCATGTCCACCGGACTGCGCCTGAGCCTCAGCACCACCGGCCACCCCAGTCCCGCGTGGGAATGCGTGCAGGACGGTCCCACCGGCGTGCCACCGGGCACCACGCTGAAGACTTCGATCGCCTACCACTGCGTGGTCCAGCCGGTGCCCCCCGCATCGGGCGGCGCGGCACGCTGGTCGGGGCGGCTCGATCTGGTCCCGCAAGGCTGGCTGCTGGTGAGCAGCTCCGGCGGCAACACCGGGCGGTTCCGCATCTGCCGCTACAGCGCCGACCACGACGGCAACGGCCACATCGACAACCCGGAGCACCCCGCCAGCTACAGCGTGGTGACCACTGCGCTGGGCAACCAGAACTTCCTGGTGATCCGCGCGGCAGCGCGCTGTCCGGTCGATGCAGGGCCGTTCGGACCGTTTGCAGCCGGCAATCCCGTGGACGACAGCACCGTGGCGCATCAACCCTGAGGCCCGTCGCCCGCGGCAGCGCACACAATCACGCCATGAGCGACACACCGACCTCTCCGTTTTCGGCCCACGACCAGGTGGCGATGGCCCAGGCGCTGACCTGGGCCGAGCTGGGCATCGGGCTGACCGATCCCAATCCGCGGGTGGGCTGCGTCATCAGCGACGGCCGCGGGCGTGTCCTCGGCGCCGGCCACACCCAGCAGGCCGGCGGCCCGCACGCCGAGGTCATGGCCTTGCGCGCAGCCCAGGCCGATGGGCACGACGTGCGCGGCGCAACCGTCCACGTCACGCTGGAGCCCTGCGCGCACCACGGCCGCACGCCGCCCTGCACCGACGCGCTGATCGCCGCGGGTGTGGGCCGGGTCGTTGCCGCCGTGCTGGACCCGAATCCGCTGGTCGCCGGGCAGGGACTGGCGCGGCTGCAGGCGGCCGGCATCATCGTCGCCCACGGACTGATGGCCGACGCGGCGCGCGAACTGAACATCGGCTTTTTCTCGCGCATGTTGCGCGGGCGGCCCTGGGTGCGGCTGAAGGTGGCCGCGAGCCTCGATGGCCGCACCGCGCTGCCCGATGGCACCAGCCAGTGGATCACCGGCCCGCAGGCCCGTGCTGACGGCCACGCGTGGCGCCGCCGCGCAGGGGCCGTGCTGACCGGCATCGGCACCGTGCGCGAGGACGACCCGCGCCTGGACGTCCGCCTGGTGCCCACGGCGCGCCAGCCGCTGCGCGTGGTGCTCGACGCCCGGCTCGACACGCCACCGACCGCCCGGCTGCTGGAGGCGCCCGGCGAGGTGCTGCTGGTCTGCGCCGCCGCTGCGCTGAACAACCCGCGGGCGTCGGCGCTGGCCCGCTCGAATGTCACCTTGCAGCCGGTCGCGACCGACACGAACGGCTGGATCGACCTGCCCGCCGTGCTCGACGCCCTCGGCCAGCGCGGCGTGAACGAGCTGCACATCGAGGCCGGTCAGCACCTCAACGGCAGCTTCGTGCGCGCCGGACTGGTGGACGAATATTTGGTCTATCTGGCGCCCCGGCTGCTTGGCGCCGGGCGCGACATGGCCGCCTTCGGGCCGCTGGCGCAGATCGCCGACGCCCCGCCGCTGGTCTTCACCGACCTCACCCGCGTCGGTGCGGATGTGCGACTGATGGCACGGTCTGCAACGGCATTCGGCTCACCGGCCTGAGCCGCCTACAATCGCGGGATGCCGATTTCACCCATTCCCGAGCTGGTTGCCGAGCTGGCGGCCGGTCGCATGATCATCCTGGTGGACGAAGAAGACCGGGAAAACGAAGGCGATCTGGTCTTTGCCTCCGATCTGGTCACTCCCGAAGCCATCAATTTCATGGCCCGTTACGGCCGCGGACTGATCTGCCTGACGCTCACCCGCGAGCGTTGCGAATACCTGCAACTGCCGCCGATGGCTGCCCGCAACGGCACCAAGCACAGCACCGCGTTCACTGTCTCGATCGAGGCTGCCACCGGTGTCACCACCGGCATCTCGGCCGCGGACCGCGCCCGCACGGTGCAGGTGGCGGTCGCCCGCGACAGCGTGCCGCGTGACCTGGTGCAGCCCGGCCACATCTTCCCGCTGCAGGCGCAGGACGGTGGCGTGCTCATGCGCGCCGGCCACACCGAGGCGGGCTGCGACCTGGCCCGCATGGCCGGGCTGTCGCCGTCGGCCGTGATCTGCGAGATCATGAAGGACGACGGCACGATGGCCCGCCTGCCGGACCTGCAGGAGTTCGCCCGCGAGCACAACATCAAGATCGGCACCATCGCCGACCTGATCACCTACCGCAGCGGCAACGAGTCGCTGATCGAGTGCCTGCACCAGGACCGGCTGACGACGCCCTGGGGCGCCTTCGACAGCCGCGTCTACCGCGACCGCACCGGACAGGTCCACCTCGCATTGAGCGCAGGGAGCTGGTCCGACGAGGACGAGGTGCTGGTGCGCGTCCACGAGCCGCTGTCGGTGATGGACCTGCTGGACATCGGCCGCGCGCGCCACTCCTGGTCGCTGCCGCAGGCGCTGACCACGCTGCAGGAGAACGGCCGCGGTGTGGCCGTGCTGCTCAACGTGGCGCAGGACGCGCAGGCACTGCTCGGCGTTGCGCTGCCGCAGACCGGCGAGCCGCCGCGCGCCACGATGGACCTGCGCACCTACGGCGTCGGCGCGCAGATCCTGCGGGACCTGGGCATTCGCCGCATGAAGCTCCTCAGCAACCAGCGCCGCATGCCCAGCATGGTCGGCTACGGCCTAGAAGTCACCGGTTTCATGCCGGTGGCGGGTTAACCCAAGGAACACCACCATGCAAGGCGCAGACAAGGGCACGACACCCCGCCTCGACGGGAGCGACCTCCGGGTGGCGATCGTCCAGGCCCGCTTCAATGCGGCCATCACCGACGCGCTCGCCGAGCACTGCACGAACGAGCTGGTGCTGCTCGGCGTGGAACGCAAGCACATCCGCCATGTCGGCGTGCCCGGCGCGCTGGAAGTGGCCATCGCGCTGCAGGCGCTCGCCGAGTCGGACGACTACGACGCCCTGATCGCGCTGGGCTGCATCATCCGCGGTGAGACCTACCACTTCGAACTGGTCGCCAACGAGAGCGGTGCGGCGATCACCCGCGTGTCGCTCGACCATGGCGTACCGATCGCCAACGCCATCCTCACGGTCGAAAACGACGCCCAGGCCTGGGCACGCACCGAAGAGAAAGGCCGCGACGCCGCCCGCGTTGCCGTCGAAATGGCCAATTTGCTGGAAGACCTGACTTGAACCCGACCCCAAAACCCCGCCAAGACACGTCCAGCACGACCGGACCGGGAGCCGCACGTCCCAAATCCGCCCGCCGCCGCTCCCGTGAACTGGCGCTGCAGGGCCTGTATGAATGGCAGATCAGCCGCGCCGACATCAGCGTCGTGCGCTCGCACATGCGCGAGCAGGACGAGTTCAGCAAGTGCGACAACGCAATGTTCGACGCCCTGCTCCAAGGCTGCATCGAGCAAGCCCCCGCGTTGGACAGCCTGCTGACGCCACACCTCGACCGTCCGATCGCCGAGCTGTCGCCGATCGAGCACGGCGTATTGATGATTGGCCTGTACGAACTGCAGCACTGCCTGGATGTGCCCTACCGGGTGGCCATCAATGAGGCGGTCGAGCTGACCAAGTCGTTCGGCGGCACCGACGGCCACAAATATGTCAATGGCGTGCTCGACAAGGCCGCCGTGGACCTGCGTCCCGCCGAAGTGGCCGCCCAGCGGCTGGCCCGCTCGGCTTCCCGCGCCGAATGAGCCTGCGCCCCGTGCCGTTGACGCCCGATCCGCTGCGCCTGGCGCAGCGCGTGGCCGGCATCGAACCGTTCTGGGTGATGGAGTGTGCCAAGGCGGCCGACGCCATCGCTCGAACCCCGGCATGCGACCCGGCGCAGGGTGGCGAGCGGATGATCTACCTGAACATCGGCGAGCCGGACGAGACGGCGCCCCGCGCGGTGGTCGCTGCCGCGCAGGCCTGCCTGGACGCTGGCCGCACCCAGTACACCCACGCCGTCGGTCTGCCCGCACTGCGCCGGGCGTTGTCGGACTGGTACGCCAGCCGCTGGGGTGTCCAGGTCGATCCCGGCCGCATCGTGGTGACCGCGGGCGCTTCGGCGGCGTTGCAGTTGCTGTGCACCGCGCTGGTCGAGCCGGGCGACGAATTCCTGATGCCGGACCCCTGCTACCCCTGCAACCGCCACTTCGTGACGGCCTCGGGCGGCACGGCGCGGCTGATCCCGACCACGCCGGCGCAGCGCTTCCAGCTCGACGCCGCTTCGGTCGCCGCAGCCTGGGGGCCAGCGACCCGTGGCGTGATGCTGGCGTCGCCGTCGAACCCGACCGGCACTTCGGTGCCAGCCGAGACGCTGGCGGGCATCGTGGAGGTCGTGCGCGCCCGTGGTGGCATCACCATCGTGGACGAGATCTACCTCGGCCTGAGCTATGACGGCGACGCGCGCACCGCGCTGTCGCTGGGCGACGATGTGCTGGTGGTCAACAGCTTCTCGAAGTACTTCGGCATGACGGGCTGGCGCCTGGGCTGGCTGGTGCTGCCTGAAGCGCTGGTGCCGCCGATCGAGAAACTGGTGCAGAACCTCTACATCTGCGCGTCCGCCATCGCACAGCAGGCGGCGCTGGCCTGCTTCACGCCTGAAACACTGGCCGTGTGCGAGGAGCGCCGCGCCACGATGAAAGCCCGCCGCGACTTCATCGTGCCTGCGTTGAATGCGCTCGGGCTGACGGTGCCGGTACAGCCGGATGGGGCCTTCTACGTCTGGTTCGACGTGACCGCCCACGCACCGGACAGCTGGCAGTTCTGTTTCGACATGATGGAGCGCGCCCACATCGCGCTGACCCCAGGCCGCGACTTCGGCCACGCCGAGACGGGCCGCTACGCGCGGCTGTCCTTCGCCAGCGCGATGGACGACCTGCGCGAGGCCGTGCAGCGCCTGCAGCGCGTGCTGGGACACTGACGGATCCGGGCCTACCCAGCGCCGCCACTGCCCATGACCCGCCTGATGACCCCGACGATTCGAACGCCCGACGCCACCCGCGCTGAACTGGGCGTTGACACGGACGTCCTCGGCCTGTGGCTGCCCACCAGCCCTGGCGATCTGCCCGATGCCAGCGACGGCACGCCGCCCGACAGCCGGCTCTTCGAGCAGCGGATCGACGAGGCACTGCAGGTTCCCGGGCGGCGCCGCACCGCCGCACCGACCATCGACGGGCGTCAGCTGCAGGGGGACACCGACTTCCCGGTCGACAGTGGCGAGATGGGGCGCTATGTGCTGGAGCGTCCGCTCGGCGCGGGTGGTCTCGGGACCGTCTGGGCCGCCTACGACACCGTGCTGGCCCGCCGCGTGGCCGTGAAAACCTTGCCACTGGCGGTGCCGGACCCTGAACGCGCACGCCTGACCGAGCGCGTGCTCGACGAAGCCCGCGCCGCCGCTCGCCTCAGCCACGCCCACATCGTCACCGTGCATGACGCCGGAGTCAGTCCGGAAGGCGCCTACATCGCGATGGAGCTGCTGCGCGGCAAGGACCTGTCGCAGATGCTGCGCACGGGCTGGCGCCCGACGGCCGAGCAGGCCGCGCTGATCGTGCGCCGGGTCGCCGACGCGCTGAGCTACGCGCATGGCAAGGGCGTGGTCCACCGCGACATCAAGCCCGCCAATATTTTCATGGTCGGGCGCACGCGGCCGGTGGTGCTCGATTTCGGCATCGCCCAGTTGTTGCACCAGACCGAAGCGGTGAGCGGGCCGGCGCTGGGGTCACCGTTCTATGCCGCGCCCGAGCAGTTCGAGGGCCGCGAGTGCGGGCCGCGCACCGATGTGTACTCCCTGGGGGTCGTGCTCTACGAATTGCTCACCGGTCACCGGCCCTACGGCGGCACCTCGCTCGCGGAGATCCGTGCCGCGGTGCGTGCGGCACGACCGCGACCGCCCCGTGACCACAACCCGGACATTCCCGCCCCGCTGGCCGCGATCGCGCTGCAGGCCATCAGCCTCGACCCGGAACAGCGCCAGCGCACTGCCGGCACAGTCGCCCGCGAGTTGCGCGCCTGGCTGGCCACGCAGACGCAGACCGGCTCGGACACCGATCCAGTCACGACCCCGACGGTGCCGCTGCGGACAACAGACCGCGACCCACTCCCCACACTCCCCGGCGCCCTGCCCGACCGCCGGCCCTACCCGATGAAGGAGCGCCCGAGCTGGATCCTCAGCACGCTGCTCGCGGGTGTGCTCATCCTGCTGCTGCTGGTGGTGGCGATGCTGTGGACGACCACCTGAACACCCACACGGACACCCCCATGGCCGACCCGCTGTTCCGCTGGCCCCTGCGCATCTACTGGGAAGACACCGACGCCGGCGGCGTGGTGTTCTACGCCAATTACCTGAAGTTCTTCGAGCGCGGTCGCACCGAGTGGCTGCGCCATCTCGGCGTGTCGCAGGAAGCCCTGCGCCGCGACGAGGGCGTGATGTTCGTCGTCAGTGACACGGCGGTGCGCTACCTGCGTCCGGCACGGCTGGACGACGAGGTCGTCGTCACCCTGCGGCTGGCCGAGTCCGGCAAGGCCAGCCTCGCGCTCGACCAGCAGGCGCTGCGTGGCGGCGACGTGCTGGCCGAAGGCCGCATCCGCATCGGCTGCGTGGACGCACGCACACTGCGTCCACGCCGCATTCCCCCCAACATCCTCGCCTCCATCGGACTCGCATGAACCAGGACCTGAATATCCTGCAACTGATCCTCCACGCCAGCGTGGTGGTGCAACTCGTGATGGCCATCCTGCTGATCGTGTCGCTGGCCAGCTGGGCGGTGATCTTCGGCAAGATCGTCGGGCTGAAGAAGGTGAGCCAGGGCAACGAACAGTTCGAGCGCGACTTCTGGTCCGGCCGCCACGTCAACGACCTCTACCAGCAGAGCGAGCGCAACGCGCAGCACGCCGCGCCGATGGAGCGCATCTTCACCGCCGGCATGCGCGAGTTCCTGAAGCTGCGCGAGCGCAAGGTCAGCGATGGCGGTGCGCTGCTGGACGGCGCCCGCCGCGCCATGCGGGCGAGCTGCCAGCGCGAGCTGGACGTCGTCGAATCGCACCTGTCGTTTCTCGCCACCGTCGGCTCGGTGTCGCCCTACGTCGGCCTGTTCGGCACGGTCTGGGGGATCATGCACGCCTTCACCGGGCTGGCGAACCTGCAGCAGGTCTCGCTGTCCACCGTGGCGCCCGGCATTGCCGAGGCACTGGTGGCCACCGCCATCGGCCTGTTCGCCGCCATCCCGGCCGTGATCGCCTACAACCGCTTCGCCCGCGACATCGACCGCATCGCCATGCAGCAGGACAACTTCATGGAAGAGTTCTCCAACATCCTCGCGCGCAACGCCAACCAGTCACCTTCGGCCGGCGCTGCAGCCCCTGTCCCGGTGTCCGCACCGGGCCGGTTCTGACATGTCCGCCGTGAGCCGCCGCGGCGCCAGTCGCCGCCGCACCATCAGCGAGATCAACATGGTGCCCTTCATCGACGTGATGCTGGTGCTGCTGATCATCTTCATGGTGAGCGCGCCGCTGATGACCCCCGGCGTGATCGACCTGCCGACCGTCGGCCAGGCGCAGCGGCAGCCCGATCGCATCGTCGAGGTGCAACTCGATGCGGGCGAGCTGCTGCGCATCAAGGTCGATGGCAAGGCAGACGCCGGCAACCCGGACTCCGAGGGCGAGCGCATCGCGCTGCCGCAGCTCGCCAAGCGCATCCAGGCGCTGCAGAACGGATCCTCGCAGACGCCGGTCATCATTTCCGCCGACAAGGGCGTGAAATACGAAGCCGTCGTCAAGGTGATGGACGCGCTGCAGAAGGCCGGCATCGCCCGGGTCGGACTGGCCGTGCGCACGACCGGGGCCTGAGCGACGATGGCCCGTCCGACTCCGCTGTCACCGCCCGAGGACACTCCGCGCGATCCCGTGCGCCATCCTCCGTCCGCGGACAGCCTGCGCCTGGGCACGACGGTCGCGCTGCTCGCGCACGTCGGGCTGATTGCCGCGCTCGCCTATGGCGTGGCGTGGAAGCGCCAGGAGATCGCCACGGTCAGCGCCGAGCTGTGGTCGGCTGTGCCGCAGCAGGCGGCGCCCGCAGCGCCCCCGCCTCGGCCCGCGCCCCCGCCTGCGCCGGTCGTCAAGCCCGCCCCCCAGCCTCCGCCTCCTGCCGCCGCGCCCAAGGTAGTCGAGCCGCCGCCCGCCCCGCGCGAAGCCGACATTGCCCGCGAGAAGGCGGACAAGCGCCGACGCGAGGCCGAGGAAGCGGAGAAGCAGGCCCGGCTCGACAAGGCGGACAAGAAAGAAGCCTCCCGCAAGGAGGCAGAACTGAAGGAAGCCGAGCGCAAGGCCGCGACCAAGGCAGCGGAGAAAGCCGCCGCCGCGGAGAAGGTCAAGGATGCGGCGCAGCAGGAGAAAACCGCCAAGTCCCGCGAGGACAACCTCCGGCGCCTGCAGAAGCAGCTCGGCGACGGCAGCGATGCCCCCGCTCCTGGCGCCACACCGGGCGCCGGTGCAGCGGCACAGTCCTCCGGCCCATCCGCAGGTTACGCCGGCCGCCTGCGCGCCTACCTCAAGCCCAAGCTGGTCTACACCGGCCGCAACATCGGCTCGACGCCCGCCGTGGTGCGGGTGCGGGTCGCGCCGGACGGCACCATCATCTCGCGCGAGCTGATCAAGTCCAGCGGCCAGGCCGATTGGGACCAGGCCGTGCTCGACGCGATCGACCGCGCGGGCGTCGTGCCGCGCGACACCGACAACCGGGTTCCGCCGGTCATCGACATCCCCTGGACCGCATCGGAACGCTGACGACCCCCCTATGCCCACCCTGCCTGCCACCCCGATTTCCATCATCCACAACGAACTGGCCTCGCGATTCGAAACCACGGTGGACGGTCAACTCTGCGTGGCCGCGTACCGCCGCAGCCCCGGCGTGGTGGACCTGAACCACACCGGCGTGCCCTCGGCACTGGGAGGCCGGGGCATCGCTGCTGCGCTGGTGCACGAGGCGCTGACCTGGGTGGCGGCCGAAGGGCTGGCAGTGCGACCGTCGTGTTCGTATGTGCGGGTCTATCTGCGCCGACACCCCGAATTGTCCTTGCGCCAGGCGGACTGAGGGGCGCGAAAACCGCAGCGCAGTCAGGCCCGCAGGTCGATCACCTTGACCCGCACCATGCGCTCCTTGTCGCCGCGGCGCACGGTCAGGTCCACCGTCGCGTTGATGCCCGCACGCTCCAGTTCGCCGACGAACGTGGACAGCGTCTGCACCGGCTTGCCGTTGACGCCGACGATCACGTCACCGAGATCACCGGTCTGCGGGTTGTAGGGCACCAGCCCGGCCGAGGAAGCGGGTGTGCCACGCCCGACCGCCCCCAGCACCACACCCGAGATCCCCGCCCGCGACACCTGGTCCGGCGAGATCGGCGTGACGCCAATGCCCGGCAGCGGCGCGTGGCCGCGGTTGATCAGCGACGGCACCACCCGGTTCACCAGATCGACCGGAATCGCAAACCCGATGCCCGACGAGCTGCCGCTGGTCGAGCGGATCGCCGAGTTCACGCCGATCAGCCGCCCCGCACTGTCCAGCAGCGGCCCGCCCGAGTTGCCAGGATTGATCGCGGCGTCGGTCTGGATCACACCGGCCACCTCGCGGAAGTTCGCCGTCGGCAGCTCCCGGTCCAGTGCGCTGACGAGGCCCTTGGTCAGCGTGCGCTGCAGGCCGAAGGGGTTGCCGATGGTGTAGACGGTTTGTCCGATGCGCAGGTCGCGCGAGCTGCCCACCGGCACCGGGCGCAGGTTCTTGGGCACCACCTTCAGGCGCAGCACGGCGAGGTCGTACTCGGCCGCCCCACCGATCGGCTCCGCCTCGATCGGCTTGCCGGCGTCCAGCCGCACGAAGACCTTGCGCGCGTCCTTGACGACGTGGAAGTTGGTGACGATGTGGCCGGCGCTGTCCCAGACGAAGCCCGAACCCGCCCCCTGGCTGACCTCCGCGCCACCGAAGTTGCCGCGCTGCACCGTCTCGGTGGTGATGTAGGCAACGGAAGGCGCGGACTGTTCGAACAGGTTCACCACCGCCTGCTCGTCCGCCAGCAGCGCACCCCGGCTGGCCACGGGTCGCGGGCCGGCCGCAGTCTCCTCGCGCCCGCACGCCACCAAGGGGCAGACCAGCGCCAGCAACAAGCACCAGCGGGCAGGGTGTGCGTGACCGTTGTTCATCATGGAGTGTCCAATCTCAGGCGGGAACCGATGTTTGACTTGCATTTTGTCACCAGTGCGGCGGGTATCCTCGGTCCCATGCACACACCTGTTTCGGCCGCCCGGCCCCTCCCCTTCTGATGCGCGGCGGCATCGTGCAGGCGTCGCTCGCCTATGTGATCTGGGGACTGTTTCCGCTGTATTTCCGGCTGCTGCACGGTGTCGTGGCGCTCGAAGTGCTGGCACACCGGGTCGTGTGGTCGCTGGTGTTCCTGCTGGGTGTGCTGACCGTGCGGCGGCAGTGGGACTGGCTCGGGCCGGCGCTGCGCAACCGGCGGGTGCTCGGGCTGTTCCTGGCGTCGTCGGCGCTGATCGCCACCAACTGGTACGTCTACATCTGGGCGATCGGCCATGGCCGCGTGGTGGACGCGAGCCTGGGTTACTTCATCACGCCGCTGGTCAATGTGCTGACGGGCTGGCTGGTGCTGAAGGAGCGGTTGCGGCCGGTGCAATGGGCGGCGGTGGTGACAGCAGCCGTGGGCGTCGCCTGGCTGACCTGGGCGCAGGGCACGCCGCCATGGATCGCGCTGGTGCTGGCGGCGAGCTTTTCCACCTACGGCCTGCTGCGCAAGACGGCCACGCTCGGCGCCCTGGAAGGGCTGACCCTGGAGACGCTGCTGCTCGGGCCGATCGCGCTGGCGGGCCTCGGCTGGGCGATCACGCAAGGGCACGCGGTATTCCCTGGTGCGACACTTGACCTGCAAGGACTGCTGGTGCTCACCGGGCCGCTCACCGCCGTGCCGCTGCTGCTGTTCGCGGCCGGAGCGCGGCGCATCCCGCTGAGCCTGCTCGGCATGCTGCAGTACATCGGGCCGACGATCCAGCTCGCGCTCGGCGTGTGGCTGTTCCATGAACCCTTTGCGGGTGCGCGGGCGCAGGGCTTTGCCATCATCTGGGCAGCGTGCGCGCTGTTCAGTGCCGAACTCTGGTGGCGCAGCCGCCAATCCGCCACGATGTGACCCCATGAGCACACTGCCCCAACCCCTGATGCGCCACACCGGCACCGCGCTGCTGCGGGTGCGCTCCGCCCTGATCTCGCTCAAGGAGATGCTGATCACGGGCGGCCCCGTGCTGCTGCTGGCGGTGGGCCTGGTGTGGATGGCCTACACCATGCTCGATCCCAACCCGCCGCGGCGCATGGTGCTGGCCACCGGTACCGCGCAGGGCGCGTATTCCGAGTTCGGCCAGCGCTACCGGCAGGCGCTGGAAAAGCACGGCATCGAGGTCGTGCTCAAACCGACGCAGGGCTCGCTGGAGAACCTGCAACTGCTCAAGAGTGGCGAGGTGGACGCCGCCTTCGTGCAGGGTGGCTCCGACGAGGTGCAGCTCGGCGACGAGGCGCCGGACGACACGCTGCTGAGCCTGGGCAGCCTGTTCCGCGAGCCGGTCTGGGTGTTTTACCGCGACGACACCGCCAAGGCCAAACTCGGCCGCGAGACGCTCGACAGCCTGTCGCAGATGGCCGGCTGGCGGCTCAACGTGGGCCAGGATGGCAGTGGCGTGACCAACCTGATGCGCCGCCTGCTCGACGCCAACGGACTCGATACCGCCTCCATGCCGCTAACCCGGCTGGCCACCACCCCCGCCGTCATGGCCCTGCTGGCCGGCGAGATCGACGCGATGGCGATGGTCTCGGCGCCGGAATCGCCGATCGTGCGGATGCTGCTGATCACGCCGGGCGTGCGGCTGCTGGACTTCGCGCAGGCGGAGGCCTATGCGCGGCGCGTGCCGCAGGTGTCGCCGGTCGGGCTGCCGCGGGGCGTGGTCGATCTGGCGAAGGATTTGCCGGCGCAGGACGTGCGGCTGGTGGCGGCGACCGCGATGCTGGTGGTGCGCGACGACACGCACCCCGCCTTGCAGCAGTTGCTGGTGCAGGCCGCCCGCAAGATCCACGGCGAACCCAACTGGTTCCAGTCCAAGGGCGAGTTCCCCAAGGGAGTCGGCGGCGACTACCCACTGGCCCCTGAAGCCCAGCGCTTCTATGCCTCGGGTGAGCCGATGCTGCAGCGCCATGTGAGCTTCTGGATGGCCAATCTGGTGGACCGGATGTGGGTGGTGCTGGTGTCGATCATCGCGGTGCTGATTCCGCTCTCAAGGGTGGTGCCACCGCTCTACAACTTCCGCATCCGCTCGCGCATCTTCCGCTGGTACGGCAGCCTGCGCGAGATCGAGCAGCACATCACCGACGGCACCAGCAGCCGCGCCCTGCTCACCAGCGACCTGGACCGCATCGAGGAGCTGGTCGAGCGCCTGCCGGTGCCGCTGTCGTATGCGGACGAGCTGTATTCGCTGCGCAGCCACATCACGCTGGTGCGCCAGCGACTCGACGGGATGCCCGATGCGCCCGTGACCTCTCCGACCTGAACCACACACCGCCATGACGCACGCCCCGATTCCCGAACGCCTCACCCTGCTGCGCGCACGTCTGCAGCACCACGGACTGGCCGCCGTTCTCGTGCCGTCCGCCGATCCGCATCTGTCCGAATACCTGCCCGAACGCTGGCAGGGCCGCGTGCGCTTCTCGGGCTTCACCGGCTCGATGGGCACGCTGGTGGTCACGCCGACCCGCGCCGCTGTCTTTGCCGACAGCCGCTACTGGACGCAAGCCGAAGCCGAGCTGGCCGGCACCACGGTCGAGCTGGTGAAGATCCCCACCGGCGCGGCCACGCACCACCTCGACTGGATTGCGCAGACGCTCGCCCCGGGAGAAGTGCTGGCCGTGGACGCCGCCGTGCTGGGGCTGGCCGCCGCGAAGCAGCTCGGTGAGGCATTGGCCGCTCACGGCATCGTGCTGCGCACCGATCTGGACGTGCTCGACGAGGCGTGGCCGGGCCGGTCGGGGCTGCCCGCTGCGGCGGTCCACGAACACCGCGCCCCGCACGCAGCCGTCTCCCGCGCCGACAAGCTCGCCGCTGTCCGTGCCGCGATGCAGCGGGCAGACGCCACGCACCACCTCGTCTCCACCGTGGACGACATCGCCTGGATCACCAACCTGCGCGGCGCGGACGTGGACTACAACCCCGTCTTCCTCGCCCACCTGCTGATCGACGCCACCGCCACGGCACACCGGGCCACGCTCTTCGTCGGCGCAGGCAAGATCGACGCAGCCCTTCAGGCCCGACTGGCGGCGGACGGCGTGGCGCTGGCCGACTACGCGGACGCGGCCCCGGCACTCGCCCGACTGCCGGCCGGCACCACGCTGCTGGTCGATCCGAAGCGCATCACGCTGGGGCTGCGCCAGGCGGTGCCGGCGGAGGTGCGCGTCGTCGAGGCGATCAACCCGAGCACGCTCGCCAAGAGCCGCAAGACCGCCGCCGAGGCCGCCTTCGTGCGCAAGGCGATGGAGGTGGATGGTGCGGCGATGTGCGCGTTCTACGCCTGGTTCGAAGCGGCCCTCGGCCATGAGGCGATCAGCGAACTGACCATCGACGAGCGCCTGAGCGCGGAGCGGGCGCGCCAGCCAGACTTCGTCTCGCTGAGCTTCCCGACCATCGCCGGCTTCAACGCCAACGGCGCAATGCCGCATTACCGGGCGACCCCCGAATCGTTCGCTTGGATCTCGACGCCGGACGGTCTCGTCGCCGAAGGGCTGCTGCTGATCGACTCCGGCGCGCAGTACCTGGGCGGCACCACCGACATCACCCGCGTCTGGCCCATCGGCACGCCGAGTGCGGCGCAGAAGGCCGACTACACCCGCGTGCTCAAGGGCACGATCAACCTGTCGCGCGCCCGCTTTCCGCTGGGCACGCTGTCACCGCACCTCGACACGCTGGCCCGCGCCCCGCTGTGGGAAGCCGGGCTGGATTTCGGCCACGGCACGGGGCACGGCGTGGGCTACTTCCTGAACGTGCACGAAGGGCCGCAGAGCATCTCGCGGGCGGTGCCGGATGCCTCGATGGCGATGTGGCCCGGCATGATCACCTCGATCGAGCCGGGGCTGTACCGCGACGGCCGCTGGGGCATCCGCATCGAGAACCTGGGGCTGAACGTCTCGGTCGGCGAACCCGACGAGTTTGGCGAGTATCTGGCGTTCGAGACGCTGACCCTCTGCCCGATCGACACGCGCTGCATCGACTTCGGCCTGCTGCGCGAGGATGAGCGGCAATGGCTGAACGGCTACCACGCCGAGGTGCGCCGCCGTCTGGCGCCGCGGCTGTCGGGTGCGGCGCTGGACTGGCTGGTGGCCCGCACCGAAGCCGTCTGAGCGGGCTCAGTAGGTCGTCGAATCGCCGCCGCTGCCGTCGCCACGGTCGTCCGTGCGGCGGCGCATGCGGGCGGCGGCCTGGCGGTTCTCGTCCAGCGTGCCCCAGTCGGCCGAAGGGAACGGCGGGGTCGGCGAGACCTGCTGACCCTTGGCGCGCTGGCGGGCGCTGGCGATGGCGTGGTGGGCGTTCCAGGCGGCTTCCTGGGTCTGCTGCAACATCTGGAAAGCGCTGACCACCTTCTGCAGCCGCTCGGCCTGCAGGCGCAGGGCTTCGGCGGTGGAGGCGCTCTCGGCGGCCATGGTCGCGTTGCTGGCGGTCAGGCGGTCCAGCAGCGCGACATCCTGCTCGGGCAGCACTGCCTGCGCGCTGCCGAGTTGCGGGTGCTGGCGGCGCTGCTCCAGGCAGTCGGTCATGCGCTGCACCGAAACGACGATGGCGTCCATGGTCAGATCCGCATCACGGGCCAGCTGGCCACCGAACTCGACCTTTTCCGCCGAAGCGTGGACCAGCGTCTTGATCTCCTTGGCTGCATTGGCCGCACGCACCGCCAGCGCCCGTACCTCGCCGGCCACCGTCGCGAAGCCTTTGCCCTTCTCGCCAGCCTGCGCCGCCTCCACCGCGGCGTGCAGCGCCAGCAGGTTGGTCTGGAAGGCGATGTTGTCGATCTTGCCGATGATCTCGAAGATTTCGCGGCTGGAGGTGCGGATGTCGTCCATGTTGGCCACGACCTGCGACACCACTTCCCCGCCCCGCTGCGCCGCCGTCACGGCCACGCTGAGCATCTCCTGCGCGGTACGGACAGAGACCTGCAGCGGCTGGTCGCCATCGGCAAAGCTGGGACGGTCGGTCTGCACGCCCAGTGCCTCGGCGCTGTCGGCGAGCGTGGGCGCGGCTCGGGCCGTCACCAGCGCGGCATCCTGCGTGGCGGATTGCAGGCGGCGGCGGATGTCCGTCATCGCCCGCAGCAGGTGGCCGAATTCATCTTGCTGGTGGGCATCGGCCAGATCATGGTCCTCGCCATCGGCGAGGCGCTCGGCGATGTCCACCGCCCGGTCCAGCGGCCACTTGATGCTGTCCACCAGCGTCCAGGCGATGAGCGAGCTGCCCAGCAGCGCCAGCGCACCGAGCGCGCCCAGCAGCAAGGTCCACTGCTGCTGCTGCGATTGGAGCTGTGCAAGCTGTTCTGCGGGCACGTTACCGAGCTGCATCAACTGGACGTAGTTGTCTTGCAGCGCATAGACACCGAACAGCGTCAGCACCAGCATCAGGGCGATCAGGGCACCGAAGCCCAGCCCCAGGCGGGTGACCACGGTCAGATCGGCAAGCAGGCGGCGGGTGTGGTGAAAGGCAAGCATCGGGGGACGGGCTCCGGTCTCTGGTCGATGCCCCGATTCTGTTCAAGGTCTACGTTTTGCGAAATACATCACGTCCTGTCACACCAGCGTCGAAATGCAAGAGCCTGCATGACGTGCCTGCGAGCAGGGGAGCCGGATCCCGCAATCCGTTCCTGAACGTGCCCTGTGGCGCCGAAGGTTGTAAATATGAACCTCCATTCAGAGGTTTCGGGGGCCCGCAATCCAAGGTTTTTCGCCCCGCACGGAGCCCCCGGATCCCCTCGCCCTTCACACATTCGGTCGTACCACCTTGGCCTGCAGGGCCTCGCGCAGCATCTGGATGCTGTCCTGCAAGTGCGAAGCCGTCTCGGCAGACCAGCCGGAACGATAACGTACCGCGCGCAGCCGCACCAGAAGATCCTCTGCACGCTGGCGGATGAGCGTGCGCAATTCCACACGACCGAGCTGCGCGGGCTGCATCAGCACGCCTATCAGGCGGGTGGTGTGGTCCCGCTGCAGCGCCCGGCGCATGGCCGGGATGTCGCCACGGCCCGGTGCCAAGTCGGCCCAGACTTCGGCGTCGATGCGCCGGTACAGCTCCGCCAGCGCCAGACTCTGCGACGGCTCACCCACCTTGGCCACACCGTCGAGCAGGCGCACCGCCACCCCCTCGCTCATGAGCTGCGCCAGCACGCCGCGCTGCAGGTCCGACATCTGCGTCTGGGGCGTGAAGTCGGTGGCGACTGCAGCACCGCCGCTGAACAAGGCGTCGGCGCGCTCCAGATAGTCGGGCGCCAGTCGGCGCTGCAGGCTCGGCGATACGCTCAGGCTGTCCGGAGAAAGCACCTCGGCGGCCAGCGTGTCGAGTGCCGAGCGCTGCTGCGCCGCGGGCACAGGTGTCAATGGATCGCGGCCGGTGCCCGGCGCGTCACGCAGCGTGCGCAGGCCGCCGATCTGGCGCAGCAGGATACCGCTGACCCGCGCCACATCGCGCAGCGCGTAGGACACGCCGCGGCGCAGCGTCACGTAATCGGCTTCGGCGGCCGGCCGGGCTTCCAGCCGACGCAGCAGGTCACGCGCGATGGCGATGCGCTTGCGGGCGAACACCACCGGATCGTTGCCCAGATCACCCTGCAGCGACTCGGGGTCGATGCCGAACAGGTTGTCCTCGTCGGTGCCGTAGGCGAGTTCCGGCTCGCCGCTGCGGGCAGCGATGCGCGTGAGTTCGGCGCCCTCCTGCTCGACCGCCAGCGGACGGTAGGCGTACTCGATCGCCCAGTGGTCATAGGGGCCGAGCGTGGTCAGGAACGGTGCCACCACTGGCTGACCGCGTCCCGGCAGGTTGACCGCCGAGTAGTCCATCACCGAGCCAGACAGCGCATGGGTGCGCGTGAACTCGGGGTCGGACAACTGCGCCTCGCTGTAGACGTGTGACGCCCGGAAGTTGTGGCGCAGGCCCAGCGTGTGCCCGACCTCGTGCATCGTCACGTCCTTGAGATAGGCCTCGACGAAGGCAGCCGCCTCGGGGCTGGCCGGGTCGGCGCCATCGCGCAGCGCCAGCACATCGAGCGCGTAGCTCAGTTGCTCGCCGGCCATGTCCCCGTGCTGACAGAAGTCGTTCAGCGTGAACGGTCTGGCGAATGCCCCGGCCGTCGCCGGGCGCTCACGCTGTGCATCACGGGCCTGCATCAGCGCCAGCCAGTCGTCCACACCGGGGTGGGCCAGGATCTGGGATTGCAAGGTGCGGATCGCGCGCGAACTCAGGCTCTCGATGGCGATGTCGGCGTCGAGGATCTCGCCGCTGCGCGGGTCCACATGCACCGGGCCGACCGCGCCGAACATGGCGCTGGCGTTGGTCATCCAGCGGATCGAGGCGATGCCGGTGTCGAGCGTGTCGAAGGTCGCGTCGTCTGGCTGGACCTTGACCACGATGGCGTCCTTGAACCCCAGCGGCTCGAACGCCTTGTTCCACTCCAGGATGCCGGCCGTGATCGGCGCCCGGTAACGCTCGGGCACGCTGCGGTCGATCCAGTAGGTGATCGGCTTGACCGGCGGGGACAGCGCGGCGGCCGGATCCTGCTTTTCCAGGCGCCAACGGTGGATGTGGCGCAGGCGCGGCGTGCGGGCGATATCGTCGCTGTAGTCATCGACGGTGGTGAGGAAAGGGCCGATGCGCGCGTCGGCGCGGCGCGGGGCCATCGGTTTCTCGGGCAGGCGCGACAGCGAGTAGTGCAGCTGCACGAACAGACTGCGGGCATCAGGCAGCGTGGTCGGCACACTGGGGCTGGCGGCTGCACCGGGCTGGCCTTCGCTCAGCGAACCGGTGGCGAAATGGCTCTGCACCTGCACGACCAGCAGATCCGGCTGGGCGCGCACCGCCGTGATGGCCGAGTTGCGCGGATCCAGCCCGTAGCCCTGGCGGTAGGTGCGCTGCAGTTGCGCGCCGATGCCGAGCATGTCGCCCATGAAGAGCGCGCTCGCGTCGATCAGCACGGTCTTGCGGTCCGGGTGCGGCTGGCTGGCGATCGCCGTGCTGGCCAGCAAGCTGGGCGAGAAGGCGGCAGCCACGGCGCGGGCTTCGGGCGTGCCAGCCTTGGCGACGTACTGGGCGTTGCGCGCGATGAGCTGCACCTGGTTGTAAACCCGCCGGAACTCGACCCACTGCGCCCGTCCTGCCCCGGTGCGTCCGCCCATCAGGCCACCGAGCACGCCACCTTCGCCGATGCCGCCCGCGATCTTGGGGGACAGGAAAAACGGCACGTTGAAGTCGTGTTCCGACAGCTCCAGCCAGACCTTCTCGTCCTTCTGCCACGCGGTGATCATCCCGCCGAAGCGTTTCGCATCGCGGGTCACCAGCGCGAACAGCGGCAGCGGATTGACCACCGGTGGCAGGGCCGCGGCCGCTGGCGCACCCGCTGCGGGCGCGACCCCCGTCGGCGCACTGGCTGCGCTGGCCGGCCGGACCGCGGACGCTGCCAGCGCAGGGGCCGCAACCGCAACGGCCGTCGTTGCCGGCCCGTGGGCACAGCCGGTCAGCGCCACCAGCGCGGCGGCAAGAGAGGTCAGGGTACGCGGCGACATGCAGATCCAGTGCGACGAAGGGAAACGAGGAGAACCAGGGATTGTGGCCGCCGGCCACCACTCAATCGGGCACGCGGTCCAGATCGCCCAGCCAGACCGTGGCTTCTGCATCGCTCGGCGCGCGCCAGTCGCCCCGCGGCGAGAGCGATCCGCCCGAGCCGACCTTCGGCGCGTTCGGCACGCAACTGCGCTTGAACTGGCTGGTCTTGAAGAAGCGCCACAGGAAGGTGCGCAGGTGGCGCTTGATCTCGGGCAGCGGATAGGCGTTGTGGGCGCCGATGCCCTCGGGCCAGCGGCCGGTCTGTGCGTCGCCCCAGGTGTGCAGCGCGAGGAAGGCCACCTTCGACGGCGCGAAGCCGAAGCGCAGCGTGTAGTAGAGGTGAAAATCCTGCAGCTCGTAAGGCCCGACGCTCGATTCGCTCGACTGCTGTGGCTGCCCGTCGGCGTTGCCCGGGACCAGCTCCGGGCTGATCTCGGTCTCGACCACGTCGAGCAGCGTCTGGCTGCAGTCCGGCCCGAACTCGCCCTTGCCCGCCACCCAGCGCACGAGGTGCTTGATCAGCGTCTTGGGCACGCTGGCGTTGACGTTGTAGTGCGACATGTGGTCACCCACGCCGTAGGTGCACCAGCCCAGTGCCAGCTCGCTCAGATCGCCGGTGCCGACCACCATCGCATGGTGGTGGTTGGCCAGGCGAAACAGGTGGCTGGTGCGCTCGCCGGCCTGCACGTTCTCGAAGGTGATGTCGTACTGCGGCTGGCCGTCCGCGAACGGGTGGTCGATGTCGTCGAGCATCTGCTGGCAGCTCGGGCGGATGTCGATCGTCTGCGCCGCACAGCCCAGCGAGTCCATCAAGCGCAGTGCCTGGTCGAGCGTGCGCCCGCTGGTGGCATAGCCGGGCATGGTGCAGGCGCGGATGTTGGTGCGCGGCAGGCCGAGCCGGTCCATCGTCTTGGCGCAGACCAGCAGCGCGTGCGTCGAATCGAGCCCGCCCGACACGCCGATCACGAGCTGCTGCACGCCCGACGACTGCAGGCGCTTGGCGAGTGCCTGCACCTGGATGTGGTAGACCTCCTCGCAGCGGGCATCGAGGCTGCGCGGGTCGGACGGCACGTAGGGAAAGCGGTCCACCCAGCGTTTCAGCGGCAGCACCGCGTCGTCCGGCCGCTTCAGCGCGACGCGCACCGTGCGGAACTGCGCCACCTCGGCGCGGTGGCGTGCGGCAGAAGCAGCGTAGCTGGTCTGGCGCATGCGCTCGCGGGACAGGCGCTCCAGGTCGATGTCGGCGGTGAGGAGCTGCGCGTCCATGCGGAAGCGTTCGGACTCGGCCAGCAGCGTGCCGTTCTCGCAGACCAGGGCGTGGCCGTCCCAGGCCAGGTCGGTGCTCGATTCGCCGTAGCCGGCCGAGCTGTAGAGGTAGGCGGCGATGCAGCGGGCCGACTGCTGCGCCACCAGCGCCTGGCGGTAGTCGGCCTTGCCGATCGTCACGTTCGACGCCGACAGGTTGACCAGCACCGTCGCCCCGGCCAGCGCCGCGAACGACGACGGCGGGATCGGCACCCACACGTCCTCGCAGATCTCGACGTGGAACTTCAGGCCCGGCAGCGCCGCCCCCGCGTCGAACAGCATCTGCGCACCGAACGGCACCGTCTGGCCGCAGAGCAGCACCTCGGTGGAAATCGCCTGCGTGGCCGGAGCGAACTGGCGCGCCTCGTAGAACTCGCCGTAGTTCGGCAGGAAGGTCTTGGGCACGACGCCGAGCAGGCGGCCGTCCAGCACCACGGCCGCGGCATTGAACAGCGCGTGGTCCACCCGCAGCGGCAAGCCCACCACGGCCACCGCCTGCACGCCGACCGACGCCGCCACCACCTGCGCCAGCGCCGCCTCGCAGGCGTCGAGCAGCGCGCGCTGGTGGAACAGGTCGTCACAGGTGTAAGCAGACAGCCCCAGCTCCGGAAACGCCACCAGCACAGCCCCCTGCGCTGCAGCCTGGTGGTGCAGCGCAATGGTCTGCTGCGCGTTGAACGCCGGATCGGCCACGCGGCAGACGGGCACGGCCACCGCCACACGGGCGAAGCCGTGGGCGTACAGATTGAAGAACGAGTCCGATGACGCCAAGTCGATTTCTCCAGAGCAACCCAAGGGTGGAGTGAACTGTAAGCCGGCTGGCGTGCGAACATCCGCCGCCATGACCTCGACCCTACGCCTGCATGACGACCCGGGCGCGCTCGACGCCGACGCATGGAACGCGCTGCTCGCCGCCTGCCCCGCGCCGACGCCCTTCTTGCGCCACGAATTCCTCGCCGCGCTGCACCGCAGCGGCAGCGCCGTCAGCGGCACCGGCTGGCAGCCCGTCTTCATGACCCTGACCGCCGAGGACGGCACGCTGCAGGCGGCTGCCCCGCTCTATCTGAAGCGCCATTCCTACGGCGAGTACGTCTTCGACTGGGCCTGGGCGGACGCCTGGCAACGCGCCGGGCAGCGTTACTACCCGAAGCTGCTCGGCGCGGTGCCGTTCACGCCCGTGCCGGGCAGCCGGCTGCTGGCGCGCTCGGACGCGGCGCGGGCGACGCTGCTGCAGGGCATCGAGGCCTTCGCCCGCGATCAGGGGCTGTCGTCCGCACACCTGCTCTTCCTTGACGACGCAGACCGTGCCGCCGCACAGGCACAGGGTTGGTTGCTGCGCGAGGGCGTGCAGTTCCACTGGACGAACCGCACGCCCGAGCCCTACACCGATTTCACCGACTTCCTCGCCAGCCTGAGCCGCGACAAGCGCAAGAAGATCCAGCAGGAACGGCGCTATGTGCGCGAGGCGGGCGTCACGTTCGACGTGCTGCGCGGCGCGGAGATCGGCGAAGAGGACTGGGACTACTTCTACCAGTGCTACGACAACACCTACCGCGAACACCGCTCGACGCCCTACCTGACGCGGGCGTTCTGGGCCGAGGTCGCGCGCACGATGCCCGGGCACTGGCTGCTGTTCGTCGCCCGGCGCGGCGGTGAGCGGGTCGCGGCGTCGCTGGTGGCCCTTGATCCGGCGCAGCGCGTGGCCCATGGACGCTACTGGGGCTGCACCGAATCCGTCCCGCACCTGCATTTCGCCGCCTGCTACCACGAGCCGCTGGACTGGTGCGTGCGCGAACGCTTCGTGCGCTTCGAGGGCGGCGCGCAGGGCGAGCACAAGATGGCACGCGGGCTGCTGCCGGTGAAGACCACCTCGGCGCACTGGCTGCGGCATCCGGGTTTTGCCGATGCGGTGGCGCGGTTTCTGGACGAGGAGACGGCGGGGATCGCGGCGTATGTGGGCGAGTTGCAGGAGAGGAATCCGTTCAAGGCGGAGCCGTGAGCCCGGATAATCGCCGCCCATGACACGCACCCTGCGCCTCGCCGCCCTGGCCCCGCTGATGGCCGGACTGGCCGCCTGCACCACGCTGCCCAGTAACCGCCTGCCACCCGCGCCCGCCCCGGCTCCGGTGATCACGCTGCCGTCCACGCCGGTCCCGTCGCCGACGCCTTCGCCGCTGCCCGCGCCGGCACCTGTTCCGGCCCCGGTGCCCGTGCCCCCCCCACCGCCCGCCCTGCCCCCGCTGCCGCCCGCTCCACCGCCGCCACCCGCGCCCCCACCGGTCAGCGCAGCCGACGTGCGCGCCGTCGCGCTGCGTGTGCTGCCGCCGAACATCGCCGAGCGCAGCGCCTGGGCCGACGACATCGCCACCTCGTTCGCCGCACTGTCGATCCCCGCGCAGACGCACAAGGTCTGCGCGCTCGCCGCCGTGATCGAGCAGGAATCGACCTGGCAGGCCGATCCGCCGGTCGCCAATCTGGCCAAGGTCGCGGCATCCGAACTCGACAAGAAACGCGCCAAGTACGGCATCCCCAAACCGGTGTTCGACCTGGCGATGGCCCGCACGTCGCCCAACGGCAAGACCTTCCAGCAGCGGCTCGACACGCTGCGCACCGAGCGGGAACTGTCGCTGCTGTTCGAGGACATGATCCGCGAGATCCCGATGGGCACGACGCTGTTCGAGGGCCAGAACCCGGTGAAGACCGGTGGCTCGACGCAGGTCAGCGTCGCCTTCGCCGCCGAGCAGATGCGCGACACGCCCTACCCGTGGCGCCCGGCCGGCACACCCCGCGAGGAGGTGTTCAAGCGCCGCGGCGGGCTGTACTTCGGCGCGGCGATGCTGCTGGACTATCCGGTGTCATACAACCGGATGCTCTACCGCTTCGCCGACTACAACGCCGGGCGCTACAGCAGCCGCAACGCCGCCGTGCAGGCGCTGCTGGCGCAGTTGACCGGCCAGAAGATCGACCCGGACGGCGACCTGCTGCGCTACAAGGCGGGCGAGCCGGTGTCGCCGCGCACGGAGCCGAGCCAGGCGTGGCGGGCGCTGCTGGCGCTGCAGGCCGAACTCGGGGTCAACGCCGCGCAGATCGAGCGTGACCTGAAGCTGGAGAAGCGCTTCGAGTTCGAGCAGTCGCCGACCTACCGGCGGCTGTACCAGCTGGCCGACAAGCGCGGGCTGAAGCCAGCACGCGAGCAGTTGCCCGACATCGACCTGAACAGCCCGAAGATCACGCGCAAGCTGACCACCGCGTGGTTCGCGGAGCGCTGCGAGATGCGCTACCGGGTGTGCATGGCGCGGGACACGGTCGCACCGCCAGTGCCCGCCGCCAGCGATCCGCGACCCTGACCCGGAGGGCAGGCGGCGATGGAGCTGCGGCAACTGCGCTACTTCGTGAAGGTGGTCGAGCTGGGGGGCATGGGCCGCGCGGCGCGTGACCTCGGCGTGGTGACCTCGGCGCTGAGCCAGCAGATCAGCCGGCTGGAGAGCGAGCTGTCCACCCGGTTGCTGCAGCGCACCCGGGGCGGGGCGGTGCCCACCGACGCCGGCGTGGCCTTCTGGCACCAGGCGCAGCTGGTGCTGCGCCACGCCGACGCCGCGATGATCGCCGCGCAGCAGGCCCGCCTGTCCGGCTCGGTCAGCGTCGGGCTCGCCCCGTCCACGGCGGCGGTGCTGGGCTTGCCGCTGATGCAGGCCATGCGGGCGCGTTACCCGGAGGTGCGCCTGCACCTGGTCGAGAACCTGTCGGGCCACCTGACCGCGATGCTCAACGCGCGGCAACTTGACCTGGCGGTGCTGTTCCAGGTGGACGCGACGCGGCGCTGGAGCGTGCTGCCACTGCTGGACGAGCTGCTCTACCTCGTCGGGCGGGCGGACCAGCTCGACCGGCACGAGGACGCCGCCCCGATCGGCCTCGACCAGCTCGGTGCGCTCGGACTCGGTCTGGTCCTGCCCAGCGGGCCGCACGGGCTGCGCGCCTTGCTGAACACGGCGTTTGCACGGGCGCGGGTCGAGCCGCTGATCGTCGCGGAGATCGACGGGCTGGCGATGCTGATGGATGCCGTGCAGGCCGGCATCGGCGCGACGATCCAGCCGGGCGCGGCCACCGCGCGCCAGCCGCCGGGCTCGTTGCGGCTCATCCCCATCGCCGACGCACACGCCCGGCGCAGCAACCTGCTGGTGAGCCTGTCGGACGACGAGCTGTCGCCCGCGGCGCTGGCCGCGCGCGTCGTGCTGGCCGACGTGGCGGGGGAACTGGTCCGCCAGGGGCGGTGGATCGGCGCCCGGCTGCTGCCCGAGCGGTCCTGAGCACCGCGGTCAGTCGCCCGCCGTCGGGCGGTCGGACATGCGCTCCATCTCCATCAGGAAGGCGTGCAACTGCTGGGCGGCCGGCGAGAGCGAACGCCCCTTGCGCCGGATCACCCCCACCGTGCGCTTCACCACCGGGTCGGACAGCGGCACGCTGACCAGCAGCGGGTGGTCCTCGTCCGGCATCGCCATGGACGGCACCGCGGCGACCCCCAGCCCGGCCTCGACCAGACCGAGCGTGGTCGTGACGTGCTGCACCTCGTAGATGCTCTGGGGCCGCTCACGCAGGCTGGCCAGCGCCTGGTCGAGCAGCACCCGGTTGCCCGAGGACTGGCTGACCGAGATGAAGTCGTAGCGCCGCAGGTCGCTCCACGCCACGCTGCGCTCGCGGGCCAGCGGGTGGTCACGGCGGCAGGCGGCGACGAAGCGCTCCTCCAGCAGCGGCTGGAAATCGATGTCCGGCTCCTGGCTGCCGATGAAGTTGAGCCCGAAATCGGCCTGCCCGCGCGAGACGGCCTCCAGCACCTCGTTGGCGCTCGCGTCGAGGATGCGCACGCGGATCTTCGGGTAGACCTCGTGGTAGCGGCGGATCACCTTCGACAGGAAGTAGTACACCGCCGACGGCACGCAGGCGATGCTCACCGCGCCCATGCGCGTGGCCGACACGCCGCGGATACCCAGCAGCGTCGCGTCCAGGTCGTCGAGCAGGTCGTTCACCTTGCGCGCGAAATCGCGGCCCACGGCGGTGAGCGTCACGCTGCGCGTCGTCCGGTCGAGCAGCCGCACACCCAGGGCGTCCTCCAGCTTCTCGATGCGGCGGCTGAACGCCGGCTGCGACAGGTTGATCGACTCGGCCGCCTTGCGGAAATTCTGCAGCTCCGCCACCGCGCGGAAGGCCAGCAGGTCGTTGAGATCGAAGTTGAGGGCCATGGCGAACGCTCCTGGATTGATGCGTTCAGTCTATCAATTGATCCCAACAATGCAATTCACACGCATCGATCGGAGCGAGATGATTTGACCCATGCACCCGATCACCCTCCCCTGTGTCCTGATGCGCGCCGGCACCTCGCGCGGCCCGTTCTTTCTGCGCGACTGGCTTCCGGCCGACGAGACCGCCCGCGACGAAACCCTGATCGGCGCGATCGGCGCGTCGGACCTGCTGCAGGTGGACGGCGTCGGCGGCGGCAGCACGCTCACCAGCAAGGTCGCCATCGTCTCGCGCTCCAGCCAGCCGGACTGCGACGTGGACTACCTGTTCGCCCAGGTCGGCGTCGGCCAGCGCTCGGTGGACACGCGGCCCAACTGCGGCAACATGCTCTCGGGCGTGGCGCCGTTCGCCATCGAGCAGGGCCTGATCGCCGCGCAGGACGGCCAGACCACGGTCCGCGTGTTCAACGTCAACACCCGGGCGCGCATCGACGTGACCGTGCTGACGCCGGGCCGGCGCGTCACCTATGACGGGCTGACCAGCATCGACGGCGTGGCCGGCACCGCCGCGCCCATCCGGCTGAACTTCCTCGACGCCTGGGGCTCGGTGACCGGCTCGGTCTTCCCGACCGGGCGGCGCATCGACGTGATCGACGGGGTCGAGGTGACCTGCATCGACGCGGCGATGCCGCTGATGATCGTGCGCGCCGCCGACCTCGGCGTGGGGGGGCGCGAGCCGCCGATCGAGCTGGACGCCAACCGGGCGCTGCTGGAACGGCTGGAGCGGCTGCGCCTGGTGGCCGGCGAGCGCATGGGGCTGGGCGATGTCTCGACCAGCGTGATCCCGAAGCCGGTGCTGGTCAGCCGCGGCCACGACGACGACAGCGTCACCTCGCGCTACTTCACGCCCCGCCGCTGCCACGCCTCGCACGCGGTCACCGGCGCCATCGGCGTGGCCACCGCCTTCGCGCTGCCGGGCACGGTCGCCAGCGGCCCGACCTCGGTGGCCGGCGTGCGCAAGCTCTCGGTGCTGCACCCGCAGGGCCGCATCGACGTCGAGGTGTCCATCGAAGGCGAGGGCGCCGACGCCCGCATCCAGCGCGCCTCGCTCGTGCGCACCGCCCGAAAGATCCTGCAGGGCGAGCTGCACATCCCCGACTACGTCTTTTCCCGCCCGATCCAGAGACATGACCAGAACCATGAAGGAGACAACCCCATGCTGAAGCACCTGATCGCCCCGACCCTGGCCGCCGCCTTGGCCGCCACCGCCCCGGCCGCCGTGGCGTTCCCGGACAAGGCCATCACCATCGTCGTGCCGACCGCGGCCGGCGGCGGCAACGACGCGATGGCCCGCACCATCGCCCAGAAGCTCGGCACGCTGCTCGGCCAGACCATCATCATCGACAACCGCGCTGGCGCCAACGGCTCGATCGCCAGCGAGTTCGTCGCCCGTGCCCCGGCCGACGGCCACACGCTGATGTTCGGCTACATCGCCACGCACAGCATGAACCCGGCGCTGCAGAAGCTGCGCTACGACCCGGTCACCGACTTCGAACCGATCGGCCTGGTGGGCTACTCGGCCACGCTGATGGTCGCCAACGCCAATGTGCCGGTCAAGGACGTGAAAGACCTCGTCGCGCAGCTCAAGGCCAAGCCGGACAAGTACACCTACGCCAGCGCCGGCAACGGCACCGCGCCGCACTTCGCCGCCGAGCTGTTCAAGATGAACGCGGGCGTGGTGATGCTGGGGGTGCCGTACAAGGGCTCGGCGCCGGCCGTCGGCGACACCATCGGCGGACAGACGCAGTTCATGTTCCCGAGCCTGTTCACCGCGCTGCCGCACGTCAAGTCCGGCAAGCTCAAGGCGCTGGCCATCGCCGGACCGAAGCGCTCGGCCAGCCTGCCGGACGTGCCGACGCTGAAGGAAGCGGGGGTGGACGGCGTCGATGTGATGCAGTGGTACGGCCTGTTCGCGCCGGCCAAGACACCGAAGTCGGTCGTGGAGCAGCTCAACAAGGCACTCAACCAGATCCTCAACGACAAGGACATCGTCAAGCGCATCGAGGACCACGGCGCCGACGTCGAGACCAGCACGCCGGAGCAGCTCGGGGCGCTGGTCAAGTCCGAGCTGACGAAGTGGAAGGCCGTCGTGCAGAAAGCCAAGCTCACGGCGGATTGAGCCCGGGGGTGTTCAGGTTTCGTGAACAGGTGATGTGATTCCCGGCTCTAGTGCGCAGGGAAACGGCTCCGTACAGTCGCCGCACCCTGGACATTGAACCCTGAACCCAACGGAGCACGGATGGACCTGCAACTCACCGGGCGCACCGCCCTCGTCACCGGCGCGAGCGTCGGCATCGGCCGCGGCATCGCCAAAGCCTTGGCCGCCGAAGGCGTGCGCGTGGCGATCTCCGCGCGCCGCGTGGACAAACTGCGTGAAGTCGCTGCCGAGATCGTGGCGGCCGGTGGCGCCGAGCCGGTGCTGATCGAGCAGGACATGTACGCCGAGGACGCCGCCCGCCGCATCGCCGAAGCTGCCGTGGCCGGGCTGGGCCGCGTGGACATCCTCGTCAACAACGCGGGCGGCTCACGCAGCTTCAAGGAGCTGCATGTCAGCGAGGAACAGTGGCAGGAGGCGATCACGCTGAACTTCCACCGCCCGCGCCAGCTCGGCGATGCGCTGATCGACCAGATGATCGCCAACCGCTGGGGCCGCATCGTCAACATCACGGGCAAGAGCGAGCCGGAGCACATCAACGGCGCCTTCTGCGCGAAGGCGGGGATGCACAGTTGGGCGAAGGGCCTGAGCCGCATGGTGGGCAAGCACGGCATCACGGTGAACTGCATCCCGCCGGGGCGCATCCACTCCGAGCAGATCTTCCGCAACTACACGCCCGAGTACCGGCAATGGCAGTGCGACAACGAGATCCCCGCCGGCCGCTACGGCGAGCCGGAGGATCTGGCCAACCTCGTGTGCTTCCTGTCCAGCCCGCTGGCGAGCTACATCACGGGCACGGTGATTCCGGTGGATGGAGGGTTGCGCCGCTACCAGTTCTGAGCCGAGTTTCGGACACTGGCACGACCCATTCCAACGAGGAGACTCCCGCATGACCATCGACCGTCGCCATTTCCTGTCCGCCACCGCGGCGCTGGCCATACCCGGACTCGCCACGGCGCAGGCAACCGCCTCCGGCTGGCCGAAGCAGTCGATCCGCTTTGTCGTGCCGTTCGCGCCGGGCGGCACGTCGGAGATCGTCGCGCGCACCGTCGCCGCCGAGCTGACCAAGCAGCTCAGCCAGACCGTCTACGTGGACAACAAGGGCGGCGGCGCCGGCATCCCGGCAATGCAGGACGTGGCCAAGGCCGCGCCGGACGGCCACACCATCATCCTCGGCCATGTCGGCTCGCTGGCGGTGAACCCGTACCTCTTCCCGAACCAGCCGTATGACGTGAACAAGGACTTCATCCCGGTCACGCTGCTGGCGAAGGTGCCGAACCTGTTCGTGATCCACCCCGACGTGCCGGCGACCAATTTCAAGGAGTTCGTCGCCTATGCGAAGAAGAACCCCGGCAAGCTCAACTACGGCTCGGCGGGCAACGCGAGCGCGGGCCACCTGGCGATGGAGTACCTGAAGCTGGTGACGGGCATGTTCATCACGCACATCCCCTACCGCGGCACCGGCCCGCAGCTCACCGACCTGCTCGCCGGACGCACGCAGGCGAGTTCGGCCGGCCTGCCCGCGCTGCTGCCGCACATCAAGGCGGGCAAGCTGCGCGCCATCGCGGTCGGCACGCCGCAGCGGCTGGCGGCGCTGCCGGACGTGCCGACGGTGGCCGAGATGGGGTTCAAGGACTTCGAGACCTCGCAGTGGTACGGCATCCTGGCGCCCGCCGGCACGCCCGCCGATGTCGTCAAGAAGCTCCAGGAGGAGTCGCTCAAGGCGCTGAAATCGAACTCGGTGACCGAGCGCTTCGCCAGCGACAGCGCCGTGGGCGGCGGCGGGCCGTCGAGCGAGTTCGCCGCCTACATCGCGCAGCAGCAGAAGATCTGGAAAGAGATCGTCAAGCGCGCCAGCATCCGGGCAGATTGAGGCAAGGCGGGAACCACGATGGTCGATGTGCTCGTGATCGGCGGCGGCAACGCCGCGCTGTGCGCCGCCTTGATGGCCCGGGAGGCGGGGGCGTCGGTGCTGCTGCTCGAAGCGGCACCGCGGGCCTGGCGCGGCGGCAACTCCAGCCACACCCGCAACCTGCGCTGCATGCACGATGCGCCGCAGGACGTGCTGGTCGAGGCGTACCCGGAAGATGAGTTCTGGCAGGACTTGCTGAAGGTCACGGGCGGCAGGACCGACGAGGCGCTGGCCCGGCTGGTGATCCGGGCGTCGTCGAACTGCCGCGACTGGATGCGCTCGCATGGCGTGCATTTCCAGCCCTCGCTGTCGGGCGCGCTGCACACGGCGCGCACGAATGCGTTTTTCATGGGCGGCGGCAAGGCACTGGTGAATGCGTACTACCGCAGCGCCGAGCGGCTGGGCGTCGAGATCCGCTACGAGGCGCCGGTCGATCGGATCGAACTCGACGGGGAACGCTTCGTCGCCGCGTTCGTCGGCGAGGAACGCATCACGGCGCGGACGTGCGTGCTGGCGTGTGGCGGGTTCGAGTCGGATCGCGACTGGCTGCGGGCCGCCTGGGGCCAGAACGCGCGCGGCGAGTGGCCGGCGGACAACTTCCTGATCCGCGGCACGCGCTTCAATCAAGGCACGCTGCTGCGCGAACTGCTCGCCCACGGCGCGGACCCGATCGGCGATGCCACGCAGGCGCACATGGTCGCCATCGACGCCCGCGCCCCGCTCTACGACGGCGGCATCTGCACGCGCATCGACTGCGTGTCGCTCGGTGTCGTCGTGAACCGCGAAGCGCAGCGCTTCTACGACGAGGGCGAGGACTTCTGGCCCAAGCGGTACGCGATCTGGGGCCGCCTCGTCGCGCACCAGCCCGGCCAGATCGCGCACTGCGTGATCGACAGCAAGGCGATCGGGCGCTTCATGCCGCCGGTCTTTCCCGGCCACAAGGCCGACACCCTGCCCGATCTCGCCCGCCAGTTGGGTGTGGACGAGGCCACGTTCATGCAGACCCTCGACGACTACAACCACGCCTGCCGCCCCGGCACCTTCGACCACACCCGGCTCGACGACTGCCGCACCGAGGGCGTCACCCCGGCCAAGACGCACTGGGCGCGGCCGATCGACACGCCGCCCTTCTACGGCTACACGCTGCGGCCGGGCGTGACCTTCACCTACCTGGGGCTGAAGACGGACGATCAGGCCGCGGTGCATTTCGGTGGACGGCCGAGCGGCAACCTGTTCGTGGCCGGCGAGATGATGGCCGGCAACGTGCTCGGGCAGGGCTACACGGCGGGCGTGGGCATGTCGATCGGGACGGCGTTCGGCCGCATCGCCGGCACGTCAGCGGCCCGCAGCGCGCTGGCACAACAACAACAACCGCAACCGCAACGCGAAGGGGTTCGCCATGCAGACGCTTGAGGCGCTGACCCGCGAGGCGCTGGCGCTCGGGCGCGGCGAGTTCATCCCTGCCCACCAGACGACCGCGCAGACCGACGAGGTCGCCCGCGTGATGGGCATCTGCAACGCCTGCCGCTACTGCGAGGGCTTCTGTGCGGTGTTTCCGGCGATGACGCGGCGGCTCGACTTCACGCCAGCGGATGCGCACTACCTCGCCAATCTCTGCCACAACTGCGGCGCCTGCCTGCACGCCTGCCAGTACGCACCGCCGCACGAGTTCGCGCTGAACGTGCCGCGGGCGATGGCGCAGGTGCGGGTGACGACCTACGCCGACCACGCCTGGCCGTCTGCGCTCGGCCAGCTCTACCAGCGCAGCGGGCTGACGGTGGCACTCGCGCTGGCGGGTGGACTGGCGCTGTTCCTGGTGATGGTGCTGGCGATGACGGGTGGCCTCTGGCACGCACCGATGGCCGGGAATTTCTATGCCGTGTTCCCGCACAACCTGCTGGTGGGCATGTTCGGGCCGGTGTTCGGCTGGGCAGTGCTGGCACTGGCGATGGGGGTGAGGCGCTTCTGGCGCGGTGTCTCGCCAGGGACCGCCAGCGGCGCGGCAGTGGCCGAGGCGACGCACGACGCGCTGCGGCTGAAATACCTGGGCGGCGGACACGGAGAAGGCTGCAACGACGACGACGACCGCTTCACCCTGTGGCGCCGCCGCTGGCACCACGCCACTTTCTATGGCTTCCTGCTGTGTTTCGCCTCGACCAGCGTGGCGACGCTCTACCACTATGGACTCGGCCTGCAGGCGCCCTACCCGCTCACCAGCCTACCCGTGCTGCTGGGCACAGTCGGCGGGATCGGGCTGCTGGTCGGACCAGCAGGGCTGCTGTGGCTGAACCTGCACCGCGACCCGCTGCACGGCGACCCGGCGCAGCGGCCGATGGACCGGGGGTTCATCGCGCTGCTGTTCCTCGTCAGCCTGACGGGGCTGGCGCTGCTGGCTGGGCGCGACACGGCGGCGATGGCGGCGCTGCTGGCGGTGCACCTTGGGGTGGTGATGGCATTTTTTGCGACGATGCCATATGGCAAGTTCGCGCATGGCGTGTATCGGGGGGCAGCGTTGCTCAAGTTCACCATCGAGAAACGCCAGCCGAATCAGCTCGGCATCGGCAGCGAGTGAATCACCCCACCGGCTCCAGCACCCAGCGCCCCTCACCCGTAAAGGTCAGCGCCTGATCGTGGAAGGCGGCCAGCGTCTGCCGGTGCCCGACGCTGACCAGAATCGCCTCGGGCAGATGTGTGCGCAGCAGGCCGTAGAGGGCGTGCTCCAGCCCTCTGTCGGTGGCCGAGGTGGCTTCGTCGAGGAAGATGATCGCCGGCCGGTTCGCCAGCGCCCGCCCGAAGGCCAGCCGCTGCTGCTCGCCCGGCGAGAGCACCTGCGACCAGTCCTGCACGACGTCGAGCTGGTCGGCGAGCTGGCCGAGCTGCACCTGCGCCAGCACCTGCCGCGCCGTGTCGTCGGACACCGTCTCGGCCGGATACGCCAGCGCGGCCCGCAGGCTACCCACCGGCAGGTACGGCCGCTGCGACAGGAACAGGCTCGCCGCGCCGGTCGGGCGCTCCGACTCGCCGGTCGAGAACGGCCACAGCCCGGCCAGCGTGCGCAGCAGCGTCGTCTTGCCCGAGCCGGATGGGCCGCGGATCAGCAGCGCCTGCCCGGCCGTGAGCGTCAGGTCCAGATCGGTCAGCAGCGCGTGGCCATCCGGGCGGTTCACCGTCAGCTTGCGGGTCACCAGCGCCGAGGCGTTGTCCTTCACCACCGGCAGCGCCAGCCGCGCCGAGGCAGCCACGTTCTGCTCGAAGCCACTCAGCCGGTCCAGCACGGCGCGGTAGCCAGCGAAACTGTCATAGGAGCTGCGGAAGAAGGACAAAGCGTCCTCCAGTTGCCCGTAAGCCTGGCTGGTCTGGATCACGTCACCGAGCTTGATCGTGCCGGCGAACAGCCGTGGTGCCTGGATGATGAACGGGAAGATCACCGAGATCTGGCTGATCACGAGGTTGTAGCCGTCGAATTTCAGTGACCGCCACAGCGTCGCCCAGGCGTTGGCGATGACGGCTGCAAAGCTGGCCAGCAGACCGCGCTGCTCGACCCGCTCACCGCGGTACAGCGCGATGCTCTCGCCATACTCGCGCACCCGCACCAGCAGGTAGCGGTAGTTGGCGGTGAACTTCTCGTTCAGGAAATTCAGCTCGATCAGCGGCCGGCCGATGCGGAAGGCGAAGAACGACGCCACCAGCACGTAGAGGTAGACCAGAAACACCATCGCCCGCGGCACCTCGGTGCCGAACACCGTCATCGACGCTGACAGCTTCCACAGGATGCCGGTGAACTCGTAGACCGACACCACCGCACCGACAAGCCCCAGCGCCAGCGTCAGCGTCGTGCCCACCAGCGTGGTCACGTCCTGCTGGATGCGCTGGTCGGGGTTGTCCACGGACGGCTGGGCGAAGCGGCCGAGGTAATAGGACTGGCCGTCCAGCCATTCGCCGACCGTGCGGTCATTGAGCCACTGGCGCCAGTGGATGGTGAAGGCGCTGCGGATGTAGGACGTGACCAGCGCCCGCACCACGTGGATCGCCGCCAGGATGCCGAACAGGTTGAGGCTGAACCAGAACTTGGGCTGGTCGAGTGCCTGCATCGCACTGTAGAAATCGTTGTACCAGAACGAGAACAGCACGTTCATGCGCACCGAGAACAGCGTGAACAGCAGCATCAGCGCCACACCCAGCAGTGGCCGCCAGCTCCGCTTTGGCGAGAAGTAGGCGCCGCTGAGCGACCAGAATTGCCGCCCCCACGCCGTCGTGCGCGCCAGCGCCGCCATCACGAGCACGAAGACCACCAGCGTGATGGCAAAGGTCTTGCCAAGCCAGAGGACGCTGTTGAGAAGCTCTTGGTTCCAGTTCATGGCCCGTAGTCTACGGGTGATCTGCGGGCGAAAAAAAGGAGCCTGACAGGCTCCTTTCCTTGCGGGGCAACCCAGATCAGGCCGCGTTGGCTTTCTCGTAGGCGGCCATGCCGCTGACGATTTCGGCCTTGGCGGCCTCCGGGCCTTCCCAGCCCTTGATCTTGACCCACTTGTTCGGCTCCAGATCCTTGTAGTGCTCGAAGAAGTGCTGGATGGCCTTCAGGCGCATCTGGTTGATGTCTTCCGGCTTCTGCCAGTGGGTGTAGATCGGCAGGATCTTGTCGATCGGCACGGCCAGCAGCTTGGCGTCGCCGCCGGCTTCGTCGTCCATCTGCAGCACGCCGATGGCGCGGCAGGTCACCACCACGCCCGGCGTCAGCGCGAACGGCGTGATCACCAGCACGTCGACCGGATCTCCGTCATCGGCCAGCGTGCGCGGGATGTAGCCGTAGTTGCATGGGTAGTGCATCGCGGTCGTCATGAAGCGGTCCACGAACAGCGCGCCGCTTTCCTTGTCCACTTCGTACTTGATCGGGTCGGCGTTCATCGGGATCTCGATGACCACGTTGAATTGCTCGGGGGCTTTCGCGCCGGGGGTGACGTTGTGCAGGCTCATGTGGGAGTTTTTCCGAGTGGGTCGAACAATACCCGGGATTCTACGGGGTGCGCTTGCACCCACCTTGCACAGCCAGACCCGATCTCAGGCCGACCGCATCCCGGATGCACTAGAAATGTGCTTCCAGTTCTGGAAAACACCATGCTGGCGTGATTGTTTTAACGCATCGGTTCTTCTAGGATGGCCGTCAACCAGAAAGGCCGCAGACACCGAGAATTGACATGAATCAATTATCGGTGGTGTGTTTTTCGCCAGGCGCCCCCCGCGACGCCCGACATCATTGCCCGAGTTCGACGCCCCACCCCCACGAGGAAGGAGACTCCGATGTCCATGACCACCGCGCTGACGGCGGCACTGCTCTGCGGCTTGGCCGCAGTGATTTACGGCTTCATCACCCGAAGCTGGATCCTGAAACAAGACGCCGGCAACGCGCGAATGCAGGAGATCGCCGCGGCGATCCAGCAGGGTGCCGCCGCCTACCTGGCCCGCCAGTACCGCACCATCGCCATTGTCGGCGTGGTGCTGGCCATCTTGATCGGGCTGTTCATCGGGCTGCCCACGGCGGTGGCCTTCGTCATCGGCGCGGTGCTCTCGGGCGCCTGCGGCTTCATCGGCATGAACGTGTCGGTGCGCGCCAATGTCCGCACCGCGCAGGCCGCCACCCGCGGCATGAACGATGCGCTGAACATCGCCTTCAAGGGCGGCGCGATCACCGGCATGCTGGTGGTTGGCCTGGGCCTGCTGGGCGTGGGCATCGTGTTCTGGGTGCTGACTGGCGGCGGCTCGACACCGGGCGCGGACCTCTCCACCGCGATCAAGCCGCTGATGGGCCTGGCCTTCGGTTCCTCGCTGATCTCGATCTTCGCGCGGCTGGGCGGCGGCATCTTCACCAAGGGCGCGGATGTGGGCGCCGATCTGGTGGGCAAGGTCGAAGCCGGCATCCCCGAGGACGACCCGCGCAACCCCGCGGTGATTGCCGACAACGTCGGTGACAACGTCGGCGACTGTGCCGGCATGGC
>NZ_JANPAB010000111.1:0-23501 GCF_031429695.1 Sphaerotilus sp.
GTATGCGCTGAATGGCGGGGCAAAGCCTTTACTTGATGCGGCAATACGAGCCACACAGACATTCGGTGCTGGACAACAGACCAGGGAACCTACACCCGGCACACTCAAAGCCGACCTTATATCAGTACTATACTCTATAAATAGATCAATCCAAAAATCACATCCAGCACGCAATAACAAAAATTCTTATGCCGAAAGAAATGCCAGTGCACTCGCTTCGGCAGAGGAGCATGTTCGCCAATTCTTGGAATTGCGCACCAGAAAAATAGAGTCAAAAATATCACCGCAAGTAGCCTCAAGCACACCAAAAACAACACAAATAAGCTCGACAAAATAAGTATCAACAAACAAAGCCCGCCAAAACCACTGATCGATAGCCAAAATACAATCAACGCAAGCACAAAAAATAAATTATAAGAAAATAATAAAAATCCCCGCTGCTGCACAGCAAAGCCATGTCCACCTCGATGCACTCCGTCGCCATCAGCATATCCATAGTCTTGCGAACCGTCACACCCAGGGCTATCGCATCTAAATGTCGCTGAATCCAATCTTTGACGACACTCTTGGCGGCCACTTTCGGCTTTTATATTGCCGAACACTGCGGAATGGCTTCCAAGTTCGTGTCAGAAGACTGTTTTTGGCAAGGTCGTCTTCAAACGACTGAAGAGATGCGTGCAACGTCGCTCATCTCCAGTCAAGTTCGGTCAATTTAGATGCGATAGCCCTGCCGTCACACCCCGCTCATACTGGACACAGAAACTCTTAGGCGCATGAATAGCGGCCTCTGTCGATTTCAACGCCCCTGCGCATGACAGCGAAGCATCACCGCGTCGCGGCAAACGGATTGAAGACCTCCACCCCCAGCGCCTGAAAGTCCGCCACATTCCGTGTGGCCACCTTCAGCCCATGCACCTGCGCCGTCGCAGCGATCATGGCGTCTTCGTACAGCGTGTCGGACTTCCTGTGCATCAGCCGTGCCCAGGCCCGAAAGGTCGCCGCATCCATCGGCAAGACGTTGTACGCCCCGGCCACCAGTTCGAGCCACGCTTCGATCTCCCGGGCCTTGCCGGCATCCTGCTCCCGCGTCAGTTCGATGCCCGCCTGGATCTCGCCCAGCGTGACCGCCGACAAGTGCAATTGGGTGTCCTCCAGCGATTGCAGCCATGCCACCACGCCACCGTGCGGACGCAGCTTGCGCAACTCGGAGACCACGTTGGTGTCGAGCAGGTACAGCCCCATCACCGCAAGGGCTCCACCGAACGGCGCTTGGCCTGCCCGCGAGCCGGCAAGGTCAAGTCGGCACGGGCCTGATCCGACAGCAGGAGCTGCTTCAAGGACGGACGCGCGGCCGACTGCAAGCGCCGCCACTCCTGCACAGGCACCAACACCGCAGCCTCGGTGCCCCGGCGGGTCACCATCTGCGGCCCCTCCAGCAGACACGCATCCAGGAACTCGCTGAACCGCGCTTTCGCATCTTGAACGGGCCATGCATGCATAGAAGCCTCCACCCACCAAATTAGTCAGTCAACTAGTCTGTTGGGTTTTTCTGCCTCTGTCAAACGGTGGTCTGACCGGTTGCGCGGCATCCCGGAAACCGCGCCCCACACCCGGCAACGGCACAATCTCCACCATGACCCAGCCCGCCCCGCCCGCCGCCGCCGCCCTGCCCCTGTGCCCCGCCGCCGACCTCGCCGACGGCGGCACGGCCCACGTCTTCGACCTGCTCGAATACGGCCAGCCCGCCCGCGGCTTCGTGCTGCGCCACGGCGGCCAGGTGGTCGGCTACCTGAACCAGTGCGCCCACGTCCCGGCCGAGATGGACTGGAAGGAGGGGCAGTTCCTGGACGACACCGGCGAGTGGATCATCTGTTCGATCCACGGCGCGGTCTACGAGCCGGCCACCGGGTACTGCGTGGGCGGCCCGTGCCGCGGACGGCGGCTCAAGCCCCTGCAGGTGGTCGAGCGCGACGGACAGGTGTCTTGGTATCCTTCCGACACCTTGACGCCGGCTTTCGGCGACTGAAGCTTCCATGACCCAGCCAGACGACACGCCCTCCACTGCGCCCACACCCGCACCGGCTCCCGAAACCGTTCACGCACCCGCCGCCACGGCCGTGCCAGCGGTGGCCTCTCGCGGGCCCTTCGACCACGTGATGGAGCAGTTCGCCCAAGACTACCTGCGCGACCGGCGCAGCACCCGCCGCTGGAGCCTGTTCTTCCGGATCGGCTGGCTGGGTCTGGGCCTGTTCGCCGCCTGGACGATCTACAGCGAGAACCGCCACAACAACGTCCCCACCGGCCCGCACACCGCCCTGGTCGAGTTGCGCGGCGAGATTTCCTCCGGCGGCGAAGCCAGCGCCGAGGTGCTGCTGTCCGGTTTGAAGAGCGCCTTCGAGGACGTGGGCGCACAGGCCGTGGTCCTGCGCATCAACTCGCCGGGCGGCAGCCCGGTGCAGGCCGGCATCGTCTACGACGAGCTGCGTCGCCTCAAGGAAAAACACCACAAGAAGCTCTACGCGGTGGTCGAGGAAAGCGCAGCCTCGGGCGCCTATTACATCGCCGTCGCGGCCGACGAGATCTACGTGGACAAGGCGTCCGTCGTCGGTTCGATCGGCGTGCTGATGGACGGCTTCGGCTTCGAGGAAGTGATGAAGAAGGTGGGTGTCGAGCGCCGGCTGCTCACCGCGGGCAGCAACAAGGGCATGCTCGACCCCTTCTCCCCGCTCAGCGAGAAGCAGCGCGGCTACGCTCAGGCCATGCTCGACCAGATCCACCGCCAGTTCATCGACACGGTCAAGGAAGGCCGCGGCGACCGGCTCAAGGAAACGCCGGACACCTTCTCCGGCCTGTTCTGGAGCGGTGAAGAAGCCGTGAAGCTCGGCTTGGCCGATGGCCTCGGCAGCCTCGATTACGTGGCCCGCGAAGTGATCAAGGCCGAAGAGATCATCGACTACACCACCAAGGAAAACGTCGCCGAGCGGCTGGCCAAGCGCTTTGGCGCTGCGCTGGGCGAGGGCGCGGTGCGCGCAGTGCGCAGCCTGCCGGCGATGCACTGAGCACCCGTCCTGATGCCATCCTGATGTCCAGCCTGCTACGTTGCAGGCATGGACACCTCCACACCCCTGCGGCCACCGTGCCGCCCTCGCCCCGCGTTGCGGATCACGGCCACCGCGGCGACTTGCCTGGCGCTGGCCTATGGCGTCGCCCGGACGCTCGACAGCGTGGTCGATCTGGCCAACCTTGCGATGGTCTTCGTGCTGGCGAGCACGCTGGTGGCGTTCTGGCTGCCGGTGTGGGCCTCGGCACTGTTCACGGTGGCGGGCGTGGGGCTGTTCAACTGGGCCTTCGTGCCACCACGCGGCAGCTTCAGCGTCGAGGGGCACCAGAACCTGCTGCTGCTCGGCACGCTGCTCGGTGTGTCGCTGTCGATCGGACTGCTGATGGGCCGGCTGCGACAGCAGGCTGCGCTGGCCCGGCGCCGCACCGAAGAGGCGCACCAGCTGCAGCACCTCGGTGACGCGCTGCGCGCCGCGGACGATCCGCAGACCATGGGCGCAGCGCTGCACGCCACGCTCCAGGCCATGACGGGCGATGGCGCTGCGCTGATGGTGCTGCAGGGCGAGCGGCCCGCGATGGACCTGCCGGACGCAGCGTGGTGGTGGGGTACCCCCGACGCCGACGAGACGCCCGGCCTCTGGCTGTGCCTGCGCGAGGGCCGCACGTTCGGCGCCGGCACCGGGCTGCACGGCGAACTGCCTGCCTGGTACCTGCCGGTGCGGGGCCCCCAGTTGGACACGGCGACCACCGCCATCTGGGGCGCTGCGGTGCTGCGCCTCGATCCGCACGGCGACACGTCCGAAGGCGATGGCCACACCCACGTCCAGGCCCTGTGCGATCTGCTCGGCGGCGCACTGCACCGCCGCCACCTCACCCGCCGCACCGAACAGGCCCAGCGCGAAGCCCAGGCCCAGTCCCTGCGCAGCGCCCTGCTCGCGGCGATCTCGCACGATTTCCGCACGCCGCTGGCGTCGATCCTCGGCGCGGCGTCCGCGCTGGAGCACCAGGCCGACCGCCTGCCCGAGGCACGCCGCCAGGCGCTGCTGACCCAGATCCAGGACGAGACCCGGGCACTGACCGCCATGGCCGACAACACGCTGCAACTGGTGCGGCTGGAGGCCGGCGAGGTCGAGCTGCGCCGCGACTGGGAGTCGCTGGAAGAGCTGATCGGCGCGGTGCTCGCCCGCGTGCGGCGGCGCGACCCGCAGCGGCGTGTACGCGCCCGGCTGGCGCCGGACCTGCCGCTGGTGCGGGTCGATGCGCTGCTGGTGACGCAGTTGCTGGAGAACCTGGTCGACAACGCGCTGAAGTACACCGAGGGCCCGGTCGAGCTGCTGGCACGCCGGGTCGAGCACGAGTTGCTGCTGGCGGTGCGCGACCGCGGCGCCGGCATCGCGCCCTCGGAGCGTGAACGCATCTTCCAGATGTTCCAGCGCGGCGCCGACACCGGCTCGCGCCGCGGCACCGGGCTGGGGCTGGCCGTCTGCCGCGCCATCGCCGAAGCCCACGGCGGCGTGCTGCGGGTGCGCGCCCGCGGGCACGGCGGCAGCAGCTTCGAGCTGCGCCTGCCCCTGCCGGACGCCCCGACCCTGGCCGAACCCGCCCCGGAGAACAGCCCCTCATGATCCAGATCCTGCTGGTCGAAGACGACCGTGAACTGCGCCAGATGCTGGCCTCGGCGCTGGAGGTCGAGGGCCACCAGGTGCGCACCGCCGCGTCGGTGGCCGAGGCGCGGGCGCTGCTGCGGCACGCACCGGTGGATCTGGTGCTGCTCGACCTCGGCCTGCCCGACGGTGACGGCGACACGCTGCTGGTCGAGTTGCGCCAGCGCCGCAGCACGCCGGTGCTGGTGATCTCGGCCCACCAGTCCGATGTCCGCAAGATCGGCCTGCTCGACGCCGGTGCGGACGACTACCTGACCAAACCCTTCAGCATCGGCGAGCTGCTGGCGCGGATGCGCGTGGCGCTGCGCCACCGCGGCACCACGCTCAGCCCAGCCATCACGCACTACCGCGGCGGCGGGCTGGACGTCGATCTCGCCACCCACCGCGTCCACCTGCGCGGCGAGCCGCTGCACCTGACCCCGACCGAGTACAAGCTGCTCGCCCGGCTGGTGCGCAACACCGGCCAGGTCGTCACGCACCGCGCGCTGCTGGCCGATGTCTGGGGGCCGGAGTTCACCGAGCACACGCACTACCTGCGCCTCTACATGGCGCAGCTGCGCGCCAAGATCGAGCCCGAGCCGGCCGAACCGCGCCTGCTGCTGACCGAGCCGGGCGTGGGCTACCGGCTGGCGGACGGCTGAGCGGCCTCGGTCCATATGCGTTCCTGATGCCCGGCGCGGCATAACGGACACGTCGTCCCCCGGACGCTCTCCTGTCCCCAGATGTCCGCCATCGCCTCGGCCCCAGACCATTCCTCCCCTGCACCAGCCACTCGCCACCCGGCCTGGGCGGCGCTCACGCTGGGCGCCATCGGTGTCGTCTACGGCGACATCGGTACCAGCCCGCTCTACACCGTCAAGGAGGTGTTCGGCCCGTCCACCGGCATCCCGCTCGACACGCCGCACCTGATCGGCGCGGTGTCGGCGATCTTCTGGGCGCTGATGCTGGTGGTGACGCTGAAGTACGTGGTGCTGATCCTGCGCGCCGACAACCGCGGCGAGGGCGGCATCATGGCGCTGACGGCCCTGGCCGCACAGGCCACCGATGCCGGCCGGCACCCTGGCTGGCGGCGCGTGATCCTGCTCACCGGCGTGTTCGGCGCGGCGCTGTTCTACGGCGACGCCGTCATCACGCCGGCCATCTCGGTGCTGTCCGCCGTCGAGGGCCTCGAAATCGCGACACCCGCGCTCAAGGCCTATGTCATCCCGATCACCATCGGCGTGCTGATCGGCCTGTTCCTGCTGCAGCGCCATGGGACCGGCACCGTCGGCCGACTGTTCGGCCCGGTGATCGTGGTGTGGTTTGCGCTGCTGGGCGGCATCGGGCTGGTGCACATCGCCCGCGAGCCGGCGATCCTGGCCGCGCTGAACCCGATGGAAGCGCTGTCCTTCCTGCACGGGCGCGGCTGGCACGTCTTCGCCGCCGTCGGCGCCATCGTGCTGGCGGTCACTGGCGCCGAGGCGCTCTACGCCGACATGGGCCACTTCGGCCGCTTCCCGATCCGGCTTGCCTGGAGCGTGCTGGTGATGCCAGCGCTGGCGCTGAACTACCTGGGCCAGGGCGCGCTGCTGATGCGCGATCCGACCGCGGTCGAGAACCCCTTCTACCGCCTGTTCCCCGACGACTGGATCCTGCCCGCCGTGGTGCTGTCGACCGCTGCGACGGTGATCGCCTCGCAGGCGGTGATCTCGGGCGCCTACTCGCTGACACGCCAGGCGATCCAGCTCGGTTTCCTGCCGCGGATGCAGGTGTGCCACACCAGCGCGCATGAGATCGGCCAGATCTACGTGCCGCTGGTGAACTGGTCGCTGCTGGCGGCCGTCATCGCGGCGGTGCTGGCCTTCGGGAATTCGTCGGCGCTGGCCTCGGCCTACGGCATCGCGGTGACGATGACCATGCTGATCACGACGCTGCTGACCTGGTTCGTCGTCCGCCATGCCTGGAAGCTGCCGCTGGTCGTCGTGCTGCCGGTGACGCTGGCGCTGGTGGCGCTGGACGTGCTGCTCGTCGTGTCGTGTTCGCTGAAGTTCCTGCAGGGCGGCTGGTTCCCGCTGGCGATGGGGCTGACGCTGTTCCTGCTGATGGCGACCTGGGCCCGCGGCCGCACCCTGCTGCTGAACGCGATCCGCGACAACGATCCGCCGCTGCAGGACTTCGTGACCGCACTGGCTGCGGAAACCCTGCAGCGCACGCCCCGCACCGCCGTCTACGCGGTGGCCAACCCCGACACCGTGCCGCAGGCGCTGCTGCACAACCTCAAGCACAACCAGGTGCTGCACGCCCGCAACCTGATCCTGACCGTGCGCTTCCACGAGCAGCCGAGCGTCCCGGAGGCCGAGCAGCTCGAACTGCAGGCGCTCGCCTCCGGCTTCTGGCGCGTCACGCTGCACTACGGCTTCATGGACAGCCCGAACATCCCGGAAGCGCTCGGCCGCTGCCGCTCACCGGACCTGCAGATCGAGCCGGCCAGCACCAGCTACTTCCTGAGCCGCGAGATCGTCGTGCCAACGCCGGGCGCGGGCATGGCGCGGTGGCGCGAGGTGCTGTTCGCCACGATGGCGCGCAACGCCGGGAGCGTCGCCGACTACTTCCGTCTGCCCCACAACGCGGTGATCGAACTCGGCACGCGGGTGCAGATCTGACCCGCTCAGCCCACCAGCAGCCCCCGCTGCTCGATGAACGTGACCACCTCGGCCAGCCCGTCCCGGGTCTTGAGGTTGGTCATGACAAAAGCCCGGTTCGGCCGCATGCGCACCGTGTCGGCGCGCATGACCTCCAGATCCGCCCCGACATGGGGCGCCAGGTCGGTCTTGTTGATCACGAACAGGTCGCTCTTGGTGATGCCGGGGCCGCCCTTGCGCGGGATCTTCTCGCCCGCCGCCACGTCGATGACGTAGATCGTCAGGTCGCTCAGCTCCGGACTGAAGGTCGCCGCCAGGTTGTCGCCGCCCGACTCGATGAAGACGATGTCGGCGTCGGGGAACTTCTCCAGCATCCGGTCCACGGCTTCGAGGTTGATCGAGGCGTCCTCGCGGATCGCCGTGTGCGGGCAGCCGCCGGTTTCCACGCCCATGATGCGTTCCGGCGCCAGCGCACCAGCCACGGTCAGCAGCCGCTGGTCTTCCTTGGTGTATATGTCGTTGGTGACCACCACGAGATCCCAGCGGTCGCGCATCGTCTTGCACAGCATCTCGACCAGCGTCGTCTTGCCAGAGCCGACCGGCCCGCCCACGCCGACACGCAGGGGGGGCAGTTTCTTGGTGCGTCCGGGGATCGAATGGAGTGGGCTCATGGGACAGGTCTCGGTGTGGTGTTCGGGAATGCACAGGGTAGCAAGACCCGAACCAAATTTTTCTGCAGAAAACACTTGCTCGACTGATGGGGTCTATGCATAATTGCGGGCTGTTGGCGCTTTAGCTCAGTCGGTTAGAGCGATGGAATCATAATCCACAGGTCCGCGGTTCGAATCCGTGAAGCGCCACCAAAATTCTGAAAAGCCCGTGCAATCGCTGCACGGGCTTTTTTCATGGCGCCAGCGGAACCCCGAACTCCGCCGCCACGCCACAGCTTTTCCCGCGATGCGCCGGAAACCCGCTCCCTAGACTGGCGGTCCACCTCGCCGCCGCCCGCGGCACGACCGCCACGTCATGGACGCCCTCCGCCTTGCCTCTGCTGCGGCCACTGCCAGCCACCGTGCAGCGCCGGCCTCCGGTGTCGATGCACACGGGGGGGGCCAGCGTGCGGCGGTGCAGCTTGGCGAAACCCCAGCCCCGGTACCAGCACAGACCCGACTGCAGGAACACGCCGAAGCCGGGTGGTGCTACCGGACGGCGCTCGCCGCGCAACCGCAGGCGGCAGATGCGGCGCTGGCCACCGCGCTCGGCAGTGCAGCCGATCTGGACTGGGACGCCCTCCCCGCCCACATCAACCGGCTGCTTGCCTGCATGGCACAGCCTGCCTCGGCAGCCCATCAACCACTGGCAGTCCCGCTCGATCCGAGCCAGCTGATCCCCCTGCTGGACCACCCGCTGCTGCAGCGCTGGCTGGCCGCGCTCGCCTGCCAGCAGCGCCACAGCACCGGCGTTGCACGCGAGAAACCCAAAGCATCCACCCGTGACCACCGCCGCCAGGGCCGCTGGCGGCTCGGCATCCTCACCGGCGGGCGCGACCGGTCCGGATCCGCGCTGGAGCCGTCGGTTGCCGCGCTGTTCGACGCCTTCGACCCGCAGCAGGTCGAGCTGTACATCTACTCGGACGCCTGCTCGAACCACCCACGCGCCATCAACGCCACGCACTGGCACGACAGCCGCCACGCCAGCAGCCACCTGCCCCGCCACGCCGTGCCGACGTCGGCCTGCCCGACACCGCCCCGGTGCTGGCCAGCTTCAACCCGCCCGAGCGGATCACGCTGGCGCAGTTCCAGGCGTGGTGCCAGATCCTGTTCGCCGTGCCGGGCTCGGTGCTGTGGCTGCTGGCACCGCCGTGCACCTGCTGCGCGACGCCCATGCCATGGCGCAACTCAAGGCACAGCTCGCCGCGGCGCGGACGGACACCAACCACGGCGCCCGCGATCTGGAACACCTGCTGACCCGCATGGTCGCGCGCAATGACGCCGGACTGCCCCCCATTCCGCTGGCCGCCGAGCCGGCTCCCCGGAGAGACTGAATGCCACGCTACACCGTCGCCGCCGTCCTGATCGTGCGCGACGAGGCCCCGCGCCTGCGCCGTGCCCTCGACAGCCTGCGCCCCTGGACCGACCGCCTGGTGGTGCTCGACACAGGCTCGCAGGACGACACCGTCGCCATCGCCCGCGCCGCCGGCGCCGAGGTCTCGCACCTGCGCTGGTGCGACGACTTCAGCCTCGCCCGCAACGCTGCGCTGGAGCGGGCCGGCGCCGACTGGCACATCGTGGTCGACGGCGATGAATGGCTGGCCCGCGGCGGCGAGACCCTGGCCACGCTGCGCACGCTGCGGCCCGACTTCGTCGGCGCCGTGCGGGTGGACAGCGACCACGGGCCGCACGACAGTGCCAGCGTCGCCTCCAGCTGGATCAGCCGCCTCCTGCCAGGCCCTGTGCGCTACGCCGGCCGGATCCACGAACAGCCTCAGCACGCGCTGCCCGTGCGCCGGCTGCCGCTGTGTGTCGGGCACGACGGCTATGGCGAGGCTGCGCTGGGCCGCAAGGCCGGCCGCAATGCCACGCTGCTGCAGCGGTCGCTCGACGAACAGCCCGCCGATGCCTACCTTTGGTACCAGCTCGGCAAGGACCACGACGTCTATGGCCGCCACACCGAGGCACTGCGCTGCTTCGACCAGGCCGAGGCACTGCTCGGCACCCCCGCAGCCGGCTCAGCGCCCGCCTGGCTCCACGACCTCAGCGTGCGCAGCCTGCATGCGCTCAAGTGCTGCGGTCGCCATGCCGACGGCGTGCAGCGCGCCTCGGACAGCATGGAGCGCTGGGACCGTTCGCCCGACTTCTTCTTCGCGCTCGGTGACCTGATGCTCGACTGGGCCGCCAGCGAGCCGGTGCGTGCGAACGAGCTGCTGCCGATGATCGAAGGCGCCTGGCAACGCTGCCTGGAGATCGGCGAGCGGCCGGATCTGGAAGGGGCGGTCCATGGCCGCGGCAGCCACCTGGCCCAGCACAACCTCGGCGTGCTGCGCCAGTTCGATCCAGTGTCGAAGTAGCCCGATTTGACCGCCCTGATCGGCCCGATCCTCCGGGCCGGTCTGCCTAGACTGGCTGCGACCCTTTGCACGCTTTGCATTTGCACGGAGCACCAGCTCATGAACCTGCCGGATATCCATCTGTGCGTTGTCCAGCCCCAAGGCCAGCCTCACGCCCTGAGCCTGATCGATCCTGCGCGCTACTTCCGCTACCAGTTCCGGCGCCTGGGTGCACGGGTGAGCCTGTCCAAGAACCGGTTGCGCCATGACGCGGTCAACTTCGTCTTCGGCGCCCACCTCGGCTTCGACGCCAACCAGTGCCTGCAGCACACCTGCGTGTTCGTGAATCTGGAGTCACTCGGGCACGAAGGCTCGCAGGTCTCCACCGCCTACCTGCAGCTGCTGCGCCGCTCGGCCGTCGTGGACCACGACCCCGCCAATCTGGAGGTCTACACTGACCACCCGGACGATGTGCCGCTGGTGCCCTTTGTCCACGCGCCCTACCTGAGCACGGACGCGCAAGCCCCGGCCGCGCCACTGGAGGAGCGCCCGATCGACCTGCTCGTCATCGGTGCGCAGAACGAGCGCATCCGCCGCCTCATCAAGCGCATCGAGGACACGGGCCTGACCGTGAGCCAGTTCGACCGCCCGGTCTACGCCGGCGAGCGCGATGCCTACATCCGCCAGGCCAAGGCTGTGCTCCACCTGCGCCCGCACGACACCAGCCGTTTCGAGCCGATCACGCTCGCGCACTGCCTGAGTCTGGGCACGCCCGTCATCGCCGAGCAGACACCGCACGCCGCCACCGCCTCCTTCTATGAGGAAGCGGCCACCTGGATCGACGACGACAACCTCGACACCTTCTTCCGGCAGGACTTCGGCGCCCCCGCCTGGTACGCACTGGCCCGCACGCAGCTCGCCGGCTTCGAGGAGCTGGATCCGGCCGAAGCCTTCGCCGACATGCTGGCCTTCGTCAGCGGCTACGGCCAGACCAATGTGCGCACCCGCGACCCGGAACCCTGGCGTCCGCTGCGCCTGAACCTTGGCGGCGGCAGCGACTACCGCGTCGGCTGGCTCAATCTCGACAGCCGCCCTGAAGCAGAGCCGGATCTCCTGCTTGATCTCGGCCAACCCCAGCCACTGCCCTTGCTGGCCAACGGCGCACTGTGCGGCCCTGTGCGACTCGAACCAGGCCAGTTCGCCGAGATCTGCGCCGGCAATGTGCTGGTGCGCACGCCGAATCTGGCCACGCTGATGACGCAGGCGCTGACCTTGCTGCGCGACGGTGGCCGCTTCGTCATCGAGGTGCCCTGCGAGCACTCGCCGACCGCCTGGCGCGACCCGACCCACCTGCGCGCCCTCAACGAAAACTCCTGGACCTGCTACACCGAGACCTTCTGGCAGCTCGGCTGGTTCACGCACCGCTTCCAGATCGAGGCCTCCGGCTACCGCGACCTGAACCGCAAGAACTGCCGCCGCGAGAAAGCCGCCTCCATGCAGGTCGTGCTGCAGAAGGTGGCGACGACACCCGCCGAGCGCACGCAGGCCCGCACCATGAGCCTCGACTGCCTTGTGCCGGACGATGCCGTGCCGGTGCAGGACCAGTTGCTGCCTGCCGCCAGCTCACGGCCGCTGCAGGCACTGCTGCAGAACGAGGCCCCTTCGCGCGAATCCCTGCTCGCCAGCGTCCACGGCGACGAGTGACGCGAGGTGCCGGACATCGGCTGCGGCCGAACCGGCACAAGGGCTCAGCGGCCTGAGCGGTACGGTTCCTCGAAATCCAGGAAATCCTGCTCGGCCAGCGCCTCGGCCACCCAGGCCGCCACGCCGGGCGCAGCCCAGACCTGCGCCATCCACTCGGCCACCCGTGGCGGCACCGGCAGCGCGTAGGTGCGCAGCCGCGCCACCACCGGCGCGAAGTAGGCGTCCGCGATGGTGAACGTGCCGAACAGGAACGGCCCGCCGTTGTCCACCAGCGCCTCGCTCCACATCGCCACCAGCCGGTCCAGATCGGCCTGCACCGCAGCTTGTTCCGCCAGCACCAGCGCGCCGATCTCGGGCAGCGACGCCTCGATGTTCATCGGGCAGGCGCTGCGCAGTCCCGTGAACCCCGAGTGCATCTCGGCGCACAAGGACCGGGCGCGCGCACGGCGCCGGGCATCCCGCGGCCACAGCGCACGCTCCGGGTGGCGCTCGGCCAGGTACTCGGCCATCGCCAGCGTGTCCCAGACCACCAGCCCGTCGTCATCCACCAGCAGCGGCACCTTGCCCGTCGGCGACAGGCTGGCCAGCGTGGTCTTGAAGACCGATCCGGCATCGAAGCTGTCGAAGCGCACCATCACCTCGTCGAAGGGAATGCCGAACTGCCGCAGCAGCACCCACGGCCGCATGGACCAGGACGAGTAGTTCTTGTTGCCGATGTAGAGCTGCATGGGGGTCATTCCTTTCGATGCTGTCGATGGGATGGCCACGATGCTACGCGGCCATGCCGACGTTTCGGGTGACGATCCTGCATGGCATGCATGCGCCAGCGACATGCATGGCGCCGACCTCAATCGACGTGTGCATCGACTTCCGGATCGGCCACATCGCCGATGGCCAGCCGGGTCAGTGCCGCCTGCGCCAGCACCCATTCGGTGAAGGCCCGGACTTCGGGACGTGGGGCGGCAGCCACGCCGCTGCGCAGCGGTGGCACCAGCGGCACCAGCCAGTAGCACGGCTCCGCCCAGCGCCGCCCAGCCGTCCCGAAGGGCTCGATCAGATCACCACGCGCCAGCGCGTCGTGCACCATCGCCAGCCGCGCCAGCGCCACGCCCTGGCCGGCCAGCGCAGCCTGCACCTGCTGGTGGGTGTAGTTGACGCTGATCCAGCGCCGAGGCGTGAGTTGCGCCAGCCCGCAGCCGGCCAGCCAGCTCGGCCAGGACAGCAAGGTGGACGGCGAATGGCCGTCGTCCATCTCCAGCAGCGTGTGCTCGGTCAGGTCGGCCGGGCACGACAGCCGCGGCGCGTGGCCACGCGCGACTGCATCCGCCAGCCCGGCACTGACCACCGGCGTCAGCACCTCCCCGAACAGCCGCACCGCGCCGGCCGGCACCCGGTCCGCACGGCAGTGGCGCAACGCCACGTCCAGCTCGACATCCTCGACCTCGACCAGACGGTCGGACGCCGCGATGCGCAGATCGGCATCCGGGTGCGCGCGCTCGAAATCAGGCAGGCGCGGCATCAGCCACAGCGAGGCGAAGGACGGAAACGTCGCCACGCTGACCAGCGCCCGGCTGCGCGTCATGCGGATCTGGCGCACGCAGGCGTCGAGCCGCGCCAGTGCGGGCTGCACGGTGCGCAGCAGCGTCTGTCCGGCCAGCGTCAGCTCGACCTTGCGTGTGGCGCGGTGGAAAAGCTGTGCGCCCAGCGCGTCCTCCAGGCCTTTGATCTGGCGGCTGATGGCGGGCTGGGTCAGGTGCAGTTCCTCGGCCGCGGCGCTGAAACTCAGGCGCCGCGCCGCGGCCTCGAAGCTGCGCAGACTGTCCAGCGCAAGGGGTCGGTGCGGGATGCGATTCATGCGGCGATGGTATCCATCAGATGTCCATGACCGCGCAAATCCGGCCTGCCCGGCCCCCTCGTCCGGGCGGCGAAGGACCCGACACCTCGGGATTGCCCGACTGGTGCCGATATCCCAGCATTCGCAGCATAAAAGTTACGTTCATTTACGATTCAGGTTCCAATACACCGGAGCCTGACCGTTCCCTTCCCGGTACACCCCGATGCAAGTCTCGATCGTCGTCCTGAATTACAACTACGCCCGGTTCGTCGGCGCGGCGATCGACTCCGCCCTGCGCCAGACGCTGCCCGGCTGCGAAGTGATCGTGGTGGACAACGGCTCGACCGACGACTCGCTGTCGGTCATCGCCCGCTACGGCGACCGCGTGCGGCTGGTGCGGCAGGCGGTCAACATCGGCCAGGGCCAGGGCTACAACCTCGGCATCGAGGCCGCCCGGGGCGAGTGGATCGTCTGGCTGGACGCCGATGACGTGCTGGACAACGACGCGATGGCCACCTGCCTGTCGCTGGCGGATGCCGGCACCGCCAAGGTCCATTACCCGATGCGCCTGATCGACGCCGAAGGCGCGTTGCTCGGGGGCGTGATTCCCTTCCTGCGCCATGACGGCGACGTGGTACCCGTCATCCGCGCGCTAGGCCACTACGCCGGCCCGCCCGGCAGCGGCAACCTCTACCGGCGCTCGGCCGTGGCGCCCTACTTCCCGGTCAAGCCCGAGGACTGGCCGATCTGCACCGACACCGTGCCCTTCGTCACCGCGCCCTTCCACGGCCGCGTGGTCGGCGCCGACCGGCCACTCGGCGGCTACCGCCTGCACCGCAAGCCCGACACGCAAGCCGCCCCCGGCTACCGCGGCAACTACAGCGGCAGCATCGGCCTCGAAGTCAGCCTGGTCGAGCGCAGCCGCGATCGCACCATGGCCCTGCTGCGCGAACGCTCGGGCATCGTGGTGGACGGCCCTTTCCTGATGCTGCCGACCCATGTGCGCCACCGCATCACGTCATGGCGCTGGGCGCAGGCATCGCATCCCTTCCCGCAGGACACCGCAGGCAGCCTCTGGCGGCTGATGCGCGATTCACTGAAAGCCTGCCCGGGCTACAACGAGACACAGCGCGCCGCCATGCTGGCCTGGGCGACGGGTGCGCTCTTCCTGCCGGAGTCGATGGCCGGTGCCGTGATGTCCACCAGCCGCGCCAACCCGGTCTGGGAAACCGTGACCCGGTGGACCAAGCGCCTGGGTACCTGAGCCCCCACGCTCAACCTTCCCCCCGAACCGCCGATCTTCCCGACATGACACGACCTTCTTCCGCCCTCGCATGCCGCTTCTGCAAGGCGCCGCTGCGCACCAGCTTCGTCGATCTGGGCATGAGCCCGCTGTGCCAGACGCACATCGCGCCGGACCAGCTCGCCGACATGGAGCCGTTCTTCCCGCTGCACGCCTACGTCTGCGATGACTGCCACCTGGTGCAGCTGCAGGAGTTCGTGGCGCCGGATTCGATCTTCAGCGAGTACGCCTACTTCTCGTCCTACTCGTCGAGCTGGGTGGAACATGCACGCCGTTACGCCGTGATGGCGGCGGATCGCTTCCAGCTGGGCCCGCACAGCCGCGTGATGGAGATCGCCAGCAACGACGGCTACCTGCTCCAGCACTTCGTCGCCGCCGGCATCCCGGTGCTGGGGATCGAGCCGGCCGCCAATGTCGCCAAGGTGGCGGTCGAACGCGGGGTGCCGACGACGGTGCGTTTCATGGGCCGCGAATCCGCCGCCGACATCGCCCGAGAACACGGCCACGCCGACCTGCTGCTGGGCAACAACGTGCTCGCGCATGTGCCCGACCTGAACGACTTCGTTGGCGGCATGAAGTCCCTGCTCGCGCCGGGCGGCACCCTCACGATGGAGTTCCCGCACCTGCTGCGCCTGATCGAGGGCGTGCAGTTCGACACCATCTACCACGAGCACTTCAGCTACCTGTCGCTGGTCACGGTCGAGCGTGTCTTCGCGCACCACGGCCTGACGCTGTTCGACGTGGAGGAGCTGCCCACGCACGGCGGCTCGCTGCGCATCTACGCCCGCCACACTGAAGACACCGCACGCCCCGTCGGCGAGCGCGTCCACGCGCTGCGCGAACGCGAGATCGCCGACGGCTACCTCGGCACCGAGCGCTACCAGGGCTTCGGCGACCGCGTGCGCGAGACCAAGCGCAAGCTGCTGGCCTTCCTGATCGACGCCAAGTCGCGCGGCAAGACCGTCGTCGGCTACGGCGCGCCGGGCAAGGGCAACACGCTGCTGAACTACTGCGGCATCCGCACCGACTTCCTCGACTTCACGGTGGACGCCAACCCCTACAAGCAGGGCAAGTTCACCCCCGGCACCCGCATTCCGATCCTCGCGCCGTCTGCCATCCGCGAAGCGAAGCCCGACTACGTGCTGATCCTGCCGTGGAACCTGAAGGACGAGATCGCCCGCGACGCCGCCTACATCCGCGAATGGGGCGGGCAGTTCGTCGTGCCGATCCCGGAAGTCACCGTGTTCTGACCCTGCCCTGCTGACCTGTTCACCGAGCTGCACCCCATGAAAATTCTCGTCACCGGCACCGAGGGCTACATCGGCGCCCGCCTCGCCCCCTGGCTCGAAGCCGCGGGCCACGAAGTCACCGGCCTGGACATCGGCTACTACGGCGATGGCCGGCTCTACCACGACCCGCTCGCCACCCGCATCGGCGCCCGCACGCTGTGCAAGGACTTGCGCCACGTCGAGCCGGCCGATTTCGCGGGCTTCGACGCCGTGATCCACCTCGCCGAGCTGTCCAACGACCCGCTGGGCCAGAACCGCCCCGAGATCACGCTCAAGATCAACCACGAAGGCTCGCTGCGCATCGCCAAGGCCGCCCGCGAGGCGGGGGTGAAGCGATTCGTCTACGCCTCGTCGTGCAGCGTCTACGGCGTCGGCACGGGCGAGTTCCTGGACGAACGCTCGCCGGTCAATCCGCAGACGACCTACGCGGTGTGCAAGACGCTGGTCGAGCGCGACGTGACGCCGATGGCCAGCGACGAGTTCAGCGTCGTCTTCCTGCGCAACGCCACCGCCTACGGGCCGTCGCCACGGATGCGATTCGACATCGTGCTCAACGACCTCTGCGCGCTGGCCCGCACGACCGGGCGCATCGCCATGGTCAGCGACGGCAGCCCGTGGCGGCCGATCGTCCACGTCGAGGACATCTGCGAGGCGATGCGCTGCGCGGTGGAAGCGCCTGCGGACGCGGTCAACGGCGAGGTCTTCAACGTCGGCCGCACGGACGAGAACTTCCGCGTGCGCGAGATCGCCCAGCTCGTCGCCGCCGCATTCCCCGGCTGCGAAGTCACCGCCGGCCCGCCGAGCGCGGACAACCGCAGCTACCGCGTCTCGTTCGAGAAGATCGAGAAGCGCTTGCCCGGCTTTGTCGCCCGCTGGACCGCCCAGCGCGGTGCCGAAGAGCTGGCCAGCCTGTTCCAGCGCATCGATTTCACCGAGGCCGACCACCGCTGGCGCGCCTACACCCGCCTGAAGCAGCTGCAATACCTGCAGCGCACCGGGCAGGTGGACGACGACCTGTTCTGGAGCGCCCGTTGACGATGGTCTTCGAGCCGACGGCCATCGACGGCGTGCGGCACATCCGCCTCGCGCCGATGGCCGACGAGCGCGGCTCCTTTGCGCGGACGTGGTGCCGAGAGACGTTCGCCGCACACGGTGGACCGGGCCTGGATGCGGCGATGGTGCAGACCAGCACCTCGTTCAACGTCCGCGCCGGCACGCTGCGCGGGATGCATTTCGCGTGGCCGCCCGCCACGGAATGCAAGCTGGTGCGCTGCACCCGCGGCCGGGTGTTCGACCAGTTGCTCGACCTGCGGCCCGAGTCGCCGACCTACCGGGCCACCGTGTCGGTGGAGCTGGATGCGACGCTCGGCAATGCGCTGTGGATTCCACGCGGCGTGGCGCATGGGTTCCAGACGCTGGTGGACGACAGCGAGGTGTTCTACATGATGACCGAGGTGTACCGGGGCGATCTCGGCGCGGGCGTGCGGGCCGATGATCCGGCGTTCGGACTGGCGTGGCCGCTGCCGGTGACGGCGATGTCCGAGCGCGACCGCGACGGCCCGTTCTTCGACGAAGCGGCCCACCGCCAGCGTTACGGCGCCGGGACCGCAGCCGGGACGCAGGATGCTGCTTGACGCCCTGCTCCCCGACGACGCGGCCGGCAGTGCAGCGGCCGACGCCTGGGCGCTGATCGAGGCGCTCTACCCGCTGTGCCGCAGCCTGACCGGCGACGGCGTGCGCCAGACGCTCGACCGGATCGGCGAGCGTATCCCGCTCATCCGCACCGAAGTCCCGAGCGGCACGCCCGCCTGCGACTGGGAGATCCCGCGCGAGTGGAACATCCGGGACGCATGGATTGCCGACGCTGCAGGACACCGCGTGGTCGATTTCCGCGCCCACAACCTGCACGTCATGGGCTACTCGGTGCCGGTGCGCCGCACGATGACGCTGGAAGAACTCCAGCCGCACCTGCACTCGCTGCCCGACCGGCCGGACTGGATTCCGTACCGCACCAGCTACTACCGCGAGCAGTGGGGCTTCTGCCTGCGCCACCGCGACCGCGAGCAGCTCGGCCCCGGCCCCTACGAGGTGGTGATCGACGCTGATCTGGCGCCGGGGCACCTGAGCTACGCCGAGTCGGTGATTCCGGGCCAGGGTGCATCCGACGACGAGGTACTGGTCTACACGCACACCTGCCATCCCTCGCTGGCGAACGACAACCTGAGCGGCATCGCCGTCGCGGTCGAGCTGGCGCGGGCGCTGCATCAAGCGCCGACGAAACCGCGGCTGACGTGGCGCTTCATCTTCGGCCCCGGCACGATCGGCTCGCTGGCCTGGCTGTCGCGCAACGAGGAGCATCTCGGTCGCGTGCGCGCCGGGCTGGTGCTCGGGCTGCTGGGCGATCCGGGCGTGCTGCACTACAAGCACAGCCGCCGCGGCGACACGCTGACCGACCGCGCCGCGGCCCACGTCCTGCGCGGCACGGACGCCGTGCTGCTCGACTTCGAACCCTACGGCTACGACGAGCGCCAGTTCTGCTCACCCGGTTTCGACTTGGCCGTGGGCCGCCTCACCCGCTCGCCCAACAGCACCTACGCCGAGTACCACACCAGCGCCGACGACCTGACCCTGATCCGCCCCGCGCAGCTCGCCTCGGCCTTGCAGACACTCGCCCGGCTCGCCTCGGTGCTCGACGCCAACCGAACGCCGCTCAACCTCAGCCCCAAAGGCGAGCCGCGACTCGGCAAGCGCGGCCTCTACGGCAGCGTCGGTGGCGGAGCCCCCGGCGCGTTCGAACACGCGCTGCTGTGGGTGCTCAACCAGGCCGACGGCACCCGCGACCTGCTCGCCATCGCCGAGCGCGCCCGGCTGCCGTTCGCGCAGGTGGAACAAGCCGCCAGTGCGCTCGAACGTGCCGGGCTGCTGCGCACGTTGGAGCGTACCGAAGCCGCATCCGATTCCGAATCCCGAAAGAAAGGCCCTCCCCCATGAAAGTCGTCCTCTTCTGCGGCGGACTCGGCACGCGCCTGCGCGAGCACTCCGACACCATCCCCAAGCCGCTGGTCAACATCGGCGTGCGGCCCATCCTGTGGCACCTGATGCGCTACTACGCGCACTTCGGCCACAAGGAGTTCATCCTGTGCCTGGGCTACCGGGGTGACCTGATCCGCGAGTACTTCCTGAACTACAACGAGTGCCTGTCCAACGACTTCGTGCTCAGCGAAGGCGGGCGCAAGGTGGACCTGGTGCGCAGCGACCTGCAGGACTGGAAGATCACCTTCGTGGACACCGGCCTGCATGCCAACATCGGCCAGCGCCTGCTGCGGGCCCGCAAGTACCTCGGCGATGACGAGATGTTCCTGGCCAATTACGCCGACGGCCTGAGCGACCTGCCGCTGGACCAGCACCTCGCCGAGTTCCAGGCCAGCGGCGTGACGGCGAGCTTCGCCACCGTGCCCTCGCCGCAGAGTTTTCACGCGCTGCACGGCGACGACAACGGCATCGTCACCAGCTTCGGCCCGCTCAACGAACGCCCGTACTGGATCAACGCCGGCTTCTTCTGCCTGCGCCGCGAGATCTTCGACGTGCTAGAGGAAGGCGACGAGCTGGTGGAAGCGCCCTTCCAGCGGCTCATTGCCCAGCGCCAGCTCGGTGCTTTCCGCCACCGCGGCTTCTGGCAGCCGATGGACACCTTCAAGGACAAGATCACCTACGACCGGATGGAGGGCAAGGGCAACTGTCCGTGGATGGTCTGGAAGCCCGAGCGCCTCGAACCCAGGACGGTGTCCACGTGCTATCCCTGAATCCCGCGGCCGGACGGCACCGGCTGGACCTGCTCTGCCTGGGCGCGCACAGCGACGACATCGAGATCGGCTGCAGCGGCGCCGTGCTGCGCTGGCTGGCCGAGGTGCCGGAAGTGCATGTCACCTGGGTCGTGCTGAGCGCGCCCGGCGAGCGCGCGCTGGAGGCGCGGCGCAGCGCCAAGGCACTGCTGAAGGGTGCGGCGTCCGCCGAGGTGGTGATCGGCGATTTCAGCGATGCGCACTTCCCGTCGGAGACGGCGCGGATGAAGGCCTTCTTCGCCGATCTGGGGCGGCGCACCACGCCCGACCTCGTGCTCACCCACCGCCTGGAAGACCGCCACCAGGACCACCGCACCGTGGCCGAACTCACTTGGCAGGCCTGGCGCGACCACCTCGTGCTGGAGTACGAGATCCCGAAATACGAGGGCGACCTCGGCCAGCCCAATGTCTACGTGCCGCTGCCCGCAGACATCGCCCGCCGCAAAGTGCGCCACCTGATGAAGCACTTCGGGTCGCAGCGCTCGAAGGGCTGGTTCACCGAGGCGACCTTCCAGGGGCTGATGGCGCTGCGCGGCATCGAGTGCCGCGCGCCCAGCGGTCAGGCCGAAGCGCTGCACGCGCGCAAGGTGGTGCTGTGAACCCAAGGCTTGCGCTGGTCACGGGCGGCTCGCGCGGCCTCGGGCGGGCGCTGGTCACGCAGTTGCAGGCCGGCGGCTGGCGCGTGATCGAGCTGTCGCGCTCGGCCCCGACGGCGGATTCGGTGCGTGTCGATCTGGCGCAGCCGGCGGCGGTTGCACAGGCGCTGGGTGAGGTGCTGGCCGGGATCGATCCGCTGTCGGTCGCCGAGCTGCTGGTGATCCACAACGCCGGCACGGTGCAGCCGGTCGGCCCCGCAGCGAACAAGCCGGTCGGCGCGCTGATCGACGCGCTGAACGTCAACCTCGTCTCGGGCATCACCTTCCTCGCGACGGCGATGGCGCATTTCCAGTCCTGCCCCGGCCGCAAGGTGGTGGCGCAGATCACCTCGGGGGCCGCCGTGCGCGCCCACGCCGGACTGTCGCTCTACAGCGCGGCCAAGGCGGGCATGGACCAGTTTTTGCGCGTCGTGGCCGCCGAGCAGGCGCGGCAACCCCACCCTTTCCGCGCCCTGAGCATCGATCCCGGCGCGCTCGATACCGGCATGCAGGCCACGCTGCGCAGCGCCTCGCCCGACGACTACCCCGGCGCGGCGGCCTTCGCCCAGCGCCAGCGCGACGGGGCGCTCGGCCAAGTCGCGGACGTGGCGGCGGCGGTGCTGCGCCTGCTCGCCGATGACACGCTGGCGAACGGCGAGCGGCACCACGTCCGCACCCTCCTCGCCTGAGCAGCCGAGGGAAACTCCCCGCTCCACGGGCCAGCAAAGTGGCCAAGATGCCGCCCACATGGCCCCCACTCCGCCCCGGCGCATCGACGCCCACCAGCATTTCTGGCACCCCGCGCGCGGTGACTACCACTGGCTGCGCCCGGACGTGGCGGCGCTGGCCCCGATCTGCCGCGACTTCGACCCTGCCGACCTGCAGCCACTGCTGAGCGCACACGGCGTGGTGCAGACCGTGCTGGTGCAGGCAGCGGACAGCGAGGCCGAGACCGACTTCCTGCTGTCGCTGGCCGAGACGCATCCCTTCATCGGCGGCGTGGTCGGCTGGGTGGACCTGGGCCGGATCGAATCGGTGGCGACGCTGGAACGCTGGGCGCGACATCCCAAGCTGAAAGGCGTGCGGCCCATGCTCCAGGATCTGCCGGATGCCGACTGGATCGCCCGGGCGCCGCATCCCGAGGTCATGCGCACGCTCGTTCGCCTCGGGCTGCGCTTCGATGCGCTGGTGCAGCCGTGGCATCTGCAGCCGCTGCTGCGCTTCCTGCACGACTGGCCGGAACTGCCCGTGGTGATCGACCACGCCGCCAAGCCACAGCTTGCGCAAGGCTGGTCCGGCGACTGGGCCGCGGCGTGGCGCAGCGGGCTGGCGGCACTCGCGGCACTGCCCGGGGTGCAATGCAAGCTCTCCGGCCTACTGACAGAGGCCGCCGGCCCTGCCCGCACCGGTGGTCCGCCCGGCGTCGCAGCGCTGCAGCCGGTGTGGGACACGCTGCTGGCGCTGTTCGGCCCGCAGCGGCTGCTGTGGGGCAGCGACTGGCCGGTGCTGAACCTCGCGGCCGACTACGCCCGCTGGATCGACGTGAGCGAAACCCTGGTGCAGCCCTTGACCGAGGCCGAACGCGACGCCATCCGCTGCACCAATGCCGCCCGCTTCTACGGCCTCCTCCTTGCCGACACACCAACCCCATGAACCTGCACCTGAACGACCGCGCCTACCTCGTCACCGGCGGCGGATCGGGCATTGGCGCGGCCATCTCGCTGAGCCTGGCGCGCGAAGGCGCGATCCCGGTGATCCTCGGGCGTGATCCGCTGCCGGAAGACTTCGCGCATACGCTGCGCACGCTGCAGCCCGCGGCGCAGTTCCACCAGCTCGACCTGACGGACGAGGCCGCCTGCCGCACAGCGGTGGCTCGGGCCACCGAGTCACTCGGAGGTCTGCACGGGCTGGTGAACAACGCGGGCGTCAACGACCACGTCGGGCTGGAGGCCGGCCGCAGCGCCTTCGTGCAATCCATCGACCGCAACCTGACGCACTGCTACCTGATGGCCCACCTGTGTCTGCCGCACCTGCAGGCCCACGGCCCGGCGGGTCGTGCGGCCATCGTCAACATCGGCTCCAAGACCGCGCTGACCGGCCAGGGCGACACCAGCGGCTACGTCGCCAGCAAGGGCGCGCTGCTCGGGCTGACCCGCGAATGGGCCGCCGCCCTGCGGGACGACGGCATCCGGGTCAACGCGGTCATCCCCGCCGAGGTGATGACGCCGATGTACCGCAACGAGCTGGACCGGCTGCCGGATCCCGCCGCGGCGCTGGCCGCCATCGAGCGGCGCATTCCGCTAGGCCGGCGCATGACAACGCCAGAGGAAATCGCCGACATGGTGGTGTTCCTGCTGTCTCCGCGGTCGAGCCACACCACGGGACAGTGGATCGTGGTCGATGGAGGCTACACGCACCTGGACCGGGCCCTTGGGCAGGCAGTGGGCAAGGAATTGGTAGGCCGTGTAGGACTTGAACCTACGACCAAAGGATTATGAGTCCT
>NZ_JANPAB010000112.1:0-7997 GCF_031429695.1 Sphaerotilus sp.
CTCGTGCCGCAGTCGGTGTGCTTGGCGGCGCAGCAATTGCAACGACTCTTCCGAGAGTTGGCGTCCGTCTGGCGTTGTCATCGGCTTCACCTCTTTCCGGTCAATGGTCCAGTGTACTGCTTCTAATTAGGGTGTTAATAAGCTTGGGCTGGGTTGGCAAGTAAGGGATCCGAAGGACGGCGGCAAGATCAGCGGCAAGCAAGAATGCTTGTCTTTTCTCCGCACACTTGTCGATCAGTTACTAATAGACCTGACGGATCACTTAAAGCATTTTGAACGCAAAGCCTTGCTAAATGCACTGTTGATCAACTACGAGTCAGCCAGTCATTCTCGTGATTGGTGGCATAAAACGGCTGCGGCAATGCTTGCGCTGCGAGAGAATAAAACTGAAGTTATGGAAGGGATGTCTAGGCACGAGTTCAAACTCAATGGCACATTACAATCCACTCGCAATCTCATTGAAATGGTGTTGTGCGAGGCGCCTCTCAATGGCGGAAATATGCCGGGCGAATTAGATTTGGCTTTGATGCTTGCGCAAAGCGCACAGATTTTCCATCTAAGTGGCTGGTCGGGCTTGATCCACTGGGATTTATTGGAGCCGGAGTTGGAAATCCAACCGCTCGGTGATGTGCATGCGCACCACCATTTTATGGACACAGTTATTGAACCCTTTAGCAAAGCAAGCAGCGAGTACCGATATGCTTCTTCAGCCAATAAGTATGCCAAAAGCCTTCGCGGGGCAACCATCCTCGAAAACTCCAGTGATAGTGGGGTATCCCCATTTTTCTTAGATGCATGGCTGCAGGAATTCGGTGTATCCCTGGATGAATACAGAAGGTTTGTTGATGCATTGGAGAATTATGGCATTGAGCATCATCAAATGATTTTCACGTTTTCGAGAGCGGAATTGATAGCGTTGGCAGATAACTCGAATGCTGGCATGATTATTGTTGAATCTCTTGAGTTGGTGGCTAGACCTGAGTGGCGAACGCCCCCAAAAGGCTATTCGTGGAAAGATATTGCGCCATCTAGGTTTAAAAGGCGACTTGGCTTACTGCGACGACCCTTGATTCGGTTGGAAAAAAATGGGGGTGCAACATACCTAATTAATCCTGCATTGGTCCGCGAAGGCTTCAGCTCTATGGTGGGCAACTACTACGACGGTTCATATGCTGATGACCATTTGGGACCAGCTATGCGGAGATATGCTGGAATGGCCCGCGAACGAGATGGCGCGGATTTTAATAAGCGCGTTGCTTCTAGAATGGAGCAGCTCGGATGGAAGGTGGACCGAGAAGTTAGGCTAACCAAGGCTCTGCAAAAGGGATTTAATCGAGATTATGGAGACATTGATGTACTCGCTTGGAATGGCAATTCCGGCCGCATATTGATTATTGAGTGCAAGGATCTACAGTTTAAAAAGACTTATGGTGAAATCGCTGAGCAGCTCTCTGATTATCGAGGCTGGGCTTCTACGGATGGGAAGAAGCGCGACTCTCTCAGAAAGCATCTAGATCGTATGGAAATACTTCGAGAGCACATAGGAGAATTGGCTAACTACTTAGGTCTTGGCACGATTGGCAATATTGAGAGCCATCTGGTTTTTAGCCATCCTGTCCCTATGATGTTCTCGACGACCTTGTGCAAGAGCATGGCCGCCACGCATACCTATGATTCGCTTGCATGTGTGTAAGGGTGATTCACCAACCAATGTACGAGCCACTAAAACCACTAAGCTCATAAATCAGTCAAACGGAGATACCCAGCACTGCTAAAAATAATGCTCATAAAATATCTTTGAAATTGGGACTCTCTGATCCGGGGCAAGCGCCAGCAACGGTCAGACGCTCCGGGGCTTGACTCCCCGCACCTTTGCCGCCCTAGACGGCGACAACGCCCCCCGCATCCGTGTAGCGCCGAGCGAAATCCAGCCCTGTCTGTTTATCGGCTGGGCATCAAGCATGGCCGAAAAATTGAGCTTGCCGCTAGCGGCGCTGCACCATAAACCCATTGCCACTTGGCAATCTTCATCTCTCAGATCCATGAATGCAGGTTTCACACCATCTGAATGTCTGGTCAACGAGCTGAGCACCAGCAGCTTCATGAGGTTGTGGACGCACCCGAACCCAGTCGGCAAAGGCGGGAAAGAACTGTGTGACTGCTTGGTGGTGTGCGGCCCCCACATCATCATCATCTCTGTGAAAGAGATCGAGTTTCATGACACGGGCGACACCGTGGGTTGGGAGCGGTGGCAGAAGGCCGCCATCGACAAGTCGGTCCAGCAGATCTGGGGTGCCGAGCGTTGGCTTCGCGTCGCCGATCGCGTGGTTCGCAGCGATGGTCGAGAGGTTGTGCTGGCGCAAAAATCGGATCGCCGCTTCCATCGAATCACGGTCTCCCTAGGCGGCAGAGGTAACGTCCCCCTGAAGTGGGGCGATCTGGGCCACGGATTTGTCCACCTGCTTGACGAGTTCAGCTTGCAGGCATTCTTCAGCGAACTCACGACGATCACGGACTTCGTTCGCTACTTGTTTGCTGTCGAACGCATCTTCGAACGTGGCGCCAAGCCGGTCTTCGTTGGCTCCGGCGCAGAGGATCTTCTTGCGCTCTATGTCCAGAACGGCGAAGACTTTGGCATGTTCGATCCGGACACGGGCGAGCCGGCGCTGGCGTTGATCCAAGAAGGCGTCTGGGAGGCTCTGATCAAACATCCTGACTACCTTGCACGGAATAATGATCTCGAGTCCTCCTACGTTTGGGACCGGCTGATCGAGCATTTTGTCGAAGACCTCCTCACGGATGGGATGTTCGACATGTTCCGCAGGGAGGTCACGCAAAACGAACTCGCACTGGCCGCCATGGCGATGCAACCCCGTGGTTATCGCGCCAACCTTGCGGATGCCTTTCTGGAGTTCCTGCACCCGACTACCAAACATGTGGCCGCAAGAGTTGTCGTCGCGGATAACCAAACAGCGTTCGTCTTCACAGCCGGCGATTCGGCAGACCGCGAGCAGCGTGCCAGTGAACTGATGCTGCGGTGCCTTGTCGTTCGCGGCCGATGCGGTTCAGTGAAAACGGTCGTTGGCATTGCCACAGACAGGCCGCAAGCGGGAAAGCGAGGCCACTCCTCGGACATCGTCTACTTGCACATGCCGCACTGGGATCCGGCTGAGACCACGAAGATCGATCAGATCCAGGCGGAACTCGGCTACTTCAAGAACACCCGATGGCCGGCTTGACCATAGTGCGCGTCAGCCAAGGCAGCACTTCTTGTATCTCTTGCCGCTGCCGCATGGGCAAGGGCAAGGGCAAGGGCAAGGGCAAGGGCAAGGGCCAACAGGTTAGATGAATTTTCTTCTGAAGTGCCTGACCGGAGTTCGGCACCATGAACATCACCGACCGCATCAAACGCTCAGTCCAGCGCCGCCATGAACTGGTCCTTCGCCCCGTGGACTTCCAGGCGTTCGGGAGCAAGGCATCGGTCAAGCGTGCCCTGAAGGCGCTGGTGGACCAAGGACTGCTGGTGCGACTGGGCGTGGGGCTGTACGCCAAGGCCAAGCGCAGCGTGCTGTCCGGACAACCCATTCCGGCACGTCCGCTGGAAGTCCTGGGACCGATGGCGCTGACCCGGCTCGGGGTGACGCTGCGCGAGTCCACCCGCATCCGCGACTACAACGCCGGCCTGACCACCCAGGTGCCAACGGGAATCGTCGTCAACACTAGGCGCCGCCGCATCACGCGCAAGATCGGATTCAACGGGCAGTTCGTCGAGTACGAGCGGGTGAAGCCATGAAAAAACCCCTGAGCAGTCTTTGCACCGAAGCGCATCAACCGACAGGGGCCGTGTTGCCGCCATTGTAGCCAGCCGAGTCCCGACCAGCTTCACCCCGTCAGCAGTGGCGATTATCCAAAATTATCTGCATGGAGATAATTCATCTCAGGGCGGATGCAATGGGCTCGGCGCGGGGCTTTCTGCACTGAACCACCCCGCATACGGCGTGTTCTTGACCAGATGCCGATTGAAATCCTTGGCGCCATCGGTCCACCAGACCGGGCCGCGCTCGCCCAAGGCCACCTTGGCCGCGTGGACCGCAGCGCGGGCCGCCGCCAGCCGCTCGGCATCTCCTGCGCGACCGGCATCCCGGATGTCCCGCCGCGCCTGCATCAGGTCGCGCACCAGCGCCGCATGCAGGTCCGGCGCGAGACCGGGATTGGCCGCTCGCCACAGGCGGCCACGGACGACGATGTACCGGCCATCCGGCGTCGCGAGGAGCTTCAAGGTCAAAGCGTTCATGCTGAGTTCGCAGTGCACATGCGGACCACCCGATTCTGCATGCCAATGAACGGCCCACCGTGCCATCAGCAGCAGGCACGCAGTCCTTACGCAACCATGACCGGTCGCCCGCACCCGCCCCACGAACTGCCCGGCAAGTTGACGCTTATCAAGCGAGCCCCCACCCGGCGACCAGCCATGATCCTTCTCCCCCCACGGACAGAGAGCCCTACCCATGTCAGCCATTCTCCCGAAAGGCTCGGCAGTACCCACGTTTACCCCGGTCCAGCCGATCGACACCACCGGCTTCTTCGCCCACCACGGGCTCTGGGCCCCTGGCGTGCGGCTGTTTCGCCGCATGGGCTTCACGGCCAAGGCGCTCATCGTCTTGCTGTCGTTCGCCCTGCCGGTCGGTGCGCTGCTCGCGCTGCAACTGGTCACCCTGTCCGACACCCTGCTGGACAGCCGCAAGGAGGCCGCCCACCAGCAAGTGGACACCGTGCACCACCTGCTCGACTGGGCCCACACGCAGGAGACCAGCGGCGTCCTCACCCGGCCCGCGGCCCAGGCGCTGGCCCGGCAAGCCATCACCGGGCTGCACCACGGCGCCGAGGCCCAGGTCTGGATCCATGACCAGCACTTGGGTGATCTCCAGAACACGAACGGCGGCGGTTTCGTCCCCCACCAGGATCCACCGGCCGGCAGCGCCGCCCCTGCGAACCAGCTCGCCTATGTCCAGGGCTTCGATCCCTGGGGCTGGGTCATCGGCTCGGCAGTCCACACCGCCGCCATCACGCCCTTCCTCCAGCGCCAGATGCGCCTCGTCATGGCCACCCTGCTCGGCGCCCTGCTGGTGACGGTCTATCTCGGGCTGAGCTTCTACAAGGTCATGCAAGGCGGCCTGCAGGAAACCCGGCGCCACCTGACCGCGATGACCTCCGGCGACCTCACCACCTCGCCCGCCCCCTGGGGACGCGATGAAGCCGCCGTGCTGATGGGCGATCTGAAGCGCATGCAGGACGCGCTGCGGCAGATGGTGGCCAGCGTGCGCCGCTGCAGCGACGCCATGGCGGACTCCAGCCTCGCCATGGCCGCCGGCATGCAGGACCTCGCCACCCGCAGCGACCAATCGGCGGCCAGCCTGCAAGAGTCGTCCACCGCGATGGAGGAGATCCTCGTCGCCATCCAGCAGGGCTCGGCCCATACCGAGGAAGTGGCCCGCATGGCCCGGCAGACCGCAGCCGTCGCGGCCGACGGCGGGCAGGAAATGCGGGTCGTCATCGAGACAATGGACGGCATCCGCACCTCGTCCGCACGCATCGCCGAGATCCTGGGCACGATCGACGGCATCGCCTTCCAGACCAATATCCTGGCGCTCAACGCCGCCGTCGAAGCCGCCCGGGCCGGAGAGCATGGGCGGGGCTTCGCGGTGGTGGCCGGCGAGGTGCGCATGCTGGCCAACCGCAGCACCGAGGCAGCCCGCGAGATCAAGCAGCTCATCGGCAGCAGCGTGGGCGAGGTCAAGGCGGGCACGGCGGTCGTGCGCCGGGCGGGCGCGACCATCGACGCGATCGTCGGCTCGTCCCGGCGCGTCAACGAGCTGCTGGACGATGTCGCCGCCGGCACACGGGCGCAGCGCACCGGCATCGAGCAGATCGGCCAGGCGATGCAGACCCTCGACCAGACGACCCAGCGCAATGCCGCGCTGGTCGAGAAAACCGCAGCGGCCGCCGCCGCAATGACCACCCAGGCCGGCACGCTGTGTGACGCGGTGGCCCGGTTCCGCCTGCCGGGCGGCAGGCCCGACAGGGGCTGAATACGCCGGGCGAAACGCCCCTCGTTTCACGGGGTGCACCTGTCACCAGAAGGCGCGAGAAGCCCCGCCCTTCAGGACGGGGAGGCAGAGCGCAGGCTCGCGCAGCGAGCCGTTGGCTTGGTGGTCGAGTTTCCTATGGCATTGTTGACTGGCTTTATATACAGTATCAATCATGTCAATTCGAGCCTTCCGCTTCCAGTTGCGCCCCAAGCCCGGCACCGCGCACGCCCTGCGCCGGTTCGCTGGTGCGTGCCGCTGGGTGTGGAACCGGGCCATCGGCGAACAGCAGCGACTCCGGGCGGCGGGCGAGAAGTTCTCGGGTTACGCGGCGATGTGCCGCTGGCTGACGGCGTGGCGCAACGAGCCGGACACCGCGTGGTTGTCCGAGACACCAGTGCAGGCGCAACAGCAAACCCTGAAGCGGCTGGAGGCGAGCTACCGACGTTTCTTCGATGGCCAAGGCGGCTATCCCCGGTTTCGCGGACGCGGCCAAGACGCAGGACTGCGCTTCCCGAAAGGATCGGACTGCAAGCTCGACACGGTGAACCAGCGCCTGAAGCCACCGAAGCTGGGGTGGGTGAGGATGCGCCAGTCGCAGCCGGTCGAAGGTGAAGTACGGAACTACACGCTGACGCAGGAGCGGGGTCGCTGGTTCGTGTCGATCCAGGTTGAACAAGCTGACGTGATCCCGGCGGCGGGGCTGGTGCCAACGCTGGGAATTGACTTCGGCGTGGCGCTGTTCGCGGCGACGACGGACGGCGAGTGCGTGGCGCCGCTGAACGCACTGAAGCGGCAACAGAAGTACCTGAAGCGAGTCCAGCGCAGTGTCTCGCGCAAGGTGAAGGGATCGAAGAATCGGCGCAAGGCGATCGACCGGCTGGGGAAGGTGCATGCCCGGATCGCGGCGCAGCGCAACGACTGGCTGCACAAGCTGACGACGCAGTGGGCCGACGCTCATCCGGTGATCGCCATCGAGGATCTGAAGGTGGTGGCGATGAGTGCCAGCGCAAAGGGCACCGCCACCGAGCCGGGGCAACGGGTGCGGCAGAAGGCGGGGCTGAACCGCTCGATCCTGGATCAGGCGTGGGGCGAGGCACGGCGACAACTGGAATACAAGACAGCGGCCCGAGGGGGCGCAGTGGTGCCAGTGCAGCCGGCGTACACGAGCCAGCGGTGCAGCGCCTGCGGGCACACGGCCCGAGAGAACCGGCCGACGCAAGCCCGCTTCGCGTGCGAAGTGTGCGGGCACAGCGAGAACGCGGACCTGAACGCCGCGAAGAACATACTGGCCGCGGGACACGCGGTCTGGGTCGAAAGACCCGCAGTCTGTGGAGCGGAAGTCAGACGCGCCAGACCCGTGAGGGGACGACGCGCAGCCGCGATGAAGCAGGAACCCGTCGAAGGCTCGGCCGCGCAAGCGGTCGCGTCCGCCGGAATCTCCTGTCGAACACCGTTGAACGTGGAACCTCTGGCTACGCCAATCAACGACTTGGATAGCACCACGTCCTTGATGTTGGAACGGATTCACCACTGAGTCTGGAACTTTGCCAGAATTCAACCGCCGGACTTGGAACTTTCCGAGTTCGGCCGCTATGGCAGAGCGCCGCCGTGCGAGCGACCAAGGAGCCGATCGCGGACTTGCCCTTATGAGGGAAAGTCCTCATCAAAGCTGATAAACCTAGATGAATGGCGGCAATATGTCCTGAGCCGGCGTGCTCATCACTACAGAATTCAGTCGTTCGGTGTGAGGTTGCAAATGCGCATGAGCACGGCTTTGTTGCACAACCCACCCAGCCGGCCGGTGGTCGAGCGGTGAGGTAGGCTGACGGGATGAGCAAGCCGGCGAAGAAGAAGTACACGACGAAGAACTGGTCGCCCTACACGAAGGCGCTGAGAGCCAGGGGGTCG